>NZ_JBXASD010000008.1:64051-336836 GCF_058808955.1 Undibacterium sp. GW821-FHT11B02 | reverse complement strand
CCTGTTCATCATTTGTTTTTCCAAAGTTACGTTTATTTTACGTCACCTTTGGGGAACTAAATTTCAGGGGAAGCTCAGTTTCTATCCTTATTAATTAAAAAAAAGAAGTTGGTACTTCAATCACCACAAAAAAATTAGAGGATTATTCATCCCAATTGAGGTGGCTGTATTTAATTTACAGGAGTGAGACATGAATAGACGGCTTTTTTTCGTCGGAGTCTGCACGCTTGGATTGACGTTAAATGTCAATGCAAGCCAAGACACAAATAACACCGTTATAAAACCTGGTCAAAAATTGGTCTTTGGATTGATGTTGCCAAGAAATGCTGACCAAATGCTTTCAGATTGGAATCTCTTTTTTTCAAGAATGTCTGTCAACCTCGGATTGAAAATTGAGCTTCGTGCATATACCCGGCAGGCTGAATTAGTGCGAGACTTTATGCAAGGTAATATTGATTTGGCCTGGTTAGGTAATTCTCAAGCACTTAATTTGATCGAAACTGGGAAAGCCAGTATTTTTGCATCAATGGAAGTAAATGGAAAAAAATCATATAAATCTATTTTGATAGTACACGGCAGCAGCAAAATTCAACAATTATCTGACATTCACAGAGATGGAAAAAATCTGATTTTTGGAGATGGCGATTTGAAAAGTACGTCCGGCCATTTGGTGCCTGACTATTATGCGTTCGTAAAATTTGGAATAAATAATACTGAAAGTTTTTTTAAAGAAGTCAAACATGGGAGTCATGAAGACAATTTAATCGCCGTTGCTCGTGGTCAGGTTGATTTGGCGACTTGCAATAGTTCTGAGTTAGACATTTTTCGTTCAAAATATCCAGAAATGGCCAAGTCGATACGTGTCATTTGGGAATCAGTAGATATTCCTGAATCTCCACTCATTTGGAAAAAAGAGTTGGCCCCAGATATGAAAAAGAAAATCAATTCTTTTATTTTAAATTTTGGGCGAAAAGACAAAAATGAAAAACAGATATTGTGGAATATTAATAAGATTACGTCGTTTCGCGAAGCTTCTAATTTTCAATTGTTGCGAATTGCTGATCTGGAAATGTTTCAAGAGCGGCAAAAGATATTAAATGATTCCAGCTTGAGTGAAAAAGACAGATCGCTAAAAGTAGACGAGATTGTTAAAAGGGCATCTAAGCTGGAGATGATTTTAAGAAATCCTGTTTAAAAAGGATTAGATGTAGATTAGCCCTTGCGGGCTAATTCCATTCAGGTGTGGGTTTATAGCGATTTATCCATGTTTCTCCACAATTACCTTTTGCAGTACTGGAATTTCTTTGATTGTATAACCCTCCGGTATGCTGAACAGGCTTGCAGCAGGTTCTGTACGTTTCAAATTATTGAGCCTGTAGCTCCATTCCCCCGTACGCGGGTCAGTCTGTTTTACATATACGGTCATTTGCAGCTCTGGCGCATACCAGGCTTCAGAGCTGACGATGATGGGATTTTTATTGCCGACTTCACCTGCAGGAATTTGGTAAGAACGCATTTTTCCCTCGGCACGTATGCCATCAAAATCACGACTGCCGAGATCCTTGGTGTTACCTTTTGCTGTCCAGCGGCTGTCCATGAACGCCATGGGTAGGGGGCTCATGGCCATCAAACTGGTGAAATTACCCGGCATTTGATTCAGGCTGGTAACGGTTTGCACAACCGGCATATCTCTGCCAGCACGGACAACTCTGACCTGGATTTCTTCATGAATATCTTTATTGGTCTCGGCCTTGTCATCACTGGCTTTGCGTTCCAGCCGTTTGACGATGACTTCATTGCCACTGCGCGTTGTTTCTACACTAACGGTTTTTCCTTCTTGCTTCATCTTGTCCAGTTTTTCCTTGACGCTGGACAGCTTTTCATCAAGTTCTTGTCCCATATGCATTTTGGTTGCTACCTTCTTTTCGGGCATGAGGATATAGCGGATGTTTTCAACCGGATCAACTATCAGGATATGTTGGATATTTCCCTTGCTGTCGCGCATTTCCAGGCGGGTGCGGCCAGCAGCGTCTCTATAGGTCAGGCTGGTGGTTTTGTTGCTGATCTGGTTGCCATCGGCCAGTGTCTGGGTTTTCTCCGCGATGACTTCTGCACTGTAAGGTGCATTTTTTATTGGTTTGACGGTTTGTATGCCTTGCATGCTGACAAATGCCTGATTCATCGCATCTGACACAATACGATTGACGGTTTTTGTATCTGGCACTTCAGCCATTGCCGCCAGTGCAGGCATGGGTGGCATGGGTGGCATGGGTGGCATGGGTGATAGGGGCGGTATTGCAGGCATTTGAATGATTTCTACATGCCGATGTGGCTGCTTTTCATCTGCCGGGGTCGCAGCGTCATTGTCCACATTCGCATGGGCCATCACACAGGAAGAACCCAATAGTATAAAAAGCGGAAATTTGACGTTCATGATGTTTCCTTTTTCGTTAGTCAGAGATGGGTGTCGGTAGTCGTTGGCATTTATTTTAAGAGACGCATGGCTAGAGGCTCTCCATCTGCCGTGACCAACATTTGTGCTTGTACCAGATCACCGGCCATTTCTGGTGAAACTGGCATGCCAAGGCTGGTGAGCCAAGCTGCAGGAATTTCTGCCTCCAGCATGTGCGGGGTTTCGTTGTCCAGGCGTTCCAGTGGTACCAGAGCGACAAAGGGTGGAAGCTCTTCGTTCATGGTTGAGGAATTTTCTGGTGGTAACTGCTGTCTGGGTGCGGGAAATAACACCATCAACATTACCAGGCTAAGGCTACCGCCCAGCGTCAGCAAACTGGCCAGCCAGGGGCGAAGACGTTTGGAACGGACCCGTGTTTTATCCTTGGCTTGCTGCCTGGCGAAGGCTTGCAATAAAGCTTGCTCTGCTGCTTCAGGTGTATTCAGTTCTTGCAAGTTTTTACGCAAAAGGCTGAATTGCTGATCCAGCATGGCATCTTTACTGCAGAAATCCTGATGGGTATTCATATTGTATTTCATCTTTCTGTTCCATTTTTAGCAGCGATTACCTCGGGGCGCCAGCCAAGTCGTTCGCTATATTGCAGCATCGCTGCACGTGCTCTCGATAAGCGGGAACGTACCGTGCCTATGTCTATGCTGCAAATTACGGCGATTTCTGCATATGACAGCTCTTGCAGCTCATACAAAATAATCACGTCACGATAATGCGGGCGCAGCACGGCCACTGCCTGTCTTACATGTTCAGTCAATTGCTGGTTGAAAATGGCATCTGTGGGTTCTGCTGCTTCGCTCATCAATACTTCTTCTTCGTCTTCATCCTCCAAACCTGACAACGGCTGATGGCGGCGTTGGGCCTGATCCTGTTTCAGCAGCAAGTTCCTGGCGATGCCAAACAAAAAATTCTGCAAATTGCCCAGGCCCGCGTCATAGCGATACGATCTGGTCAGCAAGCCCATGAATACGTCTTGTACAACATCGGCTGCCAGCGCGCTCTGGCCGCAGCGCATCAGGGCATAGCGATAAATCGGCCCTTGATGGCGCTGGTACAGACGTTGAAACGCAGCGACATCGCCATCGCGCATTTGCCTTAGCAAGCTGGAGTCTGTATTCCCGGTATCCATATTCATTTGAAGTGTAGGACTTACGCAAAACCGCCCCAACTGCGTTGCAGCTCCTAACCGTACTAAAGTACTGTCTTCGTCACTGCGCCTTGTTGGGACAATTTTGCGTAAGTCCTAATTTGTTTACTGTTGTGTTCGGCTTGGCTTTAGTGAAATCAAGTCTCTTGATAGGTATTACTCTGAGCAAGCTTAAAAGTTCCAACTATTTTGCTGGAAAGGCTGTTAGCCTGATATTTAATGAAAATGCACCTGAGTGGTGATTTTCTGCATTTATTTGGTGCATCTCTATGCAATATTGCTTGCTCATGCATGAATCTACTTGGTTCAAAACTTGCAGTGTTGCTTTTGATAATCCTTTGGTAGTAAAAGTGGACATTCAGTATCTGACTACTTGTTATTTTGAAAATCAACCGAAATAATAGGAAAGAGCAGTCACTACATGGAGCGAGAAAGAAGATATGGATCTGACACCCAGAGAAAAAGACAAATTGTTGATATTTACCGCTGCCTTGCTGGCGGAGCGGCGCAAGGCGCGAGGCCTTAAATTGAATTACCCGGAAGCGGTCGCTCTGATCACTGCCGCCATCATGGAAGGTGCGCGTGATGGCCGCACGGTGGCTGAACTGATGTCGGAAGGTACGCAAATACTCAGCCGTGCCGATGTCATGGAAGGCGTGCCGGAAATGATTCCGGATATCCAGGTCGAAGCAACCTTCCCGGATGGTAGCAAGCTGGTTACCGTCCATCACCCCATTCCTTAGGAGAAAACCATGATACCAGGCGAAACCCTGATAGAGGATGGGGATATCGAATTGAACGTGGGCCGTCCAGTGGTCAGTATTACTGTGGCCAATAGCGGCGACAGGCCGATACAGGTGGGCTCACATTTTCATTTTTTTGAAACCAATCCCTCCCTGCAATTTGACCGCCAGCTGGCTTATGGCATGCGCCTCAATATTGCTGCTGGCACAGCCATCCGTTTTGAACCCGGGCAGCAACGCAGCATAGAACTGGTGGCCTTGGCCGGTGACAGAAAAGTCTATGGTTTCAGCGGCAAAGTGATGGGGGCACTATGAAAATTTCACGTCATGCTTATGCTGAAATGTTTGGGCCAACCACGGGTGACCGCATCCGTCTGGCAGATACTGGCCTGTTCATAGAAATTGAAAAAGACTTCGCCATCTATGGTGAAGAAGTAAAATTTGGTGGCGGCAAGGTGATTCGTGATGGCATGGGCCAGTCGCAAAGACCACATGCCGAAGTCATGGATACTGTCATCACCAATGCCGTGATTATTGACCACTGGGGCATCGTCAAGGCCGACATCGGCATCAAAAATGGCCTTATCGCCTGCATAGGAAAAGCTGGTAACCCAGACATACAGTCCGGCGTTGACATGGCAATTGGTGGTGCGACGGAAATCATTGCCGGTGAAGGCAAGATCGTGACCGCGGGCGGCATCGATTCGCACATCCATTTTATTTGTCCGCAGCAGATAGAGGAAGCGTTGATGAGTGGTGTCACTACCATGCTGGGTGGCGGCACTGGCCCGGCAACCGGGACGGCAGCAACCACATGTACGCCTGGCCCCTGGCATTTGCATTCCATGCTAATGGCGGCAGATGCATTCCCCATGAACCTGGGTTTTATGGGTAAGGGTAATGTCAGCTTGCCTTTGCCATTGGAAGAGCAGGTGAGGGCAGGTGCCATAGGCTTGAAACTGCATGAAGACTGGGGCACGACGCCACAAGCCATCGACAATTGCCTGACCGTGGCGGACCAGATGGATGTGCAGGTTGCGATTCATAGCGATACGCTCAACGAGGGTGGTTTTTTGGAGCACACCCTGGCGGCATTCAAGGACAGGACTATCCATACCTTCCATACCGAAGGTGCGGGTGGTGGCCATGCGCCGGATATTATTGCGGCGGTGGGCGAGGCGAATGTGTTGCCGTCATCCACCAATCCTACCCGCCCGTACACCGTCAATACCCTGGATGAGCATCTCGACATGCTCATGGTCTGCCACCATCTTGACCCGGCTATTGCTGAGGATATCGCCTTTGCCGAATCACGCATACGACGCGAAACCATTGCTGCTGAAGATATCTTGCATGACATTGGCGCTATCTCGATGATGTCCTCCGATTCCCAGGCCATGGGCCGTGTTGGCGAAGTCATCATGCGCACCTGGCAAACGGCAGACAAGATGAAGCAACAGCGCGGTTCGCTGGCGGAAGACAATGCGCGTAACGACAACTTCCGTGTCAAACGCTATATCGCCAAATACACCATCAACCCGGCGTTGACCCACGGCATTGCCCATGCAGTAGGCTCGCTGGAAGTGGGCAAGATTGCTGATATCGTTTTGTGGAAGCCTGCTTTCTTCGGCGTGAAACCATCGATGATCATCAAGGGTGGCATGATCGCCGCTGCCCAGATGGGTGACCCGAATGCATCGATACCAACGCCACAGCCTGTGCATTACCGCATGATGTTTGGTGCCTTTGGTGGCGGGCTGAAAAAGTCGTTCACCTTTGTATCGCAGGCGGGGCTGGATGCGGGCTTGGCAGAACAACTGAAGCTGAACAAGACCCTGATTGCCGTCAAGAACACACGCCATATCCGCAAGAAGGACATGATACACAATGGCCTGACGCCGAAAATGGAAGTCGATTCAGAAACCTATGAAGTCCGTGCCAATGGTGAATTGCTGGTGTGCGAACCGGCAAAGATCCTGCCTATGGCCCAACGTTATTTCTTATTTTAAACAATGCTGACATTACAAACAAAAATCGAGACTGCCGACAGCATCGCCGGGCAACTGGTCTTGCCGTATGAATTGCGTGAAAAAAGCCGTTTGCGCGCCACGCTTGCCAACGGTGAAGATGTGGCCGTGTTTACCGTGCGCGGTACCGTCATGCGCCATGGCGACCTGATGCTGGGTAATGATGGCCGCGTGATTGAAGTCGTTGCCGCTGCCGAGCCGACGTATAAGGTGGAATGCGAAACGGCTTTTAATTTATTGCGCTGTGCCTTTCATCTGGGTAACCGGCATACGCAGGCCCAGGTCGGCGATGGCTTCTTGCGTATACGTAAAGACCCGGTATTAAAGGAAATGTTGCAGGGGCTGGGGGCAATCGTCACTGAAGAGCAGGCCAGTTTTGAGCCAGAATCCGGTGCGTATGGTGGTGGACATCACCATGGCGGCGATGACGGCCATCCGCATAATCCTTTGGCTCCGATACCTTTGCGTCAGCGCATACATCGTCCTTCAGACAGCAAGGCTTGAGCATGCAGTCTGCTGCCTTACTCCATTTGTTGCAACTGGCCAGCCCGTCTTTGCCCATTGGTGCCTATAGCTATTCGCAGGGGATGGAAGCAGCGATAGAAAAAGGTCTGGTGCGCAATGAAGCCACAGCCAGGGAATGGATTATCAATTCCCTGCATGAAGTAGTGGCCCGTTTTGAAGCACCGGTATTGTGGCGCTTGTTGCAGGCTTTTGCTGACAGGGATCTGGCGGCAGTATCGCACTGGACCAGCTTGTTTATCGCTGCAAGGGACACGGCAGAATTCAGGGCAGAGAGCATACAAATGGGCTATTCGCTGGGCAAGCTGGTGAATGATTTGAAGATTGCAGATGCCGATTTATTGGCGATGTTGCTGGCGCAAAATGAATCGCCTTTGCCCACGGCCATGGCCGCTGCTGCCATTGCCTTGCAGGTGCCGCCAGAATCGGTCTTGCTGGGCATGCTGTTTTCATGGGCAGAAAATCAGGTGCTGGTCGGCGTCAAATCCATTCCACTCGGCCAAGTAGCAGGGCAGCGTTTGCTGCTGTCGCTGCGGCCCGAACTGGAAAAGGCAGCAAGGCTGGCACAAGAACTGGAAGACGATCAATTGTCGAACTGGGCACCGGGGCTGTCTTTGCTGTCCATGCAGCATGAGGTGCAATACAGCCGTCTGTATCGCTCCTAATCGCACAAGATCGATCATAAAAATTAAAACTGGAAAAAAATGAACACCCAAACACATACATCCTCAGAACCAAACCCTTTGCGTGTAGGTATAGGCGGCCCGGTCGGTTCCGGTAAAACCGCATTGTGCGAAATGCTGTGCAAAAGCATGCGTGACCAGTATGAAATGGCGGTCATCACCAATGATATCTACACCAAGGAGGACATGGAAATCCTGCTGCGTGCAGATGCCTTGCCGGCTGAGCGTTTAATGGGGGTGGAAACTGGTGGTTGCCCACACACCGCCATACGTGAAGATGCCTCCATCAATCTGGAAGCGATTGCCCGTATGAGTGCAGATTTCCCTGATCTTGATTTGATATTGGTGGAATCGGGCGGCGATAATCTGGCGGCCACCTTCAGTCCTGAATTGTCTGACCTGACGATCTATGTCATTGACGTGGCCGGTGGCGAAAAAATACCGCGCAAAGGTGGGCCAGGTATCACCCGTTCAGACTTGTTGATCATCAATAAAACCGATCTGGCACCACACGTGGGTGCCAATCTGGACATCATGGCGCAAGACGCCAAACGCATGCGTGGTGACCGGCCTTTTGTATTTACCAATCTGCGTACAGGTGACGGGTTGGAAGCCGTGGTGAACTTTATTCGCAAGCAAGGCATGCTGGACGAAGTCAAAAACTAATTGTTATTCTGGATGGAAGCTGGAGAAACGCATGAAATCAAGCAAATCGAAATCCTTCGGCATGATCGCCGCACTGGTTCTTGTAATGACCACATTGCCCGCGTCGGCGCATGACAGTGTGCTGCATACGATGAATGCCTTGCTGGATGGTTTTCTGCATCCATTCACCGGGTTCGATCATTTGCTGGCCATGCTGGCGATAGGTATCTGGGCGGCGCAGCAAAAACAGGCACGTGCCTGGCTGATACCGGCCAGTTTTCCTTTGATGATGAGCACTGGTGGCGTGCTTGCTTTGGCTGGTGTCGCGCTGCCGGGTGTAGAACATGGTGTTGCTGCTTCTGTCGTGGCGCTGGGCTTGCTGATCAGCTTTGCAGTTAAATTGCCTGTCGGTGCAGGTGTGGCCCTGGTATCTGTATTTGCGGTGGCCCATGGCTATGCACATGGGCAGGAAATGCCGGCAAACGCATTGGCATTGCAATATTGCAGCGGCTTTGTACTGGCTACTGCTTTGATTCATGCCGTGGGCTGGATGGCAGGTAAGACGGCACAACAATGGATGACAAGCCAGTTATCGCGTATTGCTGGTGCAGGTATTGCCATTGCTGGGGTTTACTTTTTTGCTTCAATGAGCTGATTCAGGTTCTCAATCTTTGTTCTGAAAAAAGAGCAAGGATGGCCATGTCATCCTTGCCTGATTTACGATCTTCCCCACACTGGTCGCTACTGCATTTGCGACTATGCCGATTTCGTCTTCCAAAACGCGTACAAACATCAAGACTGCCGCTTCTGGCAGACTTACACTTTCTCATGTTTAAGCCTGACAGCTACTGAATTGCTTCAAATTGTTTCAAGTGGGGATTCATTTTTGCCGTGATCGATTTCTTCGGCCAGATTTCCAGCACACTGTCAGCGCAAATTTCCTTTGACTGATTTCCAAAATTAACCGGTCTTCGCCGGAGAAAGCAAGGCAAATACCATGTGGCAAGGTGTCATTCCCGCAGTAACGACAAAATTTAATAGCGACGATAGCCTGGATTTCACAGAGATGGAACGTTGTTTCCGTTATCTGATGGACGCTGGTTGCGACGGCCTGATTGCCTGCGGTTCTTTGGGAGAAGGTCCGCTGTTATCGCATGCAGAGCGCATTGATGTATTGAAGCTGACTAAACAAGTCACAGGCAACAAACCCGCTATCCTGACCGTGGCTGAAGCGGCGACGCGCGATGCCTGTGTCCTGGCCGAAAAAGCTGCCAAAGCTGGTGCCGACGGCTTGATGGTCGTGCCAAGCACCATTTATCACACCAATCATTGTGAAACCGTCGCCACACTGCGTAGCATTGCTGCTGCGGGTGATTTGCCCATCATGATTTACTCCAACCGCCTGGCTTATCGCGTCGATGTGACCACGGACATGCTGGAAGAACTGGCAGACGATGCACGCTTTGTAGCGGTCAAGGAATCATCGGACGATATTCGCCGCACTACTGAGATCATCAACCGCCTGGGTAATCGCTATGACTTGTTCACTGGCGTGGACAATCTCGCATTTGAAGCATTGACTGCCGGTGCCAAAGGCTGGGTAGCCGGGCTGGTGGTGGCTTTTCCGCATGAAACAGTAGCAATTTATCGCCTGATACAGGCTGGTCGTTATGCCGAGGCGCTGGATATCTATCGCTGGTTCCGCCCCTTGCTGGATCTGGATGTGTCTACCTACCTGGTGCAAAACATCAAACTGGTAGAAGCCCTGGTGATAGATTCCAACGACAGAGTACGTGCACCGCGTTTGCCACTGGCCGGTGCCATGCGTGCGCGTGTTGAGCAGATAGTCAACGCAGCCCTGGCAAGCCGCCCGGTATTGCCTGTGTTTGACTAATATGAGTATGAAGCCAAGAGCGCTGGTGGTAGGAGCGGGCATAGTCGGTAGTGCCTGCGCGCTTAAATTGCAGCAAGATGGTTTTCAAGTAGGCTTGATTGACGCTGCTACACCCGGTTGTGGTGTAACGGCGGCTGGCATGGGGCATTTGGTGGCGCTGGATGAATCCAGTCAGGAACTCGACCTGTGTCTCTTGTCTTTGCGTTTGTGGCGGGATTTTTTTGCCGAGTTTCCTGGCGTTGGCGAACCCAGCCCCAGCGGCACCTTGTGGGTGGCCGAGAATGAGGAGCAACTGGCAGAAGCACAGCACAGGGCCGCCACGCTGAATGCACGTGACTGGCAGGCAGATGCACTGACTGGTGACCAGGTGCAAAAACTTGAACCAGCCTTGCGCCCCGGTTTGGCCGGTGGTGTCAGGGTGGTTGGTGACAGTGTGGTTTATTCACCGCAAATCGCCTATTTTATGGCGCAACAATTACGCAAGCAGGGCGGGCAACTGTTACTGGGTCAGCGTGTCAGCAGCGTGCATGCAGCCAGCCTGAAACTGGAAGATGGCAGCAGGTTGGTGGCGGATGTAATCGTCATTGCCGCTGGTCTGGATGTAGCCAGACTATTGCCAGAGATTGCCGTGTTCGGTCGCAAAGGGCATCTCGCCATTACCGACCGTTATCCCGGACGCCTGTCGCACCAGATAGTCAGCATGAATTATGGCCAGGCGGCGGTGACTGCCGATGCCCTGGCTGTCGCTGCGAATATACAGCCGCGCCCAACCGGGCAATGGTTGCTGGGTTCTTGCCGTCAGGATCATCAGACCGATACCAGCATCGATCCGCGCGCTCTGGGTGCAGTGTTGCAGGCAGCCATGCAACTATTACCCTGTCTGGCAGATATGCAGATTATTCGTGCCTGGGCTGGCATGCGACCAGCCTCGCCCGACGGGCAACCTATCATAGGGCCGCATCCATTGTTGCCCGGCATCTGGATTGCAGCAGGGCACGAAGGCCTGGGTGTGACGACGGCATTGGCGACGGCACAGATACTGGCCGACCAGATTGCCGGACGTCCTGGCAAGATTGATGCTGCCACCTATCTGCCTTCACGTTTTTTCCCTGAGCAGGGTGTCAAATATGCCTGAAAAAACCGACGTACAGACAAAAATATGGATCAATGGCCAGCCGGTTAACAGCCGCAGCGACATGACGGTGGCTGCTGCATTAATGCAATACCAGCATCTACAGACTCATGTATCGGTATCTGGCCAGCCACGCTTTGCTGTATGTGGCATGGGCATCTGCCAGGAGTGCCGGGTCAGCATCAACGGTCAGCCACATCATCTGGCCTGCCAGGAATATTGTCGCCCAGGCATGGTCATCGATACAGAATATGGTGGTCAATGATGATTGCTACAATCTTGCCTTTTTCTACTGACGTGTTGATTATCGGGGCTGGGCCAGCTGGCTTGGCGGCCGCATTGGCAGCTACTGCACAGGTCGGCACGGTGACCATCATTGATGAAAATCCTGCACCAGGTGGCCAGATCTGGCGAGGTGGCTCAGAGAAGTGGCCTGATGGCCGTGCACAGGTACTCTGGGAAAAGCTGTGCCAGCGCCCCAATCTGCGTATGGTATATGGCGCGCGTATCGTGGCCAGGACCAGTGAACGGGAATTTTTGCTGGAAACTGCCCATGGCGCGCAAAAAATACACTGGGAAAAACTCATACTCTGTACTGGAGCACGCGAGCTATTGCTACCTTTCCCTGGCTGGACATTGCCCGGCGTCACCGGGGCGGGTGGGCTGCAAGCCATGATCAAAGGTGGTATGCCCGTAGAGGGTAAGCGCGTGGTGATTGCTGGCAGCGGCCCTTTGTTGCTGGCAGTGGCCGATACAGCAAGGCGGGCAGGGGCTATGGTGCTGACCATCGCAGAACATCGCGGCACTGGTGAATTGATGCGCTTTTTCCTGTACTTGCTACGCCATCATCGCGGCAAGTTTTTGCAGGCTGTGAAATTGTTCTGGCATCTGAAACAAATTGCTTATCGGCATGATGCCAGAGTTATCAAGGCCAGCGGTGAACATCAGTTAAGCCATGTCAGCCTGCAACATGGCGGCAAGATATTGGACATACCCTGCGATTTTCTGGCCTGTGGTTTTGGGTTGCTGCCCAACCTTGAGCTTGGCAGTTTGCTGGCGTGTGAAGTTCACGACGGCAGTATTCAGGTAGATGCACATCAGGCCAGCAGTCAGCCAGCAATCTGGGCCGCCGGTGAAGCCTGCGGCATAGGTGGCGTCGATAAAGCCCTGGCAGAAGGACACATTGCTGGCCTGGCAGCCACTGACCAGACTATCAGCGCCGATGCACTTGCGGTGCGCGATCAGGCCCGGGCATTTGCCCGTCTGCTCAATAGCAGCTTTGCCGCGGATGAAGAATGGCGTCACCTATGTCAGCCCGACACCTTGGTTTGCCGTTGTGAAGATGTTAGCTCCCAGCAATTGGCTGAGCATGGCGACTGGCGTAGCGCCAAGCTGATGACCCGGGCCGGCATGGGTGCTTGCCAGGGGCGCATTTGTGGCGCAGCCTGTCAATTTTTGTTTGGCTGGCAAGCGCCTGGCATGCGGCAGCCGGTCTTTCCGGTAAAAGTAGCAACGCTTGCAGCGTTAGGGGCGATCAGCGCTGGCGAGGAAGCACCCTGACCATTCGATGGTGGCAGCAGTAATTTAAACCAAAGCAGCTTGAAAACCTGCTTTGGTTTTTTTCTTTTCAGCAAATTTTCCTTCAAATCGACTGCTTGATCCGTGATTTATGCATTCTGTCGCAAGCACGTGGCAGGTGAGGATTGTTGTGTCTAAGATGGCTGCATCGATACACAGAACTGGCCCTGAAAAGCCCAACCCACATTGACGAGAGGCACATCATGACTTCCAACAAACGCACCGCGCTGATCCTGTTTTTCCTTATGTTGCTGGCTTTCATCAGTATAGGTTCATTCAGCGACATGAACATGCATGTCAGTGGTCATGAGATGGGTGTGGTCGGCGGCTTTTTTGGATTCGTTCTTGCCTGCGGGATAGGTGCACTTGCCGTATTGTTTGCCTTGGGCCTGACGGGAGTGGTGCTGGCAGGTGTTGGCATTTTATTGTTCTTCATCTTTGCCGTCGTCCTCGGCTCTATCGCCCTGGCGCTGTTGCCACTATTATTCCCCATCTTACTGATCGTCGGTTTGGTGGCACTGTTTTCAAAACGCAATCCTGAGTAAGATGTTTTTTTGAGGTATGCATCTTTGTTTGTCATGCCTTGGTACGCAGGATGAATTGTACGGACTGCGCAGCCAGTTCCTCTATGCTGATTCCTCTGCCACGGCGATACCATTGGGCCGTCCAGTTCAGTGTGCCAAACATCAGCAATTTGTCCAACGGTGTAGGCATGGCCCAGTCGCCCGAGGCATGCAGGGCGGCGATGACCTGTTCCCACACGGCTTCATACCTGTCCTTGAGGGCAATGATCATGGCACGGGCAGGCTTATCCAGCGAACGCCATTCATATAGCAAGACGGCAATGAAATCATGATCTGGTGCCAGCAGGGTATTCAGGTGCACTTCCACCAGGCGCTGAAAGGCCAGGCGTGGTGGCAAATCGGCCAGGTTCAGTTGTTCAATTTCCTGCAATGATCTTTGCATGCCCTGTTCCATCACCGCTACCAGAATATCCTGCTTGGTCTTGAAGTGATAAAACCAGCTGCCAGACTGTATGCCGACCGCTGCGGCAATGTCGCGCACAGTGGTGTTGTCATAGCCTTGCTTACGGAACAGAAGGGCTGACTGTTTGATCAGTTCTTGCCGTATGCTCTCTGATTCATCCAATACTGGTCGACCACGCTTTCTGGTGGGCGGCTTGTCTTGTTGTGTTGTGTCACCAGTCGCTGGGGCGGTAGTCATCACTTTATCGGGCATGGCGAATGGGGATAATCTTCTAAAAAATCACGGATCTAATGGCTGGCGAAGATGGTAACCTTAAAGCAGACTTGCGGCAATTTAAACTAAAACATAAAAGCCAATTGACAAGCAAGCTAACCATAATAGATGGAGACGATATGCAAACCCAACCCTGCTGGATGACGCCTGAACTGGACAGCTTTCGTGATGCCGTGCATCGTTTTGTGGATGCTGAAGTCATCCCGCATCAGGAGCGCTGGAAAAAACAGCAACATGTAGATCGCGATGTCTGGAACAAGGCTGGCGCTATGGGCATATTGCTGGCAGATATACCTGAAGAATATGGCGGTTCAGGCGGCACCTTCGCCCATCAGGCCATCGTTTTTGAAGAACTGACCTACGCTGGCGACATGGCTTTGGGTATTCATGTGCATGCCATCGTTGCGCATTATATTTTGAATCAGGGTACAGAAGAACAAAAACACCATTATCTGCCCAAGTTGGCAAGTGGTGAGATGGTGGCTGCCATTGCCATGTCAGAGCCAGGTGCCGGTTCTGACCTGAAGGGCATACGCACCAGTGCCCTGCGCCAGGACGATGGCTACGTCATCAATGGTTCCAAGACTTTTATTTCCAATGGTTACCTGGCTGATCTGGTGGTGGTCGTTACCAAGACGGACCCAGATGCTGGTGCCAAAGGTATTTCGCTGATTCTGGTCGAGACCAAAGATTGCCTTGGTTACCGGGTCGGTCGCATACTGGAAAAAATAGGACAAAAAGGCCAGGATACCTGTGAACTGTTTTTTGACGACGTACATGTGCCAGTTGATCGTGTACTGGGTGGTGTGGAAGGCAAGGGCTTTAGCCAGTTGATGACAGAATTGCCGTATGAACGCACGATACTGGGTGTGGCCGGTGTCGCTGCCATAGAGCGGGCGTTGCGCCTGACCATAGAGCATACGCGTGAACGCAAGGCCTTTGGCCAGGCCCTGATAGATATGCAGAACACCCGCTTTGTGCTGGCTGAAATCAAGACCGAGGCAACCATTGCCCGTACCTTCATTGACCGTTGTATAGTCGATATGATGGAAGGACGTATGGATACCGAATTGGCCTCCATGGCGAAATACTGGATATCCGACTTGCAATGCAAGGTCATTGACCAGTGCCTGCAATTGTTTGGTGGCTATGGTTATATGATGGAATATCCCATAGCGCAAATGTATGTGGATGCCAGGGTGCAGCGCATCTACGGCGGTGCCAATGAAATCATGAAAGAAATTATTGCGCGCAATCTGTAGACAAGCACAGATCAGAATCATAGATGAAGGATGAAACATGGCTGGACCTTTAGCAGGAATACGCGTCATTGAAATGGTGGGTCTGGGCCCTTGTCCGTTTGCTGCCATGATGCTGGCCGACATGGGCGCGGACGTCATACGCATAGACCGCAAAATGGCGGCTGGTGGTAATAATCCTTTCCCCATGCTGGGAAGTAAATACGATGTCATGGCACGTGGCAGACGTTCGCTGGCGCTGGATTTGAAGCAGGAAGAAGCGCGGGAACTGGTGCTGGAATTGCAGGGGCAGGCAGATATTTTGCTGGAAGGTTTTCGTCCCGGCGTCATGGAAAGACTGGGCCTGGGACCGGAACCATGCATGCAAGCCAATCCAAGGCTGGTATATGGACGCATTACCGGTTGGGGGCAGGATGGCCCATTGGCTCAGGCGGCAGGGCATGATTTGAACTACATCGCCCTCACTGGCATGTTGCACGCCATGGGCAGAGCGGATACGCCACCCGTGCCACCACTGAACCTGGTGGGGGATTTTGGTGGTGGTGCCATGATGCTGGCATTTGGAGTGGTCTGCGCCGCATTGGAGGCGCGCAATTCTGGCAAGGGGCAGGTTGTTGATGCTGCCATGGTTGATGGTTCCGCCTTGCTGGGGGCCATGATATACGGCTTCCGTGCCTTTGGTGCCTGGAGCGACCAGCGTGGTGCCAATATGCTGGATGGTGGAGCGCATTTTTATGATACCTACACCTGTGCTGATGGAAAATACATCTCAATTGCTTCGATTGAACCACAGTTTTACGCCCTGTTGTTGCAACGCACTGGCATCACAGATACTGCATTTGATGCGCAGATGGATGCCAGCAAGTGGACGGAATTAAAAGCAAAATGTGCCGCCCTGTTCAAAACAAGGACAAGGCAGGAATGGTGTGATTTGATGGAAGGGACGGATATCTGCTTTGCTCCGGTTCTGGACATGGCAGAAGCACCCGCACATCCGCATAATCAGGCAAGGGGCAATTTTGTGAATGTGGATGGCGTCACCCAGCCAGCACCCGCACCCCGGTTCAGCCGTACCAGCCCGGAACTGGGTTTCCCACCCGCATCAGCAGGACAGCATAGCGCAGCTATTTTGCATGACTGGGGTATTGCTGAAGATCGAATCAGCAGTTTGAAAGAGCGCAAAGTGATTTAACGTGCCGCCCGTAATCATTGTTGAGCGATAACCCCGGCTGCTGCCTCAAATTCAAACTGATGCATGAAATGCCTGAGCTGCGTCATGCTGTCGTTACTTAGCTGGCTGGCAATGGCATTCTGGTGTTCATCAAACAGGGTCTGTGCATCGGCGTCAGATGCCAGCAACAAATGATGTAAATCTGATAGCAATTTTCTTGCCTCAGCTTCACTGAATGCTGCTTCTGCCGGTCTGGGTAAACTATCCGGTAATTGCGCCGCCAATTCGTCGAGGACGGCATTCAGTGATTGCTGCAGCCGTTCTTGCAAGGTAAAAATTAATTCCCGGTCTTTTCCATCGGATAGGGCAAGTTCCATCTCCGCTGCGATTTTTTGCAATTCTACTGCACCTATGCTACCGGCCAGGCCTTTCAGAGTATGGCTTAATCTTTCCGCATTTTTATTATCGTTATCGCTTAACAGCCGTTGTAGTTCAGACAGGGTGTCTGCCTGACTTTGTTGAAAGCGGTGCAACATGGTCAGGTAAAAATCCTGACGTCCGCCCATATAATGCAAGCCCTGTCTGGCATCCAGTTGAGTAAAGTACGGCAAGATGATCTCAGTTTCATCCTGGGGTGCTGCCAAAGCTACGTTTATCTGCCCGGTCTGTTCCGGGCTGTCTTTGATCCAGTGTGACACTATCCTGAACAGGGCTTCTGGTTGCACAGGTTTGGTCAGGTAATCCTGCATACCGTCGCGTATGCAGCGTTCGCGAATATCACCAACTGCGTGGGCAGTCAGGGCAATGATGGGAGTATCGTTAATTCGGGCTTCTTTGCGTATCAAGGCCGCGGCTTCATGCCCATCCATGACGGGCATCTGCAAATCCATAAAAATCATGGCGTAATAACCTGGATCAGAGGCAAGAGCCATGCGAACTGCTTCCATGCCATTTTCGGCAACCTCAGCAGTGATGCCGACCATGCTCAACAGTTCCAGTGCTATCTGTTGGTTGACGGGATTGTCTTCTGCCAGCAAGACGCGGTGACCAGCATGGTTTTGTGATGGCTTTGCTGGCCGGTGCTTTGCATGTTGCTCAGATAAACTGCTTGCTTGATGTTGCTTGTTGACTGGATTTGCATCCACATCGAAAGTCAGTTCAAAGACAAAGGTAGCGCCCTGGTTTTCGACACTGTGGACGCTAATGTTTCCACCCATCAGTTCCACCAACCGACGAGAAATGGATAAGCCTAGGCCGGTGCCGCCATATTTGCGGGTGGTTGAACCATCCGCCTGGGTAAAGGGCTGGAACAGGGTTTGCTGCTGTTCTGTCGACATGCCTATGCCAGTGTCGCTGACTGAAAAACGTAGCAGTGAAGTGGCAGGTGCATGTGCATGCGATGGTAAACTATGCACATGCATATTGATTGTGCCACCAGGCGGGGTAAATTTGACTGCGTTATTCACCAGATTAATCAATACTTGTCCCAGGCGCAAAGGGTCACCGAGCAGGCTTGCAGGCACATCGTGATCAACGTGAACCAGATAGTTGACCTGTTTTTCCGCTGCCTTTTGGCTGGTGACGGTTGATATGCCGGTCAGCACTTCTTCTATGGAAAACGGTATGCACTCGACATCCAGCATGCCTGCTTCTATCTTGGAAAAATCCAGAATGTCATTGATGATGCCAAGTAGCGATTCGCCGGCGTGATGTATCTTGCTGACGTAATCATATTGTTTGGGCGTCAGTCTGGTCTGCAAGGCCAGGTGGGCGAGGCCAATGACAGCATTCATAGGGGTGCGGATTTCATGACTCATGTTGGCCAGGAATTCACTCTTCAGTCGTGTGGCGTCTTCGGCTTTTTTTCGCGCCTGCCTTTCAGTGATACTGGCGGCTTCCAGTTGCTGTTGTGTTAGCCGTAATTCACGATAAGCATTGGCATTGTCGAGCGCAATGGCACCATAGGCACACAAGGTGCGAAACACCAGACATTCTCTTTCACCATAAGCATGTTCGCGTGGAGTTTGTATGGTCATCACACCAAGGATACGTTCATTGATACTCAGTGGAGCAAACAACAGACTGAGCGTCTGCAGCGTATCGAGCACGACAGGGAATTCATTTTCAGCTTGCAGTTCCAGTCTGATTTCACGCCTTTCACGTACACAGCGGGCGCTAAAGGCACGCTCATCGTTGACGGCAACTTCATGATGGGGATGTGGCAGATTTTCTTCTATGCCAAAGGCCTGGGTCAGGGTATTGCCATCTTCCGACAGCAGATAGATGACGAAAGTGGTGGCATCGAGCAAATCTCTTAAATGATGATGAATAGCTTCAAAGACAGCTTCCGGTTCCAGATTGGAGGTGATTTGTTGTCCGATTTTACCAAGCCGTTCCAGAGTGGCTCCCGCCTCTTGCAAAGTAGCTGCCCGGCGGGCTTCTGATGCAGCAACCAGCCTATGCTGTTCGGCTTCTGCCCGTATCAGCTCTGTTTCATGCCGGACCTGTGCCATGGCAGTGCGGTTGTTGGCTTGCTTTTTACTTTCCTGCTGTTCTGCTGCAACGGCCATTTTTGCATATACTAGTGCCTTGCTGGTATCGCCAATATCCGACCATGCATTGCTTAATGCCATCAGCAATTCTGTACTGGCTTGCCAACCTTCAGTCAGTTTGCCGGTCTGCAGTGACTCTTCCAGGTAATAAATGGTGGCATTTGGCGCATCCATGTTTTCCGGCTGGTTCACTACGTGGCGAGCATGAATTTCTGCCAGCGTCTGGTTTAGCGTTACACCCAGCGCAGTGAACTGGTGCAGGTGAATAAGATTTCGCGCTTCTTCTACGGCATCCAGGGCGGCGGTGGCCTGACCAGCGATGGACAGTGCCCGTGCATAGCGTATCAGCGCCTGTGGCAAGTCGTCCATGGAATGGGCGGCACGAAATAGGGCAATAGCTTCACTAAAGGACAGTATGGCTTTTTCTGTTTTACCCTGGAGTAGCAGGCATTCTGCCAGTTCCGCATGGACGATGGCTTTATTGATGCCCCCTGGTGCATGCGAGAAACCGTTGAGTGCCTCTTCCAGCGTCTTTTGACTGCGTTCCAGTTGCCCCAATTGTCGCAGCAGACTACCCAGATGCGACATGGCATAGCCGACCAGGGCAGGCCATTCGGTCTCATGGGCGCGCTCTGCAGCCCAGTCAAAGACACCAGCAGCACCTTCCAGATCCCCCACAGCCTGCATTGATTCGCCTGAGTTACCAGCAGAAATGATGGCCAGCCGTATCATGCCTGCCTGACGTGCCAGTTCGCTTGCTTGCAGATAATAGACTGATGCCCGCGCCGGTTCGCGCCTTCCTTGAATCACCCCCAAGGCTGCTGCCAGGTGTGCTGCAACTGCCGGGTGAGACTGATGCTGATATTGCCTGTCAAAAGCAGTATGCCTGACTGATGCTGCCATGGGGTCATAAAATGCCAGTTCATAGATGGCCCATGATTCTGCGACGGATAACCTGAGCTGGTCATGAGCCCGGGTGTACCAGGTAATGGCATTATTGCAGGCCTGCGCTTCACGCCCGGCATCACCCTGTTCCAATGCCAGTGCAGCATCGGTCAGGCAGGCATCACCCATACCAGTTACGTCGTTGAGATCTGTGAAAACGGCTATGCCGTCGGCCAGCAAGTGTTCGGCAGCGGTCAGGTTGCCGGACAGGGCAGCAATTTCCGCCCTGATCAGGCACAGGCGCGCATGAAATTGCCTGCGCAGGGTTTCTGGGGCATCAAGTTCAGCCAATTCTGCCAATACTTCTGCGGCAAGCCCGGATGCGCGTCTGCTATCCCTTTGCCGTAAATACCAGGCCAGACTCAATTGCGCCATGAATTTTTCCAGGCCATGTGCGGAAGTCAGCCTGGCGGCAAGCTGTGTTACTTCGTCCTCTAGCGCAAATAGATTCATGGTCATGGACAAGATGCAATTGCTCAAATCATACCTGATGCCAGTCGATTTGACGGTGTATAGCTTGCTGCTTTGTTGTAATTCAAGATGTTGGCACGTGATGCTGCATGGTGGCATGCTTGTCACAGGGAACTTTTTACCTGAGGACGCATCTGAAATAGTCTGGCTAATATTCTTTGAATATATTATTGACTATCTACAAAACCAAATAAAAACCAACGAGGGGGAAATTGTATGTGTGTTTCACGACTATTGCCTGTGGCATGCGCTGTCATGCTGTGTTTGCCGGCATTGGCGGCAGAACCAGCCAGCAAGCCGGATGCAGAGAAAAAGAAATGGGATGTCAATCATCCCCCCGGCGAAAGCAAAACAGTCAATATTGACACCCGCAGTGGCACCTGGATGAGTGTGGACGTCAGCCCAGACGGCAAACAACTGGTTTTTGATCTGCTGGGTGATTTGTACACGCTGCCAATCGCCGGTGGTGAAGCCAGGGCATTGACCCACTCCATGGCCTGGGAAATGCAGGCCCGTTTTTCACCTGATGGCAAGCAGATCGCCTATATGTCTGATGCGGGTGGTGGTGACAATATCTGGGTCATGAATGTTGATGGTACCAATGCCCATGCCGTCAGCAAGGAAGACTTTCGTCTCTTGAATAACCCGGTCTGGCATCCCAACGGCCAATATATCGCGGCTCGCAAGCACTATACGGGTACACGTTCACTGGGGTCAGGCGAAATCTGGCTGTACCATCAAAGCGGTGGTACTGGCGTACAGTTGAATGAAAAACCAAACTGGCAAAAAGACCTGGGTGAACCGGCATTTTCGCCTGACGGTCGCTATGTCTATTATTCGCAGGACACAACGCCTGGGATTTCCTTTGAATACAATAAAAATTCCAATGGGCAGATTTACCAGATTTTCCGGCGTGACATGCAGGATGGCAAGGTCAAGGCGCTGGTCAGCGGCCCTGGTGGCGCGGTACGGCCGGTTCCATCACCTGATGGCAAATACCTGGCATTTGTACGCCGTGTCCGTAACCAGTCCACCTTATTCCTGAAAAATTTGCAGACAGGTGAAGAGGCGGCTGCCTGGCCAGAACTGGAACGTGACATGCAGGAAGCCTGGGCCATACAGGGCGTTTATCCGGCATTTGCCTGGATGCCTGATAGCAAGGAAATCGTGGTCTGGGCTAAAGGCAAAATCTGGCGTCTTGATCCATTCTCCCGCAAGGCGGTAGAAATTCCTTTCCATGTGAAAGATACCAGAGAAGTCCGCGATGCCTTGCGCTTCTCGCATGAAGTGGCTCCCGATCAGTTTGACGTGCACCAGTTGCGCTGGGTGAACGTGGCACCGCAGGGTGATAAGGTCGTGTATTCGGCGCTGGGACATATCTACGTAAAAGACTTGCCAAATGGAACGCCGCGCCGCCTGACCAGGCAAAACACCCATTTTGAATTCTTCCCCAGTTTTTCACGCGATGGCAAATCGGTGGTATTCAGTAGCTGGAATGACGAAAAACTGGGCTCAGTCAGAGTGGTCGATCTTGCCAGTGGTAAAGAAGCCGTGGTCACCAAGGCCCCGGGCAAATACATGCAGGCGCGTTTTTCACCGGATGGTAAGCAAGTAACTTACGTCAAAGCCAAGGGAGGTTTCCTGACGACGCCCTGGTTTGGAATGGATACCGGGGTCTATCTGGCAAATGTTGATGGCAAATCCGAGCCACGTCTGCTGACTGAAGAGGGCAGTGCGCCTCAGTTTGGTAAGGATGGCGAAGCCGTGTATGTAACCCGTACCCAATATACGGGTGAGGTTGACTGGACTACTTCGCTGATACGCCTGCCACTGGATGGCAAACCTGAACAGCCGGTGGCAAAAAGCGAATTCGCTGGCGAATTTGCGATTTCACCAGATGGTGAATGGCTGGCATTTGGTGAGCGTTATCACGCCTATGTCGTGCCATTACCGCTGGCTGGCAAGGCCGTCACTATAGGGCAGAAGATGGATGCCTTGCCGGTAAAACAGCTGGATGTGAACGCAGGGCAGTATTTGCACTGGTCAGGCGACAGCAAACGCATACATTTTTCTTTGGGCGATGAATTATTCAGTCGTGAATTGAAAGATGCGTTTGCATTTGTGCCAGGCGCATCTGCCGAATTACCTAAACCTGTTGAGCAGGGCATTAAGATAGGTTTCCGTCAACAGGCAGACAAGCCTGCCGGCTTGACTGTGATTTCTGGTGCCCGGATAGTCACCATGAAAGGGGATGAAGTCATTGAAGATGGCCGCATCGTCGTCAAGGATAACCGCATAGTCAATGTAGGCAAGGCCAGCGATATCGCCATACCAGACGGTGCTATACAAATTGACGCAAAAGGTAAGACCATATTGCCAGGACTGGTTGACGTGCACTGGCATGGCAGCATGGGGGAAAATGGCATTATTCCTCAGCAAAGCTGGGTAAATTTTGCATCGCTGGCGTTTGGCGTCACCACCATTCATGATCCTTCCAACGATACCGGCGAAATCTTTACCCAGAGTGAATTGCAAAAAGCGGGACAGGTATTGGGGCCACGCATCTACTCGACCGGCACCATACTGTACGGTGCCAAGGGTAACTTCGCTGCCATTGTCAATAATCTGGATGATGCCTTGACGCACCTGAAACGCCTCAAGGCAGCCGGAGCAATTTCGGTCAAGAGTTATAACCAACCACGGCGCGAGCAGCGCCAGCAAATTCTGGAAGCAGCGCGTCAGACACAAATGATGGTGGTGCCTGAAGGTGGTTCATTATTCCAGACTAATATGACCATGGTGGTGGATGGCCATACCGGCGTTGAACATGCTTTGCCAGTCGAGAAAGTGTATGACGATGTCAGGCAGTTATGGTCACAAACCCAGGTTGGTTACACGCCTACACTTGGGGTTGCCTATGGAGGTCTGGATGGCGAGCATTACTGGTATGCTCGCACGGATGTATGGAAACATCCTTTATTGACCAGGTATGTTCCCAAATCTGTCCTCGAACCGCGTAGCGTCAGACGCGAAACCGCCCCTGAAGAAGACTTTAATGTCTTCAGAGTCGCAGAAACGGCAACCTCCTTGCAGCGTGCCGGTGTCACGGTAAATCTGGGTGCCCATGGCCAGCGTGAAGGCTTGGCTGCCCATTGGGAGCTGTGGACTTTGGTCAAGGGCGGCATGACACCAATGGAAGCGATACGTAGCGGCACCATGAATGGAGCACGTTATCTGGGCTTGGACAAGGATATCGGTTCGCTGGAAACTGGTAAGCTGGCAGACCTGATGATCATTGATGGTGACGTGTTGAAAGACATCCGTGTTTCAGACCGTGTCAGCCATGTGATGCTGAATGGCCGTTTGTATGAATCGGCGACCATGAATGAAGTTGGAAAAACACCTAAAACCCGCAGGCCTTTCTTTTTTGAAGGCAAAAACGGTGCTGACATGCCAGTAGAAGCAGAGGAGCACTCGCACGGACATTGATTTTATTGTTGCATGGAAATTAATGCTGCTATGCATGGCTGGTAGCAGCATTTTTGGGGTGATTTCAATCAGGATAATACAGTTTTCATTGCCGTGAAGGGGTAGCTGTATCCTAAGCGGAAGGCGGCTTGTGTCACAATAGAGGTATGACGCACATCGCTTTGTATTTGATTTTAATAAAAATACAATCAATGTAGCTTTGATCTTATGTCCAACCATCTGGAGTTTTATCATGTTTCAGCACGTCGAAGCCTATCCTGGCGATCCCATCTTGTCCCTGAACGAGGCGTTTGGCAAAGACCCTCGTCCTAACAAGATCAATTTGTCCATCGGTATTTATTTTGATGATGCTGGCAAGATTCCTATGCTGCCATCTGTCCGTGCGGCAGAGCACAAGGTGGTGGCAGAAGCAGGAGCCCGCCCTTATTTGCCAATGGAAGGTGCGGCTAATTTCCGTACGGCAGTCCAGCATTTGCTGTTCGGTGCCGACAACGCGGCGGTCAAGGCTGGCCGCGTAGTGACGATACAATCCGTCGGTTCCAGTGGCGGCTTGAAGGTCGGTGGCGATTTCATCAAGCGTTATTTCCCAGAAACAACCATGCTGGTCAGCGACCCAACCTGGGATAATCACCGTGCCGTATTCGAAGGTTGTGGCCTGACAGTTAAAACTTACCCCTACTACGATGCAGCGACAGGTGGACTGCGTTTTGACGCCATGCTGGAAGCACTGAAAGGTGCAGCGAAAAAAAGTGTCGTTTTGTTGCATGCCTGCTGCCACAACCCTACTGGTGTCGATTTGACCAAAGCACAGTGGCAACAACTGGTGCCGGTGCTGAAAGAGCGTGAGCTGATTCCTTTCCTGGATCTGGCGTATCAAGGTTACGGCGACGGCATCGAAGAAGATGCCTATGCCGTGCGCTTGTTGGCAGATGAAGGTTTGAGTTTCTTCGTCGCCAATTCTTTCTCCAAGAGCATGAGCCTGTACGGTGAACGCTGTGGCGCTCTGAGCGTGGTTTGTCCAGACGCGGCACAGGCCGTCAATGTATTGGGACAATTGAAGGCAACCATACGCCGCAATTATTCCAACCCTCCTTTGCATGGTGGCCAGCTGGTGGCGCGTGTTCTGAGTGATCCTGAACTGCGCCCAATGTGGGAAGCTGAAGTGGTTGCCATGCGCGACCGTATCCAGCTCATGCGTCGCAAATTGCATGATGTACTCAGTGCTAAATTGCCTGGCCGTGACTTTAGTTATTTCCTGACCCAGCGTGGCATGTTCAGCTACACCGGCTTGACGGCGGACCAATGCGATCGCCTGAAAGAAGAGTTTGGCGTCTATCTGGTGCGTTCTGGTCGTATGTGTGTTGCTGGTTTGAATACTGGTAACGTTGAAGCAACGGCAAGCGCTATTGCTGCGGTGCTGGCTTAAACATTTGCTGGCTCTCATTTTCCGTACGGAAATGGGGATGGGGGCCATCTTTGAATATTATGCGACTACATCCCATCGTTTGCCTGTTTGCCTGTCTGAGCTTTTCTGCAAGCGCAGACACTGTCTATAACACCTATGTCAATCACCGCTACGGGTATGCGATTGACTACCCTGATTATTTGCAGCCGCAAGGTGAGGCTGACAATGGCGATGGTCAAGTGTTTTTATCAGCAAAGCAGGATGCCGAACTAAGGGTCTATGCAAGTGCCTGCACAGATGGATGGGACACCACGCCTGCAGAATTTCTGGCAAAAGCAAAGAAAAATCAAGTCGAGGATGCCAGACAGATTAGCTATCATGCCAAGGGCAAAAATTTTGCTGTTGTTTCGGGTACCAAAGCCCAACAGATTTTTTACGAAAAACTGATTACCGATGGAAAGTGGTGCAGTCTGTTTCAATGGACTTATGCCAGCAGCAATCGTGAAAAATATGGCGAAGCCACTAAGCATATTGCCGCTTCTTTCAAACCATAAACACAATAGTCTCAAAATCGTCTGGTGTTATAAGTATTTTGGTTGAAATTGCATTTCATGATGTTAAGATAAAGTTTTTAACACCATAAAATGCGGAGAGCCATGAAGCGGACTGCAAACATCTTGTTATTGACGCGATTATGGCTGGTGGGTATGTGCATGATGTTGGCCGCCTGCGCTACACAATTGGCACCTGCCTATGACAAGACTGTGGTTGATGGATTGGCGGCGGTCAATACGGATGCCATGATCCTGTTTGCCAGCGCATCAAATGGTACGGATAAAAACAGCTTTACCAGTCGGGCAGATCAATATAATTCCCTCATAGGTCGCCTGGACGCGTTGAGTTTACAGGCCGGTGCCCGCCCCATGCCAAAAAACAAGGTCACCGATGCTATTAATCGCGCGCTTGACAAGCGCGGCAGTGCAGGCATGGTCGATGACGACAGTACACCACCCAGTGCTTATGCAATCAAGAAAGTCTCGGATACCTTGAGTAAAATGCGTGACACCGATCGCCAGCAAGGCGTGACTGCCTACGAGGCACTGGCATTCAAAGGCCAGGCTGTGATCTATCTGGATCAGGCCATCACTTACGAAAATTTCTTGCAGCGTTAATACAAAAAGGAAGAGCAATATGGCCCTGGATCTTGATCAACTCGTCGCTGATATGCAGGCAGCGGCCACGGGTGTTTTACAAACTGATGTGACTACCTTGCGTGGTTTCACCCAGCAACAATTACAGGCCATTGCTCAACAGGCGGAATTGGTCAGCACCGGCATATTGACCAAACAGATTACCCCGGCAACACAACAATTTTTCCTTGACGGGCTGGAAGACATGGCCCTGAGTTTTGCAAAGACCTTGCGTGGCCTGTTGATGGTGACCGTAGAAAAGGTCTGGAATGCCGTTGTTGGTGTGCTGTGGAGTGCCATTTCCAAAGCGACAAATCTGGTGTTGCCGGTACCTGTGATGAATCAGTAAGTTTTTTGGGAGGCAGGCTTCAGATCAGGCGTCGAATACCGCCTTGCTGACATTTTCGGGTGCGATATCCAGCCACTGTGTGCAGGCCCGCTGCAATCGTTCAATATTACCAGTTGAGTAGGCTGCAAAAGCAGGTCTTACTTCAGTGTTCATGTCCAGCCCTTGCTGCACTAGCAGACGTTTTAATTGCAGGGTAACTGCCTGGCCTGTATCCACCAATTGAACCGGCCTGCTGCTGGTGACGTGCTGCACTACAAGTTCATGTATGAGGTCGGCGACAAGGGGATAATGCGTGCAGCCCAGCACCAGGGTATCTACATTGGCATCCAGCAAGGGTGTCAGGTATCGTTTCAGCAGACTGCGTATCTGCTCTGTGCCACTATTCACTTTTTCAATCTGATTTTCAAGCTGATTTTCAATCAGATCAACCAGACCGACGCACGCCTGCGAAATGAATTCAACCCCGGTTTCTGTGCCCAACTGCGAGCGCAGATGCTTGTATTTTTCGCTGTTCAGAGTGGAACGTGTAGCCAGAACGCCGACAGTTTTAGTCTGGCTGAGAAGCGCTGCGGGTTTCAGACCTGGCTCCATGCCGACGATGATCAGCTCGGGATAGTGTTGGCGCAAATGGGCAATGGCTGTAGCTGTTGCCGTGTTACAGGCTATCACCAGGGCTTTGATATGTTGACTGAGTAAAAATTCTGTTACAGCGATACTGCGTTCGAGTATCAGGGCGGCAGATTTGTCACCATAAGGCGCAAAACCGGAATCTGCAACATACAACAGGGATTCATTTGGCAATGCCTGCTGTATGTGCCGTAAAACCGACAAACCACCAATTCCCGAATCAAACACCCCTACAGGCGCAGATATTTCGTGTGTCATATAGGGTTGTTCATGTCAGGTGTTTGCTTAGTTTCTTGCTCAGTTACTTGTTATGACTCAAGCGCTGACTGGGATAATACCGATTTTAGCCTGCCATTCTCTAGGGCCGGTATTGTGGACAGATGTGCCCGTGGAATCAACGGCAACTGTCACTGGCATATCAACGACATCAAACTCATAGATGGCTTCCATACCCAGGTCGGCAAAGCCAACCACGGTGGCTGATTTGATTGCTTTTGATACCAGGTAAGCTGCGCCACCGACTGCCATCAGGTAGGCTGACTGGTGTTTGCGTATGGATTCGATGGCGACCGGGCCGCGTTCTGCTTTGCCGATCATGGAAATCAAGCCAGTTTTTTCCAGCATCATGTCGGTGAATTTATCCATGCGCGTTGCTGTTGTCGGGCCAGCCGGGCCAACTGCTTCATCGCGCACCGGATCAACCGGGCCCACGTAATAAATTAAGCGGTTGGTGAAATCGACGGGCAATTGCTCACCTTTGGCCAGCATGTCCTGGATGCGCTTGTGGGCGGCATCACGGCCAGTCAGCATTTTGCCGTTCAACAGCAAAGTCTGTCCTGGTTTCCAAGAGGCCACTTCTTCCTTGGTCAGCGTGTTCAGATCTACGCGTTTGGACTTTTCTGTATCAGGTGCCCAGCTTACATCTGGCCAGTCAGACAGTTTTGGCGGTTCTATGTAGCTGGGGCCAGAACCATCCAGCACAAAATGCGCATGACGGGTTGCCGCGCAGTTAGGGATCATGGCAACAGGTTTGGATGCGGCATGGGTAGGGTACATATTGATCTTGACGTCGAGTACTGTCGTCAAACCACCCAGGCCTTGTGCACCTATGCCTAGCGCATTGATCTTGTCGCACAGTTCTATACGCAATTCTTCAGTCTTGTTTTGCGGACCACGTTGCTTGAGCTCATACATGTCGATATCATCCATCAAGGACTCTTTCGCCATCAGCATGGCTTTCTCGGCGGTACCGCCTATACCTATGCCCAGCATGCCAGGAGGACACCAGCCTGCACCCATGGTCGGTACGGTTTTCATGACCCAGTCAATCAGCGAATCAGAAGGATTCAACATGACAAACTTGGTTTTGTTTTCTGAACCGCCGCCTTTGGCTGCGACTTTGACATCTACCGTGTCGCCAGGAACCAGTTCCATATGCACCACGGCAGGTGTATTGTCCTTGGTGTTTTTACGCTCGAAGTGCGGGTCGGCGACGATAGAGGCACGCAGCTTGTTGTCCGGATCATTGTAACCACGACGTACGCCTTCATTCACGGCATCGATAATGGAGCCGCTGAAACCTTCAAAACGCACGCTCATACCAATTTTCAGGAAGACATTCACGATGCCGGTGTCCTGGCAGATAGGACGATGGCCTTCGGCGCACATGCGCGAGTTGGTAAGGATTTGTGCAATCGCATCCTTGGCGGCTGGGCTTTGTTCTGCCTCATAGGCGCGCGCCAGGTGGGCGATATAGTCGGCTGGATGATAATAACTGATGTACTGCAGCGCTGCTGCTACGGATTCGATCAGATCGTCTTGCTTGATGACTGTCATGATATGGCTCTTGGCTAGGTGAAGGAAAACTGTATGTGTCTAAATATGGACGCGCGCAATATTGTGTACTTCAATGCTTACTGGCTACTTGCGCAGTTTGGGTCATGATCCGGTCGCAATGGGCAATGGCCAGGGCTGAAAGCAAAAACACCAGGTGTATGCCAGTTTGCGACAGCACTACATGAGGTTCATAATTGCCCGCATTAATGAAGGTTTTTAGCAAATGGATAGACGAAATACCGATGATTGCCATGGCAAGTTTAACCTTCAGCACGGATGCATTTACGTGCGACAGCCATTCAGGTTGATCGGGATGACCATCCAGTCCCAGGCGGGATACAAAGGTTTCATAGCCACCAATAATGACCATGATCAGCAGGTTGGAAATCATGACAACATCAATCAGCCCCAGCACCACCAGCATGATAGTCGTTTCAGTCAGTTTGGTCGGTTTGACACTGCCGGTAGCAACGGCATCGACGATATGTTTCAGCGCAGCTTCATTACCCATTGCGGCACCGATCAAATCAACCAGTTCAACCCAAAAGTGAAATACATACACGCATTGCGCCAATATCAATCCCAGATAAAGTGGGAGTTGTAGCCAGCGGCTGAAAAAAATCAAATTGGCGAGAGGGGTTAATTTAACTGGAGATTCCGGTTTTGACATGTTTGCAATCTGCTTGACGAGGCTGAGGCGGCGACTCAGTGGACACCTGATTTAAGGCAAAACGACATTTTACATGGCCCGGCAAGGCTCGTGTGGAGCAACTGAAATGATCAGTTATGTAGTGGTGATTGAATGGTATCTTTGTGGTATCATTTTCCATAAAAACAACCGTAAGGCTTGAGTAAGTCTCCAAGTTTAAGGTTTGCCTGTAAAACTACTTTATGCATGGCACCTGTACTGGCGTCTATACTGAATGCTGAATGGGTTACCAAATTGTGTAAAAATTTTTGTCGACCGATAAAAATTTTGCCATGCTTAACAGAAGTGATGATTTCAATCAAACTATAACAAGTTGGAGATACAAATGTCTGACCTCAATGCTGCTCAACACGAAGTCAAATCCGAATCACGCATTTTCTATCCACCCGCTGCTTTTGTGGCCAACGCCGCCATTTCGGGGATGGATGCTTACAATGTACTGTGTAAGGAAGCCGAACAGGACTACGAAGGCTTCTGGGCTCGTCTTGCACGTGAAAATCTGCACTGGCACAAACCTTTCCAAACCACACTCGACGAATCGAATGCGCCTTTGTACAAATGGTTTGAAGATGGCTTGTTGAATGTTTCTTACAATTGCCTGGATGTGAATCTGCAAAATGGCAATGCTGACAAAGTAGCAGTGATATTTGAAGCTGATGGCGGCGAAGTGACCAAGGTCACCTACAAAGAGCTTCATCAAAAGGTCTGCCAGTTTGCCAATGGCCTGAAATCATTGGGTATTGCGAAGGGCGATCGCGTCGTTATTTATATGCCTATGTCGGTAGAAGGTGTGGTTGCCATGCAGGCCTGCGCACGTATAGGTGCTACGCATTCTGTTGTATTTGGTGGTTTTTCTGCCAAATCGCTACAGGAGCGTATTGTAGACGTGGGCGCGGTTGCCGTTATTACTGCTGATGAACAGGTGCGGGGAGGCAAGCATTTGCCACTCAAGGCCATTGTGGACGAGGCACTGGGGCTGGGTGATTGCGAAAAAGTAAAGAATGTAGTTATTTACAAACGTACCGGCGGCAACATCAATGTCGTAGCCGGGCGCGATTTGTGGATGCATGAACTGGTTGCCACCCAATCGGCAGTCTGCGAACCTGAATGGGTCAGCGCCGAACATCCTTTGTTCATCCTTTATACCTCCGGGTCTACTGGCAAGCCAAAAGGCGTACAGCATTCATCTGGCGGTTATTTGCTGTGGGCTATTTTGACGATGAAGTGGACCTTTGACATCAAGCCGGCTGATGTGTTCTGGTGTACCGCCGATATAGGCTGGGTCACTGGCCACACCTACATTACCTATGGTCCGCTGGCAGTTGGCGCAACTGAAATCGTATTTGAAGGTATTCCCACCTTCCCGAATGCTGGACGTTTCTGGAGCATGATAGAGAAACACAAGGCAACTATTTTCTATACTGCGCCGACAGCTATTCGTTCCCTGATCAAGGCGGCAGATGGCGATGCTAATATTCATCCGAATAAATTTGACCTGTCTTCGCTGCGTCTGCTGGGATCCGTCGGCGAGCCTATCAATCCAGAAGCCTGGATGTGGTACTACAATAATATTGGTCGTGGTAATTGCCCTGTCGTCGATACTTTCTGGCAGACAGAAACTGGCGGTCACATGATGACGCCATTGCCAGGCGCAACACCGCTGGTGCCAGGTTCCTGCACCTTGCCTTTACCTGGCATCATGGCAGCCATTGTGGATGAAACTGGCCATGATCTACCAAACGGGCAGGGCGGTATTCTGGTGGTAAAACGTCCATGGCCATCAATGATACGCACCATATGGGGCGACCCTGAGCGTTTTAAGAAAAGCTATTTCCCTGAAGAGTTTGGTGGCAAGGTTTATCTGGCGGGTGACGGCGCTATCCGCAATAAGGATACTGGTTACTTTACCATTACTGGCCGTATTGACGATGTGCTCAATGTATCTGGACACCGCATGGGCACCATGGAAATTGAATCGGCACTGGTTGCCAATCCGCTGGTTGCTGAAGCTGCGGTGGTCGGTAAACCAGATGAAACAACAGGTGAAGCCATTTGCGCTTTCGTTGTTTTGAAACGTGCTCGTCCTACTGGTGATGAGGCCAAACAAATAGCAACGGAATTGCGCAACTGGGTGGCGAAAGAAATTGGACCAATTGCCAAACCCAAAGAAATTCGTTTTGGTGATAATCTACCGAAAACGCGGTCTGGCAAAATCATGCGCCGTTTATTGCGCGTGTTGGCCAAGGGCGAGGAAATTACTCAGGATATCTCTACGCTGGAGAACCCGGCCATTCTGGAACAATTGAAACAGGCGCAGTAATCGCCCTGAGATCATTGTGAGCAAGATGAAGTGTGAAAAAATACTGACAGCAATCGCATAGACGAAGCATTGGTATAAATACCGGTAATATTAAAAAGGCACTGCATATCCAAGGATATGGCAGTGCCATTTTTTATTCAACGATGCTAGCAGATTGACCAGATCAACATGTCAGGATACAGGCTAGCGGTTGGTACGTGACATGAATACCAGGCGTTCGAACAGATGTACATCTTGCTCATTTTTTAGCAGGGCTCCGTGCAGGGGCGGAACGATAGCCTTGTTATCTTTGCTGCGCATGGCTTCCAGTGGAATGTCTTCGGCCAATAAAAGTTTTAGCCAGTCTATGAATTCTGAAGTGGATGGTTTTTTCTTCAAGCCGGCAACATCGCGGATTTCATAAAAAGTCTGCAGGGCCTGTGCCAGCAAATCTGATTTCAGTTTCGGGAAATGCACGTCGACGATTTTCTGCATGGTTTCCTTGTCTGGAAACTTGATGTAGTGGAAAAAGCAGCGGCGCAAGAAAGCGTCCGGCAATTCTTTCTCATTGTTCGATGTGATGATGACCAGTGGGCGATGTTTGGCCCTGACCATTTCGCGGGTTTCATAGACATAAAATTCCATGCGATCCAGCTCACGCAGCAAATCATTTGGGAATTCGATGTCGGCCTTGTCGATTTCATCGATCAGCAATACCACCGGTTCATCGGTGGTAAATGCCTGCCACAATACCCCCTTGACGATGTAATTGTGGATGTCCTTGACCCTTTCGTCACCGAGTTGCGAATCGCGCAGGCGTGAGACAGCATCATATTCATACAGACCCTGTTGAGCTTTGGTGGTGGACTTGATGTGCCATTGCATCAGTGGCATGTTGAGGGCGGCAGCAACCTCTTCGGCCAGCATGGTTTTGCCGGTACCGGGCTCGCCCTTGATCAACAGCGGGCGTTGCAGGCTTAAGGCTGCATTCACGGCCAGTTTAAGGTCATCGGTGGCGACATAATTGTCGGCACCATCAAAACGTAAATTATTTGGGGCTTGCGTCATGGTTTGTACCCGGATTTTATAAATAGGACTTACGCAAAACCACGCAGGTGGCCAAGCATGAATAACATGCATTGCGTCGACGAAACTGATTGAAGAGTATAAGCCAGAATTTGCAATCTTGTGAACGCCTGTTCTTTTTTTGCGAAAGCAATCGCGATGAAAATGCTAAATGCGCATAAAGAATTTCATGTGGAATTGTGCAAATGCTGCATTTTCATCTTTCTGTAGATGATGGGCGGCATGTTTTTTGCGCAAATCCGGTCGTAATCGGCTAAAATGCTGAGTTATATCAAAACACTGTATTTATTGATCTGCCAGCTAAATTAATAATCGCTACTATGAAAAAATTGTTTGCACTCCTCGCCATGGCGAGTCTCGCTCAAGCTGCTGCGGCAGCAGATCCGGTTGGCAATGCTAAAGATGCTGCCGACAAAAAAATCGCAATGTGCATAGGTTGCCATGGCATTCCTGGCTACAAGGCTACCTTCCCTGAAGTATATCAAGTGCCTATGATTGGCGGACAATCTGCAAAGTACATAGAAAATGCCTTGAAAGCCTATCAAAAAGGTGATCGCAAACATCCGAGTATGCGTGGTATCGCTGGCAGTCTGTCTGAGCAGGACATCGCTGATCTGGCTGCTTACTATTCCCAACAAAAATAATAACAGGAGCGAACCATGAAGAAATCTATTGTGTTGGCAACGCTGTTGTCTATGGCATCTTTCGCGGCAGTAGCCAGTGACGATATTGAAGCTGGCAAAGCAGCTGTAAAAAAATTCGACTGTGCTTCTTGCCACGGCGATAATTTCAGCACCCCAAAAGATCCGTCCTATCCAAAACTGGCTGGTCAGCACGCTGATTACCTGGCGCAGGCCCTGAAAGCTTATAAGCGTGGCGGCGATGTGGCCAGTGCAAATGGTCGTACCAATGCAACCATGGGTCCTAAGGCAAAAGAATTGTCGAATACAGATATCCAGAATATTGCTGCCTATCTGCATAGCCTGCCAAGTGAGCTGGTATTGAAAAAATAAGTGATTTCACTTTGTAAAAAAAGCCGCGACTTGTCGTGGCTTTTTTTATATCTTGAGCTTGCCTGGGAGGGGGCAATTTCCAATTGTCATTCAATGCTGGCGCTACCTACATTCGCTAAGAACCTGTTTTCTATCTTACTGTGTGTGCGTGATCGGGCTTATATACCAGAGTACATTCTTCTTTTTGTGCTGCTCTTCACTGGCTGACGCACGCTCACTACAGATCGTAGACAGGTCCTTGGTCGGGAAAGATGATTTGTGCACCTGCAAAAGACGAAAAAAAACCGACCCGAAGGTCGGTTTTTCTTAAGTAATTAAAAATTACTTGGATGCAGATGCGGAAGCTGCTGCTGGAGCAGATGCTGCTGCGGAAGCTGCTGGAGCTGCGCCAGAAGCTGCTGCTGCATCAGATGCTGCTGCTGGAGCAGGAGCTGCTGCCGGGGCTTCTGCTGGAGCAGATGCTGGTGCTGGTGCTGCTACGGAAGCTGCTGCAGAAGCAGATGCTGCCTCTTCTTTTTTGCCGCAAGCAGCCAAAGCGATTGCCAACAGGGAAACGAGCAAGAGTGATTTTTTCATGTTTGTACTTTCAATAAATAGATCAAAAAAGAAGATCAAAACGTTGCGATGAATAATTACCGGTAATTATCGCTCTATAGGTTAATTCGCGAGCTTCTCGCCAAAACGACATTCGGCCCCTACGAAAGTTTCCTAACCCGGAATTATAATGATTTTTCCATTGTTGGAATAGGCATAGATGCATTTTTGCACTCAAATCTGTCATTATTTACTGGCAAGAGGGCAATTTTAGTCTCGGTTTTCAATTTTTCCATGAAAATAGCTCTTCTCAGCACGAAAATTTTCTTTCAAATTTCAATTCGAATGCTGCGCTGCGGCATGTTATTTTATTATTTTCCAAGAAATTAACGAATTTCCAGCCAGCCATCTTCATACCACAAGCAAAATGCTTCCAGCACGTCAGCAGATATATTAATGACATCGCTACCATCAAGTTCCCTTTGATTGGCCAGTTTGGTCAGGCAAATTTTGTCTTCCCTGCCAACGGCAAAGGATTCGCCATTAACGAAAACATGCTTGCCTTTATATAGCATTTGGGATTTGCGTGAAAGCTTCAGGCCATTTTTGATAGCAGATTGCTGGAAACGCTTGGGTGTCAATGGTTTTTCTGGGCCGGTAAAGAAGACACTGGACTTGGGCTCGGTCAGGTGTTCACCTAAAAAGATCAGAATGTCATCGTCAGTGAAGCGGATCTTGGCGATTTCTGCCGAAATATCGTTTAGCATCTCCGTGCTGATTTCGGCTGGCTTGGCGCTAAATTTCAGGTCAGGGTCAGCATAGCGTCCTGGCAAGTCTATCGATTCCGACATGAATTGCAGGAAGGATTCACCCAATTCCTGATACGACGGCGCGCGGAAGCCGATAGAATAAGTCATGCACTCCCCAATCGCCACACCATCATGTGCATATTTGGGGGGCAGGTACAGCATATCCCCGGGTTCCAGCACAAACTCTTGCTCTGCCTTGAAGTTGCGTAAAATCTTCAAGGGCATGCCTTCTACCAGGCTCAGGTCCTTTTGCGGACCTATGCGCCATTTGCGCTGCCCAAACGCTTGCAGCAAGAAGACATCATATGAATCAAAATGTGGGCCAACGCCGCCGCCATCTGCCGCATAGCTGATCATCAGATCATCCAACCTGCTATCAGGAATGAAACGAAATTGCCGCAGAAGGGCATCTGATGCATCATTGTGCAGGTTGACGCCTTGTATCAGCAGTGTCCAGTCCTTCTTTTCCTTGACTGGTACGTGCTCATGCGGGCCGGACTGCATTTTCCAATGCTTGCCAAAAAAGCTGATCAGGCGGGATTCAACATCGTCGCGACCTGCCAGGTCAAATAAATCAGCTTTGGATAATAAAGGTTGAAAGCCGGGAATGGCCTGGCGGATCAGCAAAGGCTTCTTGTGCCAGTATTCACTGAGAAACTCTTCGGGCGAGATGCCACCAAGCAAGGGGAGGGGGGAGGTGATTTTTTTCATGCCAGCATTATAGGCCGAGGTAAAGCACCCGACTAGACGGGTATAATTCGGAAACAGATAAATTTTTAAGGAATTGCTATGAAGATAGGCAAGAATTCAGTTGTTACCGCGCGCTATACTTTGAAAGATACGCAAGACAATCTGATAGAAGAGGGGCAAGATCCTATGGTGTACCTGCATGGCGGGTACGATGCTATCTTCCCCAAGATAGAAGAAGCCCTGGAAGGCAAGGAAAAAGGTTATAGCACCACGATACAGCTCAATCCCGAAGATGCCTTTGGTGATTATGATGCGGAGCTGGTCAAGGTTGAGCCACGCGAACGCTTTCCTTCGCCGCTCGAAGTCGGCATGCAATTCGAAGGTATGCCCGAAGAATCTGAAGAATCTGAAGAATCTGAAGACAGCGACGCCCATATTTTTACCGTGACTGATATCGCTGAAGATAAGGTGGTGCTTGACGGTAATCACCCTCTGGCAGGTATTGCCCTGCGTTTCAGCCTGACAGTGGATGATGTGCGTGAAGCAACGGAAGAAGAAATCGCTCATGGTCATGTACATGGTGCCCACGGACATCATCATGGAGAGGATGAAGACGACGATGGCATGGGGGATGAATATCGCAGCCACCAGTTGCACTAATTTGAAATGAAAATGCCGCTTTATTCAGCGGCATTTTTTTGCTCTTATGCTCTTATTTTGGGACTGGTATCAGTTTTTACCTAGCAAACCCTTTAATTCATAAAGTGCTGCCAGTGCTTCCCGGGGCGTCATGCTGTCAGGTTCCATGGAATCCAGTGTTTCCAGCAATTCGGTATTGGCAGGTGTGGTCTCGACAAGCTCAGGTTCCGGTGCAGCCACCGCAGTCGAGAATAAATCAAACTGCGAGGTCGATTGCAGGGATTGTGCTTCCAGATCAGCCAGATGTTTGCGTGCCGATTTGATGACGACCTGCGGTATGCCCGCCAGCTGTGCCACCTGCAAGCCATAGCTTTGTGAAGCTGGCCCAGCCTGCACAGCATGCAGGAAGACGATATTCTCTTTATGTTCCACCGCCGACAAATGCACGTTTTCTGCTGAGGGGTGCACGTCAGGCAATTGTGTCAGTTCAAAATAATGCGTGGCAAACAGGGTATAGCTTTTGGATACCTGGATAAGGTGTTTGGCAATGGCCCAGGCCAATGCCAGCCCATCGAAAGTGGACGTGCCACGGCCTACCTCATCCATCAAGACCAGGGAATGTTCACTGGCGCCGTTCAATATCGCTGCTGATTCTGTCATTTCCACCATGAAGGTAGAACGTCCACCAGCCAGATCATCCGCCGCACCTATACGGGTGAATATGCGGTCTATGGGGCCTATGCTGGCTTCTGTCGCGGGTACATAGCTACCCACATAGGCCAGCAAGGTAATTAAGGCTACCTGGCGCATGAAGGTCGATTTACCGCCCATGTTGGGACCCGTGATTAGCAATAATTTACGTTCAGCAGAAAAATCGCAATCATTGGCGATAAAACGCTCAATCTGATTTTCCACTACAGGGTGACGACCTTGTGCGATATGCAGCACAGGCTCGTTAAGCAGTTGTGGCGCACACCAGTTGTTCTTGGTTGCGTGTTCGGCCAGACTGACCAGAGTATCAAGCTGGGCAATCGCATTCGCAATTTTCTGCAAGGCTGGAACTTGTGGCAACAAGTCTTGCAACAGCCGTTCATACAACATTTTTTCGCGCACCAGCGCCCGCTCCTGGGCTGACAGGGCCTTGTCTTCAAATGCCTTTAATTCTGGCGTGATGTAACGCTCGGCATTTTTCAGGGTCTGGCGACGACGATAGTTGTCGGGGACTTTATCACTCTGGCCGTTGGTCACTTCAATATAAAAACCGTGAACACGGTTGTATTCGACGCGCAGGTTGGCAATACCGGTTCGTTCACGTTCGGACGCTTCAAGTTCTATCAAGAATTGCCCGGCATTTTCTGATAATGCCCGTAATTCATCCAACTCGGCATCAAAGCCAGTCGCAATCACGCCGCCATCGCGCACCATGGTGGCCGGTTGCAGCATCAGGCCGCGTTCCAGCAAGTCCAGGCATTCTGTCGGGGTATCCAGGTCAGACAAGACTTTGGTCAGAAGGCTGGTCTGATTATCGGCGATGCACAGGCTGACGTAGTTACGCAGCCCGGGCAAATGCTGCATGCCGTCGCGCAACGCAGACAAATCACGCGGGCGGGCCGACTGCAGGGCGATGCGGGTAGTAATGCGTTCAATATCCGGAATCGATCTCAATGTCGTTGCCAGACCATCGGTAGAATCTGCCTGTATCAAGGCCTTGATGGCATCATGGCGGGCCCGTGCAACTGACTGATCACGGCGTGCATGATGCAGCCAGTGACGCAGCAGGCGTGAACCCATCGCGGTACGGCAATGATCGAGCAGGGAAAACAGCGTTGGCGATTCTTGACCGCGCAAGGTTTCAGTCAATTCCAGATTGCGTCGTGTGGCTGTGTCCAGACCGATGAATTCATGCTCGGTCTCAACATTCAGGGTATTCACATGCTTGAGGCCACGGCCTTGGGTGCTTTCCGCATAGCGCAGCAAGGCACCGGCTGCACCAAGGGCCGCGTTCAGGTTTTCTACCCCAAAGCCTGTCAATGACGTCGTGCCGAGTTGATCCTGCAAGGCTTTTTGCCCTTGCTTGACATCAAAATGCCAGTCCGGCAGTTCAGAGAATTTACCTGGTAACTGGCTATAGTGTTCATCCAGCAAAAGCGTACCGGCAGACAGCAGGACTTCAGCAGGACTGATACGCTCCAGCTCTTGCTGCAAGCGTTGTGGCAGCGATTTTTCGTCGGTGGATACTTCCATCAGTTTCAATGCCCCACTAGCCAGTGACAGCCAGGCCAGGCCTATGCTGACGGTTTTTCTTTGCTGCAGCATGCACAGCGACAGCAAAGGGCGGTCAGACTTTTCTGGCAACAGATCGGTATCAGTGAGCGTACCGGGGGTGATGACGCGCATCACTTTGCGTTCTACCGGTCCCTTGCTGGTGGCCGGGTCGCCTATCTGTTCACAAATGGCGGCGGATTCACCAATCTTGACCAGCTTGGCCAGATAGGGTTCCAGCGAATGAAAGGGCACACCCGCCATCTTGATCGGTTCGCCACCAGAACTGCCACGCTGGGTCAGGGTAATGCCCAGCAAGCGCGACACTTTTTCGGCATCGCCGTAAAACAGTTCGTAAAAATCACCCATGCGATAAAACACCAGTGTTTCCGGATAGTCTGCCTTGATGCGCAGATATTGCGTCATCATGGGGGTGTGCTGAATTTCTTTTGTGCTCATAAAGCCTTGATTTATTAATGTATTTTTTGTTGCCTTGGATGTTGCGATGGCTTTTATCCAGGTCTTGTTTCTCATCAATGGCAGGCCAGGTTTTTTCGTATTTTTGTCAGGCTAGCCATTAATTTTGGTGCGCACCTTATCATAGACGATTGCCGTGGTCTATGGTTGCAATGCGGGATTGCATATATATGCAGAGCAAACGAAGGAAATCCTATGGCACATTATCGCAAAAAACATGAGATTGGCATCTTGCTTGTAGTAAATCATTACTAAAATGGTAAATATCTTTTTGCATTCCTGTGTTAGGGGAATCATCGATCAATAAACGAATGTTTGGCTTGTACGAAGCCATCAATAAGTCAATGATAATGACGAGCAAATCTAGACGGTAAATGTAATTGCATCCAGACGCTGCTCCATCAAAAAAACAAAGCCAGCTACGCGAGTAGGCTGGCTTCGTCATTGTTGCAGGCTGACAGGGCTACATTAACCGTTACCGCGACTACCTGATCTGCGCGGAGCAGCCTGTTTGACTACTGGACGAGGGCCAGTTGGACGTGGCTTGGACTGCGCAGCGCCTGGTGCCGCAGGCTTGCCTGGCGCACGTGCCTGTTGACCGCCGCCATTGCCTTGTGGGCGTTGTCCACGGCCTGATGGTTGTGCTCTGCCACCGCCTCTGTGATCCTGGCTGCGCAACTGTATGGGTTGGGCTTTGGCATGTGGGTCAGGGATGAAGCCATCAATGATTTCTTGTGGTATCTGGCGTTTGATGAGCTTTTCTATGTCGGCCAGCAACTTGAATTCATCCACGCACACCAGTGACACGGCTTCGCCAGTGGCGCCAGCGCGACCGGTACGGCCTATGCGGTGGACGTAATCTTCGGGTACATTCGGCAAGTCATAATTGACGACGTGCGGCAGTTGGTCAATGTCGATGCCTCGTGCAGCGATGTCAGTCGCTACCAGTACTGTCAGGCTGGCGTCCTTGAATTCAGCCAGAGCCTTGGTGCGCGCAGACTGGCTCTTGTTACCGTGTATGGCCATGGCAGCGATGCCATCTTTGATCAATTGTTCCACCAGTTTATTGGCACCGTGCTTGGTACGGGTAAATACCAGGACTTGTGACCATTGATGGGTCTTGATCAGGTGGGCCAGCAAAGGATGTTTCTTGTCGCGGTCAACCGGATGCACTTTTTGTGCAATGATTTCTACCGTCGAATTGCGGCGTGCCACTTCTATCATGGCTGGGTTGTCGAGCAGGCGGTCGGCCAGTGTCTTGATCTCGTCCGAGAATGTGGCAGAGAACAGCAGGTTCTGACGTTTGGCAGGCAAGATCGCCAGCACTTTTTTGATGTCATGGATAAAGCCCATATCCAGCATGCGGTCAGCTTCGTCCAGTACGAGGATTTCAATATTGCGCAGGTCTATGGTGCCTTGCTGATGGTGATCCAGCAGGCGGCCAGGTGTGGCCACCAAAATATCGACACCCTGTTTCAGAAGCTTGATTTGCGGATTGATGCCAACGCCGCCAAAAATCACGCCAGAATTCAGAGGTACATATTTGCCATAGGTGTTGACGCTTTCTTCTACCTGCGCAGCCAGTTCACGCGTAGGTGTCAGTACCAGTGCGCGGATAGGGCGTCTGCTGGTTTTGTCCTTGGGTGCATTGGGTGAGGTGGAAAGACGCTGCAATATGGGCAGGGTGAAGCCCGCTGTTTTGCCGGTGCCGGTTTGTGCGCCGGCCAGCAGATCACCGCCTTTGATCACAGCAGGAATAGCCTGTTGCTGAATCGGGGTTGGCGATGTGTAGCCTTGTTCGCTTACTGCGCGAACAATGTTCTCGGATAAGCCGAGTTCGTTGAATGATGCCATTTGGTTTGACTGTGTTTCTAAGTGACCGGACTGATAGCCATCAGTCCGGCATATGGGGCAGTGGGGCGCTCCAATTTTCGGAGCGTGAGAAATTACTTGATAGCTGAAAACGGTTGCATTGCATTGACCATCTGCGCAAATACCTTGGGTGTACCGGCCAGTACATCACCTTTGTACAGGTAATCTGAATCACCAGAGAAATTACCGACGATGCCGCCAGCTTCAGTAATCAGCAAGGCACCTGCGGCGATATCCCAGGGGGCCAGGCCTTTTTCAAAAAAACCATCCAGACGGCCAGTTGCGACATACGCCAGGTCAAGTGCAGCGGAACCCGGCCTTCTCAAACCCTGGCATTTGCTGGTCATGACCTTGAACATGGCCAGATATTCATCCAGGCCAGACAAGTCACGTGAAGGAAAACCTGTGCCGATCAGTGCGTCGGCCAGTTTGTCGCAACGTGTGACGCGTATGCGCTTGTCGTTCAGGAAAGCGCCAGCGCCTTTGCTGGCAGTAAACATTTCATTGCGGGTTGGGTCATAAACGACAGATTGCGTGATCACGCCGCGCTGTTGCAGGGCGATGGAAACGCAATATTGCGGGAAGCCGTGGATGAAGTTGGTCGTGCCATCGAGTGGGTCGATGATCCAGACATTGTCATTTTCGTCGTGCAGATTAGCGGAAGCACCTGATTCCTCGGCCAGTACAGCATGATCCGGGTAAGCAGTGGTCAGCACCTCAATAATGGCGGCTTCAGCAGCCTTGTCGACTTCAGTCACGAAATCATTGAAATGTTTTTCTGTGACAGTGACACGATCAAGGTCAAAAGATGCGCGATTGATAATCGTCGCGCCACGACGAGCGGCTTTAATGGCCGTATTCAGCATTGGGTGCATAAGGTTTCCGATAAAATGACAGCATGCGCATTACTGCCACCTCAAAAGTGGGGTAATTGCAAAGCTACACAAAAATGATAAAGAGCGTGCGTAATTGTCGTCAGTCAGGCAATGATCAGCACAACCGATGGAAAATTAACGCTTGATACCGCTATTTTAAATGAACTTGCCCAAAACTGACACATCTCTTTTTCAACGCCTGCGCTTCATCCTGGTTGAAACCAGTCATCCTGGCAATATAGGCGCGGCTGCGCGGGCAGTTAAAAACATGGGGTTTTCCGAGCTGGTGCTGGTCAACCCACGTTTTGAAGATGCCTTGCAACACCCTGAAGCGGTAGCCTTTGCCAGTGGCGCGCAAGACATTCTGGACGACGCACGTATTGTCAGCACGATAGAAGAAGCCTTACAAGGGTGCGAGTATGTGGCTGCGGTAAGTGCCAGGTTACGCGAGTTTTCTCCGCCTGTACTTACCCCGCGCCGCTTTGCAGAAGATATGGCGCAGCGCCAGCCAGCCCAGATAGGTTTGATATTTGGCAATGAACGTTATGGCTTGCCAAACGAGATTGTGATGAATTGCCATGTCTTGATCAATATTCCAGCCAATCCTGTGTATTCATCCCTGAACCTGGCTCAGGCCATACAACTGCTTGCTTATGAATGCAGAATGGCTTTCGATACAGATGTGCCAGTTATCAGCAATATTGGTTTTCAGGGGCAAATGGCATCGGCGGAAGAAGTAGATGGGATGTACAAACATCTTGAACAGGCTTTGGTGGCAATTGATTTTCTGGATCCGGATAATCCCAAAAAACTTATGCCGAGGTTAAAGCGTATGCTGGCACGCGCAGGGCTGGAGACAGAAGAGGTCAATATTTTGCGAGGTATCGCCAAAAAGATTCTGGATGTTAACAAAAAATAAAATCTTTCCTTGTATGTTGCTATAAATTAAATTATTTTGATAGTACACAAGCAAGAGATCATCGCAGATGACTTGGCAATCAGGCTATATTTAATATTTTTTAAATAATTCAAATCTAGTGTGAAATGGGATATTTCAGTATGCTGCTTTTGTGCCATTACCTCATTTTTATCAAGAAAATATAGAGGTAACTCTCTGTTTTTTATGAGTTAAATAATAAGGCTTGTTGCTGAAAATGATAAATATGTTGAAATCCTCATGTATTTTGACAGGAAACTCATGTTTTCATTTGGTTATGACTTTAAGGAGGCTTATAAAACCAGTAAGATTGCAGATAACATCTATTCAGGAATAGCAATTGATTAATTAATTTTCTGAATTAACCAATTCTGAGGTCTCTATTATTTTTGTTCCATTTCGTCGATCAACGTTAAACCTGTTATGCCTGAGTGCACTCGCAACTGGCGCAACGGGTAATGCATATGCATTAGGTTTTAGCAACTTGACTGTGCAGTCTGGTCTAGGGCAGCAGTTGCGGGCGCAACTTGAAGTCACGGGCAGAGATGCAGCGGAAATTGATCAGTCTTGTTTCAAAGCAAAAGTAGAAACGACAGACGGCACTTTTCTCGCAACTGTTGGCGTTACGCTGGTCTCCAAAGCTAATTTGCATTTCCTGACTCTGGTGACCAGAAAAGATTTGATGGAGCCCGCAGTCAAGATTATGGTGGATATGGGGTGTGAAATTCAGTTGCATCGTGAATTCCTGATCTTGCTTGATCCTCCTTTATCTGCATTACAGCCAGTTATTAACCAAAAGGCACCGGCTGCAATTAACCTGCCGCAAGCTGGCGGTACGAATCCGTCAACTGATCAGGCTCGGGTACCGCTACCAGTAAAATCGAAAGCACGTAAGGAAAAACCTCAGCCAGAAATGTCTGAAGTCATACGTTCTGACGCGGATGTAAATCTTGCAAAAAAAAACCCGAAAAAATCTGTGGAATCCAAGGCCCCCAGAAGCACCAGTCCAGCCAGAGACGCGCTAAAGTTATCTGACGATGTTGCCATTGTCGCGCCCGGCCTGCGTCTTAGTGATAGCCTGACACTCAATAACCAGCAGTCAAACATAGCAGAGCTGCGCGCTGCTCAAGCCCAGTTTGCCGCCATGCTACGGGATGAAGTGCCGGCCCGGATTGTGCCCGATAAGTTGAAGACAGAGCAGCAAAAAATCCTTAGCTTGCAGCAAGAAGCGCAACAACTCAAACGTCAAAGCCAGTTGGATAAGGCGGCACTGGAAGAAGCCAAAGAAAGCAGTTTTTCTAAAGAGTGGATTATTGGCTTGTCCGTTTTTGTATTGGCTGGCTTGAGTGTTATTGCCTTGCTTTTACTGTATATCAGCCGCATGCACAAACGGTTTGCCGCAACCTGGTGGCAACAAAAAGAGCAGGAACCTGAACCAAAAAGAAACATTGAAGAAATCGTTGATAGTATTCAGGCATCGTACGGGCCGACTACGACTGGCTCCCTGTACCAGATCGACGATGATGTCAAGACGGATACCAGTCGCCCAGTCACTGCGCCAACAAGGAAAAACGTTCCTGAAAGTGATCTTGGCAAACTGGAAGAGCCATCCATATTTAGCAAGGCCTATGTTCCAACATTGGAAGACAGCAATAGCAGCACATTCAATTTCTTTTCTACTCGCGGTCAATCCGTCAAAGTAGAAGAAATTTCAGACGTGACACAAGAGGCGGAATTCTGGATTTCGGTCAACGACCCGCAGCGCGCCATAGAAATACTTGAGCCACAGGCAGAAATTGATTTGCCAGAATCGCCAGTGCCTTGGTTGTACTTGCTGGACTTATACCGCGTAACAGGCAATAAAGAAAAATATGATGCCTTGAGGGATAAGTTTGTGGTGTTTTTTAACGCCAATATTCCGGAATACGAGATTGATCCTGCGTCTTTGCCTGCAAGACAATTGGAAGATTTCGAACACCTGATGAAGCGCATTTGCAGACTGTGGAATACCAATGATATTTTACCTTTTTTGGAAAGCCTGCTAGTGGACGACCGGGACGGCAAGCGTATGGGTTTTGAGTTGCCTGTGTACAGGGACATTCTGTTACTGATTTCTGTTGCTAATGAGCTTGAAAGAATGGGGCCAGCAGGTGGAAAACCGAGAGTGTGGACTCGTGCGACAGCAACGCCAGAAACTAGCCCCGAAACAGATTCTAACCAGATCAATTTTGAAACGATTGATTTTCGGGCGGACAAGGAAAACTAGAACTCATCCCTATTTGTGAAATGAGTTCTCACCTGATTTCTGTGGGAAAATAGTGAGGTCCGGTATCTTGCCCGACCGCTATTGCAATAAGCTGTTACCTGGCAGATAGGTTAAAACACGGCCTGTCCCGGCATGAACACTTCACATAAAACGGAGACATATGATTACACTTTGCGGCTTCGCCCTCAGTAACTATTACAACAAAGTTAAATTGGCATTGCTGGAGAAATCTGTTCCTTTTGAGGAAAAGCTGGTATGGAGTGGACGTTCACCAGAACTCTTGATGCATTCACCATTGGGTAAGATTCCTTATATCGAAACACCTGAAGGTTCCTTGTGCGAATCACAGGTCATACTTGACTACATAGAAAGTCGCTACCCTGAGCATCCGCTTTTGCCAGCAAATCCGTTTGCCAACGCCAAGTTACGTGAATTGATTACTTTCATGGAATTGCATCTGGAATTGCCAGCGCGTGAATTATATACAGAAGCTTTTTTTGGTGGCAAAGTAACAGATGAAGTCAAAGCAAAAGTGGAAAAACAGCTGACTCGCAATATTCCTGCGTTTGCTACATTGGCCAAATTTGATCCTTTTGTTGGCGGTAAAGAATTCACCATGGCTGATTGTGTAGCTGTTGTACATTTCCCTCTGATTTCCATGGCGACCAAGGCCATTTATGGCAGGGATTTTCTGGCGGATTTGCCGGCGCGTGATTACGTTAAAATGATATCTGAGCGCCCAAATATGCAAAAAGTAAATGCAGACCGCAAAGCCAATCAGGAATTGATGGCCAGCAAGGGTAAGTAATTCGACGTTTAGTTTGCTCCGTAAATAAGGGCAGCAGCAAAAGATGAGTTTTGCGTTGCCCTTATTTTATTGTGTTTTGTGCGTTCTGGTTGAATCAGATCGCCCGGCGCATTTTTTGCACGGTATATGATTTGACTTCTGTCGGTAGCTCAACCAGTTTGATAATCGCAAACGTACAATTGTCGCCCCTGCTGTTGGCCCTGTCCCTGGCTTTCCTGATCAAAAACTCCGAAGCCTGACGCGGGCTGTTGGCTGCCACGGCGGCAGACAGCTCAGCATCATCGAAATAATGCCAAAGGCCATCAGAACACAGCAGGAAGCTGTCATGTGCCTTCAGCTCATTGTATTCGCCAAAAGTGACGTAAGGAGCCGTGGTGCTTGAACCCAGCACATTGATCAGAATATTCGATAAACGGTGGCTTTTGGCTTCGTCGGCGGCAATTTTTCCATCATCAACCAGTTTTTCCACGTAGGAATGATCTTTTGTTCTCTCGGTAAAATTGGGGCCTGTAAAGCGATACAGGCGGGAATCACCGACATGTGCCCAGATAGCTTCTTGTTTTGGTGTTATTACGAGTGCAACAAAAGTGCTATGTGGCTCCTTTTCTGATGATACGCCAGACAATTTAATGACAGTGTGGGCTTCATTGACTATGTTTTCCAACAGACTGCGTACATCATTTCCCGGGTAAAATTCATCAAAGAGTTGTTTTGCTGTCCGCACTACTTGCTCGGCGGCAAGTGCTCCACCGCTTTTTCCCCCCATGCCATCTGCCACCACGGCCATGACATAGCCGGGTGCATGTGGAGCCGCAAAAAGTGCAGCGCGGTCTTGTTGTTCCTGCCGGTCACCGATATGTTGTCCGGTTCCTGCTTCGATCTTATATTGGCTCATACGTCTTGGTAGATTAAACTAACGGGATAAACCCGAAAATGGTCTTTCCTTAATTAAACTTTATTTTACTGCAACCAGAAGACTATGAGCCACCCGGAACAAACACTACAACGCATTATCGAGCTGGAAGTTGAACATAGAGACTTGGATGTGGTAATCGAGACGCTGATCAAAGATCCGGGTCACGATGAATTGCAACTGCGTCGCCTCAAAAAACGCAAATTGCAATTGAAAGACCATATTACACTGCTTAGGATGCAACTGACACCTGATGTTCCTGCATGATTATCCGCTTTTCCTTGTCCTGATAGTTAGTTTCTGATTGCCTCATTTTGATTGAATCAATTGCCACACCGAATGCAACGGGCATTCACGATGCAGAAGTAGAACATATTTTTGGATTAACCGGCCCATTAAGCGCTTCGGTGAATGCTTATCGCCCTCGTCAGGCGCAAACCGAGATGGCGAAAGCTATAGCAGATGCCATCGCAGGCCAAAAAACCCTGATCGCCGAGGCTGGTACAGGTACGGGCAAAACTTATGCTTACCTGATTCCTGCTCTGTTATGGGGTGGTAAGGTGGTTGTTTCTACAGGAACAAAAAATTTGCAGGATCAGTTGTATCTGCGCGATATACCAACCATACGCAAAGTGTTGAAGGCACCTGTGTCAGTGGCTTTGCTCAAAGGCCGGGCCAATTATCTTTGTCATTACCATCTGGAAAGAACCATACAGAATGGCCGTCTGAGCTCGCGCGAGGATGTTGGCTACCTGCGTGATATCAGCCGTTTCATAAAAACGACAAGTACTGGTGACAAGGCTGAACTGGCCAGAGTGCCGGAAAGTGCATCGGTCTGGAGTTTGGTCACGTCCACCAAAGATACCTGTATGGGGTCCGAATGCCAGTATTACCAGGACTGCTTTGTCATGAAAGCCCGCAAAGAAGCGCAGCAGGCTGACGTGGTGGTGGTCAACCACCATCTGTTCTTTGCCGATGTGGCTTTGAAAGACACAGGTATTGCCGAGTTATTGCCATCTGCCAATACCGTTATTTTTGATGAGGCCCATCAGTTGCCAGAAACAGCTACCCTGTTCTTTGGTGAAACTGTGTCCACCTCACAGGTGCTGGAATTATGCCGTGACGTGTTGGCAGAAGGACTGTCACATGCCAGGGATGGTGCCGAGTGGGCCAAACTAGTGGCACCGGTAGAGCGTGCTGCGCGTGATTTGCGGCTGGCTTTTCCGCAGGACGTTGTAAGATACTCGATTGACCAGATTGCCCCTTCCAGCCCATTTTTTGAGGCTCTGGAGACACTGAAAACCTGTATGCATGAAATGATCGCCGTTCTGGAAAAACAGGCGGAGAGGGCGGAAACACTGGAACAATGCCGGGCACGTTCTATTTTGCTGGCTGAGCAATATGAAAAATGGAATGCCGCAGATGATGGCAAATCCGGCGACTATGTCTTGTGGGTAGAAGCCTTTTCCACATCCTTGCAATTGCACCGCACCCCATTGTCGATTGCCCCCATCTTCAACAAGCAGCGCGAAGGCGTGCCGCGAGCCTGGATTTTTACTTCAGCTACCATGGCGGTGAAAAATGACTTCAGTCACTATGTGTCGCAAATGGGCTTGTGGGACGAACCAGCACGTACCTGGCCTAGTCCATTCAATTACCAGGAGCAGGGCTATCTGTATGTCCCTAACGGCATGCCACAACCGAATTCTTATGAATATATGGATGCGGTGATTGATGCGGCATTGCCGGTGATAGAAGCCGCCGGTGGTCGTACCTTTCTGTTGTGCACGACCTTGAAGGCAGTAAAGCACAGCGCAGAACGCCTGCGCGAAGAATTCCAGAAGCGTGGCCTGGATTTCCCGCTGTTTGTACATGGTGACGCAGGCAGGACAGAATTACTGGACAGATTCCGCGCTGCCGGAAATGGTGTGCTGATTGGTAGCCAGAGCTTTTGGGAAGGGGTGGACGTTCGCGGTGAAGCATTGTCATTGGTGATTATCGACAAACTGCCATTTTCACCACCGGATGACCCCGTATTGTCTGCCCGCATTGCAGCGATGGAAAAAAAGGGTTTGAATGGTTTTGTGCATCATCAGTTGCCGGAAGCAATTATTAATCTTAAACAGGGAGCAGGTCGTTTGATCCGGGATGAAGGTGACAGGGGTGTCCTGATGATCTGTGACCCGCGACTGATCTCTAAGCCCTATGGCAAGCGGGTCTGGCAAAGTTTGCCTTCGTTTGCACGTACCCGTGAGTTATCAGATGTATTGGCTTTTTTTCAGAAAATAAAAACACCGGCCTGAAATTGATGTGAACATGTAAAAAGGCAGCACTGTTTCCAGTGCTGCCTTTTTCATTGCCGTCAGATGCTGATGGAAAATCGTGACGACATGTGCTTACCAGATGCTGACGCGCTCAGTCGGTGTCAGGAACATCTTGTCACCTTCCTTGAGTTTATAGGCATCGTAGAAGCCCGGCATATTGCGCAGTGTGCCATTTGCACGGATTTCTGCGGGTGAATGTGGGTCGGTCTTCAACTGTACGATCGTGGTTGCTTCACGCATTTTGCTGCGCCAGACTTGGGCAAAACCCATGAAGAAACGCTGGTCGCCAGACAGGCCGCCTATCACCGGTGCGGGTTTGCCGCCAAGCGACAATTTGTAAGCTTTATAGGCGATGGCCAGACCGGAATTGTCGGCAATATTTTCACCCAAAGTCAGTTCACCATTGACGTTATAACCGGGGATGGGGCTGAATGCGCTGTATTGCTTGACCAGGATGGCAGTTTTTGCCGCAAATTTATCGTGGTCTTCCTTGGTCCACCAGTCACGCAGATTGCCTAGACCATCATATTGCGCCCCCTGATCATCAAAGCCATGGCTGATTTCATGCCCGATAACGGCACCGATGCCACCATAGTTGACAGCGTCATCGGCCTTGGCATTGAAGAAAGGTGGTTGCAAAATGGCCGCAGGGAAGACGATTTCATTCAGTTCCGGGTTGTAATAGGCATTGACGGTCTGCGGTGTCATACCCCATTCATCACGATCTACTGGTTTACCCAACTTGTTCAGCTCAAATTGTGCGGCAAACCTGCGGATATTGCGCAGATTGCCTACTGTGTCACCCTTGGTGACAGTCAAACCGGAATAGTCACGCCATTTGTTGGGATAGCCAATCTTGGGCATGAACGTCGCCAGTTTTGCCTGTGCCTCTTTTTTGGTAGCAGGGCTCATCCAATCCAGAGTGTCGATGCTTTGCTTGTAGGCGACCAGCAAATTGCTGACCAGTTTTTCCATTTTGGCTTTGCTTTCAGCGGGGAAGTACTTGGCAACATACATCTTGCCCAAACTTTCGCCCATGCCGGAATCTGCCAGGCGAACGCCGCGTTTCCAACGCGTTTCTTGTTCCGGCACGCCATACAGTGTTGTCGCGTTGAATGCAAAGTTTTCATCGCTGATATTTTTTGGCAATTGACCGGCAGCGGAGCGCAGGATATGCCATTTGAAATAGGTTTTCCAGCTATCCAGTGATATCTCTTGTAATATTTTGTTGAATCCGGTCAGGTAGCTGGGTTGGCTGACGATGACATAATCAATCTTGCTTTTGACGCCCAGATCGTTCAGATAGGTATTCCAGTCATAGCCGGGTGTCAGGGTATCAAGTTTGCTGATTTCAATTTTGTTATAGGCTTTGACCGGGTCACGCAATTCAACCTTGGTCCATTGTACTTTGGCCAGTTCGGTTTCCAGTGCCAAAATGTCGGTCGCGTGTTTTGCTGTTTCCGTGTCGCCGGTCATGGCCAGCATCTTTTCGATATGCTTGACGTATTTGGCGCGAAAATCTTTCAATTTGGCGTCGTCATCTTTGAGGTAATAATCGCGGTCAGGCAAGCCCAGGCCAGATTGACCCAGATCCAGCACATATTTGGTTGAATCTTTGTTATCCTGATGGACTTGGAATTCATACGGTGCACCGATGCTGGTACGGTTCAGCCAGGCCATCAGTGAAGGGATCTGTTTTTTGTCTGTCATGCCATCTACTTTGGCAAATTCGCCTTGCAATGGCTTCAGACCCATCGCATCAATGCGTGCAGTATCCATGTAGCTGGCGTACAGGTCAGCGATTTTTTGCGCATCTGTGTCCGGTTTGTTCTTCGCCTTGGACAGACCTTCAATAATCGCATGCAGGTGGGGAAGCGTTGCTTCGCGCAAGTCCATGAAGGCGCCAGCAGAGGCTTTGTCTGCTGGAATTTCCGTATTTTTCAACCAGGCGCCATTGACGTGACGGAAAAAATCATCCTGTGCACGTACAGAATTGTCATTGTGACCAACTTCGATGCCGGCTAACAAGACGGATGATGCGGATGCTGCTTTGACTGGTTCTGTTGCAAAGACGATATTACTGCCGACTGTACCAGCAATCATCAGCGCGATAGCGCTAAGTACTTGAGCTTTCACTTTGGGGTCTCCTGAGAGTGAAGTGTTTTATAAAAATACGACAAACTTTTTGCGGCTGGTTTCAAGTAATCACTGCCTGCAGCGGCTTGCTATAGCTGTCATAAGACCGCCTGAGTTCAATGAAGTTCGCTGAGTTTAGTAAAAGTTTTGGAATTTTTTAAAAATAAAATATCATTTAGTTAATTTCTTCGGTCCTGTGACAGGCAATCAGCCTGTCTGCAAATGGACGCAATGCAGGTATTTCTTGTCGGCATCTGTCATTTGCGTGTGGGCAACGATTATTAAAGGCGCAGCCTGGTGGTGGTGCCAGAGGTGAGGGCAGTTCACCGGGCAGCATCATCTTGGCCTGGCGTTGCGCCGGGTCTATCCGTGGCGTGGATGCCAACAATGCCTTGGTGTAGGGATGTAGCGGTTGTCTGAAAATACTTTGCTTGTCACCATGTTCTACTGTCTTGCCCAGATACATGACCAGTACATCATCTGCAATGTGCTCAACGACTGACAGGTTATGTGAAATGAACAGGTAGGCGACGCCATTTTGCTGCTGCAAATCCATCAATAAATTCAAGACCTGTGCCTGTATTGAAACGTCCAGTGCAGACACCGGTTCATCGGCCACAATGACGTCGGGATCAAGCATGAGCGCGCGCGCAATGGCGATACGCTGCCTTTGTCCACCTGAAAACATATGTGGATAGCGGCTATAGTGTTCTGGTCGTAATCCCACACGTGTCATCATTGCCCGCGCTTTTTCTTCACGTTCTGCGGCAGACAGTCGGGTGTTGATGATGAGTGGCTCTTCCAGCATAGCCCCCACTTTCTTACGCGGATTAAGGCTGGCATACGGATTCTGAAATACCATTTGCACCAGTGGCCGGACCTGTTTCAGTGTCGCCTTGTCGGCATGGGCAATATTTTTTCCCGCCATCCATAATTCGCCGCCGGTTGGTGTTTCTATCATGGTGATCTGGCGTGCCAGGGTAGATTTTCCACAACCTGATTCGCCCACCACGGCCAGAGTTTTACCCGCTGTCAGTTGAAAAGAAACGCCGTCAAGGGCTTTGGCCAAGGCCTTGGGGCGCAGAAAACCCTGTGACACAGGGTAATGTTTTGCCAGATTTTTTGCTTCCAGTAAAACCGGAGCCTGAGTAGACGTGTTTTGCATCATGCAGCCTGATGAATTTGTATGGCTTGCCAGCCGTTACCTGGAGTACCCTGTGCGTCTAGCGGATAATGGCAGCGTACCTGCGCATTTGCCTCACCTTGCAGTTGGGGCCTGTGGGTATGACACTGCTCAGTGGCATAGCTGCAGCGTGGCGCCAGCAGACAGCCGCTTGGCCTGTCATACAGACCAGGAACAACGCCAGGTATGGTTTGCAGACGCGCTTTACCTAAGTTGTGTTCGGGCAGGGCGGCTAGCAGGGCCTGGGTGTACGGATGTTTCGGTAAGTTGAAAATATCTGGCACCGAGCCTGTTTCCAGCACTTGGCCGGCATACATCACCACTACCCGTTTTGCAGTCTGAGCTACCACCGCCAGATCATGGGTGATCAGCATCAATGCCATACCGCGTTCACTTTGCAATTGCAGTAACAGTTCCAGCATTTGTGCCTGTACTGTCACGTCCAGTGCCGTCGTTGGTTCATCAGCGATCAGCAGGCGGGGATTGCAGGCAATGGCGATGGCAACCATCACGCGCTGACTCATCCCGCCGGATAGCTGGTGTGGATAGGCATGCATGCGACGTTCAGGATCAGGAATATCCACTTGTTTGAGCAGGGCCAGGGCTTTGGCGCGCAAATCTTTTTCTTTACCACCCTGATGCAGGCGCAGGGTTTCCATCAGCTGGAATGCCACGGTGTAGCAGGGGTTAAGGCTGGTCATGGGGTCTTGAAAGATCATGGCAATATCCTTCCCCAGTAATTGCCGTCTTTCCTTGTCTTTCATGCTGAGCAGGTCGCGGCCATCAAAATCCATTTGCTCGGCGCGCACGCGACCGGGGAAATCGATGAGTCCCATCAATGCCAGCGAGGTGACACTTTTACCTGAGCCAGATTCGCCGACGATGCCGACGACTTCACCTTGCTCTATGCGCAGATCAAGGCCGTCAACTGCCTTGAATGGCTGGTTTTCTGAGCCAAATTCAACGCGCAAATTTTTGATATCCAATAATGGTTTCATGTTGAATCTTTATTCAGCGTTTTAGCTTTGGATCAAGTGCATCGCGCAAGCCATCGCCCATGAGGTTAAAGGCCAGTACAGAAATCAGGATAGCCAGACCAGGAAAGGTAACAACCCACCAGGCGCTCTGGATAAATTCCATGGCACTGGCCAGCATGGAACCCCATTCTGGCGTTGGTGGTTGCGCCCCCAGACCAAGAAAGCCCAACGCAGCAGCATCCAGGATGGCAGTCGAAAATCCTAATGTCGCCTGGACGATGATGGGGGCGGCACAATTGGGTAAAACGCAGTTGAACATCAGCCGCAAATTGCTGGCACCTGCTATACGTGAGGCATTCACATAATCTTTGTTCAGCTCACCACTGACAGCCGCCCTGGTGAGCCTGGCATAAGATGGCATGAGGACGATGGCGATTGCATACATGGCATTCATCAAACCTGGTCCAAGTATGGCAACCACGGCAATCGCCAGCAACAGGCTTGGCAGTGCCTGCAAGATATCCATGAAGCGCACAATAATGGTTTCCAGCATGCGTGAAAACCTGCCAGTCCAGCTGCGTGAAAAACCGGCAACCAAACCCAGTGTTACCCCAGCACCCATGGAAAGCGTCACCGACACCAGCCCGATAATTAGTGACAGACGGGAACCATGTATCAGACGCGATAAAATGTCACGACCGACTGGGTCAGTGCCCAGCAAAAACTTGCTGGTGCCATTAGCAGCCCAGGCGGGTGGCATCAGAGTTGCGTCGCGGTATTGTTCAATTGCTGAATGTGGCGCTATCCATTCGGCGAACAAGGCACATATCGTCAGCATGCCAACCAGCACCAGACCAATGACAGCTCCACGATTCTGTTTGAAATATTGCCAGAATTCCAGCAGGGGATGGGGGGGCGCAACATTGCTGGTGTTGGCCGGTAAGCTAGTGTTGCTCATAAATCTGTGCTCAAGTCTGTAAAGTCAGAATGAAAAATCATGGGTCAATGACGTATGCGCGGATTGATGACGCCGTATAGCACATCGACAATCAGGTTGACTGCAATGACGATGGTGGCAATCAATAAAATACCGCCTTGTACTGTTGGATAATCACGCCTTTGTATAGCTTCAATCAGCCATTTGCCTATGCCTGGCCATGAAAATATGGTTTCCGTCAGTATTGCACCAGCCAGCAGGGTGCCGACCTGCATGCCGATGACGGTAATTACCGGTATCAGGGCATTGCGCAGTGCGTGTACCCAGACTACGCGCATCCACGACATGCCTTTCGCTCTGGCAGTACGTACATAATCTTCGCGCAACACTTCCAGCATGGCAGAACGGGTCATGCGGGCGATCACGGCCAGTGGGATGGTGCCCAATGCAATGGCTGGCAAAATCAGATGCATGACAGCAGATTTGAATGCACCTTCTTCGCCTGACAGCAGGCTGTCAACCAGCATCAGCCCTGTGACTGGCGGCAAGTCAAACAGGATGTCGATACGACCAGACACAGGCGTCCAGCCCAGCGTGACAGAAAACAGCAAAATCAGCAGGAGCGCCCACCAAAAAATGGGCATGGAATAACCTGTGAGTGAGGCACCCATCACAGAATAATCGAGAAAGGTATTGCGTTTCAGCGCTGCCAATATCCCAGCTGGCAAACCAAGCACAATGGCAAAAATGATGGCACACAAAGATAATTCCAGTGTGGCCGGGAACAGGGTAAAAAATTCTTTGCTAACCAGTTCCTGAGTGATGATAGAGCGTCCGAGATCACCCTGGAGGACTTTGCCGAGATATGAGAAATATTGTTGATACAAAGGCTGATCCAGGCCATACAGGTGCATCAGTTTTGCATAACGTTCGGCATCCATCCCGCGTTCGCCAGTCATGGCTTCCACCACATTGCCGGGTATCAGATGTATCAATGAAAAAACCAATAGCGTGATGCCAATGAAGGTCGGTATGACTACACCCAGGCGCCGCAAGATAAAACCCAGCATCGAAAAACCCTTTTAAAACAGATCAGCAAGTTCGGTACTTCAAACTACGAATGGATACCGGTTTTCAGCATCAACATAAATCGGACTGGCGCAAAATTGTCCCAGCAAGGCTATCGCTTTTGGGAAACCTCGCTTATAGGGGAGGTTTGTTACGTCAGCAGGCAACATGTTGCCTGAAACCCCGACTACACCGCCAGCGACGAAGACAGTACTTTAGTACATGCTCTTAGTAAATGCTGGAGCTGCAACGCAGCTGGGGCGGTTTTGCGTAAGTCCGATAAAAAATCGTGGTGTCAATTTGCATCTACATCGCAAACTGACACCACGTCGGAGTATTTCTTATTTTGCCAAGTCTACTTTTTTGAAGTAATGATGGGCGGTAGAATCCATTTTGAAGCCAATCACATCCTTGCGCACTGGTGTGTAACGCAAAGAATGTGCCAACAGCAGCAAAGGTGCTTCTTCATGCACAATTTCTTGTGCTTTTTCATACAACTTGGTTCTTTCACTCTGTTTAGGTGTCAGTTTTGCCTTTTGTATCAGGTCTTCATAATCCTTATTGCACCAACGTGGAATATTACCTCCGCCTTTGACGGCTTCACAGCCCAGAATTGGTTCAAAGAAATTATCCGGGTCTCCGTTATCACCTGACCAGCCGAACATCATTGAATGTTGCTCACCGGTCTTGCTGCGTTTTTTGTATTCAGTCCATTCGTAGGTGGTCAGCTTGGTTTTGACACCGATCTTGGCCCAGTCAGCTTGTATCAACTCGGCCATACGTTTGCCGTCTGGATTGTAAGGACGTGATACGGGCAGATACCAGAGTTCTATCTCAACACCGTTCGGATAACCAGCCTTGGTCAGCAATTCTTTAGCTTTGACAGGATCATAGGGGTAATCCTTGATCTTGTCGTTGTAGGACCACATGGTAGGTGGAATCACGTTCTTGGCTGGCTGGCCAGAACCGGCATACACCGATTTCAGGATAGAAGCTTTGTCGACGGCCATATTCAGGGCCTGACGGACGAGCTTACTGTCGAAAGGTTTTTTCTCGACGTTAAAGCCGATATAGCCGATGTTCAAGCCTTGCTGGCTCAGCAGTTTGATGTTCGGATCGCTCTTCATGAGTTCGACATCTGCTGGTTTGGGCAGGGCCATCACATGGCATTCACCCGCTTTCAGCTTGGCATAACGTACTGAAGCGTCTGGTGTAATTGCATACACGAGATTATCAATTTTTGGACGGCCATCCCAGTAACCATCATGTGCCTTGTAGCGGATGATGGCATCTTTTTGATAGGATACGAACTGAAAGGCACCAGTACCTATGATTTCCTTGTCGATCAGCTCCGGAGTGCCCGCAGCTTTCATTTTTTCTGCGTATTCAGCTGAATGTACTGACATGAAATCCATGGTCAGGGTCGCCAGGAAAGGTGCTTCCTGGCGCTTCAGTTTGAAACGTACGGTCATGTCATCAACTTTTTCCAGCTTGTCGACAATCTTGTTGATGCCGAGATCCTGGAAATACGCATAGGTCTGGCCTGGGGTATTTTTATGGAAAGGATGATTTTCATCAGCCATGCGATAGAAGCTGAACAAAATATCGTCCGCATTCATATCCCGGCTGGGCTTGAACTTGGCATTGCTGTGGAACTTCACACCTTTGCGCAGCTTGAAGGTGTAAGTCATGCCGTCAGGAGATATTTCCCATGATTCAGCCAGGGCAGGGGTGATATTGGTGGTGCCTGTTTCCATCTCCACAAGACGGTTATACATGGGGACAGAACCGGCGTCGGCTGTCGTACCTGTCGTGAAAAACTGTGGATTGAAGCCTTCCGGACTTCCTTCAGAGCAAAAAACCAGTGTTTTTGCTGCCATCGCAACACCTGCATACGCACCCAAAATTGCCAGCGCGCCAACCTTCAAAAGCCATTTACCTTTTTTCATCCAGACTCTCCAAAATGAACAAGTGCCAGAACCCATTTCATTAACTAAGCTGAAATGTGTTCTAGTTAAAACGATAAGTCGATTTTGCCACAGGCGAGCTGTGCAGACTTTTGTATTGTGCAGCAATTCGACAAAATTTGTATTATTTTGTTACACGTCTGAAGAAAATTTTGAAAATAAAACGGTCAAACAAGAGTTGTTAGTAATCGATGGATTTTGCACACAAGAAGTTTTGCAACTGTTGCTTATTTGAATCAGTTAATCTGTGAGCAGCTCTGTTTATTGCAGTCTGATAACCCCCATTCGACTCCCATATGAACTTATCTTCAGAAGAAAAATCAACTTCGATATTACATTTGGAAATAAGCAGCGGGCATTTGCTCGAGGTACGTGCTGATTTTCCTGCAGGGGCAGGGCCTTTCCCCACCCTGATTCTGGTGCCAGGCTTGCGCTATGACATGGATCGCCACGCCATCGCACAAATCGCTGAGCATCTGGTGGCGCAGGGGATTGCCGTATATCGCTTCAATTGGATTTTTTATACTGTGGATGCAGAGAATGGTCATCCGTCTACCGATCTGTCGACAGAAATTGCCAGCATGCTGGCTACCATCGCAGCAGCCAGAAGCAACGCTCGCGTTAATCAGCATCAATTGTCGGTGGCTGGTAAATCATTTGGATCCATTGTTGCCTGGCATGTGTTTCAGGCTGACAAATGCTTGCAGCGGTGTGTCCTGATGACGCCCTTATGTAAACACGACGTGACCAGTCAGAACGAGGAATTGAACGCAGTCAGGAAAAATTATCCCGGCGTGGAACAGGAAGCCAGACCAGTCGCCATGATAGCCAGCGATCTTGATCCGCATTGTGAGTTGCCATTGCTGTACCGTTACGCAGCAAGCTTTGCAGGACCGGCGACAGTAGTCGTATTGCCGGGCAATCACAGCTTTGAAGTGCCGTCAGATGATGTCACATCGTCTGAGCGCGCTTTTCAGCGCAATATGGATTTGCTGGTCAGACACGTGGAGAATTTCCTGCAGAATTAAGCAGAAAAAGCCATGGTGTTTCTTACTCTATATGTTCCACCATCAGTTGGACCCTGGTAACACCATTGTATTCATTCGCGTCCAGCCGGAACGCAACATGCACGTTTTCAGGCAAGGTATCGGTGTGCCCAAACCAGATGGCATCGTATCTTTGCTTGTTTTTTTCCAGCACCAGCTTTAAATGGCGTTCTTTTAAAATTCGTTGAGATACCAGACGGAAGTCATCGCAAAAAATCGGCGGTGGAAAACCCTGACCCCACACCTGGGTATCCAGCAGGCGAATAAAGTCTGTGGTGAAGTAGGCGTCTTCCAGCGGGCCATCGGTTTCAACCACGCGTTCCAATTGGTGTGCCTGCAGCCAGTTTTTGCCCACCGCTTCAAAGGCTTGCTGGAATGCCGGAAAGTCTTCTGCACGCAAGGTCAGGCCCGCTGCCATGGCATGCCCGCCAAATTTTTGTATCAGGCTGGGCGCATGTTTGGAGACCAGATCCAGCGCATCGCGCAGATGAAAACCTGGAATTGAACGGCCAGAACCTTTGATGAGGCCATCGCCACCCGGTGCAAAAGTGATGGTGGGACGATAAAACTTGTCTTTGAGCCGGGATGCAACAATACCGATGACACCCTGGTGCCAACTTTCGTCAAACACCGTAATAGTATTGCTGTCTTGCGGCTGGAAGTCATCCAGATGCAACAGAGCGACATCCTGCATCTCACGTTCGATGTCTTTGCGGTCGGCATTGATTGCATTCAGTTCCTGCGCAATTTGCCAGGCACGGCCTTCATCATCAGTCGTTAGACACTCTATACCTAATGCCATGTCTGCCAGGCGCCCTGCAGCATTCAGGCGTGGGCCAAGGGCAAAACCAAGGTCAAACGGACTGGCATTCTGCGGCTCGCGACCGGCGACACGAAACAGCGCAGCGATACCGGCGCACATGCGACCTGCACGCATGCGTTTCAGACCCTGTGCGACCAGAATCCGGTTATTGGCATCCAGCTTGACGACATCGGCAACCGTGCCAAGTGCAACCAGATCCAGCAAGGCATCCAGCTTGGGCTGGTTTTGCTGATCAAACACGCCACGCTGCCGCAGTTCAGCCCGCAAAGCCAGCAATACATAAAACATGACGCCTACACCTGCCAGGTTTTTGCTGGGAAAACCACATTCGGGCTGATTGGGGTTCACGATGACGGCGGCATCGGGCAGGCTGTCGCCCGGTAAATGGTGGTCAGTGACGACCACCGCAATGCCCTGAGCATTGGCCGCAGCAACACCATCCACGCTGGCTATGCCATTGTCGACAGTGACAATAATGTCGGGCGATTTTTCTTTGATGGTGAGCGCCACGATTTCAGGTGTCAGACCATAGCCATATTCGAAGCGATTCGGCACAATGTAGTCGACTTGCGCGCCCAGCATGCGCAAGCCGCGCAAACCAACGGCACAGGCAGTGGCGCCGTCGCAGTCGTAGTCGGCAACGATAACCAGTTTTTTGTTTTGCGCGATGGCGTCCGCCAAAAAAGTGGCGGCATGCGCTATATGCAGTAGCCCTGCAGGTGCCAGCATGGCATTGAGCTCAGTGCTCAAATCCTTGTCTCCAGTCGCGCCGCGCGAGGCATACAAACGCGCCAGAACTGGATGCAAACCATTCTGGCGCAGCATTTCAGATTCCCGGAAAGGGCAAGGGCGAGTGGTAATGCGTGTCATGATTTGGCGATGGAAAACAAATGGTGTAGAGAAGGTTTGATCCAGAATTTGCGTAAGGACCAAGGCGTCAGGCTGAAACTTGCCAGGCTGCGGGCGTCTGTAAACGACAAGTCCAGATGGGTGATTTTTTTATTTTTCAAGGCGAGCAAGGCAGGGGAAAGCCAGTTTTTCTCCATCTCATGTATCTGTTCCAGCCACAACCCCCAATCATTGTTGATTGCGGCTTCACTCAGATTGGGTAACAGCGTAGTGGTTTTGGTCTGTCCGCTACGATTTATATCCAGCCAGCTTGCAAAATCGGATGCAGTCACTACTTGCCTTGCGGTTGAGTGAGACTGGTCAGCTCCGCATGATATCCATACCGAATTGATCACTTTTTCACCGCGCATTTCGCGTGCTTCATTAATGGCATGACCAAACCACAGCATCTGGATTTCATTTTGCAGCTTGCGCCAGGTACGTTCATGTTCGCCCTTGGGCATCCAGATATCAATATTATGGCCACAGGCTGCATCCATGGTTGCTGTGCGCAGCGCAGACCAGTCATCTGCCCGTAAAAACCAGGTTTTAGCGTCTCCATATAGCAATGTCAGACCAATTTCTTCGCAACAGCTGCTGGCGATGTCGAACAGGATGCGCGCTTCTTCTTCAGAAAAATCCAGCCGACGCTGATCAGTCAATACCAGATGGTCCCTTGCAATATGAATATGCACTGGCTGCAGGGTGAACCAATAACCGGCATCCACTGTCAGACCGCAGGCCTGCATGGTGTTGTAGCAGCTGGCTGGGCTATTGGCATTGTTTTCTGGTGGAAACTGGTCAGCCAGCCAGTATTCGTGGGCAAGCGCATGGGAAAATGCGTCTATTGTTTGCGTTTGGGGGCTGCCTGCACTGGCGATCAGGGCTGCCAGTGCAGGTGTGTGCATTTCCTTTAACAGGTCTTTTGCAAGGCCAGCGGGTGGGATGCCGAAGGGGATAATCAATTCTAAATGGCTCATATCTCTGTATTGTATGGCAAACGTGTGGCAAACTGCTGGCTGCCTTATCTCATGAAGTGAACTTGTAGTGAAAAATCTTTCTTTCGAATGGCTGGTTGGCCTGCGTTATACCCGTGCGGGGCGGCGTAGTGGCCGGAATAGCTTTATTTCTTTTATCTCGCTGATCTCTATGCTGGGCATCAGTCTGGGTGTGGCCGCAATGATTATCGTGATTTCGGTCATGAACGGTTTTCAAAAAGAAGTCCGTGATCGCATGCTGTCGGTGTTGGCGCATATAGAAGTATTTGATGCCAGCGGGGCTTTGCCAGACTGGAAATCAACCGCGCTGGAAGTGCAAAAAAACAAGGCAGTCACTGGCACCGCACCGTATGTGGATGGTCAGGCCATGATCATTCGTGAAGATGTCATGCGCGGCGTCATTTTGCGTGGCGTGTTGCCGGAAGAAGAGCACAAGGTATCGGACGTTGCCAGCAAGATCAAGTATGGCAAGTGGGCAGATTTAAGACCGGGTGAATTCAATATCGTGCTGGGCGTGGCGCTGGCCAACAGTCTGCATGTACGCATTGGTGAAAAAATTACGCTGGCAGCTCCTGAGGGGCAAATGACCCCGGCGGGCATGGTGCCGCGCCTGAAGGCCTTCAATGTGGTGGGTATTTTTGAGGCCGGTCACTATGAATATGATTCGGGCATGGCTTTCATGCATATTGAAGACGCACAAAAATTTTTCCGTCTGAATGCACCATCCGGCCTGCGCTTGCGCATACAGGAGATGTTGAAAGCACCTCAGATTGCCCTGGAACTATCGCGTAGTCTGACCGGCGATTTGCTGATACGTGACTGGACCCAGCAAAACAAGACCTATTTTGCTGCAGTCAAAGCTGAAAAAACCATGATGTTCATTATTTTGACACTGATCATTGCAGTTGCCGCTTTCAATCTGGTGTCGACACTGGTCATGACCGTGACTGAAAAGCAGGCAGATATTGCCATCATGCGTACTTTGGGTGCTGCACCTTCATCCATCATGAAAATTTTTATCATCCAGGGCGCCATCGTCGGCCTGTTTGGTACCTTGCTGGGGGTAGGAGCCGGTTTGCTGGTGTCTTTCAATATTGATGTTATCGTACCTTTCATAGAACACATTCTAGGGATACAGGTACTTTCCAAGGAGGTGTATGTGATCAGTAAATTGCCATCTGATGTGCAATTGCTGGATGTTGTAACTATCGGTTCAGTCTCTCTGGTGTTGGCTTTGCTCGCTACTATTTATCCGAGCTGGCGCGCTTCCAAAACCAAACCTGCGGAGGCATTGCGTTATGAATAATCCCAATGTGCAACCAGCAGACAGTATTTTGTCATGCAGTCAGTTGAGCAAGGTATTTGCAGAGGGGCCAGACGCTGTCAAAGTATTTAGTGATATCAATCTAAGCATCTACAGAGGCGAACGGGTTGCCATTATCGGTGCATCCGGCTGTGGTAAATCAACCTTGCTGCATTTGCTGGGTGGGCTGGATACGCCGACACAAGGCAACGTCATACTGCAAGGACAAAATCTTGCCAGTCTGAGTGAAGCCGCCAGAGGCAATTTACGCAATAAGGCGCTGGGTTTTGTGTACCAGTTCCACCATTTATTGCCTGAATTTTCGGCACTGGATAATGTTGCCATGCCTCTCATGATACGGCGTATGAAACGGTTAGATGCGCAGCAGGCAGCCCAGTTGATACTGGAAAAAGTCGGTTTGGGCCATAGGCTCAAGCATGTGCCGGGTGAATTGTCCGGTGGTGAACGTCAACGTGTTGCGCTGGCCCGTGCCCTGGTGACACAACCAGCCTGTGTGCTGGCTGATGAGCCGACAGGTAACCTGGACGGCGGCACAGCCCAACAGGTATTTGAGCTGATGCTGGAGCTGTCACGTACTTTAGGTACTGCCTTTGTGATCGTCACCCATGATGCGGAGCTGGCAGGTCGCTGTGATCGCGTGTTCCGTCTATCTGGACATGGTTTGCAACTTCAATAAGTGAGGCAGAAAAGTGAAAGGAAAAGCATATCGCTCATTTCATTTTTCTGGCAATCATTGTGGTTGCCTGTTGATGGGCTTGCTGTCTACTGTTGCGCAACCGGTTTTTGCTGGTGATACGGTGGAACTGGTGTTGCAACTGGAAACCTCGCTTACCAGCGACTCGAATCCATTTCGTTTTTATGATCAAGCAGTTAATTCTGATGTACCTGATGGACCCAACTTGCCTGATGGACCCAACACCCCAGCAACCAACAGGGTCCGTGAACGTGATAGCGTCAAAGGTGCGGACATACGTGCTGGTACCATTATCCCTTTGTTGTCTGATCGCACACGGCTGACGCTGACAGGTTCCCTGGGTGATCGGTATTACAAAAACTATAAAGACCTGGATCATCATGTAGGAGCTGGTGACGCTACGCTGGAATGGGCAGCAGGTCAGGTAATCAATGGACATGTTTCTGCCGGCAAGGAAGAGCGACTCTTTCAGTACATTAATGGGACTTTTACTGATAAAGATATCTCACATCAAAAGCGGGCTGCTGCGGATTTGAACTTGAAACTGACTGATGAATGGTCTTTGAATTTCAAAGTTGACAGGGCAGGGCTGAATTATGATTTGCCGGTGAATCAGCTATACAATTTTGATGAGCGTGGCAGACAATTCAGTGGCCGCTATTATTCGCCCACGGGTTCCAGTGTTGAAGTCGGTACGCGGCTGTCAGATAGCAATTTCCCGGACCGTAATGCCCAGGAGATAGCCGATCTGGATCAGTCATATAAAGAATCCGAAGTATTTCTAGATGCTGAGTGGCGTTACAGCAGCAAGTCTGTCACCAGCACGCATCTGGGTATCATACGTCGTCGCTATGATAATTTGACTGACCTGGACACCAATCTGTTCAACGCATTATGGCGCGGCACTTATCATTACTCACCCAAGTTAAGGCTGGATCTGCAACTGTGGGACCGGCCTTTCACCATTGTCGACAGGTCCGTGCTGTATGTCATTACCAAGGCCCTGCGTTTTGACGCCCTGTGGAAATATTCGGACAAGTCGCAACTGAATTTCTCCACATTGCTGCAGAATAGCGATAACGTTTTGGTGCCACGACTGGCTGGTCTGAATGACGGATCGTCCCGCAAAGAACAATTGCTGCGTGTCGGTTTTGGCGGTGGCTACGAATTTGAACGTGGTTTCCGGGTGGTGCTGGACAGCTTTTACGAAAAAGTCAGGCGCGAATCGGATGGCATCAACTTAAAGCAGGCTGTCATCAAGCTGGGGCTGGAATATACTTATGAAAATTTACCTGGGAGTAGTTCACGCATGGGCTTGAAACGTTATCAGCATTCCCTTAGTGCTTCTGACAGTTTGCGTTGATCAATATGGCGATACGTCAGAGATTGAGTCGATTTGCAGCACGCCATCTGGGATGTCGCTGGCTACCCTTGCAAAAAGGCAGAGGTGTAGTCAGCTTCAGTTTTGATGATGTGCCTGCCAGCGCCTGCCATATGGGGGCTGTGTTGCTGGAGTTGTACCAGGCTCGTGGTACTTTTTACGTGTGTGGCAGTCTGACCGATGGTGTGGAGCAAAACCAGCCTTGTCACAGCGTCGAAGACTTGAAACGCCTGATTGAGAATGAGCATGAAGTCGGCTGCCACACGTTTTCACATTTCAATTGTACGAATACGTCCGATGCTGACCTGGCTCGTGACTGGGAGCGCAATCAGGCTTTTTTCAAAGAGTATGGTATTCACAATCAGGGATTTGCTTTTCCCTTTGGCGCTTATGACCTGGGCACCAAACTGGCTGCTGCCAGGCGTTTTTCCTATTCCCGCATTACCGGTGGTGGCACCCAGACTGGCCGTGCTGACCTGCATGCCTTGAAGGCACAATCCCTGTATTCTTCCAAAACCAATGTAGAGGAATTGCATGGGCTGATCCATCATACCGCACAAAAAGGAGGGTGGTTAATCCTGTATTCTCATGAGGTCAGCGACAATCCTGGGCCGTGGGGTACCACGCCAGCGTTGCTGGAAACAGCATTGCGTCTGGCAACACAAGAAGGCTGCCATCTTTTGCCGGTACATCGGGCAATTGATTATTTTCTTTCATGAGCAAGCTGTGTTTTCTGGTAACTGAGCTTGAGTATTTAGCAATCTTGCGGTATTAATCTTAAATTTCGGTAAGCGATATCATCCATGAGCCAACATAGCCAGTTCACCTTGCTGACACAACGCCGCTTTGCGCCTTTCTTCTGGACGCAATTTCTTGGGGCATTCAATGACAATGTGTTTAAAACGGCCTTACTCACCGTCCTGACCTATGATGCGCTGACCTGGACCAATTTGGATATTGGCTTGCTGAATAATCTGATTCCAGGACTGTTCATCCTGCCATTCGTACTATTTTCTGCCACGTCAGGCCAACTGGCCGACAAGTTTGAAAAAGGCAAGATGGCGCGTAATGTCAAATTGCTGGAAATTGTCATCATGCTGATTGCTGCCGCTGGCTGGATGACACACACTTTATGGTTGCTGATTGCGGCGGTAGCCGGCATGGGCATCCATTCCACCCTGTTTGGCCCGGTCAAATATGCTTACCTGCCACAACACCTGAGAACTGATGAACTGGTTGGGGGTAATGGCCTGATTGAAATGGGAACTTTCGTCGGGATCTTACTGGGTGAAATCCTGGGCGCTTTGCTGGTAGTGCACAAACCATGGGGTATAGAACTGGTTGCTGGTGGCGCGATCGTCATTGCCATCATGGGTTATTTGACCAGTTTGCGCATTCCTGATTCGCCAGCGCCAGAACCAGAACTGGAAATTAACTGGAATCCGGCGACAGAAACCATCAGAAATATCAGTTTCAGCAAACAAAATCGTCCGGTATTTTTGTCCCTGCTGGGTAATTCATGGTTCTGGTTTTATGGTGCCATCGTTCTGGCGCAGTTTCCTCTGTATGCCAAAAATTATCTGCATGGTGACCATAGTGTCTTTGTCTTGTTGCTGACCATATTTTCTTTCGGTATTGGTGCTGGTTCGTTGCTGTGTGAAAAACTGTCCGGCCATAAGGTGGAAATTGGTCTGGTGCCGTTTGGTTCCATAGGCTTGTCCGTATTTGGATTTGACCTGTATTTATCCAGTGTTGCCTATACCAATACAGCGACCGTGACCATGCAAACCTTCCTGCAACAGGCGGGCAGTCTGCATATCCTGTTTGATATTACGATGATAGGTGTTTTCGGTGGTTTGTATATTGTTCCGCTGTTCGCCTTGATACAGACACGTTGCGACCCCAAGCATTTGTCCCGCACCATCGCCGGTATGAATATCCTGAATGCGCTGTTCATGGTAGTGGCTTCACTGGCAGCCATGGTGATGCTGCAAAAAGGTTTCACCATTCCGCAAATTTTTATGGCCACCGCCATTCTGAATGCAATCGTCGCGGTATATATATTCAGCCTGGTGCCAGAATTCCTGATGCGTTTTATCGCTTGGTTGCTGATACATACGATATACAAAGTCAAAAGCGTCAACACTGACCGGATACCGGATGCAGGCGCTGGCATATTGGTATGCAATCATGTCAGTTATATGGATGCGATCGTCATCATGGCGTCCAGCCCGCGCCCTGTTCGCTTTGTCATGGATCATCGTATTTTTAAAATTCCATTTTTATCCTGGGTGTTCAGAACCGCAAAAGCGATTCCTATTGCGCCTGCCAAGGAAGACCCATGGCTGATGGAAAAAGCCTATGTGGACGTGGCCCAGGCTTTGCACGAAGGCGAACTGGTCTGTATTTTCCCGGAAGGCAAATTAACTTCGACAGGTGAGCTGAATGAATTTAAAGGTGGCGTCATGAAGATACTGGAGCGTACGCCTGTGCCTGTCTATCCGCTGGCCTTGCGTGGCTTGTGGGGCAGCTTCCTGTCACGCGATAAAAGCAATCCTTTTGAACGCGCCTTCAGCCGTGGCCCATTTTCCAAACTCGAACTGGTAGTGGGTGAGGTGATGCAGCCAGCAGACATCACACCGCAGATCTTGCAGGAAAAGGTCAGTCAGTTGCGTGGTGAATGGAAGTAAAAGCTGTAGATAACTATATAAACTAAATCTTTAAATAAAAAAATGGCGCATATACTATATGCGCCATTTTTATTGCTGCATCAAAAACGAATTACAAGATTTCGCTCGCGTGATCTGCGAGACGGGAACGTTCACCACGCGCCAGTGTGACATGACCGCTATGCGCCCAGCCTTTGAAGCGATCCACCACATAAGTCAAACCACTGGAGCCTTCGGTCAGATATGGTGTATCTATCTGTGCGATATTGCCCAGGCAGATGATCTTGGTGCCAGGGCCAGCACGTGTCACCAGGGTCTTGACCTGTTTTGGTGTCAGATTTTGTGCTTCATCGATGATCAGGAACTTATTGACAAAGGTACGTCCGCGCATGAAGTTCAGGGATTTGATCTTGATCTTCGAACGTATCAAATCCTGTGTAGCTGCACGGCCCCAGTCACCTGCATCATTGTCTGACTTGTTGAGTACTTCGAGGTTGTCATCAAAGGCACCCATCCACGGCGACATTTTTTCTTCCTCTGTACCCGGCAAGAAACCAATATCTTCGCCTACCGGCACTGTCACGCGAGTGACGATGATTTCATTATAGGTTTTGGTTTCCAGTACCTGTGCCAAGCCTGCTGCCAATGCCAGCAAAGTTTTGCCAGTACCGGCCTGACCCAGCAGGGTAACGAAATCGCATTCTGGATCCATCAACAGATTCAGTGCAAAATTCTGCTCGCGATTGCGTGAGGTAATGCCCCAGACGCTGTGTTTGATATGACCGTAATCACGCAAGGTTTGCAGCACGGCAGTCTTGCCATTGATCTGCCTGACCTGGCCGTAGAAAGAGGCTTCACCATTCTTGGGTTCAAGGTAGACGAACTGATTCACCAGCAGGGAAGGGATGACTGGCCCGGTAATGCGGTAAAAGGTCGTGCTGAGGCCATTGCGGTTTTCCTGCCAGGTTTCTATACCCTTGCCGTGTTTGTTCCAGAAATCATCGGGCAATTGCACGATGCCGGAATACAACAGGTCAGAATCTTCCAGTACGTGGTCATTGAAATAATCTTCTGCAGGTAAACCCATGGCACGCGCCTTGATGCGCATATTGATATCTTTTGATACCAATACCACAGGGCGACCTGGCATTTCCTTTTCGAGTGCGGTAACGACACCCAAGATCTGGTTGTCAGCCTTGCCTTTTGGCAGACCTATTGGCAATTCACCTGATTGCAATTTGGTCTGAAAATACAACTGTCCTTTAGCATCCTTGTTGCCCAGTTTGGACAGCAAGATACCCTTTTCGATATCGTGATGATCAATGTCGCCTACCAGCGCATCCAGCGAACGGGATACTTGACGTGCATTGCGCGCCACTTCAGACATACCTTTTTTATGATCATCCAACTCTTCCAATGTGATCATGGGCAGGTAGATATCATGCTCTTCAAACCGGAACAGAGATGAAGGGTCATGCATGAGCACATTGGTATCCAGCACAAACAGCTTTTTGACACCGGACTTGTCTGCGGCACGGCTGGTGCCAGATTTCACGCGGTTGTCTGGCAATTTGTTCCTGGCAGCGACTGCTGGTGCTGCCTTGGCACTGATAACTGGTGCCGGTTTCTCTGCGACAGGTCTGGCAGCGGAAATAGGCGTAACTGTATTCTTCTTTCTTTGCGGAGTCTGAACAGGTTCTACAGCTTTGATTTTCTCTGGCGTTGCGGATTTTATTGTTTTGGCTGGTTTGCCTTTTTCTGCTTTGGGATAATCTTTAGGCGAAAGCAGTGCTGCTGGTTTGGTCGGCATTTTGGGCAATGGCATGAAAACCTCAATCAAAAAGTGAGAGCTGAAAAGTTAAAAGCCGCTAAAGACATACCGGCATCGCTGCTGGCACTGTCTGTTGCGGCTTTTATCAAGAGTAATTCTGGAGAGTTCAATTAAGTTTGGGCGCTCACAAATTCGAGTACTTCATCAACGTGTCCTGCTACTTTGACTCCACGCCATTCTTTCACTAATTTACCGTTGCCGTCAATCACAAATGTACTGCGTTCTATGCCACGTACCTGTTTGCCATACATGTTTTTCATTTTCATGACGTTAAACAGGGCGCATAAAGTCTCGTCCGGGTCGGAAATCAGATCGAAGGGCAGAGCCAGTTTGCTCTTGAAACCCTCATGCGAGCGCAGGCTGTCACGGCTGATACCAATCACTTCAGTATTCGCCTGTTGTAATTGCGCATGCAAATCACGAAAAGCAATGCTTTCCGTCGTGCAGCCAGGGGTATTGTCTTTTGGATAAAAGTAAATGACGATATTTTTACCCAGATAGTCGGTTAAATGAAACGTTTTGCCACTTGTCATGGCAGCGGAAAATTCTGGTACCTGGCAATTCAGTGCAGAGGGGGTGTCAGCCACTGTCATCTCCTTGGTTAGGGGTGGAGAAATGTTGCTGACGGACTAGATCAGAGCGACCAATTCTCCGGAACGACCTGGCAAGCTTGCCCAGGATAATGGGCGTACTGGTAATTCACTTTCCTTGATGGATTGATAATAATCCGCCATGGCGATACATCGATATCCCTGCTTGTGCCAGCCTGTCAGCAATTCCTCGAATATGGGGGCAAGTTTCTGTCCTTCAAGCTCTGCGTGCAGAGTAAATACATGATCTTTTGGAATTGCTGTTAATTTAAGTATATGAGCAGCAATATTTGCCTCGGAAACGACAAGTCCATTGACTTCGCGACCCAACAACTCATCCAGAGTAGGTAAGGTAGTCGGCATCTGGATACATGAACGGACAGTGCCATCAGTCTGCAGGCGGTAAGGGCCGGCTGCAGGGTCTTGCAGGCTGCCATCTTCTTTCAGCATGGCTCGTCCATCGGACGCATACTGCATACCAAACTGGTCAAGCTGGGCGAAAGCGTGAGGATTCATTTGCCAGCCGGCGGCACCATGGGTTTTGGGCGTGTCGCCAAAAATCTGCTGAAAGCGTTGATGTGCCTGCTGCATCTGCTCACGTGTCCAGTCCAGGCCGCGCTGGCGTACATTGTCTTGCCACACCACGTGATCCCAGGTGTGTATGCCACATTCAAAACCGGCATCACGCACAGCTTGCATTTCTCTCTTACAACTGCCGATATCTGGTGCGGGCAGCAATACGCCGTACATCAGGGTTTTCAAGCCATAGTGCTCAAGTACCGAGGTACGCGATACCTTTTGAAAAAAACCGGGGCGAAAAGCACGGCGCAAGGCCCAGCCAGTGTGATCCTTCCCGAGAGAAAACAGGAAAGTTGCACCAGCCTGGTGTTTTTTCAGCAGGCGCACCAGATTGGGTACGCCTTCCCGGGTGCCACGAAAGGTATCGACATCGATCTTGAGAACAATGGTAGGCATGTAGTACCGGCTTAGTCCATCAAGGCGCGTGCTTCGGCTACCTGGCTGCGGTAGGCATCGAAAATATTACGCATGGTGTCTGGCATGGTTGTGACTGGTTTCCAGCCCAGTTCTTCGCAGGTATTAGTGATTTTAGGCACGCGGTTCTGTACGTCCTGGTAACCCATGCCGTAGTAGGCGGCGGAAGTGGTTTCTGTCAGGGAGACTTTTTTCGCGGTTTCTGCGTATTCTGGATATTCAGCCGCCAGATCCAGCATCATGTGCGCCAGTTCACGGATGGAGAAATTATTGGTCGGATTGCCAATGTTGTAGATTTTGCCGCTGGCAACGCCATTTTTATTGTCGATAATGCGCATCAAGGCATCGATGCCATCGTCGATATAGGTAAATGCACGTTTTTGCGCACCGCCGTCGACCAGGGAGATATTTTCACCGCGGACGATATGACCAAAGAATTGCGTCACTACGCGTGAGCTGCCTTCTTTAGGTGTATGGATATTGTCCAAGCCGGCACCGATCCAGTTGAATGGACGGAACAGAGTGAAGTTCAGGCCTTCCATGCCATAACCCCAGATTACGCGGTCCATCAACTGCTTGGCGCAGGAATAAATCCAGCGTGGTTTGTTGATAGGGCCGCAGATCAGTTCGGATTCTTCCGGATCAAATTCTTCGTCATGGCACATGCCATAGACTTCAGACGTGGATGGAAATACCAGATGCTTGCCATACTTGGCAGCGGAACGCACGATAGGCAGGTTGGCTTCAAAATCGAGCTCAAACACGCGCAGCGGTTGTTTTACATAGGTCGATGGTGTGGCAATCGCTACCAGTGGCAGGATGACATCACATTTCTTGACATGGTATTCCACCCATTCTTTATTGATGGTGATGTCACCTTCAAAGAAATGCATGCGCGGATGATTGATCATGTCGCCCAAACGCTCGGTTTGCATGTCCATGCCATACACTTCCCAATCTGTGGTTTCCAGGATGCGCTTGGACAGATGGTGACCGATAAAACCGTTCACGCCGAGGATAAGGACTTTTTTCATAGTGAGTTCTTCTTAAGTAAATGTTGCTTGTCAGTTCAGAATTTGCAATTACTGCACTTATGCCGCCGATGATAAACGGGCCGCCAGGTCTTGTGCAGTAATGATTTTGCCATTCATTAACAATTCAGTAATATGCAATGCGCGGCCATCGCCGCACACGCCAAGGACGACATTATCCACCACATGTAAGCCCGTCGGCAAATTTGCCGTGTCGCCATGGAATAATCTTGCCTTTCCTATCACAAATCGTTGTCCAGTCTGGTCAGTAAATGCACCTGGGTAAGGTGGAGCAACAGCACGATGCAGGTTGTAGACTTGCTGGGCGGTTTGCTGCCAGTTGATACGGCCATCTTCTGGCTTGCGGCCACCAAAGTAGCTGCCTGCTGACAAATCGTTTGGCAAAGCCTTGAAATTACCTGCTACCAAACTGGGCAGGGCGTTCCACAAGCATTGTTCGGCAGCCACGGTCAGTTTGCCAAATACTTCATATGCCGTGTCGTCCGGCAAAATCGGGACAGCCGTCTGGGCAATAATGGCACCCGCATCTGGCTTCAGAGCCATTTCATGCAACGTGGCACCAGTTTCGGTTTCGCCATGCAGTACGGCCCAGTTGACTGGCACACGTCCACGGTATTTGGGCAGCAGGGAACCATGCAGATTGTAGGCACCACGCTTTGCCAGCGCCAGCACATCCAGCGGCAACATATGACGGTAATAAAAACTGAAGATGAAATCCGGGGCGATTTCGGTCAATTGCGCCTTCAGCTCAGGCGCTTTGGGATCATCCGGGGTAATGCAGGGTATGCCTTGCTCGCGGCATAAGTCAGCTACTGACTCAAACCAGATGGTTTCTGCCGGGTTGTCCTGGTGGCTGACCACCAGTTTGACCTGTATACCGCGTGCCAGCAAAGTCTTGATGCAGCGCACGCCAACATTGTGATAGGCGAACACCACTGCACTGGCAGAGGAAGGAAAGGTATTCATTCGGTGCACCTCAATTTGCTTCAGGCAAATCTGCGTTCGACTGTTCTAATATGGTCTGCACCACATAGCGCGGACGACCACGTACCTGCTGATAGATGCGACCAACGTATTCGCCCAGCAGGCCTATTCCGAACAAAATCACACCCATCATGAAAAAGGCAATGGCAAACAAGGTGAACAAGCCTTCCGCTTCTGCCCCAAGTACAAAACGGCGTATCAGCAATAGCAATACCAGCCCACCAGACAGGGCAGACAAGACCATGCCCAGCATGGAAAACCATTGCAGCGGCATGATGGAAAAGCCGGTCATCAAATCAAAGTTAAGGCGTATCAGGCTATAAATCGAATATTTTGATTCGCCGGCGGAACGCTCTTCATGTTCAACGATAATTTCGGTAGGCTTGCGGGCAAAGGTGTAAGCCAGGGCAGGGACGAAGGTGTTCACTTCACTGCACTGGTTGATCAAGTCGATGACATTGCGGCCATAGGCGCGCAGCATATTGCCCTGATCGGTAATCTTGATACGGGTGATTTTTTCGCGGAAACGGTTCATGGCCTTGGATGCATAGGTACGCCATGCCGAATCCTGACGCTTGCGCCGTATGGAACCAACATAGTCATAACCTTCACGCATTTTGTCGACCAGTGCGCCGATTTCTTCGGGCGGGTTTTGCAAGTCAGCATCCAGCGTCACCACGATGTCGCCACGCGTTGCTTCAAAACCGGCCAGAATCGCCATGTGCTGGCCATAATTGCCGTTGAACAGCACTACCCGCGTTACATCCGGGCGCAGGCGATACTGGTCTGCCAGCATGGCAGGCGTGTTGTCGCGGCTGCCATCATTGATGAATAACACCTCATAGGTGATGCCACGCGCAGCAAGATTGTCAAGCGCAGGGTACAACCTGGCAAACAGCTTGGCCAGGCCAGCTTCTTCGTTGTAGACGGGAATGACAACAGAGAGTTCTGGTTTCATTGGTATTGTTTTGACCGATTTCAAAGAAGGCAGGATTTTACCGCAGACACGACTCTTTCGACATCTTCCTCATTCATTGCTGGAAATAATGGCAAAGTAACAATCTGTTTTCCTATGCGTTCGGCAATCGGGAACATGCCATCAGTAAAGCCGCGTTGACGGTACATGCTGAACAGGTGAATAGCCCGGTAGTGATAACCCAGGCCAATCTGCTTATCCAACATTTGTTGCATGAAATGGGCACGGTTCACGCTTTCTGGCAATACTACATGGAACATATGCCAGTTACTGTTTTTAAAATCAGCAACAGGCAATTCCGCTCCAGTTATTTGCTCAAAGTCCTTGCCAAAGCTGGTGAAATAACGTTTTGCCAAGGCTGCGCGCTTGGCATTGAATTCTGCCAGATGCTTCATTTGCCCCAAGCCTATGGCTGCGGCGATATCGGTCATATTGTATTTGCCACCCAGCACATCCACATCGATACCGTCCAGGCCGCTGCGTGTCACGCCTTGCAGGCGATATTTTTCTGCCAGGCGTGCTTCTTCTGCATTATTCAAGACCAGGCAACCACCTTCACCTGTCATGATGTTTTTGTTGACCTGGAAACTGAACGAGGCAAAGTCACCGAAAGAGCCGATACGCTTGCCTTTCCAGCTTGATCCTATCGCCTGTGCGGCATCTTCGATCACACGCAATTTGTATTTGTCGGCAATTGCATACAGTCTCTCCATATCGCAGGGTAGACCGCACATGTGTACCGGAATAATGGCCTTGGTGCGTGGGGTAATGGCTGCTTCGACTTTATCGAGGTCAATATTATGCGTTTTCGCATCAATATCGGCAAACACGGGGGTCGCCCCAGTTTCTATGATGACATTGGCGGTCGCCACCCATGAATTAGGGGTGGTGATAACTTCGTCGCCCGCGCCTATGCCTGCTATACGCAGGGCGATTTCCATGGTGCAGGTGCCAGAATTAAAGGTGCGTACAGGGCGGCCACCGAAATACTCGGACAGTTGTTCTTCCAGTGCCTTGACCTTGGGGCCGCTGGTCAACCAGCCAGAACGCAGTACTTCTGCGACAGCAGCGATGGTTTCTTCATCGATGCTGGGTTTGGTAAAAGGCAGGAATGTGGACGTGTCACTCATGGTGATCCTCTCTATGCTATGCGTAAAATAGTATTTAGTATTCTTTTGGAATGTGGTGTGCCGTCTAAGCTATATTTCTCAACATCGCTTCTATTTGGGTGTGACCAGGTTGGCGACAATGACGCGCCTTGGGTCCTCGCCTATTACCCGCATGGGGAAACTGGTGTTCTTTAATTCTTCATAGATATCCGTGCGCAAAATGGCTACTGCAGGCTCGCCTTTGTCTTGATGGGATTGCCATGTCTTGATGAAATCCTCACGTTTCGGTATCCACAATTGTGGTTCATGTTTCAGGCCAAATTCCATTTCGTCTGGAAATTCGACCAGTATCGTGGTGCGTTTCAGGTAGAAGGGCAAAGCCTGTTCGTAGCGGCCGACTGCATACAATGGGGTGGTCGGGTCTTTCAGTTCGGCTTGCATAGCTGGCAGATGGGCTGTACCAGCGATGTATTTACCCCATGGGTCATGCCCGAGGAAGGCAATTTGCCCAAGCAGGAAACCGGCGCTTGCAATGGTGATGATTGCCCAGTCTTTTCCTGCTCCATCTTTACGAGCCAGCAACCAAGCCCAGACACCGCCAATAACGGCGATCGAAAATGCTGTCACAAGCCAGGGGGCATAAGCGTGATACAGCGGAATGTCATAGGCTTGCTTTACAGGATCGAGGCTGCCCAGAAAATAAGCAAGTCCGGCCAGACCCAGAATGCCAACAAGGATCAAAAGCGCTGCACTGATTTTCACTGACTTATTACCTGCGGCCTCGATATGGACAGCGATCAATAACGCCAGGGCAGGGAAAATAGGCAGGATATAGCCAGGCAATTTGGAGCCGGATATGCTGAAAAAGATAAACAGGAAAGTCGACCAGATCAGCAGCATCTTGCGTGGCTGGAATTGTTCGGTAGCTTCATCCAGACCAGTCTTCAAGCCTTGCAACAGCATGCCTATCCATGGAATGATACCCAGAATCAGCAGTGGAATGAAATAATGCCATGGGCCACCACGTTTGTGAACACCACTAAAAAAGCGATCAAAGTGTTCGTGGATGAAGAAGAATTGTGGATGTTCCGGGTTTTTCAGCGCAATCAAGATAAACCATGGGGCCGTGGCAGCGAAGAACAGGATCAGACCTTTGCCCATATGCAGGCGTTTCCATAAACCCAGGTCGCGCGTCCATATTGTATAAATAACCAGTACAGCGCCGGGCAGTACAAAGCCAATCAAGCCCTTGGACAAGGTTGCCAGTGCCATCCCCAGCCAGCATACCAGCATGGCGTTTCTTTCCGTCGTGCTGCCTGCACTGGCATGCTGCGCGACCAGCAGACCGCATAGAGTCAAGGTCATCATGCCAGACAAGCCCATGTCGAGTGAATTGACATGACCCATGCCCGCCCAGTAAAAACTGGAACCCAGTACCAGCGCTGCGCTGATGCCAGTACGGCGACTGAATACCTTGCTGCCAGTGTAGGCTACTGCTGCCACACCCAGCAGGCCGCACAGACCCGTCCACAAACGTGCTTGCCAGTCGCCTAGGCCGAACAGGGCGAAAGTAAGGGCATTCATCCAGTTTTGTAGTGGCGGCTTTTCAAAATATTTGATGCCGTTCAGGCGCAGGGTGATCCAGTCGCCCGTGGCCAGCATTTCACGTGCCATTTCTGCATACCGACCTTCATCGGTAGGCACCAGGGTGCGGGCGCCCAGCATATACAGCCATATAGCCAGGAACGCCAGGGCGATAGCCCATAGAGTACGCGGTGAATCGTAAGGGGATTGCTGTTTCATGCAGTTTCCATAATCAGGGCCAGGGCGACTTTGCGGCCTTCGGCCATGAGGATGTTATATGTCCTGCAGGCAGCCTGATTGTCCATACATTCGACGCCTATGCGCTTGGCTGCCAGTGGGGCGGTCAATTTGGGATGAATAAATCGCTGTTTATTGCCAGTGCCGAGTATTACTACATCTGGCAAGGTAGCTTCGATTTGCGCGAAATCGGCAGGATTCAACTGATCAAAGCTCTGAGCAGACCAAGCCTGCGGCTTGCTTTCAGGCAGTACAATCAGGCTGTAGTCGTAGCTAATCGCATTGATTTCCACACTGGTTTTGTCATAAGCAGTAATGGTCTGGTATTGCTGAGTGGCGGTGGAATGCAACTTCATCTATATGGCTCTATAGGTTTTTGGCTGGAATGAGTGGCGCATTGTAACGTTTTTTGTGCTGTTTAATGCGATAGGCTGGGCGTTGTACTTGTCGATATGGGGATGTGGGTTGTGAATCCAAGGTTTATTTGCCGCTCCATGCATCCCAGCCAACGCGGGTAATTTTGGCTATGCTTAAATCCCTGGATGTATGCGGTGCAGTGCTGTCTGTCAAGAAAACAGCCACCGCCATATGGTGACCATTGGGCAAGGTGACGATTCCAACATCGTTGTGGGCTGCAGTAAAGCCATTGCGGTTGCCGGATGTCCCGGATTTGTGAACGACTAAAGTGTCAGATGGCAATAAACCCTTGATGCGGGCAGGAGTACTGTCATTTTCTTGCATCCATTTCATCAACAGCTCACGGCTTTGGGGGCTGAGGCCCTTACCTTGCTGGAAAGCCTGCAAGAGTGTGATCATAGCTTTGGGTGTGGCTGAATTGCGGTACTGGATAGTCCAGTTTTTACTCATTTCTTTTTCTGTATCCATGATTTTAATATTATGAATACCCAGTCGCTCCAGGTATTGCATGACAGCCGCAGGCCCACCCAGCAGGCGCAGCAAGACGTCGCTAGCCGTGCTGTCGTTGTCAACAATGGCATGGCGCATCAGTTTCCTTAAAGGAATATTAGCGTTTCCTTGTGAGTGTTCATCGCGAACAGGACTGGGCTGACCTTCGCCGGCCAAATCTTCCGGCGTGACCATTATTTTTTGATCAAGTTTGAATTTGTGCTGATCAACCGCAGCCAGGGCAGCCATGACGATGGGGAATTTATACACACTTTGCATCGGTGCAACTGCATCTGGGAAGATCCACAGGCTTTGTCCGGTTTCCAGTACCAGCAGGCTGGCACTGAGCTTGCCACCGCTATCCATGGCAATGGCTTCGAGCACATTTTGTGCAGCCGCAATGCCATGGCATACCAACGACAGGCTGATGGACATCATCAGCGAAGCAAACAATTTTTTCATGGCGACGGTCTTTTTATTCAAGTGGCACTATATAGACAAACAGCTTACACTTTTGTTCTTGGTTTTGTTTTGCAAGCATCAGCCAACAATGATGTGATAACAGATTGCGCATTAATGCAATATTAATTTTGCAACGATTGCGAAGTTCTCATTGATAAAAACCGGCGCTTTGTGCAGAATGGAATGTTCGGCAGTGCAGCATTTTCTGTATTGTGGCTTAATCAGGATGGATGCAAGAGGATTCCGGTCATTAAATTTGACACAGCATGACACCGGAGCAACTTGCTGGATGTCCCGTAAATATTATCAAGGATTGCAGCGGTGCGACCTATACAAAAATCACAAAAATTAGCAGACGTTTGTTATGACATCCGTGGCCCTGTCATGGAAAAAGCCAAACAGATGGAGGATGAAGGACACAAGATCATCAAGCTGAACATTGGCAATCTGGCCGTTTTCAACTTTGATCCGCCTGACGAAATCGTGCAGGATATGATACGCAATATGCAAAATGCCGCCGGTTATACCGACTCCAAAGGCATGTTTGCGCCGCGTAAAGCCATCATGCATTACACGCAGGAAAAACGTATCCATGGCGTGACCATTGAAGATATCTACATCGGTAATGGCGCTTCAGAACTCATCGTCATGGGCATGAATGCCTTGCTCAACAGCGGTGATGAAGTGCTGGTGCCAGCACCCGATTACCCGTTGTGGACAGCAGCGGTCAGTCTGTCGGGCGGCAAGCCTGTGCATTATGTCTGTGATGAGTCAGCTGACTGGATGCCGGATATTGACGATATCAAAAGCAAGATTACGCCCAATACATGCGCCATCGTGGTCATCAACCCGAACAATCCTACTGGCGCACTGTACCCGGTAGAAATCTTGCAACAAATTGTCGATGTCGCTCGCCAACATCAATTGATCGTCTTTGCCGATGAGATTTACGACAAGACCCTGTATGACGGCGAAGAACATACGTCGATCGCCTCGCTTGCAGACGATGTGCTGTTTTTGACCTTGAATGGTTTGTCGAAAAATTACCGTTCATGTGGTTATCGCGCTGGCTGGATGGTCGTATCCGGTGAAAAGCGCCATGCAAAAGATTATATCGAAGGCTTGACCATGCTGGCATCGATGCGCTTGTGTGCCAATGCGCCTGGTCAGTTTGCGATTCAAACTGCCCTGGGCGGTTACCAGAGTATCAATGACCTGGTAGGCCCTGGCGGGCGGCTGTTGAAACAACGTGACCTGGCTCACAAGCTGTTAACAAGTATTCCTGGTGTAAGCTGCGTCAAACCCAAGGCTGCACTGTATATGTTTCCAAAACTGGATCCTTTGATGTACCCGATCAAGGATGACCAGGAATTTATCCACGAACTGCTGACCGAGCAGCGCGTGTTACTGGTACAGGGAACGGGATTCAACTGGATCAATCCCGACCATTTCCGTGTCGTGTTTTTACCCAACACGGATGATTTGACTGAAGCTTTCGGACGTATTGCGCATTTCCTTGAAGGATATCGCCGACGTCACGGCACCAATTAATGGGATAGACGCAAAACTGCTGCAAAGGTTTTGCCCAAACCCCGATTAACATCCATTTATTGTTTAGAAATCATATGAAACCCATCAAAGTAGGCCTGTTAGGCATAGGCACCGTCGGCTCCGGCACTTTCAACGTCTTGAAGCGTAATCAGTTAGAGATTACGCGTCGCGCAGGTCGCTCGATTGAGATTGCCATGGTGGCAGACCTGAATGTTGAGCGGGCACGCGAATTGACCAATGGTGAATGCGAAGTAGTAAGCGATGCCAACCTGGTTGTCACCAATCCAGATATCGATATCGTCATTGAACTGATCGGTGGTTATGGCATCGCCAAAGACTTGGTATTGAAAGCCATTGCCAACGGCAAACACGTGGTCACTGCCAACAAGGCTTTGCTGGCTACCCACGGCAATGAAATTTTCAAGGCGGCACAGGAAAAATCCGTCATGGTGGCGTTTGAAGCGGCTGTTGCTGGCGGCATCCCCATCATCAAGGCGTTGCGTGAAGGCCTGACCGCCAATCGTATACAGTGGATCGCTGGCATCATTAACGGCACCACCAATTTTATCCTGTCGGAAATGCGTGACAAGGGTCTGGACTTTGCGACTGTACTCAAACAGGCGCAAGAACTGGGTTATGCTGAAGCCGACCCTACCTTCGATATCGAAGGTGTCGATGCTGCGCACAAGGCTACCATCATGGCGTCGATAGCCTATGGTATCCCCATGCAGTTTGATAAAGCTCACGTCGAAGGCATTACCAAGCTGCAAGCCAGCGACATCCGTTATGCTGAAGAACTTGGCTATCGCATCAAATTGCTGGGGATCAGCAAACGTACTGATGCAGGTATAGAACTGCGCGTGCATCCTACGCTGATCCCGGAAAAACGTCTGATCGCCAATGTGGAAGGTGCGATGAATGCAGTATTGGTGCAGGGTGATGCTGTCGGCGCTACGCTGTATTACGGCAAAGGTGCTGGCTCCGAACCAACTGCATCTGCCGTTATTGCTGATCTGGTTGATATTACCCGTCTGGCTACAGCTGATCCTGAACACAGGGTTCCTTACCTGGCGTTCCAGCCACATTCCCTGAGTGATTTGCCGGTGTTGCCGATGTCAGAAATTGTCACCAGCTATTATCTGCGCATGCACGTTGCGGACAAGCCTGGTGTATTGGCCGATGTAACACGCATCCTGGCTGACTTGACGATTTCGATTGACGCCATGCTGCAAAAAGAGCCAGCGGAAGGCGAAACACAGACTGACATCATTATCCTGACGCATCAGACCAAAGAGAAAAATATTGTCGCGGCGATAGAAAAAATCGAGAAGCTTGATACGATCTTTGGTGCAGTCACTAAATTGCGCCTTGAAGAGTTGAGCTGATAGCGTCTGCCAGCGGTCACGCATTACATGATCGCTGACTGCACTATGTAAAAAACGGCGTGCCCATGAAATAATGGTCGCGCCGTTTTCTTTCTCTGGCGGGGAGATAGCGACCAGTGTGCAGCAGAGATTGCAATATGCTGATGCCGCGAACATCACCAGGTCCGCATTATGCAATACACTGGAATGGTAAACGGTGCATGCAGTGCGTAATAACTTGATAGCTGGTTGTCGGCAGAGCTGGAAAATGTGTGCAAGTTGAAGAGCTTTTAGCTTGATCCTAAATAGCAACGATTGAAGCGTACATAATGTAAAAGCAGCCCCCTCCAACCAAGCATTAAGTAAGTTCAGTATTCTGTCTGGTAGAAAGGTGTCAAATGCTGATAGCGCAAATTTCTGATCCACATATTCGACCCGCTGGTGAGCTTTATCAGGGCGTGGTGGACTCAAACCGGATGTTTTGCGATGCGCTTAGAACTCTGGAAGGGCTTGATCGCATACCTGATCTACTCTTAATTTCGGGCGACCTAGTGGATCATGGGCGTATGGCGGAATATGACACTGCCAAGAACTTATTGGCAGGACTCAGAATTCCTTATTTAGTCATCCCCGGCAACCACGATAATCGGGACAATTTTCGCGCTGCTTTTAGTGAACATTTATACTTGCCTCAAAATGGTCCGCTGCATTACTGTTACGACGATTTCCCCGTACGAATCGTGGCCCTGGACTCATGTGTTCCAGGATTCCATCATGGGGGAGTCGATGATGCCGGGCTTGCGTGGCTACAGCGTACCCTGGAAGAAAATCCGGTCAAGCCTACGGTACTGATGTTGCATCATCCACCGTTCGTTAGTGGCATCCCATATATGGACATCTACCGCTACACAGACTCAACACACTTAGAGTCTATTGTACGCAGCTTTACCAACATCGAGCTGGTGGTGTGTGGTCATGTACATAGAACGATGTTTCGACGTTGGGCTGGGACTGTCGTATGTTCGTGCCCTAGTAGTACCACAGAGATTGCTCTTCATTTGGCCGCCGATGCCGCCCCGGAGTCTTTTCTGGGAACGCCTGGATGCATGTTGCATTTATGGGATGAGGTACATGGCATGGTAAGTCACCTGAGTCAAATCGGTCAATTCGACGGTCCTTATGCATTTGCATAAAAATAGCGCTTTTATATTTGGCGCTTACGTCTAATGCGTTATTTTCTAAACTCTACCTTCAGATGAAAGATAACCGGGCGTTAGTAATTACAAGGGCTGCAGTTTCATTTGTTCTACGCGCCGGGCACCTGCGAGCTACGTCGGGAGATGTGTCAGCAGTTTGAAATTGACACATACAATCGCGCTTTGGTGTACGTTGGTTGGCATCAGCGCAGCAATTTCTCATGAAATTCTGCCGGGTAGTCTTTATGGACTTTTAGCACAGTCGTAACCCTGGTGCCATAGTCTGGCGAAACTATGCATGGGGAAGACAATAATCTTTCCATCTCAAACGAGATGCCGGTATCCGGCAGGCGACAGTCTGGTGCCGGTGTAGTGTTGGCCAATACTTCAAAATAGGCATCGACTGGTGCGCGCTGACAAATCATGCTGGCAAATTCTGCCTTGGTCCTGACAACTTTTGGCCAGGGCGTATCCAGCGCAGCATTGGAAATCCCATAGATGCCAGGCGGCAGGGGCTGACCATTGCGCACGTCGTCCAGATGACGATTTGAAAACCAGATCAGATCTTCCTGATCACCCAGCAGCAGGTTAAAGCCGTTATAGCTGGCCACCTGATCGCGGATGCTGGCGATATAGTCCTTGGCACTTAGCGGGCTATTCAGGTAATTGGCGACCAGTTCCCCACGTGACGGCGCATCTTCACGACGTTCGTCGGGGGCCCTGATATTGGTGATGGCAGCAAATTTGGTGGTCAGGCTGTCAGCACCATTTTGGCTGGTGATGCCCAGCCAAGTGCCGCCAGACTGCAAGTCACGACCTGCAAAGATGTGCGGATTGTCTTGCCACCAATCTGCTGCAGCGGCGGGGCGCTCATAAAATTCGTCACGATTGCCTGCAAAAATCAGCGGCGTGCAAGGTATCAGCTTCCAGGCGAAAACAATCAGGCACATAAGCTCACGTCCATAAAATATTCCATATGTCGTTCACCCTGTAGCAATTCGGATAAACGGGTTTGGGCATACGCCTGTGCCAGTTGCTGTTCAAAATCAGAGCTGACCTGGTGATGAATTTCCATCCAGGTGTGCAGGCCATCTTGTGCAGAGGGTCGTCTTTGCAAGCGATGAGCAGCGCCAGATTGTTGCTGCATATGGGTCTGGAGTAGTTGTTCTTGCAGGATCACATCAGTCTCCTGGTGGCTCATGGCTTTAAAATAGATATAACAATCCATATCGGCGGTCTTTATCGTTTTTGCTATTGCTGGCTTCATGGACGCATTCGTTGTTTATTGCGTAATGTCCAAAATTTCGTAAGGCAGTGGCAGTAATGCAATCTCTGTGCCAGTTGCAGAAGTCAGATGCAGTTTGCCTTCTTGCTGATCACTCAATTTCATTTCAATCAATGCCAGGCTGCTACCGGCTTGCTCTTGCTCGGCGTTGACCACCACGCCACATGGCTGGCTTGCGTCATCGCTGTGGAAAATTTCTGTGCCCGGCAATACCTGCTCAGTGGCTATCCTGGCCAGGCCCATGCGACGCTTCAGCTTGCCCAGGTACTGGCTGCGTGCCACGATTTCCTGTCCTGGATAACATCCTTTTTTGAAGTTAACGCCGCCTATTAACTCAAAGTTGACCATTTGTGGAACAAATTGCTCTTGCGTGCTTGGGACGATGGTCGCAATACCGGCCTGGATGTCGGTCAGGCGCCAGGCTGCTGTGTTCACGACCTGTAACTGGCTGCTGATTGTGGGCCAGGCTTGCTGCGCCAGTTCAGGCGAGGTAATCCATTGAAAACGCGCTTGCTGTTCTGCATCCGGCAAACGCAACAGGCTGCCCGATGCATTGGTGACCTGGGTATTGATAGCAGCGGGTAATTGTGGGAACCAGTTCTGCAACACGCCCGCAGCGGCTGCACCACCCAAGCCCAGCACTATCTGGCCGGGATTAATGTCCTGCAATTTCACTTTTGCTCTTAATACAAACATTTGCAAACGTTTTTGCAGGGCGGGCTGTAAAGGTCGGGATAGTTGCAAGACAATGCCTTGTTCGTTTTTCCAGTACAAGAAGCTGGCCAGCATGCGGCCTTTGGCCGTGCAATAGGCGGCACGGCGTACTTCAGTGGCATCCAGATGTTCTACGTCATTACTTAATTGATTGTGCAGAAAGCTGGCAGCATCGTCGCCGGTAGCCAGAATCAGGCCCAGGTCTGTCAAAGGGGCGACGAAACCGGTTTGCAAGGCATGGGATTGCCAGTGAGGTGCAAATCCCCGGGTATCGTCGTTTTCAATAACAGCGCCTTGGCTGGATAAAAATTCTTCCCACGTCATATCAATATACTCACTGTTCTTTGCTGATTCGCTTAATGTTCGTAGTGGCTTTACAATACTGCCTGCACCTGTTCAGGCGAATTATAGTAGCGTCCGCGAAATTGCGTCAGAACACACTCAATTTTTAAATAAGCTGCCCGCATGGGATATATAAAAAAACTCTTTTTCTTGCTGATACTGCTGGCATGCGTTGCTGGCTATGGATTTTATACCTGGATGCAGCAGCCGCTGTTTGATAGTGGACCAGCCATAGAATTTGCGATTAAGCCGGGTAGTAGCGTGCGCTCTTCTGCACGCCAGATCCATGATGCAGGCGTGCCAGTGAATCCCTTGTTGCTGGAAGCATTGGCACGCGTTTTGGGCAAAGCCAACAAGTTGAAGGCTGGGTCGTATGAAATCGAAGCAGGTAAGACGCCACAGGATTTGCTGAATAAAATCGTCAATGGTGAATTTTCCATGGCTAGTCTGGTCGTCATCGAAGGCTGGACTTTTCAGCAGATGCGCAAGCTGGTAGACGCGCATCCTTCAATCAAGCATGAAACCCAGGGCTTGAGCGAAGCAGAACTGATGCGCAAGATCAGCCCTGAATTCAGTCAGGCAGAAGGCTTGTTCTTTCCGGATACTTACCGGTTTGCCAAAGGCAGCTCGGATGTGCAGCTATATCAGCAAGCACATGCTCAATTACTGAAAAAACTTGATGACGCCTGGAAGGCACGTGAATCTGATTTGCCGTATAAAAACCGCTATGAAGCACTGACCATGGCTTCCATCATAGAAAAAGAGACAGGGCAGAAATCGGAACGTAATATGATTGCTGCAGTGTTCATCAACCGCTTGCGGCTTGACATGCTGTTGCAGACTGATCCTACTGTCATTTATGGCATGGGTGAGCGTTATCAGGGCAAAATATACAAGCGTGATTTGCTAACCGATACTCCCTATAACACCTATACTCGTGTCGGCTTGCCGCCAACGCCTATTGCCTTACCAGGAAAGGAGTCGTTGTCCGCAGCATTCAACCCAGCCAAGAGCAATGCCTTATACTTTGTGGCGCGTGGCAATGGTACCAGTCAGTTTTCAGATAACCTGGATGACCACAACCGAGCGGTGAATAAGTACCAGCGTTGAAGTATCAACGCTAAATAACTATCAAAAATATGCAGAGCAAGAACCAAACAGGAAAATTCATTACCTTTGAAGGCATAGACGGTGCCGGGAAATCGACACATATCGCCTATGTCGCCGGACGACTGCAGGAAAAACTGCAAGGGCGCGGCATAAAAGTTATTTGTAGTCGTGAGCCAGGTGGCACACCTCTGGGTGAAACCCTGCGTGAACTTCTGCTGCAGCACAAAATGCATCTGGAAACTGAAGCTCTGCTGATGTTCGCCGTCAGGCGTGAACATCTGGCGCAATTGATACAACCAGCACTTGAACGAGGTGACTGGGTGATTTCTGACCGCTTTACCGATGCTACTTTTGCATATCAGGGTGGTGGCAGGAAATTACCACTGGATAAACTGAATGCGCTGGAACAATGGGTGCACCCCGGTTTGCAACCGGACCTGACTCTGTTGTTTGATGTGCCACTGGAAGTTGCCAGGGCACGCCTGGATGCTACCCGTGAGCTGGACAAGTTTGAGCAGGAAAAGGCAGATTTCTTTGCCGCCACCAGACAGGAATACCTGCGTCGTGCGGCAGAATTTCCGCAGCGTTTCAGGATCATCGATTCGACTCAAAGCATTGCCGACATACGTTTGCAACTGGATACATTGATGGATGAGCTGCTCGATAGCGCTCAATCAGCAGCATGACCCATCCACTCTACAGCTGGCAGCAAGACGCCTGGCAACAATTGCAAGCACTGGGGCAACGTCTGCCGCATGCCTTTCTCTTGCATGGTCCGCAGGGTATAGGCAAGACGGTGTTTGCCGAACACCTGGCGCAATCGCTGCTATGTGAAAGCCCGGGTGAAGGCGGTCACGCGTGCCAGCAATGTGGTTCATGTGGCTGGTTCACCCAATACAGCCATCCTGATTACCGTCGCGTACGACCAGAACTGCTGGATGAAGATGAGGCGCAATCTGGTGAGGCAGACGCAGAACCTGTCAGCAAGTCAGCCAAGGCCAGCAAGGCACCATCTAAAGAGATTGTCATCAATCAGATTCGCGCCCTGTCGGATTTCATGAATATATCTACACATCGCAGCGGCAGAAGGGTGATTGTCCTGTATCCAGCTGAAGCGCTGAATGTGCCAGCTGCCAATGCCTTGCTGAAATCGCTGGAGGAACCGAATCCTAATACCGTATTTATCCTGATATCAAACAGCATAGACCGGTTGTTACCGACCATCTTGTCACGTTGCCATAAATTTCCACTTGGTTTGCCTGATCCGGCCATCGCCCTGCAATGGCTGCAACAGCAAGGTGTGCGGGAAGCCGATGTCTGGCTGGCGCAGCAGGGTGGGGCACCGTTGGCAGCCTTTGAGATGGCACAATCGGATTTGCGTTCAGATCTGGATGAGTTTTTGGGATATCTGAGCAAGCCAGGTACGGAACTTAGTCTCAAGACTGCCGATAAAATGCAGAAAATGGATATGCCAGTCGTCGTTGGATGGCTACAGCGGTGGCTCTACGATATATTTTCCTATAAACAAAGTGGCAGAATCCGGTATCATCCTCGCTATGAAAAAGAGTTGCGAGCCTTATCATTGCAGGCGGATGAAGCTGTTTTGCAAAAATTCATCAAGAATTGCAATGAAAGACAGGCAATAGCCAGCCACCCTTTATCAGCCAAATTATTTTTGGAAGATATGTTGCTGGAATACTCGGCACTATTTGATTAAAGCATCGCGAAAGCCAGAAAATGTCAGATTTACCAGCAGATCCCAGTGTTCCGCTCAATATACCCTCGCCCAATCGTCCTTCGGTGTTGTCTTTGGCCATCAAGGAAAAGGCGGCCTTGTTTGCTGCATATATGCCATTTTTGAAAAATGGCGGCATTTTTGTTCCTACCAATAAAAGCTATCGCCTGGGCGAAGAGATTTACCTGATTTTGACTCTGCTTGATGACCCGAACAAATATCCGATTGCTGGCAAAGTGGCATGGATTACGCCAGCCGGAGCTGGCAACAACAAGTCGCAAGGCATAGGCGTGCATTTTCCAGATGATGAAAGTGGCACTCGCATACGCCTGCGTGTGGAAGAACTGCTTGGTGCAGCGATACGTTCGTCCAGAGCGACACATACACTTTGAGCCTGAACAGATGTCGCAAGCATTTACACACCGCCTGGCACGCTTTGAAGACTTGCCGCAAATCGTTGCCATTTATAATTCAACCGTAGCATCGCGTGAGGTTACTGCTGATACTGAACCTGTCAGCGTTGAATCCCGTCATGCCTGGTTTCATGAGCATTATCCTGAATCCCGCCCGCTCTGGGTTTGTGAGCAGGATGGACAGGTCATAGGCTGGCTGTCGTTTTCCAATTTTTATGGCAGACCGGCCTATTCAGGTACTGCCGAATTGTCGATTTACCTGCATGAAGCATCCAGAGGGAAAGGCTTGGGACGGTATTTTTTAAACCAGGCTATCGCTTTTGCACCTTCCATTCATGTACATACCTTGCTTGGTTTTATTTTTGGTCACAATTTACCCAGCCTGAAATTATTCGCTGCATTTGACTTTGAAACCTGGGCCAACATGCCACGCGTCGCTACACTGGATGGCATAGAACGCGATTTAATCATTCTTGGCAAGCGTGTAGCCTAAGCTGTCGGTATCGTCGACGCGGCTCCTGTAGCTTCACCTTGTTGTCATTTTTAAACGACTTGCGATGCGAGCCGTTGTTTCTTATTTTTTGAAGGTTTTTCACTATGCTCAGCTATCGTCACGGCTTTCATGCTGGCAATCATGCCGATGTCCTTAAACATTTTGTCCTGATCCAGTTACTGGAATACATGGGGCAAAAAGACACGGCCTATACTTATATCGACACCCATTCTGGCGCTGGCTTGTATTCCCTGGATAGCGGTTATGCCAGCAAGAATGCAGAATTCGAGACCGGTATTGCCCCCTTATGGGACCGTAAAGACCTGCCAGAGGCAATGCTGTCCTACATGAAGTTGATCAAGGACCTGAACCCCAGTGGCAAAATGCGCTATTACCCCGGTTCGCCATATTGCGCGAATGCCGTCATGCGTGAGCAGGATCGTTTGCGTCTGTTCGAGTTGCATCCCAGTGAAATCAAGATACTTGCTGAAAATTTTCGCAAGCTTGATGCCCATGCTGCCGAGCAGGGCAGGCGTCAAACCGTGCGTGGCAAGCGCGTGATCATTTCTGCCGGTGACGGTTTTGAAAGCATGAAAGCATTGTTGCCGCCACCCTCACGTCGTGCTCTGGTGCTGATCGACCCGCCATATGAAGTCAAGGATGATTACCGGCGTGTCAAGGTTTGCCTGGAAGATGCGCTGAAACGTTTCCCTACAGGTACGTTTGCAGTCTGGTATCCAGTATTGCAAAGGCAGGAATCCCGCAGCCTGCCTGAGAAACTCAAGCGCATGCAGGCCAATAGCTGGCTCAACGTGACACTGTCCATCAGCGGCCCATCGCCTGATGGTTTTGGCCTGCACAGCAGCGGCATGTTCATTCTTAATCCCCCTTGGACCCTGGTTGCTACCCTCAGAGAGGTCATGCCTTATCTGGTCAGTGTTTTGGGTAAGGAGACCGGTGCTGGTTTTGTTCTGGAGTCTGGCGACGGACCCGTAACCGGTAAACGCTGAATTAAGTATGGAGGAAGCGGGCAAAAAACGACAGGGAGAGTGCAAAACTCGCTTTTCGGATACAAGTCCAGTTTCATGATTGTTGCGATGCGGAAGAGAGATTCTTCCGCATTTTTGTTTATGGAGACAGTAAAACAGGAAGACTAGGGACAGTACTGGTTGTGCGTTGCGGAAGAAATACTCATTGACGGATTAGTACGGTCGTACAAAAATCGGTAAAGAATAAAATTCAGCCTGTCAGGTGATCAGCAAATTAATTCATAACGTCGCACATTTCAGGAGAACAAATGTCGTCTTACCCGATGAGCCCTTTGATGGGGCAAATGATGAGCAAGCCAATGCTTATTTCCAGTCTTATTGAGCACGCCGATCGTTATTTTGGGAAAAACGAAATCGTTTCTCGTCGCGTTGAAGGTGATATTCATCGCTACAACTATAGTGAATGCCACAAACGTGCCAAAAAACTGGCGAACGCCTTCGCCGGGATGGGTGTCAAAATAGGCGACCGCATTGCGACACTGGCCTGGAACGGTTACCGGCATCTGGAAGCCTATTACGCAGTATCTGGCTCTGGGGCAGTCCTGCACACCATTAACCCCAGGCTGCATCCAGAACAAATTGCCTATATCGCCAATCACGCCGAAGACCAGTATCTGTTGTTTGACATGACTTTCTTGCCCATCGTGCAGGCGATTGCCAGTCATTGCCCCGGCATCAAGGGTTACATCATGATGTGTGATCATGACAAACTGCCTGTAGACAGCAAAATTCCCAACCTGATGGCGTATGAAGACGTGATCGACGCCAATAGCGATGACTTTACCTGGCCGGTATTTGACGAAAATTCAGCCTCCAGCCTGTGCTATACCTCTGGTACTACAGGTAATCCAAAGGGGGCGCTGTATTCACATCGTTCCACCATCCTGCATTCTTATGCTTCATCATTACCTGACGGCTTGAACGTGTCCGCCCGCGACTCCATCTTGCCGGTAGTACCGATGTTTCACGTCAATGCCTGGGGCTTGCCATATTCTGCGCCGTTGAACGGTTCCAAACTGGTATTTCCCGGCCCACATCTTGACGGTAAATCCCTGTATGAATTGTTCGAGCAGGAGAAAGTGACTTTCTCGGCTGGTGTTCCCACGGTTTGGCTGGGACTGCTGACTTATGTGGCACAAAACAATCTGAAATTTTCCAGTTTCAAACGCACGGTGATTGGCGGTTCAGCCTGCCCACCAGCGATGATGAAAACCCTGCGCCATACCTATGGTGTGGAAGTGGTTCATGCCTGGGGCATGACTGAGATGTCGCCATTGGGTACGGCAGGTACGCTGATGGCCAAACACACTGATCTGGGGGAGGATGAAAAACAGTCCATCCTGGAAAAACAGGGGCACGTATTGTATGGTGTTGACATGAAAATCGTGGATGACGCTGGCAAAGAATTGCCATGGGACGGTAAAACCTATGGCAATTTGCTGGTCAAGGGACAATGGATTATTGACCATTATTATAAAAACGAAGGTGGTGATGTACTTGAAGATGGCTGGTTTCCAACCGGTGACGTGGCGACCATAGACGGTGATGGCTACATGCAGATCACTGATCGCAGCAAGGACGTGATCAAGTCCGGCGGCGAATGGATAGGCACGATAGACCTCGAAAACGTGGCGGTATCACATCCGGCAGTTTTACAGGCAGCTTGCATAGGCGTCTTTCATCCTAAATGGGATGAGCGTCCATTGTTGTTGGTAGTGAAAAAGCCTGGGGCAGAAATCAGCAAAGAAGAGCTATTGCAATATTTTGATGGTAAGGTCGCAAAATGGTGGTTGCCGGATGATGTCGTGTTTATCGACAGCTTGCCTTTGGGTGCGACTGGCAAAATTTTGAAAAATAAACTCAGGGAGCAATTCAAGGATCATAAACTACCAACTGCATAGGAAGTGGCAAGCTGAAAGCAGGGTACTTTAAATTCTGCTTCAGTTTGTGAAGTGCTTATAAAACGAAAAAAATCTAGATTCCAAACGACGAGAATACCGGAGAGAGACAAATGAAATTTCCTTTACGTGCAAGCCTTGCAGCAGTTGCTTTAACCTTCGCCGTACCAGCGGCCATGGCAGATACCATCAAGATCGCTTATATCGATCCACTGTCAGGTCCGTTTGCACCAGTTGGACAAAATATCCTTAATTCTTACCAACTCATTGCGGATAAAGCGAACGCAGAAAAATGGGCGGGGGATAACAAATTTGAAGTGGTCGGTTTCGACAATAAAGGCAGTCCGCAAGAATCTCTGAACGTGTTGAAAGCTGTCATTGATAAAGGTTTTCGCTATATCACGCAGGGTAACGGCTCGGGTGTAGGTTTGGCATTGCTGGATGCGGTTAACAAGCACAATGAACGCAATCCCGGTAAAGAAATTGTTTACCTTAACCATGCGGCGGTTGACCCGGACATGACCAACAGCAAATGCAGTTTCTGGCATTTCCGTTTTGACTCCAATTCGGACATGAAAATGGAAGCCTTGACCACCTTCATGGCAGCCGACAAGAATATTAAAAAAGTCTATATCATCGGCCAAAACTATTCCTTTGGTCATCAGGTAACGCGTGCCGCCAAAGAATACCTGGCACGCAAACGTCCTGATATACAGATCGTTGGTGATGACTTGCATCCTATTGGTCAGGTCAAGGATTTTTCTCCCTATGTGGCAAAAATCAAAGCTTCTGGTGCTGATACAGTCATTACCGGCAACTGGGGGGCTGACCTTGCCTTGCTGATCAAGTCAGCCAAAGATGCAGACCTGAAAGCTAATTTCTATACTTATTATGCTGCGACGACCGGCGTGCCAACCGCCATGGGTGCCGCAGGTGTAGATCACGTGAAATATGTGGCTTACTGGAATGCGAATAATGAAACTTTCTCTGGCAAAGATATCGTTGAAAGCTTCAAGGCCAAGTACAAGGATGACTACTACGCGATTGCAACCTATTCGGTTATCGCTGCAATGTCCCAGGCTGTCAAGCAGGCCAAAACCATTGACCCCGTGAAAGTGGCTTTTGCTCTGGAAGGTTTGAATTTCAAAAGCCTTAATGGCGACGACATGATGCGTAAAGTGGATCACCAGATCCAGCAGCCGCTGTATATTGCTACCTGGGTCAAAACTAACGGCAAAGATGTTAAGTTTGATCAGGAAAATACCGGCATGGGTTGGAAGACCAATCAGAAGATTGATTCCTTCGTGGCTTCCCAGCCATCTTCTTGCCAAATGAAGCGACCTGGCTAAACACCCGAGAGAAGAGAGTCACTTCTATAGTGCACTCTCTTTTTTTATCCATAAATAGTACGATCGTTCAAGAATTTTCTGAAAAGGATCTTTGCTGTGGAATTCACACTGATCACTTTGTTGAATGGTGTCAGTTACGGCCTGCTGTTGTTTATGCTTTCGTCCGGACTGACCCTCATATTCAGCATGATGGGCGTACTTAATTTCGCCCATGCCAGTTTTTATATGTTGGGAGCTTATTTTGCCTATGCGATCAGCGCCAAGATTGGTTTCTGGCCAGCCCTGGTACTTGCGCCTTTGCTGGTTGGTTTTCTGGGAGCTATGGTGGAGCGTTATGGTCTGCGTTCAGTACATAAATACGGTCACATTCCAGAACTGTTGTTTACCTTTGGTTTGTCGTATGTGATTGTGGAACTGGTGCAACTGATCTGGGGGCGCTCAACTGTGCCTTATCCCATACCGGCAGCATTGGATGGACCCTTGTTCACGATATACACCACTACCTTTCCCATGTATCGCGGTTTCATGATGTTGGTAGCCTTATTGATGCTGGCATCGATTTACCTGTTGTTGACCCGTACCCGTATCGGCTTGGTGATACAGGCAGCGCTGACGCATCCGGATACGGTCGAGGCATTGGGGCACAATGTGCCACGGGTTTTCATGCTGGTGTTTGGTGGCGGCTGTGCTTTGGCTGGGTTGGCAGGTGTGGTTGGTGGCAATGCTTTTGTCACTGAACCAGGCATGGCAGGCACGCTGGGCAGTATTATTTTTGTGGTCGTGGTCGTCGGTGGCATGGGTTCCTTGGCAGGAGCTTTTGTGGCATCGCTGTTGATTGGTATCTTGCAAACCTTTGCGGTGGCGCTGGATTACTCATTTGTTTCCCTGTTCGCGAAGTTTGGCATGTTGATCACAGTTGGCGCACCAGGATATGCCTTGCTCAGCCTGACCATTGCCCAGGTAGCGCCGATATTGCCTTATCTGTTATTGGTACTCATCCTGATTTTCAGGCCCAGAGGTTTACTCGGTACTCGCGAAGGATAAAAGATGAGCAAACCTTTAGTGTTCAAACCCATCAATATTGCACGCTGGCTGATCTGGAGTAGCTTTGCGATTTTGCTGATTGTTGCTCCCTTGATTTTTAATGCAGGCGGATCATTGTCTTTACTATCCCAGATTGGCACGCTGATGATATTCGGCCTGTCTTTCAATATGTTGTTGGGGCAGGGGGGCATGCTGTCTTTTGGTCATGCTGTGTATTCCGGGTTGGGGGCGTTTTTTGCCATCCACACCATGAATCTGGTAGCGGCTGGAAGTTTGGTATTTCCTATTACATTGATACCGCTGATTGGTGGCATTGCCGGCATGTGCTTCGGCATTTTATTCGGTTATGTTACGACCAAAAAATCAGGCACGACTTTTTCCATGATCACTCTTGGTATGGTGGAGCTGGTGTTTGCCTGTTCGCTGATGTTCCCTAATTTTTTTGGTGGTGAAGGCGGCATTTCCACCAACAGGGTCATCGGTCAATCGTTTATGGGTATTACGTATGGACCACAAATCCAGGTGTATTACCTGATCGCGTTTTGGTTATTTATCAGTACCGTAGGCATGTATGCCTTCACTCAAACACCGTTGGGACGTATCGTAAATGCAGTGCGCGACAATCCTGAACGGGTGGAGTTCGTTGGTTATGATACCCAATGGGTACGTTATCTGACATTGATTTTATCTGCATTTTTTGCCGGTATCGCCGGTGGATTGTCAGCCATCAATTTTGAGATCGTCACTGCTGAAAATGTCAGTGCTTTGCGTTCTGGCGCTGTACTGCTGTTCACGTTTATTGGCGGCATAGGTTTCTTTTTTGGCCCCATGATAGGTGCGATACTCGGTGTATTCCTGACTGTCATGCTGTCTGATTTGACGAAAGCATGGCAATTGTACCTGGGCGTGTTCTTCATCCTGATCGTCATGTATGCCCCTGGCGGTGTAGCCAGCATCATCATGATGAATCTCCGGGTAGCCAAATTTGGTATGTTCAAACGGGTCTGGCCTGCCATGTGGAAATTGGTACTGGCTGCAGCATTTACGGCGTTTGGTGTGATCGTTGCCGTAGAAATGCTGTATCAACGCACATTGGAAGCAACCCAGAGCTCAGTCATCAACCTGTTTGGTGTGACCGTAGATACGGCCAGCAGCACTGCATGGCTGGTGACTATAGCTATCATCGCTGCAGGCATCTTTGCCTGCACAAAACTTAAAGGGGGCTTTAGTCATCACTGGGGCGACGTCAATTCGGAAATTGAAGAGCAGATGCGGAGGGCGCAAACATGAGTGGCTTTTCGCTGGAATTGAAAGAAGTACGTAAGTCTTTTGGTAGTGCAGAAATTATTCGGGGCGCCAATTTACAAGTACCGAAAGGCGAACGTTTTGCCATCATTGGTCCTAATGGAGCGGGAAAATCCACGTTGTTCAACCTGGTATCGGGCCGCTTCCCGATTACCTCGGGTGATATTTTGCTCAATGGCGAAAGCATCAGTTGCCTGAAACCCTATGAAATCAATCGTCGCGGCTTGTCACGCAGCTTCCAGATCACCAATATCTTCCATCGCCTGTCGGTGTATGAGAACTTGCGCTGTGCGGTGCTGTGGTCGCTCGGATATAAATACTCTTTCTGGCACAGGTTAAATGGTTTGAAAGATGCACATGAAAGGGCCGAGGCAGTACTGGAGCAAATTGGCCTGAAGCGTAGACGCAATATCACGGCAGGTCTGCTGACTTATGCTGAACAGCGGGCGTTGGAAATTGGTATCACCATTGCTGGTGGGGCAGAAGTCATTTTGCTGGATGAGCCGACTGCTGGCATGAGTCGGTCCGAGTCAGATGCCGCGGTGGAATTGATACGCAAGGTCACCGTCGGCAAGACCCTGCTGATGGTCGAACATGACATGAGTGTTGTGTTTGGTCTGGCCGATAAAATCGCCGTGGTGGTGTATGGTGAAGTCATTGCTTGTGATACACCGGCCAATATCCGCAATAATCAAAAAGTCAAAGATGCCTATTTAGGTGGGCATGCACCGGCGGAGGTTGAATGAGTCTGCTCACGATAAAAAATCTGAACGCCTTTTATGGTAAGAGTCATGTCCTGCATGGGGTAGACATGCACGTCAACCCTGGCGAAATTGTCAGCTTGCTGGGTCGCAACGGGGTAGGGCGTTCAACCACGGTAAAAGCCACCATGGGTCAGGTGGATGCGACAGGTTCCATCATGTTCAAAGGGGAAGAGATTATTGGTCTCAAAGCCTTCCAGATTGCTCATCGCGGTTTGGGTTATGTGCCTGAAAACAGGGATATTTTTCCGACCCTGACTGTAGAACAAAACCTGATACTGGGTGAAAAATCCGGCCGTGACAAAAATAGCAAGCCACGCTGGAGTATGGAAGACATGTACCAGATGTTTCCCCGTCTGCGTGAACGCAGAAACACTCAAGCTGGCGTCATGTCAGGTGGTGAGCAGCAGATGCTGACACTTTGCCGCACTTTGATGGGTGACCCGGACCTGATTATGATCGATGAGCCGACTGAGGGGCTGGCACCAAAGATTGTGGAACTGGTGGCTGAATACCTGAAAGAATTGAAAAATCGCGGTATCTCTGTCTTGCTGGTAGAACAAAAGCTGGCGATAGCCCTTGAAATTTCACAGAGGGTGTACGTAATGGGGCATGGCAGTATCGTGTTTGAAGGTAGTCCGGCTGATTTGCGGGCGAATGAAAACATACGCAAGGAATGGCTGGAGGTTTAAGCCTTCATCCGACGAGGGCAACAACAGGTCATTGTCCACCTCCCTAAGTTATGCAGCTTATGATGACTGGGAAGGTGAATGCCTGTATGTCGTATGCGCCAAACCTGCCGGACGCAGTATTGAATAGCTATCAAAAAATTTTTGAATTAAAATAATACGATCGTTCTATTTTGAGGTATAGTAAGGACAGCATCGCTTTTACATCCTGCTTTACAGATACCAGACAGTTGCCGGGCCATGATGCCAGGCAAACGGGAATCCAAACCGCATTTCTTAATATAGGAAGAGACATGAGCGCAGAATACCAAGTGAATGGCAATATTGCCGTGATTACCCTGAATAACCCTCCTGTGAATGGTCTCGGTCATTCCACTCGTACGGCAATCGTTAACGGGATGAAACAAGCCCTGAATGATGATGCTATCAAGGCCATCGTGATTACAGGTGCAGGCAAGGCATTTTCTGGCGGTGCGGATATCAAGGAATTCAATTCCCCGAAAGCATCTGCCGAACCTAGCCTGCATACTGTTATCAATGTGGTGGAAGGTTCTACCAAACCCGTGGTCGCGGCGATACATACCGTCTGCATGGGTGGTGGCCTGGAACTGGCGCTGGGTTGTAATTACCGTGTTGCCGCCAAAGGTGCGCAGATAGCCTTGCCAGAAGTTAAACTGGGTATTTTGCCGGGTGCCGGTGGTACACAGCGTCTGCCACGCGTACTGGGCCTGGAAATGGCTTTGAATATGATCGTTTCCGGCACACCTGTACCATCTGAAAAACTGGCGAAGACTGCTATTTTCAATGAAGTAGTTGAAGGCGACGTGTTGGCGGCTGCATTGGCATTTGCAGCCAAAGTAGCCGATGTGCGTCCATTGCCCCGTGTACGTGATATCAAGATTGATTACCCTAACTACGAAGCTTACCTGCAGTTCTCACGCAATACTGTGCGCGCCATGGCAGGGCCTTTCCCTGCGCCTTTGAAATGTGTGGAAGCTGTTGCCGCAGCAGTTACCAAGAAATTTGATGATGGCATCAAGTTTGAACGTGAGCTGTTCATTGACCTGGTACAGACTACCGAATCCAAAGCCTTGCGCCACGCCTTCTTTGGCGAACGTGCTGCCAGCAAATTGCCTGATGTGCCGGAAGATACACCGACACGTCCTGTCAAGTCGGTTGCCGTCATCGGTGCAGGCACCATGGGTGGCGGTATTGCCATGAATTTTGCGAATGCAGGCATACCTGTAAAGATCCTGGAAATGAAACCGGAAGCGCTGGAAAAAGGTCTGGCCACCATCCGTAAAAACTATGAAAACACACTGAAAAAGGGCAAGCTGACGCAAGAGAAGTTTGAACAGCGCGTAGGCCTGATCACTGGCACGCTGGTCTATGAAGACATCGCGCAGGCAGATATCGTGATTGAAGCCGTATTCGAAGACATGGGCGTGAAAGAACAGGTTTTCAAGAAGCTGGATGAGGTCATGAAACCGGGTGCCATTCTGGCGTCGAATACTTCTACACTGGATGTCGACAAGATTGCCGACTTTACCAATCGTCCTGAAGATGTTATCGGTACCCACTTCTTCAGTCCGGCCAATGTCATGAAATTGCTGGAAATCGTACGTGGCAAGAAAACTGCCAAAGATGTGTTGGCAACCGTATTGGGTCTGTCCAAGAAAATCAAGAAAACTGGCGTGGTATCTGGCGTTTGCGATGGCTTCATCGGCAACCGCATGATTGAACAATACAGCCGTCAGGCCGGGTTTTTGCTGGAAGAGGGTTGCACGCCAGAGCAGGTTGACAAGGCTGTAGAAAAACTGGGCTTTGCCATGGGGCCGTTCCGTATGGGCGACCTGGCTGGTAATGATATCGGCTGGTATATCCGCAAGCGTCGTTATGTAGAAAAGCCACAGATCACTTATTCCAAAACAGCGGACCTGCTGTGCGAAATGGGACGCTACGGTCAAAAAACCGGCGCTGGTTGGTATGACTACAAGCCGGGTGACCGTAAAGCCTATCCTTCTGCCATTGTGAATGACATGATCATCAAACATTCTGCTGATCTGGGTGTGGAACGTCGCAAGATTTCTGACCAGGAAATCGTCGAACGTCTGATATTCTCTTTGGTGAATGAAGCGGCTTATATTCTGGAAGAAGGTATTGCAACCAGAGCATCGGATATCGACATGGTCTACCTGACCGGTTATGGTTTCCCTCTGCATACTGGTGGCCCCATGTTCTACGCTGACACAGTAGGTTTGACGAACGTGGTCATGTCCATGGAGAAATATGCCAAAGGTCGCCATGGCGACGCCTGGAAACCGGCTCCACTGCTGGCCAAACTGGCAGCAGAAGGCAAGACCTTCAACTAGGTTTTACTGGAGCATATTGACTTGGGTCAATATGCTCTGAAATTGAGATAAGTCCAAAAAAAGCAGGTGGTAATATGTGAGCGGTTGATTTTTCCATGCATATGGAATGATCAATCGCTTTTTTGTTGCCTGATCATCTGAGTAAGTGTTTTTCCAGCTGCGTCTGCATGATCTGGTCTGAGTTAGCATGGTTAAATTGAGGTTGAAATGAGTTGTGCCCACAAATTCAATGATGGACACAAAAATTCTAGCAGCCATTTCGTCACACGTCCTGCCAACCGGGCGACGACTTCCTGCCCCGGTGCCACGCAGATTGCGTCTGCTTGAAAAACACTCCGCTTCCGAGTGCTGTGATACCATAATCTGGCAAGACGATGGTTAGCTCTAGATTGCAGAATGAGATATTGTGAAGAATAAGTTGAATGATGGAAATACGCAGGGCGGGACATTGAAGGGTATTGGCAGGTTTGCCGGTCTCTTTGTAGCCGCTGTTTCATTGCTGATAGTACCAGTGGCGTCGATTTTGGCGGCCACTTCCGGCGAGCGCGGTGAAGGAGTGGACCGCACTGCACGGGCTAATGCCAGCGTCATGTTGGAAGAGCTCACCAGCACTGAATTGCGAAGTCGCATCGAGCACGGTGCGACCACTATCTTGATCCCCATTGGCGGCGTAGAGCAGAGCGGCCCTTATATTGCGCTCGGCAAACACAACGTCCGTGCCGGGATTATCGCGACCATGATTGCCCAGAAACTCGGTAATACAATGGTCGCGCCAGTGGTGTCCTATGTGCCGGAAGGTGCTGTCAATCCACCGACCGGTCACATGCGATTTAGCGGTACGATTTCTATTCCGCCCGCAGCCTTCGAAGCGCTGCTTGAGGGGGCTGCAGCAAGTTTTCGTCAGCACGGCTTTCGTGACATCATCTTCATTGGCGACCATGGCGGTTATCAGCAAAATGAAGTGAATGTGGCGCAAAAGCTGAACCGCGCCTGGGGTAAGGATGATCCTGCCCGCGCTTACGCGCTGCTCGACTATTACGATATTACCCAGACTGCGTTTATCGACGACCTGAAAAAACAAGGCTTCAGCGCCGCCGAAATCGGCCTGCACGCAGGATTGAGTGATGCCTCTCTAATGCTCGCCACCGCGCCGTCGATGGTGCGTGTCGATGCGATGGTTCACGGCCCAAAGCCAGGTGTAGCTGATGGTGTACGCGGCGATGCCACGCGCGCCACTGCTGAGCTGGGTCGGCTGGGTGTTCAGCGCCAGGTTGATACTACTGTGAATGCCATTAGAACGATCCTTCACGAACGCCACCACTAAGCGACCAGCCATGCAGGCATTTCATCAAAAAGATTAATCGAATAGAGTAACGACACCATATGAAAGCTACCTTAAATACCATCAATACGGCGCGCTTTGGCAGCCACACACAGCACCTGGTTATTACCAGTCTGGGCATAATCACGTTGTCGGCCGTGGGGCTGTGCAGCTACCATGCTGTCGCCAAGGCGGCGACTGCGGTCAGTGCGCCGACTGTGCCAGGAGTCTATTCCCCTTTGCCAGGCATGCCACTGTTGAGTGATCCCAAGAACGTCTATGGTGACACCGGGTCTGGTCACATGAGCGCAGTCGTCAAGGATCATCTGGCACGCGTCTATGTACCTAACCTGCGTTCGAACGATGTCTATGTAATCGATCCGGAGACGCTCAAGGTGGTTGACAAGTTCAAGGTGGGCATCGGTCCTCAGCACGTCGTACCTGCGTATGACCTGCGGACGCTCTGGGTGGCCAACAATGCTGAGCGTACCAAACTGGGTAGTGTGACGCCGATAGACCCACTTACTGGCAAGCCGGGCGCGTCGGTGCCGGTGGAAGATCCGTATAACATGTATTTCACACCGGACGGCAAATCCGCCATCGTGGTCGCCGAGGCAGTGCACCGCCTCGACTTCCGCGATCCAAAGACCATGGCGATGCAGTACTCTATTGACGTGCCGTCTTGTGGTGGCATCAACCACGCCGATTTTTCTAACGATGGTCGCTACGCCATCTTTACCTGCGAATTCGAAGGCAGCATCGCCAAGATTGACCTGGTTGGGCGCAAGGTACTGGGTTATCTGAAGCTCAAGATGCCATCTTCGCGTTATTCCGAGGCGGTGCCGGTGGGTGGGCCTGCAACTGAAATCTGTACCAGCGCAAAAGGTATGCCGCAAGACATACGCATTTCACCGGACGGCACAAAGTTCTACATCGCTGACATGGAAGCTGACGGCTTGCACGTCGTCGACTTTGCCTCGTTCAAAGAAACTGGCTTCATTTCAACGGGCGTAGGTGCACACGGAATCTACCCTAGCCGCGATGGCAAGCAACTGTATGTGGCTAACCGTGGCACTCATCTTATCCACGGCAAGCGCAAGGGGAAGGGCAGTGTGAGTGTGGTCGATTTTGCTACCGACAAAGTGGTCATTAACTGGCCCATCCCCGGTGGTGGTAGTCCCGACATGGGCAACGTCAGTGCCGACGGTAAATATCTCTGGCTGTCTGGCCGTTTCGATGACGTGGTATACCGTTTCAACACCAGCAGTGGCGACGTGCAGCAGGTCAAGGTTGGCCAGGAACCGCACGGTTTGACCGTATGGCCACAACCTGGCAGGTACTCGGTGGGTCACACTGGCAACTTGCGTTAAGGGGCGTTGGATGATCTGGTGATTGAATGGGTCTGGTGTGGTGGTGCTATCCGTTGTTGTCGCAGGGATTGTCGTTGGTGATTTCGGCGCTCTTACGGTGAGGTAAGCGTCGGATCAACTTTCCACAAGCCTATGTTCGATCATGCCTGGTGTAGGCTAAACTGTGCTGACAATGCTGGCTTTGCGCTTACTCATAAAAATCAGTTGGCTATGCTGATACGCCCCACGATGGCCGCCGGGTTCTGGTCGTCGATGTCAATGCGCGTACCAAATTGTTCACTCAGCGATTGTAATGTGATGAGGATGTTTCTGGCATGGGTACTGTCGGCCAGCGCGGGCAAGCCTCGTGTTTGCATGAACGCTGGCTCGGCACCATTTTCATTGAGAGCAACGGGTGTCAGTTTGATGGACTTGATGGTTTGTGGGGTTGCGCTGTCATATTCCAGTTCGGCCATCACCGATTCCCACACTTCAGACTGATAAAAATTGACTTTCCTTGTCTGAAAAATGAAATTACCTAAACCGTAGAAAATTGGTTTTCCCTGGTAAATTTCTATGCCTTGCAAGCGTGGTTCACCATGCGCAAAATACACGTCGGCACCGCGTTCTATGCAGCGATGCGCAAAGTCAATGCGCCATTGCTCGACGCCACCGGCTGTGTTGACCTGTTTCTGATTCCAGTGGTGGTTGTGGTGATAGGTGACTACCACTGCTTGTTGCTTGCGTGCTTCGGTTATGCTGTCTTCTATGCGTTGTTGATCTTCGCGATCGATAGTGTTGGCAGTATCATCCTTGACGGACAGGGTATTTGTTCCCACGGATGTTTTCTTTGCCTGCAGTTTTACCTTGTCGGTGGCAAAGGCAATCAAGGCAACTGAGGCAAGCTGTTGAGCAGGCAACTTGCTGGAATTGATTGGCAGATAGCGAGGTGCGCTCGCCGCAGTTTCATCTCCGACACCGGCCAGAGGGATGTTCAAATCCCGGAACAGGGCGATCAGCGCGGTGATACCCCGCGAGCCATTGTCGCTGACATGGTTGTTGGCAGCCGCGAACATGACTTGATTGGGGGAGAAACGGATTTTCTGTGTAATCAGATTGACGATGCTATCGCGATCTACTTCATGAAAAAAATCGCTGTCTTTGTCGCGTCCAGGCGTTGCTATTTGGTCTGCGCCGATTTTCAGTGCTGATTCCAACTCCAGAATCACAGTTTCGCTGCTGCGCATGACTGCGAATATGCTGTCCAGCTGTCGCCTGATCTTTTGCAATTCCACATTATTGGCAAACTCTGGCGCGTCATAGTTGCTCAGGTTATGCTGTAGCATGACCTGGCCAGTCAGTAAGATGTGTCTGTTTTCTGCCAGAGCAGGGGTGGTCTGACAGATCAGAACAAGTGCCAGAGCGGAAAGGGCGGATCGGGTGACGCGCGCATGTTTTCTCATGACTCACCTTTATACGCAGGAATGATGGGCAGTACAACATGCGAAGGTCGCGCACCGCCGCAAAAGACCACATTATGAGCAATTTTTAATGGCCCACTTACACCTTCTGCTGCGCCGGTATTGGGATTGCAGTCGAACTTGGGAAAATTGCTGCTCGAAATATCGATGCGTATTTTGTGTCCGGCTTTGAAGATATTGCTGACAGGGAATGCATCAACCGTGACCTGATAGGCCGTGCCAGGCACCATCATTTCTGGTCGCTCCCAGGATTTGCGATAGCGGACACGTCGTATGCCATCCGTGAGTATCATTTCATAGCCGTCCGGATAGTCGGCATTTGGTGGGTAGACATCGATCAACTTGACTGTGAAATCAGTATCCACGCAGTCTGAACTTATCCATAACATCGCACTGATAGCACCAGTGATTTCAACATCTGCACCCAGTGGTGCCGTCTGGAATACCAGTATGTCGTCACGCTCTCTGAGTGGTGCGTCGGATGCATCGCAAAAAAAGATACCCGGGCCACAACGCTGGTCGTAGGCGCCGCCCACCATCAATGGTTCGCCTGAGGTAACAGCACCACCGATGGTCGGCACCGGTTGTCGCGGGTCGTAATCATATTCCAGTTGTGCCTGTTCTTGTTGTGGTAAGACCGACGACAGCATGCCGTCCCGATGCAGGTAGTAGACAGTTTCGTGTGTTCGTTGCAGCGGCCATTCAGATTCAACGCGCCAGTTGCCACCGTGTTCCATGCGTCCTGCCGCATTTTTGCGGCCACTGCCACCACCCATCACGAAGATGCACACTTTGGGAATGGCATTGTCATCACCTGATACATTGTTTTTCAGATAGCGTTCGAACCAATGCAGGCGCAGCGTCAGGAAATCTGGTGCCAGATTATTGTCCAATGTGGCGGCAGGGCCAAAATCGACATCGCCGGCATAAGTCTGCGAGCGGTTGCCATGTGTCCAGGGACCAAGGATCAGGCAGGAAGGGCCTTTGCCTGCTGCCATCAGACCCATGTAATTGGTGCAGGCCGTGCGCGAATAGGGATCGTACCAGGATGACATATGCACCGTGGCAGCTTCTGGGAATTGCGCATAATAGCCTTCAGCGTACAGGCCAGGTTGTCGCCAGTAGGCATCAAATGTGCCGCGCCGCCATTGGTCGAACAGATAATCTTCATACTCGGGCGCCAGGCTTAACGGTGAGGCACCTGGTTGCCACTGTGCGATGCGGCGGAACCAGTCTTCAATATCCAGTGAGGCGAGTGCATCATATTTTTCTTTGTCACCGAGTATGCCAGGGCTTTCCATTGCCCGCTTGATGGCCCACGTAATTTGTTTCAGCTCAAATGCGCCGCCCTGGCGTATGCCACCCTGATAAGCGTTCGAGAAGCCACCTGAATCCAGGAACATGGCGACTACTCCAGGTGCGTTCATACTGCCCAATGCCGCCTGAGTATGCGCAGCATACGACAGGCCCTTGGTGCCGATACGCCCGTTCGACCACGGCTGCTCAACGATCCAGGCGCAGGTGTCGTAACCATCTTCGCCATCGCTGGTGTACTTGACGAATACACCTTCTGACTCGTAGCGCCCGCGACAATCCTGGTAGACCACTGCATAACCATGGCGCACAAAGAATTCGGCAATGGTCGACCGGCTCATGGGTTGCGACTCAGTCAACGTGCGTTCGCTGCGACTGGGCTCGGTTTTTCCATAGGGGGTGCGTTCCAGTATTACCGGGAAACGCTGTGTCCGGTCGGCGGTTTTCGGCAGATAGATATCGGTTGCCAATTGGATACCGTCGCGCATGCTCACCATGACATTGTGTATCACGGTGACTGCGTCGGCAGCGGTATGGATGGCAGCCGGCACCGCATCAACGACAGTATTGTCGGCTGCGGTATGGGTGGATCTGAATAACATAGCTTACTTTCAAATATTTGTTTCGGTCCGAGTACAGCAAAGCCACGAAAATTACGGAGGACGGCGGAGCATCACAGTTCCGGCAAATTCTTATTGGCAAAATAGTGCTTGGTCTCTTTTAGAAATTCTGTAGCCAGGCGGCTGGGTGTTGACAGCGACGAGGTGACGAACGCATATTCATTGCTCAGTATCGGTTCGAAGCGACGCATGACCAGACCTGGCCGCATGTAAAATGCGGCGAGCAAGCGGTTGACCAGCGCTACACCTAGTCCGCGTGCGGCAAAGGCGCAGGCAGAACTGACCGTGTGCGTTTCGATACGGGCATCTGGTTGCACACCAGCACGGGAAAATGTCGAATCTATGGTGGCGCGGGAATTCTGCCCGTAACCCAGCAAGATCAACGGTTCGCCACGTAACAGTTTTGGCGTCAGTGTGCGGTGGCTAGCCAGGGGATTGTCTGCCTGCAGTACGCATACCGTTTCATTGGTGCAGACCGGGTCCTCACGCAAGTCATCACGATTGACTGGCACGATCAGGAACCCGCCGTCAACGGTCCGTGTAGCGATCATTGACTTCGCCACTTCACGGCTGTGCGAATCGACTGAAATGCGCACGCGGGGAAAACGGGCGCTGAACGTAGCCACGATATCGGGCAAGATACCTTCGCAAAAACTCGGTGGTGCCACCAGTTTCAAGTGACCGATACGAAAACCGGAAATATCGCTGACCAGACTCTGGATGCGTTGAAATCCATTCAGTGACAGTGAAACTTCTTCGTACAGCAGCAGCCCATCCTGTGTTGGCACCAGCCGGCCATGATCGCGATGGAATAGATCGAAACCGATCAATGCTTCCAGCTGTGCCAGTTGGCGGCTGACGGCTGGCTGCGACATGCCTATGCGAGTGGCAGCAGCAGTCACAGAACCCGTGCGGACAATTTCGTAAAATGCCCGCAGGGCTTTCAAATTGAGCAGGTCTTCGTTCATGGCGATCAGTAATGTAGTACCACGGCCAACATGGTGGCGATCGCGGCAATGAGAGTAAACACGCCGAATAGTGGCAGGATCAGGCGGAACCAGCGACCGTAAGATATACTGCCAGCGGCCAGAAACGCCAACAGCATGCCTGATGTCGGCGAGAACATATTCACCAGACCATTGCCAAGAATGAAGGCAAGCACCGTGGTCTGTCCGCTGACGCCCACGCTTTCCCCAATAGGTCCCAGGATGGGAATGCTGAGTGCAGCCTTGGCCGAGGTTGACGGGATCAGCAGCGTCAGAACCATCTCCAGACCCATGATGATGGGTGCCACCAGTATCGGTGACAGATGTTCAACCTGGGTGGAAGCGTAGGCGATGATGGTGTCCAGAATGCGCCCTTCGCGCAGCACGATTTCTACACCCCGTGCCATACCCAGCAACAATGCAGCAAGTGTCATCGAGTTCATCCCCTCGACAAAGGCATGAGCGCCGGCACGCGCCCCCATGCGATAGACAAGTCCGACACACAATGCTGTCACCATGTACAGCGTGGCAAACTGCGAATCTCGCCAGCCCAGTGCGGTTGATCCATACACCAGTATCACCAGGGCGATGCAGACAATCACGATCACCAGAAAGTGTGGTTTGGACAAAGGCTTGCTTTCAAACACAGCAGCCTTGGCTGGACGTGGTTCCATGCGCAGCACAAACAGAATAGCGAGCGTCAGGAAGATCACCCACAGCGTCAAGCGCACCAATGCCCCGCTGAATACCGGCACGCCAACAATGGGCTGGGCAATCAGCAATGCCAAAGGATTTGATACTGATGCCAGGTAGCCGACCTTGGCAGCCAGGGTCAGCAGGGTAAAGCCATATAAGCGGCTCATGCCCAGGCGCTCGGCAATCGCAATCACCACCGGGATGAAGATCAGATACTCGGTGATCATACCCAGGAAGGTACTGCCTGCCGATAAAATCACCATCACAACTGGCGTCAATACCACCACCCGTCCCCCTGTTAAACCCAGCAAGCGCTCAATACCAGCATCGAAGGCGCCGGTGGCGCGAAACACTCCCAGTAGACCACCCAGCAGCAGGATCATGAAGATCAGGTTGGCCGACTTCACCAGCCCCGCCGGCACCGAGGTAAAGATGGCGCCCGGTGACAGCGGTGCTGCCTCTGTCTTACTTTGCGGTTGCTGTATCAATGCAGTAGCGTTGATGGTTTTGGGTATGATGTGATAGCTTCCCGGTATCACAGGTGACGCCTCAGTCGTACCGCTGCGCTGATACTCGCCGGATGGTAAGACCCAGGTAAGCAGCACGCCTATGGCCAGCGCGATAAACATCATCATGACCGGTTCCAGTGCCCAGCGTCGCTTGACGATATTATCCGTCATGGTCTCGTCGGCATCTGCCTTGCTTGGCTTGTCTATCATGTTGGACATGGTTATTTAGAACTTCGTGTTCAGACGTGTATAAAAGTAGCGGCCGCGTACATCATAGGTATAGATATCGAAATTGATGGGATTGTTGGCCGCTGATGCCGGTGGTTGCTTATCAAAGACGTTGTCGATGCCCAACCCGACGCTGGTTTTTCCATCACTGAAGTTATACGAAAGCTGCATATCGTGATACAGCGTACCCGGTACGTTGCCGCCATTGACTGCATTATTTGGTACATCAGCAGTAGCGCCGATGTAACGTGCCTTCCATCCAGCGGTGATACTGGTGCCTATATAACGTAGTGAGGCCTGGGCTTTCAGGTGAGGGAAGGTTGAACGTGGCTGGTCGGATTTGCCAGCACGTTCGTCAACCACAATAGAGCCATCCGGTTGCGGCACATAAGATTTGTAGTGTTGCAGATAAGCCAGGTCAAGCGCTGCGTCGATCTTGGCACCAGCAACCGGGAACAGGTAGCGCAGTGTTACGTCGACACCTTGCACTTCAATCCGTGACAGGTTGACCAGTGCTTGCGTCAGTTGCAGTATCTCACCTGTGTTGGCGCGTTGTACCAGATTACAGAAGGTACCGGTCTGGGCGCAGGCGTTCAGGATCTGGGTCGCAGTCTGCGAGGCGATGGCGTCCTTGATCTTGATCTTGAACTGATCAACTGTTACGCTAAACCCTTTAAGTTGTTCCGGTGAATAGGTAAAACCCACAGAGTAGGTATCTGCGCTTTCAGGTTTCAGGTCAGCATTGCCGGAGGTAACGCCACGCGGAATGCCGCTGCTGTACAGTGACTGATTGTAGCTGGTGGGGATGCCGGCACAACCTGGCAATCCGGCACCACCACCGTTACATGGATCAACAGCCGGGAAGCTGGTTTGTTTCACCCCCTGGTACAGTTCAAGGATGGAAGGTGCACGGAAACCCTGAGAATAGGTGCCACGCAATAGCAGTGAATTGAATGGGCGATACAACACGCCAAGCTTGGTTGTTGCCTTGCCGCCAACGGTAGAGTAGCGGGAATAGCGCACGGCCGCGTCCAGTTCCAGTTTTTGTACCCAGGGAAGATTGGCCAGCAGCGGGGCGCTCAGTTCGGCATAGGCTTCGTTCAGGTAGTAAGAGCCGGCGGTTGGATTGCGTGCTGCTGCAGAGGTGGTGGCCTGGGCCGCACCTGATACCAGTGGCAACACGGTGGAAGCTTGTGAAACAAAAGGATCGGGGCTATCAAATGCCATTTCACGGCGATATTCATAGCCGGTGGCAACTCCCAGGGGGCCGCCTTGCAGTTGCATCAGACTACGCGTGGCATTCAGACTGAAGTCGGTCTGGCTGGTGCCGTTGGTATCATGCGAATATGAGCGGATATAGTCAGCCATGGCTGGTGTGATAGTGCCAAACAGATCGATAGGTACGCAACCCGGCGCTGCGGAGCAGGTGGCTGGCGAGGTCATGGCACGGTAGAGGTTATCGAAATTGATGCCATTCTTTTGATCGAAGCTGGCTTTGTTTTTCGAATAGGACAGTGTTGCATCCCAATTCCAGTCACCCCAGAGCGAAACGGTGCCTTCCAGACCGAGCAGCAGGCGACTCATCTTGACATCTTGCAGCACTTCGCGGTTGCCGACTTCGACCGGTACGCGCTGGATGCGGAAGGTGGACCCGGAGAAAGCGAGTGCATTGGCAGTTGGAACGCCGTTGGCGGTACCGAATGGGTTATACGCCTGATCCTTGGAAATCGAATAACCGTTGCTGCCGCGAATGTCCAGTAGGAAAGGTGAGAATAATTGTGATGATTGGCGTGTGGTATAGGTGGCTTCGACATGTGCCGTCAGATCAGGGGTGATCTCGTAGGTCAGGCGTCCAAACAGGCCGGCGGTTTTGCTGGGGCCAGTAGCATACAGGCCCTGGGTCAGTTGATTGTAATAGTCGCCGGGCAGGGTCGCGGTGTGGAAGCTGTTGTCTGCTGCAGAACCAGCGCCTATGCTGGTGACGCCAATATTGCGGGTGACGGCATTGGCTGCATTCGACGCGAAACCAGTCGGGGTACCGAAATAAGAATTGTTGGACAGGCCAGGTAATACATACAGACCTTGCGGACTGGTGCCAGGGGCAGTCAGCGGCGACAATGCCACTTTGGTCAACTCGCGGTCTGCCGACAAGATAGGGCGGGAATCGTTCAGACTACCGGACAGCAATACCGAACCCTTTTCGAAACTCTTGCCCCAGTTCAGGAAACCATTGTAATTCTCATCATCGTTGCGGGATGAGGCACCGAGGCGCATATTGGCTTCGAAACCGTCGAGCTTGCGCTTGGTATGAATATTGACCACGCCAGCTATCGCATCGGCACCATAAATGGCTGAGGCTCCATCTTTCAGCACTTCAACACTATCAATGATGCCCAACGGGATGGTGTTCAGGTCCGTAAAGTCACGGAAGCCGCGACCGCCTGCTGCATTCACCCAGCGGTGACCATCGACCAGTACCAGGGTGCGGTTGCCACTGCCTTCGGCACTGCCAAGATAGCGCAGATTAATGGAACTGACACCATATGATGTGCCCTGGGTGCCGTTGGAATTGAGACTGACGCCGGTGTTTGGCAGTGCCTGCATGATATCGCCAAGCGAGGTCGGTGCCGCGAATTTAAGGTCATCTCTGGTCAGAGTCAACATGGGGCCACTGGTTTCCGTATCCCTGCGTGCAATACGTGATCCCGTCATCACAACCTGTTGAACCGGAGCTGATGCATCGTCTTTTGCAGGCATTGTGCTGGCCGGGGCCGCAGCAGGTGCTTCTTGTCCATGTGCGAAATGCGTTACAGCCAAACTGAGCGCGACCGCACTGCGCGCCGCTATCGCCTTCCTGTTCTTCATTTTCATAATCATCCCTGGGGTTATTGATTCTGCGGCAATTTTGCGTTTGCTATTACCTGAGACGATAGTAGGGGGCACATGTAGCTTGATGCAATATTATGATAATTTCTGATTAGTGTATGCAAATTTGGTATAGCTGAAGCTTGGTTTTAGTGGCGCTTCAGAGTGAGAAAAGCTTACTTTTGACTTATGTCCATAGGGAAATAATGAGGGTTGCTGTAGCGCAAAAAAGACGGGTGATATAAAAAAACAACAGTCTTTGAGGTTACCCGGGTTGTTATTCGCTCGTAAAATACTTCGTAAGCAAAAAAGGCATTTTTATATTTATTCTGCCAAGCACCCAATTTACCAGTCTAAAAAAATACCAAAAACAGCTATTCTTAAAGAATTTCTCTATAAATCATGGGCTTGCCAGCGGGCAGCTAAAACCACAATGCTATAATGTGAGGTTGATCCTCATCATTATTGCAAAAGGTTTTCTGTGCTTTCTACCGCAAATATCACCATGCAGTTTGGCCCCAAGCCACTGTTTGAAAATATCTCAGTCAAATTTGGCGAAGGTAACCGCTATGGCCTGATTGGTGCCAATGGCTGTGGCAAATCCACCTTTATGAAAATTCTGGGGGGCGATCTTGAGCAGTCTTCTGGTACTGTCATGCTGGACCAGAATGAGCGCCTGGGTAAATTGCGCCAGGATCAGTTTGCTTTTGAAGACATGCGCGTCCTGGAAGTGGTCATGATGGGCCACACGGAAATGTGGGCGGCAATGGCGGAACGGGATGCGATTTATGCTAACCCTGAAGCAACTGATGACGACTACATGAAGGCTGCTGACCTGGAAGCCAAGTTTGCCGAATATGATGGCTATACCGCTGAAGCGCGTGCGGGTGAACTGTTACTGGGCGTGGGCATCCCAATTGACCAGCATCAAGGCGTCATGAGTGCTGTTGCACCTGGCTGGAAGCTGCGGGTCTTGCTAGCCCAGGCACTGTTTTCCAATCCTGATATTTTGTTGCTGGATGAGCCGACCAATAACCTGGACATCAATACCATACGCTGGCTGGAAGATATTCTGAACGAACGTAATTCCACCATGATCATCATTTCCCATGATCGCCATTTCCTGAATCAGGTATGTACGCATATGGCCGATATGGATTACGGTACCTTGAAAGTGTATCCGGGAAATTATGATGATTACATGCTGGCGTCATCTCAGGCGCGTGCGCAGCAAATGGCGAATAATGCCAAGGCCAAGGAAAAAGTCGCAGAATTGCAAGATTTCGTCCGTCGCTTTTCAGCTAATAAATCCAAGGCGCGTCAGGCAACTTCACGTGCCAAGCAGATCGACAAAATCAAGATTGAAGATTTTAAACCTTCCAGCCGTCAAAATCCTTTCGTGCGCTTCGATGGCGAGAAGAAATTGCATCGCCTGGCTGTAGAAGTGCAATCTCTGAGCAAAGCTTACGATAAACCCTTGTTCAAGAATGTGGACTTGATGGTGGAAGCAGGTGAAAGAATCGCGATTATCGGTGCCAACGGTATTGGTAAAACCACGCTATTGCGTTGCATAGGTGGTGATGACATCACAGGTTTGCATGCAGATTACGGTACCGTCAAATGGGCAGAAAATGCCAATGTCGGCTATATGCCGCAAGATCCTACCGAAGAATTTGCATCCGATAAAAACCTGACTGACTGGATAGGTCAGTGGACACAGGAAGGTGATGATGACCAGGCAGTGCGTTCCATCCTTGGCCGCTTGCTGTTTGGTGGTGATGACGTCAAAAAATCCGTCAAGGTTTTGTCCGGCGGTGAAAAGGGTCGCATGATGTATGGCAAGCTGATGCTGGGTCGCCATAATGTCTTGTTGATGGATGAGCCTACCAATCATATGGATATGGAATCTATCGAGTCGCTGAATATCGCGCTGGAAAAATATGCAGGTACCCTGATTTTTGTATCGCATGATCGCGAATTTGTTTCATCTTTGGCGACGCGTGTATTGGAAATCAAGGAAAATAAAATCGTAGACTTCCAAGGTACGTATGAAGAATACCTGAGTAGTCAGGGTATTGAATAAGTACTGCCAATTGCAGCAAATAGCAAAACAAAAAGCCAGGGTAACCTGGCTTTTTGTTTATCTGCATGTCTTGATGCCTATCTGCGCATGTTCTGATTCAATCGTGATTCACAGGTGATTTGGCATCAAGCTTTGCCGTCGTTTAATAACTGGTCCAGCCGATCACGCAGGCTGCGTGCCATTTCTGGGCCTTTGGCTTTTTGCACGGCTTCTACATAGGCTTGTCTGAGCCCACGGAAATCGTCGACGGTCGATGCGCGTTCCACCTTCAATTGCAGACCGTAACCTCGCAAGCCTATAGCGCTTTTAATGGTTTCATTGAAAAAGTTATAAAGTGCCTGAAAACGTTCTGCGTCTGTCATTGCAGGCAGACTGGTGGCCGGGGTGGCAACTTCTTCGTTGGGATTGTTCGCTGTTACCGCTGGCGCAGTGACATGAGTTTCGACTGGAACAGATGTTGGTTGCACTGCAATTTCAATGATGAAGTCCTGTTCCAGCAGCTCTTGCATGTTTTGTTCAGTGAGGCCAAGGCCAGACACTTTTTTTATGATGTCGTCAGTTGTATGTTTGCCGTCAACCATCACTAACAAGGTACGCAAGCGCGAAGCCAAATGATGTTTGCGGGTCGCGATTTCTTCACGCCCCTTTTCGGTCTTGTCGTAGATGATTACTGTCATATCCAGCTAAAACCCTTGTGTTCTCAAAAAAGCAGAAATTGTTTTTGTTTTATTCTTTTTTGAGGATACATCAATTCTGGCTGACTGCCAACGGCAAGCAGAGTATGAAATAAGAGCTATTTGGGGGTAGACAAGGTTTTGATCAATTTGATCGGTTGTTCTGAGACCTGAGGCGTAGAGCAGTTATTGTTGGACGAGCAACCACCACATCCAGAGCCGCAGCCTTCAGTTTGTTTGGACAGGCCATCGATCACAGGTGCAAGAGCAGGGTGACGACTTTGAAAATAAGTCTTGATCCTGTTTTTTGTGGCCTTGGGCATGTATTTCAAAAGCAGGTATGCACTGGCCAGTAGCAATAACAAGCTAGCAATCAAGTTTTGCATTTCTCATCTCCCCAGCAGGTAAGTGGAAATATGAAAAGTCAGTAAAGATGCCAGGTAAGCCAGACCAAACAAGTAAGCTGCCATCATGACTGGATAACGCCAGGTATTGGTCTCACGTTTCACCACACTCAGTGTCGCCACGCATTGCGGCGCGAACACATACCAGGCAAGCAGTGACAGTGCAGTTGGCAGGCTCCAGGACTGGGCAATCAGGGGCTCCAGCGAACGACTCAGTTCTTCGCCAGACTGTGACAAGGCATAGACAGTTCCCAGCGCAGCCACTGCTACTTCACGTGCGGCCAGACCAGGTACCAAAGCAATGCAGATTTGCCAGTTGAAGCCTATCGGGGCAAAAACAATTTCCAGTAAACGCCCCAGTTGACCGGCGATACTGTAATAAATGGCTGGCTGATCAGCATTCGCCGGCGCATCAGGAAAACTGCTCAAGAACCACAGTAGTATCATCAACGACAAAATAATGGTACCAACGCGTGTTGTGAAAATTTTGATTCTTTCCCACAGGCCCAGCACTAGATTACGCAGATTCGGCCATCTGTAATCAGGCAATTCCAGCATCAGTGCTTGCTGATGGATTTGGCTTCCCCATTTTTTCTTGAAGAAAAAAGCTACCAGCATTGCAGAGACTATGCCCGCCAGGTACAGAAAAAACAGAACCAGACCTTGCAGATTGAGTATGCCCCATATGGTTTTGTCAGGAATGAAGGCGGCGATAATCAACGCATACACTGGCAGACGTGCAGAGCAGGTCATTAAAGGAGCGATCATGATCGTCACCAGACGATCACGCGGATTTTGTATGGTCCTGGTCGCCATAATGCCGGGAATGGCACAGGCAAAGCTGGACAGCAGGGGAATAAAGGCGCGCCCGGATAAACCGACTTTGCCCATGACTCTATCCAGCAAAAATGCAGCGCGCGGCAGATAGCCGGAATCTTCCATCACCAGGATGAAAAAGAACAGGATGACAATCTGCGGTAAAAATACCAGCACACTGCCTGCACCACCTATCACACCCTTGACCAGCAAACCCTGCAATATACCAGGCTGCAAGGCCGCTTCCACAGCGGCACCAGTCGCATCAATAACGGATTTAATCATATCCATGGGCATCTGCGCCCAGGCAAAGACTGCCTGGAATACCAGAAACATCAGTGTGGCAAAAATCAAAGGGCCAGCTGCTGGGTGCAATACCCAGCTGTCCAGGCGATAACTGAGACTGACATCATTGGCTGCATCAGTAGCTTGCGAGACACTTAATTGCAACACTGCATTGACTCTGTCCTGCAGTGTTTCCGGACTTTGATCCGTCAAAGCATGTGGAGTGATATTGGCAGAGGGCACTAATTGCTGTGCCAGCGTTTCGAGTTGAGTCAGCAAGGCATCAATCCCTTGCGGATCAACGGCTACTGTCTCAACGACAGGTATACTCAGTGCTTTGCTGAGTACATTGATATCGATATGGATATCGCGTTTTTTTGCGATATCCATCATGTTGACTGCCAGAACCATGGGTTGACCAAGCGCCATCAATTCCAGAACTACGCGCAAGCCCCGTCGCAGATTGGTGGCATCTACCACGCACACCACGGCATCGGGCATGGCTTCATCGCTATGGTTGCCGGTAACTACTTGTTGGGTGATTTCTTCGTCAGGTGTGGCTGCATGCAGGCTATAAGTGCCTGGCAAGTCCAGTACCTGCCAGTCGCGCCCGACAGATGAGCGAAACTTGCCTTCTTTGCGTTCTATGGTAACGCCAGCATAATTGGCTACTTTTTGCCGTGCACCAGTCAATCTGTTGAACAGTGCAGTTTTTCCGCAGTTGGGGTTGCCGACAAGAGCGATACGCGGAGAAAACAATTCTTTCACTATTTTCCTACTTTTCCTGAGTTTGTAACGCCGATCAACGCTGCTTCAAAGTTTCTTAATGCAAAAGTGGATTGGCCAATTCTGACAGCAAGGGGCTCGCCACCAAAATAACCTTTATGCAAGACTTTCACCAGTTCGCCCTTCACAAAACCCAATTCTTTCAAGCGACGGGTAATATTAAAAGTGCCGTCGCCTTTTGCATGACCCTGATCTTGTACATCAAGCACTATCCCTGAATCACCGACTTTCATCTGATTCAAAGTCACTGCACTTGCTTGTTCAATTGATAAGTCATGCATGATAAAGTTCCCGTAAAGAATAAATGCTGAACCTAAATGATAATGAGAATATATATCAATACGGATTTTGTTTCAATCATCATAGCGTGTAGTGCTACTTGATTTGATCCAACGCAAGCAGAGCTTAGGGAGAAATATGAAATTAAATGCCTATTAAGCATTTTTTCTATCTGATTTTTGTAATTTGTATATCATTTGCTGTTTGCATAAATGTCCGTAACTTCATCAGGCATTAATTGGATACCCATGAAAAAAATCTTCGTTTGCAAGTAACCGATTCCTGAGTGGCGTCATTTTCAGCGCCCAATAACATCGGCACAATATCCGCAAGGTTTAACAATATGGATCGGCAGAGCGTTCAATGAAGGTTTCGATGAATGCTTGTGCTTTCTTTAGTCAACCTGCCTTGCCGTGCCTGGTAACTTGATCGAATACGCGCAAATAATTTCCACCTACTATTTTCCCAACTTCCGTATTATTAAAATGTAGCAGTAGCTGGCCGACAAATTCGGGGAACTCTCCATAGGAAGAAAATATTGGTGGATGCATTGCTTCTTTATCGGTGCCGATGGCCACATGGTCGATGCCAATTAAATCCGCCAATTTTGCGATACCCACCGCGTAGTCTGCGAACCCGGAAAATGAATACGCGTTCGCCCAGATGCCGATAACACCCCCGGTATCAGCCACCAGCTTCGCATGGTCGGCACTAATCCAGCGCGATTGAAATTTTGGCTCGGCGGAATAACCGGTATGTGAAAGTATCAAAGGGGTGCTGGAGACGTTCGCGATCTGATTCGCCGTAGCGAAGGTAGCATGTGCCACGTCGACAATCATCCCTAGTCGATTGCATTCCCGCACTACATCGAGGCCATACGGCGTTGCACCTCCGTAGAACGGTGCTTCGGTTTGGATATCGCCCAGTGCATTATTCATGCGGTAGTGCACAAGTTGCCAATGGCGTATTCCTCTCTTGTAGGCGATTTGCAGGCGTTCGATTTTTCCTTCAAGAAAATCGCTTCCTTCAACAGCAAGAATCACGCCGGCTGAATTTTCTTCTTTGCTGGCCTGTAAATCTGTCAGGGTCAAAACCCGCTTAAGGCCTTGTTGAGCAATCATGCGGTCGACAAAATCCAGCCTATTGGCCATGTATGCATGTAATTCGCCGGGTTTGGGTTCGCGTCGGGCAACGAGCTTATTTTTGCTATTAGTAGACAGAAGAATGCTGTCTGAAGCCAATGAAAGACAGATAGCCGACAAGCTTCCCTGTTTCATGGGAGAGGAAATGTCCTGGGCAATGGCATTGCGGCCGAGGAGGCCGCCGGCATGGCTATGTATATCAACAGAAAGAACTGAGTCAAGCAGGGCTGTTGCCCGTTCATGCAAGCGCGATTCAACGCCCTGTTCTACAGAGAATGATGATGCTGGAAGACTAAAGCCTAGTGCACTTCCCGCCATGCATTGTAAGAAGCAGCGCCGCGATTTCGTGTGACCACAATGGGGTTTGTTGACATGGAAGGCGCTTTTCAATTTACGTCCCGATATACACTAGAACTCATTTCATCAATAGAGGTGAGATGCGTTATGAGGCAAACCCTCCGGGAGCTGGCCGCATTGACACTTTTCGGGCGCATTGCAGCGCGAGGTTGTTACGTCACGCTTGCTAAGGCACAAGCCTTAGCTGCACAGGGTACACACCTTGGACCTTGCACCGCATCCCGAATCGCCTTGCTCGCACTCATCCCTATTGATGAAATGAGTTCTACACAAACCAAACGGCAGTACGAAAGAGATCAGCATCATCAGCCAGAATTTGAATTCAGAAAATACAGTATTTTCCATAGACGTTTTTTATATGTCTGGTTTTAGGCATCCCATCGTCCAGCGATATTTTTTAATAGCTGACTGATCGCTGCCAGTTGACGATTGCGTACACTAAGTAAGCTGCTTTCGCTGCTGAATGCAGATGCCTGTGCGACTACGACGTTGAGATAACTGACTGTACCTGCGCGATATTGGTCGAGCGTGATTTCCAGATTGCGCTGGGCTGCCTGCAATGCTTCTGATTGGAATTGCGCCTCTTGCTGCAATTGGGCATTTAAAATCAGGTTATCTTCCACTTCCTGCAAGGCCGTTAACACCACCTGTCGGTAATTGGCAGTCAGTTGCTCGGCACTGGCGCGGGCTTGGGCGCTGGCCAGTTTTCTTTGGCCGCTGTCAAAGATGGATTGCGTCAGGCTGCTGCCCAGTGACCACAGAAAATGTGGTGCGCTGATTAATTGTCCCAGGGACGTACCACGGTACCCGGCACTGGCAGACAGCGACAGCGACGGGAAGTAAGCCGCATCGGCTACACCAATTTGAGAGTAAGCGGCGGCGACACGCCGTTGTGCTGCCGCGATGTCTGGCCTGCGTTCCAGCAGATTTGATGGCAACATGGCTGGCACCAAAGGTGCTGTTGGCAAGACCTCATCATGCGTAATCGTCAATTCAGCCGGCTGAGTGCCCACCAGCACTGCAATGGCATGTGCCAGCACGGCACGTTGCGCCGTCAGGTCAGCGCGTTGTGCCTGGGCATTTTTGAGTTGGGTCTGTGCCTGCAAAATATCGGTGCGACCTGCCACTCCACCTTCATAACGTGCCTGCGTCAGCGACAAAGAACGTTCATACGCTTGAATGCTACGTTCACTGAGCGACAACTGGGCATCAATTGTGCGCATGGAGAAATAGCTTTGCGCCAAAGTAGCCTGTGCTGAAAGCCGGGCTGAAGCTAAATCAGCCATACTGGCTTGCAGGGTGGATTGTGCCCCCGCACTTGCCTGCGACAGACGCCCCCACAAGTCGATTTCCCAACTGGCATTGGCAGCGAGTGACATGCTGTTACTGGGGTTGCTGGCATTGGCGGAAGTGGTTGCAGTCGGGCTGGCGTCCCTTGTCGCGCTCAAGCCAGCAGACAGGCTGGGGTACATGGCGCTGCGACTGGCTTCCAGCGCGGCGCGCGCATTGGCGACCTGGGCGGCAGATGCTTTGAGATTTTGATTGTCGATAACCAGACGGTGTTCCAGGTCATCCAATACAGGGTCCTTGAACAGGGTCCACCAATTGTCTGGTACAGGTGTGGCAACCGCGCTCCCCTGTACCCATGCGCCACTTTCCTTGAACTGGGCAGTGGCGACCACTGGTGCAGGTGGATCAACTTTGGTGACTGCGCAACCCGCCAACAGCGTGGGTGCAAGCAGGGATGTCAGTAGAGGGACACTATATGTGTGACGAAGGTCAAATTTCATGAAATGCTACCTATGAGTAATAGTCATTGCAGGTTCACCGGCAATGCCAGGGAATTTCCCCGGACGTGACAAACGTTTTCTGCGCAGTCTGTCCATCATGACAAAGACGACAGGCGTGGTATATAAAGTCAGTAATTGGCTGAGTATCAGACCGCCAACGATGGCGATGCCCAAAGGCTGCCTTAACTCGGCACCATCGCCACTGCCCAAGGCAAGCGGCACGGCGCCAAAGATGGCAGCAAATGTGGTCATCAGAATAGGGCGCAGACGCAGGCATGCTGCACGGAAGATGGCCGCACCGGCAGTTGCGCTGTACGCACGCTGACGGGTGATGGCGAAATCGATCATCATGATGGCGTTCTTCTTCACGATACCTATCAGCAGAATCACACCGATCAGGGCAATGATGGAAAAGTCGGTATTGAACAAGATCAATGCCAGCAGTGCACCTACGCCGGCAGAGGGCAGGGTGGACAATATGGTCACCGGATGGATCAGGCTTTCATACAGCATGCCCAATACCAGATACACCGTAATGATGGCCGCAGCGATCAGGATAGGCTGTGATGACAAGGATTGCTGGAATGCGTTAGCTGTTCCCTGAAAGCTGCCCCGTACCGATACCGGCACACCCAGTTCGGCCATCGCATTATTGATGGCTAGCGTAGCTTCGGACAAGGACACATTCAAAGGCAGGTTGAAACTGACAGTTGATGCAGGCGTGCCACTTTGGTGGTTGATCGATAACGGTGTATTGGTTGTTTCGAACCTGGCGAGGGTGGAAAGCGGAATTTGCTTGCCCGCGTTATTCGTGACATATAAGCGTTGAAACGTTGACGGTCCCTGGAGGTAAGGACTGGCCAATTCCATCACCACCCTGTATTGATTGAGCGGGTTGTAGATAACACCAACCTGGCGCTGCCCAAAGGCATCGTTCAGGGTGGTGTCGATGGCACTCATCGATATACCCAGGCGTGCCGCCGAATCGCGGTCAATCACGAGTGAGGTCTGCATGCCCTTATCTTGCTGGTCACTGTTGACGTCAGCCAGTTCAGGCAATTGTGCCAGGGCATTGCGTATGCGCGGTTCCCAGGTGCGCAAAGCATCCAGATCATCGGCTTGCAAAGTATATTGGTATTGCGCATTGGATTGACGGCCACCTATACGTATATCCTGGGCAGGCACCAGAAACAGGTTGGCACCCGGTTCATGCGACAACCTGGTACGCAAGCGGGCGATGACCACATCTGCCGACACCTGGCGCTCAAGAATGGGTTTGAGTGTGATATAAAAGTTGGCTGAATTACTTTGCCCGCCGCCAGTATTGCCACTGACATTCGCTACAGCCGGGTCGGCACGGACGATGGTCACAAAAGTGTTGAGCCGTTGTTGCATCATTTGAAATGAGCTGCCCTGATCTGCCTGCACACCACCCACAATCACACCGGTATCCTGTTGCGGAAAGAAAGACTTCGGGATGGCCGCATACAGGTAAACATTAAGGGTAATCACGCCCAGTAACGCAATCAAAGCAACGGGTTGATGACGCAATGTCCACATCAGCGAATGACGATAACCACGCATCATCAGGCGATTGAGTTTTGCCATCACGCGGCCAATTTTTCCAGGACGTCTGACTACATGCTGCTTCAGTAACACTGCCGCCATCATCGGTGTCGTGGTCAGCGACACCAACATGGAGATTAAAATGGCGATTGACAGCACTACCGAAAATTCGCGGAACAGGCGACCAACCACCCCCCCCATCAAGAGCAGGGGTATGAACACGGCAACCAGACTCAGGCTGATGGAGACCACAGTAAAGCCGATTTCACGTGCCCCCTTTAGTGCTGCCTCGCGCGGGCTTAATCCCTGTTCTATGTATCTGCTGATGTTTTCGGAAACAACAATGGCATCATCGACCACAAAGCCGGTTGCCACCGTCAATGCCATGGCAGATAAATTGTCCAGGCTATAGCCAAACAAATACATGGCACCCAGAGTGCCGGCCAGAGATACTGGTACGGCAACAGCGGGCAACATGGTGGCGCGCCAGTTGCGCAAAAACAGCAACACCACCAATATCACCAGGCCAACGGCGATGGAGAGTGAACGTTCAACTTCGCGCAACGATGCCCGGATTGTCGGCGTCCGGTCACTGACGACATTCAGGTTGATAGCCTGTGGAATGGATGCCTGCAAACGAGGCAACAGGGCGCGCACACGCTCTACGGTTTCTATGATATTGGCACCAGGTTGCTTTAACAAAAACAGGACGATGGCTGGTTTGCCGTTGGCGACACCGTAATTGCGTACATCCTGCACCGAATCAACTACCTCGGCCACGTCGCGCAGCCTGACTGCTGCGCCGTTACGATAACTCACAACAACGGGTGCATATTCAGCAGCAGTGCGCGCCTGGTCGTTGGCACCGATTTGCCAGCTACGACCATCTTCTTCCACCGAGCCTTTGGGGCGGTTGGCATTGGTGGCTGTCAGCGCCAGCCGCACGTTTTCCAGTGATATACCTTTTTGTGACAGCTTGTCCGGGTCCAGTTCCACGCGTACGGCTGGCAAGGCTCCGCCACCCACTGATACCTGGCCTATCCCTTCTACCTGTGCCAGGCGCTGTGCCAGAACGGTGGAGGCGGCATCATACATCTGACCGCGTGTCAGTGTTTCCGAAGTGAGTGACAAGATCATCACTGGTGCATCCGCAGGGTTTACCTTGCGGTAAGTGGGATTGCTTGGGAGGCCGCTGGGTAACAGGCTGCGTGCTGCATTGATGGCGGCCTGCACATCGCGGGCAGCGCCGTCAATATTGCGATTCAGGTCGAATTGCAAAGTGATGTTGGTCGAGCCCAGTGAGGAACGTGAAGTGATTTCACTGACACCGGCAATGCTGCCAAGTGCCCGTTCCAGCGGCGTGGCGACGGTTGCCGCCATGGTGTCCGGGCTGGCACCTGGCAGCGAGGCATTCACCGAAATCGTCGGAAAATCAACCTGCGGCAAAGGCGCGATAGGCAGCAATTGAAAGCCGATGATACCGGCAAGTGCCACACCCAGGGTGATCAGGGTGGTGGCAACCGGCCTTGCTATGAATGGCGCAGAGATATTCATAGACTGCTTTCTTTTGCCAGTCTGGCGGCTTCGCGCCTGTTGCGCCATTCGGCAAGTTTTTGTGCCTGGTGGGTAAACCCCAGATAAATCACCGGAGTGGTAAACAAGGTCAGCATTTGGCTGACAATCAGGCCACCGACCATGGTGATACCCAAAGGATGGCGCAATTCATGGCCGGCACCGGTACCCAGCATCAGCGGCAACGCGCCCAGCAAGGCGGCCATGGTAGTCATCAGGATGGGGCGGAAACGCAGCAGGCAAGCCTGATGGATGGCAGCACGCGGTTCCATACCTTGTTCACGTTCGGCATCCAGCGCAAAATCGATCATCATGATGGCGTTCTTTTTGACGATGCCGATCAGCAGCACAATACCGATGATGCCGACCACCCCCAGATCTTGCCCCGCTATCAGCAGCGCCAGCAAGGCACCCAGGCCTGCAGAGGGTAGGGTAGAGAGAATGGTGATAGGGTGAATATAACTTTCATACAGCACACCCAATACGATATACATGGTGACCACTGCTGCCAGGATCAGCAGCAGGCTGCTGCTGAGCGAGGCCCGGAAGGCTTCGGCGGCACCCTGGAAACTGGTTTCTACGCTGGGTGGCAAATCCAGTTTTTCTTCTTCGGCCTTGATGGCATCCACGGCACTACCCAAAGAAGCTCCGCCCGCCAGGTTGAAGGAGATAGTGACGGAAGGGAATTGCGCCACGTGGTTGATCGCCAGTGCTGCCGATTTGCTGATTACCTGGGCAACCGATGTCAATGGTACCTGCACAGTGCTGGAGCCACCGCTGGCCGATACCGATGTCCCTGGTACGTACAAGCCTTCAATGGCGACCAGCCCCGTTTTGACATCTTTTGCTGCTTCCAATACCACACGATACTGGCTGGACTGGGTATAGATGGTTGAGATAAGTCGTTGACCAAATGCGTTGTACAGGGCTGTATCAATATTCGCGACGGTTACGCCCAATCGGCCAGCTGCTTCGCGGTCAATCTGTACATAGGCTTGCTGACCTTCATCCTGCAGATCGCTGGCGACATCCGCTAGTTGCGGCAATTTTTTCAAGCGTGCCAGCAGTCTGGTGGTGGAGGATGTCAGGTCGGCAGAATTGGGGGAGCTCAGCAAGAATTGGTACTGTGTTTTTGAAATACGGTCTTCTATTGTCAGATCCTGCACGGGCTGCATATATGCTGTGATGCCGGGGATATGGGAAGTGCTTTCATCCAGCCTGCGAATGATTTCGGTTGCTGATGCCTGCCTTTGCGCAAAAGGTTTTAAAGTAATTTGCATGCGCCCGGTGTTGAGCGTGGGGTTGGCACCATCCACGCCTATGAATGAGGCCAGATGATCAACATCGGGATCCTTCAAAATGGCTTCTGCTACCGCCTGCTGACGGCTGGACATGGCTTCAAAAGAGGTGGTCTGTGTCGCTTCGGTAATCACCTGTATCAAGCCTGTGTCTTGCACAGGGAAGAAGCCTTTTGGCACCCAGACATATAAAACCGCTGTCAGTACCACGGTGAAGGCGAATACCAGCAGCGTGGTAGCTGGCCGGTCAAGTACCCAGTTCAAGGCATTGCCGTAACGGCTGACCAGTGCATCGAAGCTGCGTGCACTCCATGCACCAAGACGTGAATGTTTGATTTCATGCTCTGGACGTAACAGACGTGCACTCATCATCGGTGTCAGCGTCAGCGACACAAATGCAGAGATCAAAATGGCGACTGCCAGCGTGATAGCAAATTCGTGGAACAGCCGGCCAACCACATCACCCATGAATAGCAGCGGTATCAGCACAGCAATCAGTGATACCGTCAGCGAGATAATGGTAAAGCCAATTTGCTTGCTGCCTTTTAGGGCCGCCGTTATTGGTGAATCGCCTTCTTCAACGAAACGGGCAATGTTTTCTATCATGACAATGGCATCGTCGACGACAAAGCCTGTAGAAATTGTCAGCGCCATCAATGTCAGGTTATTGATGGAAAAACCGGCCAGGTAAATGACGCCAAAAGTACCTACTAGTGACAGAGGTACCGCGACACTGGGAATAATGGTTGCACTGGCGCTGCGCAAGAACAGGAAGATCACCATCACCACAAGGGCGATGGAGAGCAGCAGCTCGAATTCGGTGTCATCAACTGATGCACGTATGGTGGTAGTGCGGTCAGCGATAACCTGTACATCGACCGAAGCAGGCAGCGAGGCTTTCAATTTGGGGAGCAGGGCTTTGACACGATCCACCGTTTGGATAACGTTCGCCCCCGGCTGGCGCTGTACGTTCAAAATCACACCAGGCACATTGTCAGCCCAGGCTGCCAGACGCAAGTTCTCTGCGTCGTCGACTATCTGGGCGATGTCTTTCAGTCGCAAGGGATTGCCATTTTTCCAGGCAATCACCAGATTCTGGTATTCAGCGGCTGATTTCAACTGGTCATTGGCATCAATGGTGGAGGCGCGTTGCGCCCCGTCAAAACTGCCTTTCGCCTGATTCACATTGGCTGAGACAATGGCCGAGCGTATGTCATCCAGCGACAAGCCCAGTGATGCCAATGTTTGCGGATTGGCCTGAATACGCACGGCAGGGCGTCGTCCACCGGCAATGCTGACCAGACCGACACCGTCCACCTGCGACAATTTGGGAGCCAGACGGTTTTCCGTTAAGTCATGCAATTTAATGACCGGCAGAGAAGGGGAGGTAATCGCAATCGTCAGCACTGGTGCATCAGCAGGATTGACCTTGCTGTAGATGGGGGGCATGGGCAAATCGCTGGGCAGCAAATTGCTGCCACTATTGATGGCTGCCTGTACTTCCTGTTCTGCTACATCCAGTGACAAACCTAAAGAAAAGCGCAAGGTAATAACGGATGCACCGCCTGAACTGGTTGATGTCATTTGATTCAGGCCTGGCATCTGGCCGAACTGCCTTTCCAGGGGCGCGGTGACGGTGGTTGACATGACGTCCGGACTGGCTCCCGGGTAAAGTGTCGTTACCTGGATAGTCGGGTAATCAACTTCAGGTAGTGCTGATAATGGCAAAAGGCGATACGCCAGGATGCCCGCCAGCATGATCGCCAGCATCAGCAAGGACGTGGCGACGGGGCGTTCAATAAAGATTCTTGAAGGATTCATGGTGGCTATCTGGCTTTACTTGGATGCAGCAGCACTACTGGCGGACTGGTTTGCAGAAGCCGAAGAAGTAACTGAGGCAGAGTCGGAGGTCGATGCCGATGAAGATGCCGACGCCGATGCAGATGCAGATGAGCCTGCCCCTTTATCTTTATTTCTGCCACGTTTGCCACCAGCGGGTGCATTGGCACCAGCACGCTGTTTGGGGTCGGTGGCAATAACTTCCACCTTCGCGCCCTCACGCAAACGATCGACACCATCAATCACCACTTTTTCACCGACTTTCAAGGGGCCTTCTATGGCCATCCAGTCGCCATCGACTGTGCCTGGTGTGATGACACGTGTGCTGACAGTATTATCTGCATTGACAACGTAGAGGTAGAAACCTTGGGTACCGCGCAATACGGCAGCTGGTGGAACGGCGATAACATCGTTCAATGTATCCATTTGCAGGGTGACACTAACGGCCTGATTGGGGAACAGAGCATCGTCCGCATTCGCAAATACCGCTTTGACCTTAATGGTGTCAGTTGTCGTGTCGATGGCATTGTCTACCGTGGCGACGCGGCCAGTAGCCAGCAAACGTTTGCCGCCACGGTCCCATGCATTGACTGTCATTGCCGTGTTCGAACGCAGGCGCGAAGTGATCAGGGGTACATTGGCGGACGGCACGGCAAATACCAGCGCAATTGGACGGGTTTGATTGATGACGACAATGCCATTGGCGTCAGATGCCTGCACTACATTACCAATGTCAACCTGCTTCAAGCCGACCCTGCCGGCGGTGGGGGCCAACACGCGGGTGTAAGACAATTGCAGTTTTGCACTGGCAACAGCAGCCTGGTCTACCTTGACCGTGCCTTCGAGCTGATGAACCAGAGCTTGCTGGGTGTCCAGTTGCTGTTTTGGGACTGCATCTTTAGCAAGCAGGTCGCGATAACGTGCCAGGTCTATATTGGCGTTATCCAGTTGTGCTTTGTCACGGGCCAGAGCACCTTCCGCTTGCCCCAGAGTCGCTTCATAGGCGCGCGGATCTATCTGGGCCAGCAACTGGCCAGCGCTGACTTGTTGACCTTCGATGAAATTCAGACGCTGGAGCACGCCGTTTACCTGCGCATGGACGATGGCCGTATTTGAAGCCGTTACGCTGCCAATAGCATTCACCATCACTTTGATATCTTGTTTGCGTACAGTCTGTATGGATACAGGTTGTACGGTATTGGCACCACCAAACCGCCGGCCGCCTGCATTGCCAGCGGGAGGTTTGGCTGTCGCGCTGGCGGCATCGCCTGTTGTGTCGGTGCGCGATTTCCACCACCAGGCACCGCCGACACTTATTACCACGATCAACAACAATGCCAGCAGACGAGGTCGGCCAAGTCCTGCCTGACGACGCAAAAATTGTGCATGATGGGACTGGATGCGTTGCGTAAGTAAGTCAGTGATTTTGTTATTCATTTTATCAATGGTATTAAATTATTAATATTTTCAGTTTACACCCGTAAACTCTGAAGCTAATAGCTGTATTGCCATGTGGCTAATCCATGACTGAATTATGGCGGGTAGATGGTATCGCTAATGTTACTTAATGTATTGTTTTAATGCTTATTGAAACGAAAAATCAAATTATTCTGATTTATCTACAGCCGCGATATGGAAATCGCATGCTACAACATATAAATAGGACGTACGCAAAATTACCCCAGCTACGTAAATCCTAATAAAGATCCAATGGAAGATTTCATGCATTCAGACATCAATAAGCGCGAATTGCAGAAATGCTGACAGTGGAAAGGAGGGAAAAGTTCAGTAACGACCCCTTTTCCATTTATTTGAATTGCAAAGCGGCATTTGATGGCACAAACAATCTGTTTGCCGACTGTGGACGGGTTTTATGCGAAGGGTGTGCGGGGGGGGAGCGGAAGGTATCAGGCATTGATCAATAGATTACTGCGCCGGATTTCTGAACGCCTGATGTAACCGCAACCTAGGGTCTTACTTTGGCTAACAATTTTGAACGAGGGCGCAAGCGCGGGGCCGCGTCAGATTGCCGACGTACCAGTGCATGTTCTATGTGGACGTGTTCAGTCGCTTCAGGTGCGCCATTGCGCAGAGCGCGAATTTGGCGCAACAACAGCTGTACTGCAGCTTCTGCCATGTCGGCGATTGGTTGGCGCACGGTGGTTAATTCTGGCCAGATGGTGGTTGCCAGTGCTGTATCATCGAAGCCGGCAACGGTCAGATCTCCGGGTACATCGAGGTCCAGTCTGTGGGCGATGGCAACCACGCCAGCAGCCATATCGTCGTTGCTGGCGAAGATGGCAGTAGGTCGCTCTTCCAGCCCCAGCAAGGCTTCTGCTGCATCAAGGCCAGAGCGATAGGTAAACATTCCTTGTGCGATCAATTCTGGTGAGGCGTCAGCATGTTTTTCGGTAATGGCAGCCTTGAAACCTTCCAGGCGGCGCGCACTTGCACTCTGATTCGGGTGACCAATGATAAAACCGATACGATGATGGCCTAATGAAATCAGATGGCTGGTCATGGCGTAGGCTGCGTGGAAGTCGTCGATGCTGATGCTACCCATGCGCGGGTCAGGCTTGCCACAAGCAACAGTGACCGCTGGCGTGCCCGAGATGGCAATCAACTCAATCAGTCGTGCAGAATCGCATAGAGGAGGAGGCAGGATGATGCCATCGATACCATTGGCAATCAGGCGCTGTGCTTGTTCAACGTCGTGTTCATCGGCTTCGCATTTTTCTACCACCAACTGGATATTGTTGGGGCTGGCTTGATTCAGCAGGCCGACCAGAAATTCACTTAAGTAGCCCGCACTCGGATTGCTATACAAAAAACCAAAACGTATGGTGCGCGAGCCAGCCAGACGACGTGCAGCCTGATTGGGAATGTAGTTTAATTCAGCGATAGCTGCTTCGACACGCATGCGTGTTTGTTCTCGTACTTTGGTGTCGCCATTCATCACGCGCGACACAGTCATTGACGATACATTCGCCAGTTTTGCTACGTCGGACATGGTAGGGGCGTGCAGCCGGTTGTCGATTTTTGGCACCGGAACTTTCCTCACCTTGCTTTTTGTCATCTGCCTTGGGAATCCGTTTAAAAGTGAGCTAATAAGTGAGCTAATGTTACAGGCTAACTTTACCACAATGGCCTGATGTATGGCTAACACACATAGATGGCAATTGCTTCTTCACCCTGCTTCCGCTTTCGGGAAACAGGAGGGCAGGACTTATCGATAACGATAAAGTTTAAACTTTTGTATCGAAAATTCTCTGTTCGATAGCATGATTTGTCTGCCCTGATGGCTTTCGTCGCCATTTAACCAGCGTCCTTCTACCCATTGGCCGTTTTCATAAATGCCTTCGGTAATTTTTTCGAAGCCAACCATGGTGGTTATGTCGCTGGCGTCCTTGACAGTAACAGTCAACCCCTTTCCCGCGACAAGAAATTCATTGTCAGACAGGCGAATAATCAAACCACCATGTGCCTCCAGATCTTTGTTCTCTGTCTTGCTCCAGCGATTGTTCAGGTCGACCTGCAACACAAAGGAACCCATGGTAACTTTTTGAGGCGTGGAATCTATTGTGCCGTCATAAGAGACGTGAGCCTTGAAGCCACGCATATTGCCGCTACCCTGGTACTGGGCGATTATTGGTGCCAGTTGTTTCAGCAAGCGGAAAGCTTGTGGCAGCATGTCGTCTCCCTTAGCCGTACTGTCTTCTATGCCAAAAGGCGAAAACCCAAAGGCATCGTGTTCACCTATTGAATAAAAAGCCTTGGCAGCGGCATCGTGCCGGCCCGCATTGTTTCCCTCGGGCACGAAGAGCGGGTTATTGGGACGTTTGAACTGTACAGCCCATTCGGTAAAGTTGGGAAAATAGGTATCTATAGCCAGCACATCGATAGAGGGGGCTCCTGCTTTCCAGATGTCAAACAAATGTGGCAAAGGCCCGGCGCTCGGATATTCGCCAGGCTTCTTGCCGGGGCGATTCAGTGCAGCGTTGACATACATAGGTAATGGGTAGATGGATTTGCCGGCGGCCGTCATCCCTTCAACGAAGCGGGCATATGACCATGCCTGGAAAATCTCTTCTGCAGCAACGCTGGTGCCGAATACTTCGGTCCAATTGCCTGTCATACGATTGCCATTGGCGGCCCACAGTGTCTTGATCGACGAATGCAGGCTGGTATGATTTGCCTGTAAATAGTCCATTAAGATTGTTGGTACTTGTCCCTTTAATGCAGCATTGGCCAACGTGCCAAAGTCGCGTGCGTCTGGCAACATGCCGATTTCGTTCTCGACCTGAATCATGATGACCGTACGCTGTGCATCGACTTGCTTGAGGTGAGCAAGCAAGGCTTGATAGGCCGCGGTATCCGCCGCCAAAGTATTTGTGCTGAAGGGGGTGAGTATCTCCTGGGTTGCACCATTACGGCTTCGCGAAAGTGGGAAGCGCTGCTGATCCTGTTTGACCCACGCAGGGACATAAGTTGACATGGAATTTTTCCATGCCCCGAACCACAACAAGATCAACCTGGTGTTGTTGGCACGGGCTTGTTGCAGCATGCCGTCAAGGATCGTGAAGTCGAAGCGGCCTTCTGCAGGCTCGATCTGGTCCCATTCCACAGGTGCCAGCACAGTGTTGACTTCTGCCGTCTTCAATGCTGGCCACAACTTGTCCAGATAGGTCAGGCTGGATGCTGATGAATTATGCAGCTCTCCTCCCAGAATCAGGAAGGGCCGGTCGTTGACCATGAGTTGAGTGGCTGAACCTTGCTTGCGCAAATAAGGGATGCTGTCCGCAGCGATTGCTGTTGAGCAGCCCAATAGGGGCAGTACCAGAGTACAGATGAAAAGACGGAAGCTGTTTTTCGATGCTTTCATACCATCCTTGCGTTTTATTGAAAAAACCACCGCTGACAGAATCAGACGGTGGCGAATCCGCCAGATCGGATCAGGAGCTGGCGGCAAGTGAGGCGGAGAGGTGGGGCCGGTTGCGATTAAAAGGTCATGGGTCACTTTCGGGGGGTGTTTTACGACAGCAGATTAGAGTCAGCCTAGATTATGGCGAAGCAGAGCGTGTTTTATTTAGGACTTACGCAAAACCGCGCCAAAGCGTTCCAGCTCCTCTCATAGGAGCCGCGTACTGAAGTACTGTTTTCGTCTCTGCGGTTTAGTCGGGGTTTCAGGCAACATGTTGCCTGCCGACGAAACGAACCTCCCCTGCAAGGGAGGTTTCCTAAAGCGATAGCCTTGTTGGGACAATTTTGCGTAAGTTCTATTATTGACATTTGTGCCTCCTGAGTCGTTTTTTTGTAGTTTTTGCGTTGGCCGACCATGTTAAAAGTAAATGGTAGCGCGATCATTTTTAGTTTAATGGATATGCAAAGTTAGTGTCAATGAAAATATAGCGTTTAATGTAACGCGATAAAGTTGCATTGTTGCAACTTTATCGATTCATGGATTTTTTTGGTCATGATATTGCGAAATCATTCATGACTGGCGTTTCTGTGATCACTCGTTACGCAAAATTCTGATTGAGTTTTGACTGAAAACGCTCAATGAATTTGGTTCGTGGAAATCCAATTTACGTAGAGTGATGGAAGTATATAATGGCTCGCGTTTCTTAAAAAAGGCGCTTGTATTTTTGCTTTGTCTGCTTCCAATGCTGAGGCGTCAGGATAGGTCAATCTGTTTATTTTTGGCGTCATATCGTTGTGGCCGTGTTTTTTGTATTTTTGTTTAAGCGCTCAAGATTTCATGGCAGCCAATACTTCAGGCAACTATAATTGTTTGCGCTACCATATAGGCTGACTCATTTAAAAATGAGGATGCTGCATTCTGATCAGGTAATGCAATATAAAAAATACAGGAGACTTAATGAAACATCTTTATTCCGGCCTCACTGCGCTGGTGTTGGTTCTATTGTCGATGGCGGCCAGTGCTGCTGATGCGACAAAGCTGGCATCTCTCAATATAGATGCCAGCAAACCCGGGGTTAATATAGATAGACACATCTTTGGGCAATTTGCAGAACATCTTGGACATGGTATTTACGAAGGGGTTTGGGTCGGGCCGACCTCATCAATCCCTAATACCCGTGGCATTCGCAAAGATGTGGTGGCCGCATTGAAAGCGATCAAGGTGCCGGTGGTGCGCTGGCCGGGTGGTTGCTTTGCAGACGAATATCACTGGCGCAATGGAATAGGGCCAATTGATAAGCGGCGTGCAGGTTTGAACCCGAACTGGGGTGGTGTGGTGGAGCCTAATACCTTTGGCACCCATGAATTCATGGATTTCGTTGAGCAAATTGGGGCTGATGCCTATATTTCTGCCAATGTTGGTACCGGCACGCCGCAAGAATCTGCGGAATGGTTGGAATACCTGACTGCTGAAAACACTGCGCTGGCACAGGAGCGGGCGTTGAATGGGCATTCTGCGCCATACAAGGTGGCGTTCTGGGGTATAGGTAACGAAAGCTGGGGCTGTGGTGGCGCTATGAGTGCTGACTACTACGTGAATCAGCTCAAAGTCTATTCCCGCTTCAGCCGGAATTATTTCAAGGGCCAGAAAATGCAGCAGATTGCCGTCGGTCCGGACGGCGCTAAAACCGAATACACCGAGACGATCATGAAGGCGTGGCGCGACAAGGTGTGGAGCTGGGATATTGATGGTTTGTCCCTGCATTCATATACAGTCAATGGCTGGCCGCCCGCAATGAAAGCAACTGGTTTTGGTGAGAGGGAGTATGCCAGTTTTATCAAAGAGACGATGGGCATGGATGATCTTATCAAGACGCATTCGGCCGTCATGGATAAATATGATCCGGCCAAGAAAATTGCGCTGGTGGTTGATGAGTGGGGTTCGTGGCTCGCGCCTACACCGGGCAGCAAGCCAGGTTTCCTGGTGCAGCAAAATTCACAGAGGGATGCCATCCTTGTCGCGCTCAATTTTAATATTTTCGCTCGACATGCAGACCGGGTTCGGATGACTAATATCGCGCAGATGGTCAATGTGTTGCAGTCCATGATATTGACTGACAAGCAGCGCATGTTGCTGACGCCAACCTACCATGTCTTTAAGATGTATGTGCCATTTCAGGACGCGCATCTGGTACCTGTCAGTATCGATAGCGGCACCTATGCTTTTGGCGAAATACGTTTGCCACGTGTGGATGCTATTGCTGCTAGAGACAAGGATGGCAAGCTGTGGCTGGCGCTGACCAATATTGATCCAAATACTGCGGTCGATATCACGGTCAACCTGTCCGGCTCGACTGACAGCGTGGCATTGGGCGAAACCTTGACGGCCCCGCGCATTGATGCTGTCAATACGTTTGACGCGCCTGAGACAGTCAGTCTGAGGTCAGTGAAAGCTGCTGTCTCCAATCATAAGATGATATTGAAACTGGCACCGCAGTCAGTCACAGTGATGGGTTTTCAATAAAAGGCAAAGTGCCAATTAAAAAAGAAGGAGACACTTCATGCGAAATCACTTCATGTGGCGCATAGCAAAAGTATTGATTGCGGCTTTATGTGCGTTTGGTTCCGTCGTATCTGTTGTGGCGCAAGCCAGACCTGCAGACAATGGTGATGGTACGTATACCAATCCACCACTGTACGCCGATTATCCTGATCCGGATATTATCCGCGTCGGGGAAGATTTTTATTTTGTCAGCACAACATTTGCCAATAGTCCGGGCTTGACTGTCCTTCATTCAAAAGATTTGGTCAACTGGGAATTTGCTTCTCACATCGTGCCAAAATTGGAGGGGATGGAGCAATATGATCTGAAGAATGGTAACGCCTATCGAGGTGGCTTGTTTGCTGCCAGCCTGCGTTATCACCAGGGTACTTTCTACGCAGTGGTCACGCCAGTCAAGCAGAATACGCGCATATATTATAGTAAAGATATCAAGGGGCCGTGGGCTTACCGTGAGCTTGATCGCGCGGCGTTTGATCCGGCCTTGTTCATTGAGCCAGATGGTAGAGGGTATATTGCGACATCTGGTGCTTGGGACGGTACGATCACTTTATTAAGTCTGAATGGCGACTATTCGAAGGTGACTGATGCACGCAAGATTCATTACTACAAAGGAGCAGAGGGGTCGAAGCTCGTCAAGCGTGGGGAATATTATTATCTCTTTAACGCGCTACCGGGCAGTCTGACTTTGATCGTATCACGTGCCAGGAGCTTGTTCGGTCCGTGGGAATCGCATACGCAAATTGGCGATCGTAGTGGCGGGCATCAAGGCGGGATCGTTGATTTGCCGGATGGTACTTGGTATGGCTTTGTAATGCGCGATGCCGGTCCGGTCGGTCGCGTCACCAATATCAGTCCGATTTTCTGGGACGATGACTGGCCAGTGTGGGGTACCAAAGAAGTTCCGGGTTCAGTGCCGTCAGTTGCTCCCAAACCCATCTTGGGCAAACCTGTCATGAAGCTGGCAACTTCGGACGACTTCAGCGCAACGACTTTGGGTATGCAATGGCAATGGAATCACAATCCCGACGATGATCACTGGTCGCTGCGCGAGAGACGTGGTTTCTTGCGACTGGAGGCGACTAAGGCCAACGAATTCTGGGCTGCGCGAAACACCTTGACTCAGAAGGGGCAAGGCCCCTGGAGTCGAGGCGAAGTTGAAATTGATGTCAGTAACGTGCAGGCTGGCGACGTATGTGGGTTTGGTACGTTAGGTAAATTCAACGGTCATATTACGGTTCAGCGTGATGCGACGGATAAACTGTTCCTGAGTATGGAGGTCATTGAAGATACTGCGATTGGGCGGCAGACTGAAGTGCGGGTCCCCTCATTGCAAATTAACGTCAGCAAGATTTTTTTGCGCACCGATATGGATTTTATAAAGAACCAGGCTGAGCTTGCCTATAGTCTGGATGGCAAGGTCTGGAAGGTGCTTGGCGGTAATTTTGAAATGGGTTATGACTGGCGAACTGGAACTTTCCAAGGGCAGCAGTTCGCTTTGTTTTGCTACAACCCGCGACCCGATCAGGGTTACATCGATGTGGACGCGTTTCGCTTTACTAATCAACCTTAGATTATTCCGATAATTAGATGAATCTGATAAAGGGCGGTTCCTGAGCTGCATCAATCTTCGCAGGTTGGTGCAGTTTCGCTTTTTTTGCATTGACTGCAGTCCCTTTGCAATTGGCTGGTGAATAGATGCCACTTTATTTATTGCTTGTTCAGCAAGTAAAAATGTTAGCGCAAACAATTATGATGGAAATTCGTATCCGCGTAACAACGCAAGTGATAAAGGCTATTGACGCGCAATTACAAAAGGGCGACCATGCAAATGGTAGCGCTATTTATTGCAGTATCATCGTTGTTATGCGCAAACAAAAAATAGAGCATCCAGACACGAAGTCAGAGGGAAAATCTAGCTGAGATGCTCATTGATAAGGCAGTTTTTTATCAACAAATCATATGTTGAATATGAGGATTTTGTTTGCGTTACCACAATCTGTTTCTCGTAATAAATAAATATCGAAGCACCAATAAAGGTGCAAACAACAATGGCACAAGATGCCGCATAACAGGAGACATGCATGAACAAAAAAACGAAAGGGGCCGTACGGCGTCGATTGGGTACAGGGAGCGAGGTCTTTGTGACTACCGTTCTTGCCGGCCTGATTTCCAGCGCTTACGCGCAATCAGTACCAACCCCGGCTCCGGCCCCAGCAACAACCGCTGAGCAGGAAAAAGAAAAGGAGAAAGAAAAACCAACTCCGACGGTGACGGTCAGCGGCTATCGAAGCTCGCTCGCCCTGTCTGCCAACGAGAAGTACGAGAACGTGGGTTTGAGTGACACGGTGTTCTCTGAAGATATGGGTAAATTCCCAGACCCCAATATTGCTGATGCACTGGGCAGGATTCCCGGGGTTAAAGTCACCCGTGCAGAAATCGATGGCGAAGGCCTGAACGTCTCCATTCGCGGCATGGGTCCGGCTTTCACTCGTGTGCTGCTGAACGGCGCTCCTATGGCATCTGCCTCGGCTGGTAGCTGGGGTGGCAACATCAGTGCCAATCGTGAAGTTGATATGGACTTCCTGCCGTCGGAGTTGTTCCGTAGTGCCAGCGTCTACAAGAGTCAACTGGCGAGTGTGATTGAGGGCGGCATTGCAGGCACAGTGGACATGCGCAGTGTGCGGCCTTTCGACAAAGATGGTTTGCGTTCAGCGATTACGCTCAGCGGCAACTATCGCGATCAAAGTGGTAAAACAGGTACTACGGGCTCAGGTTTGATTAGCAACACCTGGAATACCGGCCTTGGTAAATTCGGTGTTCTGATCGGCGCTGCTTTTGGTGATACCAAGTATAAGACTGAAGGTTTCCAATCGGTCGACATGCGTAACTTCCAGTTAAAGTCCTTCCAGGCCAATGCGGCTGACAATCCTAATAGTACTGGTGGCGGCTCACAGTCCACCCCGGACACAGTACCATCTGGGCTGGCACTTAACGATTTGCCTGCTTTTGCGCGTTCGATTCTGGTGCCCGGTAAGCAAATTGATCGTGCCATGTTGTTGGCGCTGAATCCAGGTGCCACCATTCAGCAAATTGACAATGCTTTGATGGCTCGTCTTGGGCGACATTTGATCTATGAAGGTGAGCGTAAGCGCTACGGCGAGGTCGTCAGTCTGCAATGGCAGCCAAGCGACAAGCTGGATGTCTATATGGACATGATATTCGCCCAGAAGGGCAACAAGATGATTTATGAAGGGATGAATGCAGGTACGCGTGCTAACACCGTGATCCCTATTGGCATGCAATTTGATCGCAGTGATTGCACGATAGGTTGTGTACTGACAAAAGCTACTTTCGCCAATACATTCTGGTCCCTGGAATACCGGCCTATGGAAGAAAAGACGCTGTTTCGCAGTTTCAATCCTGGCTTCGAATACCGTCCCAACGACAAGTGGACAATAGATGGACATGTTAACTTTACAAGCAGCAAGTTCTTCCGCGACATGCCTTCAGTGCTGTTGGCCACTACGTCGCCAAACTCTGTCATTACCTATGACAACTCTGTTCCAGGACAGTCGCCAACCTATGGTGCCAACCTGAATATCAACGACCCCAAAAACTTCGGCTGGAATCAGGCAGGGCAGGGTTTGTCCGGCTTGCGTATGGACCTGTATCAACGGGAAAATACGACCAAGGGCTCACGTCTGAATGTCAATTGGGGTGATAGCAATTTCAGTATCAAGTCCGGCGTGTCGCACGACGATATTGAGCGTCGTTACCAGGACTACTCTGCAGCGGATGCCTGGATGAACGTTGCTTGCGGCAATAACGTCAACTATCGTTTCTTCGCGCCGAACACACAGATCCGTAATCCAGGCTGTGACGGTCGTAGTACACCAGGCGTGGTAACGGATGCTGCCACTGCCTACCCTGGTTATGGCACTGGTTCTACGGCAGGGGCAACGACGCCGTTGACTTATCAGGGATCTGTGGTCACCAATGCTGGTGTGCCGAATTATGCTTATGCCACGAACCACGGATTTATCAGTGTAAATTGGCCTAAATTTGCTCAGGATACGGATTATCAATATTTCCGGGACAATATTTACAAAGATTTCACTAGTGGCAGCGGAGGATATATTCGTGAGGTAGTGGATGCTTTCTATACCGAAGCCAATGGTCGTTTCAAATTGTTTGATGGCACGCTGCGTTATAACGCTGGTGTGCGCTACGCCAATACCAAACAAACGATTGGTGCGTTAAGTATCGTATCCGATCCACGCAATGCCACTTTGAAGAATGGCGGCTTGTATGACAACATTGGCGTCTGGGCTTATGAAACCACCAGCTACGCCAATATATTGCCGTCTGCAACCATCGCCTATAACATCACGCCAAAGTTGATTTTCCGTGCTTCGGGGTCCAAGTCACTGACGCGTGCCAACCCGGCTGACCTGAGGCAGACAATGCTGACCATTGGTGACCAGGGTGCACGCCAGGGTAACGTGACCAACCCAAATCTCAAACCATTCGGAGCCAATAATCTGGATTTGGGGTTGGAATATTACATGACCCGCGAGGCCTACGTCTCGGCAAGTGTCTTTGCCAAAGATATTGTGAGCCGCCCTGGGCAGCGTATCGTCACCTATACTCTGTCACAACTGGATTCGATATACGGGCCAGTGGGGCTGACAGCCGCACAGCAGCAGTCAGTAGATGCCAGCGGTGGTCGCGACAAGCATTTGGTCGAAATTACTGAACCTTACAATATCGACACCAAGTTAAAAGTACGCGGTATCGAACTGACCTGGCAACAACCGCTGGATATGTTGCCGGTAAAGGGTTTTGGTTTTACTGCCAATTACACTTATACAAACCAAAAGGATGAAGCACTCAACGCACCGCCAGTAGCCGGCGTGCCACCACGCACCAGTAACCTTACTTTGTACTACGAGCGTAATGGCCTGAACTTCCGTGTTTCGCGCCAGTATACCGCTTCGCATGTTGTTAATACCAGCACAGGTTTGAATGTACCTGGTGGGGCTTATGCTTATACAACGGATCGTACGCAAGTTGATCTGTCAGTAGGTGCCAATCTGAAGCGCTTGTTCAATTTCCCATACAACACAGATCTGACCCTGAGTGTATGGAATGCAAACAAAGCAATCAGCCAGTCCTACACACAGTTCAGCAATGCCGTGTTTGATGAGTACAAGCCAGGAGCATCTTATACTTTGTCAATGCGCACATCGTTCTGATGCTTAGTTTAATACTTAGTTAAGCCATATAAGGGTGGCTCGCTAAAAGTATAAAAAGCTAGGTGCCTGATATTTAACATGTAGTCAAAGAAAGCCCGGCAAACATTGTCTGCTGGGCTTTTTCATGAAATTATCCAATCCAGTATGTCTTCAAACGACACAGCCATAGCGTTTTGATTTCTGCATCACGCATGACTGTGCCATCATCGATCAAATTTTAAACAATTCCAATATTTAAAGTGGCAATATAACCAGCGCTCACGCTGCCGGTAACAGAAGCCATTTCGGTACTGGTTCCATCGCTAAATACATTATCTGAAGAAAAACTCGTCACTGAACTGTTTTGTCCCTTTGTATATAACGACGAATTATATACAGCTGTCGTTACATCAATTGGCAGTGCCATTTGTGTCGTTGCTGTAGCCGTAACTGCGAGATTATTATTGAGGTATACCTGTACGTGGATATGCGTGATACGCCCCGCATACCAGCCAGGATAAATCGTTGTGAAAGTAACTTCACCATTACTATCGGTGAGTTGAATACCGCGCAGATAGGTAAGCCCAGTCTGTCCGGTATTATTGGTGACGTCATAACCGGAATACAAGCCATCTTTATCACAATGCCAGATATAAACTGCAGCACCTGAGATAGGTGCACAGCTACTTGACACGCTGGTAAGTGCCAGTTTTACTGTCAATGGAACCCCGGTCTTACTCTCGGCAATGTTGTTACGAACCATGGTGGTGTTTGATAGTATCGTCAGCAAAGGATAGGGGCCTTGTGTTTCTTGTGCCGTGATTACGCAAGAACCAGCGCTGGCTGCGGCGCGCGTGACTGTTATTGTGTAAGTGCGCGTGGTTGCTCCATCTTGTGCAGTCACTACCACGGTGATTGCGTTACTCCCTACACTTAAGGACTGTGTCCCAGATGTGCTGCCGCTGGTGACCGTCGCCCCGGCGACTTTGATCGTTGCGGCGCTGTTGGTTGAGGTTGGTGTTAGCGTGATGGAAGTGGCAGTGTTTGCGACAGCTATTGTGTAGCTGGTTGTGGCAGTTACAAAACTTGGTGACAAGGTGCCAGTAGATACATTCAATGAACTAAGACTGGCATCTGACGATACACTCACGGCAGCGCGGGTAACGATGATGGTTGTTGTGCTCGTAGTAGCGCCATCTTGGGCGGTAACCACTATGGTGATGGTATTGCTTCCCACTGCCAGCGCCAAGGCAGATGATGCAACTCCGCTACTGACGGTGGCACCATTTACTTTGATTGTTGCAGCATTGCTGGTAGTGGTAGGGGTGATAGTCACGGAGCTGATAGTGTTCGCAACTGACGTGGCATAGCTCAGAGTTCCGCTGCTAAACGTCGGCGATAAGCTGCCCGTTGATAATGTCAGCCCACTTAGCGTGGCAACATTGGATAGCGTCGCAGTACGTGTGACTGCTACTGTATAAGTGCTGCTGGTAGTTGAGTCTTGCGATGTGACAACTACACTGATCGTATTGCTGCCTACATTGAGAGACAGTGATGCAGACGCACTACTACTTGTCACGGTTACCCCATTGACTTTAACACTTGCACCTGCATTGGTGGTGGTGGGCGTCAAAGTGACGGTACTGACACTATTGGGTACGGTAACACTGTAGCTCAAGGTACCAGATGCAAAAACCGGTGATAAAGTGCCCGACGAGAAGGAAAGACTGCTTAAAGTGGCATCTGCTGACAAAGTGAGTGCCTGGCGCACTACCGTTAATGTGATTGTATTCGTCGTGACACCATCTTGCGCAGTGACCGTTACTATAACTGTGTTGTTGCCAGTGTTTAAAGCGACGGAGCCGGATGCGCTGCCACTTGATACGGCTGTACCATTAATTTTGACAGTAGCACTACTATTGGTGGTCGTAGGTGTCAGGGTTATTGCGCTGATACTGTTTCCTACTACGACTGAGTAGCTGGTTACCGAGCTTGAAAAAGTGGGTGACAGACTGCCAGTGGATACGCTGAGTGCAGACAAGGTGGCGTCACTGGATACGCTGGCTGTTGCACGTGTCACCACAATGAGGTAGCTCTTGGTAGTACTGCCGTCTGCTGCAGTTACAACGACATTGAAATTATTATTTCCTACATTGAGAGAAAAAACAGTCGAACTTTGTCCGCTGCTCACTATAACTTCATTTACCTTAATAGTGGCACCTGCAGTTGCAATTGTCGGACTCAGGCTCAATTGAGTAGTGCTGTTGCTGACCGCTGCGGTATAGGCTATGGTTGTGCTGGCAAACGCTGGCGTTAAGCTGCCGCTAGATAAACTCAGGCCGCTGAGTGTTGCATCGGTAGAGGCTGTACTTGTAGTTGAGGAATTACCGCCGCAAGAAGTAAGGGTCATGACACTCAAAGCACCTAAGCCGCTCAATGCAGTTAATGCAGCACGACGTGATGGTCGTGGAAACTGCATATCATTGACTTGTTCTGACACAGGCGCGTTATTTTGTTTTGTAAGACTTGAATGTTTTCTGACGGTCATGACAAAGCTCTCAAAAATTTAAAAATAAGATGGGGCTGCTACAGAATTAAACTAATTTTGTTGCGTCGAATTCGCATTTTCTATTTTTCTACCTTAAAAAACTGAACCCATGGAAGCAGGCGCGATTTATCCTACGTGCGTAAATTGGTGACACTTGTGAGTCGATGCCGAATTAAAAGCAAGCAGCTTTAAATAAGCTCACACCGGCACTGCCTGCTACGATAATATCGAGCGCACCGTCATTGTTGATATCTCCGGCTGTAACCGCATAAGCACCGCTACTGTTAAGGCTGATGCTACGTGTAAATGTGCCTGTACCTGTGCCAGTAAAAATATCGACAGTATTGCCAGTAAATGTGGGAACCAGGATGTCCGTTATGCTGCCGCGCAGTTTCGCGACAGTTACCGCGACTGCCGGACCTGAGCTGGCGTAGGTCTGTACCGTACCAAAGTTGCCGTCGCCTTTACCCAGAAAAACGCTGATACTGTTGTCGCCCTGATTCGCGACGACCAGATCCGCAAGCCCATCGCCATTAAAATCACCTGTTGCAATGCCAAATGGATTGGCTCCGACACTCAGCGTGGTACCACTGGTAAAGCTGCCATTTCCTGCACCAAGCAACAGCGTAACCTTGCCAGTACTGGCGTTGTTGACGATGGCCAGATCCATATATCCGTCGCCATTAAAGTCGGCAGCGACGATGCCATGTGGTACGGAACCTGCTGACGTAGCGATTTGAGTTTTAAATAAGCCATTTCCATTTCCCAATAAGGCACTGACAGAACTGGCAGTGGAATTTGCTACCGCTATATCTGCGATATTGTCGCCATTCAAGTCGGCTACCACCAGAGCGCGCGGCTTACTTCCAGTGATATAGCTGACGGCAGCAGCGAAAGTGCCGTCACCTTTATTCAGTAGAACACTTATTTCGCTGCCACCAAAATTGGCAGTAGCGATATCGGGATAACCGTCGCCATTAAAATCAGCGACTACTACTTGATACGGATTACTGCCCACACTGTAAGTGACGGGGTCACCGAAGGTGCCACTTCCCTTGCCGGTCAGTACACTGATCGTGCCAGCATCCAGATTGGCGGTGACCAGATCAAGAAACCCATCCTTGTTAAAATCGCCGCTGGCAATAGCACGCGGATTGGCACCTACGGTAAGTATTGATAGCTGGCTATAACTGCAGGTAAGCGCACTTGCCGTGCTCGATGATGAACTCGAAGATGTGGTTGCCGTAGTTGTGGTCGCCGTGGTTGTTGTAGTCGTTGTTGTAGCAGTGGTTGCAGTGCTTGTATTTGCGATTGATGTGCTTACGGTCGCGGTGTTTTCTGATGTTGTGCCACCGCCGCATGCGCTAAGCAGAAGACAAACGAAAGCCCAGCTTAGCAAGAGTCTTTTTGAGTAAGTAAAAGAGGACATATTATTTTAAATTTTTTACGCAGAATTAGTTTCAATGCCCGTGTCAGTAATGAATATGATCAAAAGTTAATTGCTCATGCCTTGAACACATTTGAATTTCATATCATTGAGTAATCTTATCGCTTCACTGAAAAATGAAAATTTGATTTACTTGGTTTTACATTCGTTACGGCAATAAACACGTCGAACTACTTCAATCCAGCTCAAGCTCACCTTTAATTTCATCTTGAATGCGTTGAATCAAATAGATACTGAGGACAATAATTAGGTATTGTCTAATTTGTATTAAAAACACAACATGTGCTTAATTTGTTGGAAAAATTTCTACTTTAATTATCAATAATTTAATGATCAGGAGTATAGTAATTCCACGATATTAACCATAACCCTTGCCCCATCAAATGCATGGCAAGCAGCCTTGATTTGCCCGACCAGGGCTTGAGACATCCCACTTTCTTGATATGGAACAGGTATGAAAATCTTCCCTTGGATTGGCTGTACCCTGACATTGATGTTTGTGACTCAGGCTCATGCGGCGCCAGCGAGTAATGAGAGTAACGAGAGTAATGGACGTTGTGAACGCACCGTCACGGCGGACGTGGTGGCGATAGAGCAGGCCATGATGATTAACCGCCTGGGCACGGCGCAACCGGGCGGCATGGTGTACGCGTTGCGGGGGGATGTGGTTGCTGTCAGCGGCAGCACGCCTGGGCCGGGCAATGCGCAATTGCGGCCAGGCAAACGCCCGCGGCCCATGGTCTTGCGGGCGAATGTGGGTGACTGCCTGGTGGTCAATTTCCAGAATTGGCTCAATCGTCCTCATTCCAATTCCAACCCGCCTGCGACGCGCAATGCATCGGTGCATGTGGCCGGTATGGAGCTGGTGCAGACCATCGCCGATGACGGCAGCTTTGTAGGTAATAATGCGGTGTCTACAGCAAACTATGCGAGTGGCATTATCCAGCCTGGCAAAGCAATCACCTATCGTCTGTTTGCGGCAGAAGAGGGCAGTTTTCTGCTGTATAGCCTGGCCGGGCAAGAGCAATTGACATATGGCTTGTTTGGTTCCGTCAATGTGCAGCCACGTGGTTCAGAATGGTATCGCAGCCAGGTCACGCAGGCTGAAATGCAACAGGCGTCGGTTACCGGTGCTACGGGTTACCCAGTGATTAATTATGATGCGCTGGTACCCGGTAGTAGCAAACCAGTGCTGAAAATGCTGGATGCGAGAAATAATATTGTTCATAGCGATCTGACGGCCATTGTCACCGGGCCCAACCATGGCCCTTTCACCGTCAGCGGCGCACGCAACCCCTCTTACCCCAATCCAGAATCACCATACCGTGAAGTGACGGTGATGTACCATGAGTCTTTCACACTGGTACAGGCATTTTCTCAAGTGGCGGACTCAAATAATGTGCTCAGCGGTGCCAATGATGCGTTTTCCATCAATTATGGTTCAGCAGGCATTTCTGCCGAAATTCTTGCTAACCGGCTCAAGGTCGGGCCGACTGCTGATTGCCCTGAATGCAAATTTGAAGAATTTTTCCTGAGCTCGTGGGCGGGTGGTGACCCTGCCATGGTGGTCGATAATCCAGCCAATCTGACATGCTCACCCCAGCCTTGTACCCCAGCCAAAGCAACCGTGGCGTTCTACCCGGATGACCCATCGAATGTGTATCACACTTATCAGGGCGATCGTGCGCGCTTCCGTGTCTTGCATGCAGGGCAGGGAATATTCCATGTGCATCACCACCATGCACATCAGTGGCTGTATTCGCCGGACAGTGATACCAGCAGCTATCTCGACAGCCAGACCATAGGCCCGGGTTCATCTTATACCATGGACCTGGTCTACGAGGGCAGCGGTAACCGCAACCTGACGCCGGGTGACTCTATCTTCCATTGCCATTTCTATCCTCATTTTGCCAGCGGCATGTGGGCCTTGTTCCGCGTACATGATGTGCTGGAACTGGGCACGCCTCTTGGCTCAGATGGCAAGCCCAGGGCCGGTTCACGGGCGCTGCCTGATGCTGAGATTTTGGCCGGCACACCCATCCCCGGCTTAGTACCCTTGCCAACTCGCGCCATGGCACCATTGCCAGCGGCAGTGCATATCGATAAAGGCCAGGTCAAAGTGACTGGCGCGGGCAACCCTGGTTATCCCTTTTTTGTACCGGGTGTCGCCGGGCACCGTGCGCCGCATCCGCCGAATGATTTTGCGGTGGAAAATGGCGTAGAACTGAATGGCGGCTTGCCACGCCATCTGATTACCGGCGGCACGATTTCTATCGATAAATACACGCAGACTGACTTTACCAAGGAAATGGGTCGCATCAATGCCATAGAATTACCAGAGCAGGGCACGCCCACAGAGCAGGCAGCGATGTCCATGCATGAACAAAAATCAGTTGCCACCAGAATGCCGGACGGCAGCCTCGCACAATTCGCCATGAATGGTTTGCAACGGGCGCCTGGTGCGCCGTTTGCCAATCCTGCCAGAGGTGCCACCGTCACGCCGCCAGTACGCATCTACAAGGGCGCTGCCATGCAGACTGACGTTGTGCTCAATAAAAAAGGCTGGCACTTCCCGCAGCAACGCATACTGGCCTTGTGGCAGGATGTGAAACCGATATTGAATGGTGACAAACCACCTGAACCCCTGTTCTTCCGCGCCAATAGCAATGACGTGGTTGAATACTGGCATGCCAACCTGGTGCCCAGTTACTATGAGCTGGATGATTTCCAGGTACGCACGCCCACCGACATCATCGGCCAGCACATTCATCTGGTGAAGTTTGATGTGCTTGCATCCGACGGTGCCGCGAATGGCTTCAATTATGAGGACGGTACCTTCAGCCCGGACGAAGTACGCAGCCGCATCACTGGCATCAACCAGGCTGGTGGCATTGCCGTGAATGGCAAACAAGTCAGACTGACCCCCAAAGCCATACCCACCTTTGGCAATGGCCCTACACCCGGCAGCATGCAATGGGTGGGCGCACAGGCGACAGTGCAGCGCTGGTGGGTTGACCCGGTAATGGATAAGCAAAAAGCCGACCGCACCCTGCTGACGGTATTTACACATGACCATTTTGGTCCTTCTACCCACCAGATGGTGGGCCTGTATGCCGGACTGGTGGTAGAGCCAACAGACTCGCGCTGGACTTCGATTGATGGTAAAACCTTGCTGGGTAACCGCAATGATGGTGGCCCCACCAGTTATGCAGCCAACATCGTGCCGCGCCAGGGCAAGGCATACCGTGAATTTGCGCTTGCAGTTGCAGACTCACAATTTGCTTATCTGCCTGCCAGCCGTAGCAGCTTTGATTGTTACCCCGGCCAAGACCCCATATACAGTGGTTGCAAGCGCAGTGTGAACGGCACTTACACTGGCTGGGCTGATCCGCTCAATGGCATCAACTGCGTTGGCTGCTTGCCAGTGGCAATCAGCAATCCGGTCAATCCACCGACTCCGCCTACCACCACGCCAAGTATCATTGGTGGTTTTGGTGTCGGTGTATCGGTACTTAATTACCGTAATGAATCCCTGGCCTTACGGGTGGCGTCCAGCAATGGTGCAGTCAATTCAGGCACGGACCTGGCAGGCTCATACAGTTCCATTTTACGTAATGATGCACAACTGAACGTGCAACCCGCGGGCGGTGCCAACATCAATCCGCTTTGCGTAAAAACTGCCACGAATAATTGCTTCACCTTCCCAAGGCAGCCAGTCAGTGCACAGATGGGTGGTACAGACCCTTTCACGCCCATATTGCATGTCTATGAAAATGACCCTGTGCAATTGCGTGTCATCGATGGTGCACTGGTGGGCAACCATACCGTCACTGTGAATGGTAATAAATGGTTGTTCGAGCCCTTCGACACCAATTCTGGCTATCGCAACAGCCAGACCATGAGCTTGTCCGAGCATTTTGAAACCCTGTTCACTATCCCGCAAACCGGCAAGGCCCAGTCGCTCGATTATCTGGTCAACACCAGCAATGCCTATGATGGTAATGTCAGTGGTGCCTGGAGCCTGATACGCAGTTATAACAACCAGGTGTCATGGCTCTCGCCTTTGCCAGGCAATTCCAACATCAGGCCGGTTGCCACCACCATGCCCAACCTGCCCACCGATTGCACTGCGCGCGGCCCTTGCGTGCGCCAGTTCAAGGTATCGGCCACGACCATACAACAACTGTTGGGTTCCAATAGCCCGCTACTCTACAACAGCCGTGGTGCCAAGCTGACGAATGGCAAGTTCTCGGATCAAACCCTGAACGACCCCAATGCCATCGTGTATGTGCAAGACCAGGACCTGAATCCCAACGGCACCCTGAAAGCCGGACTCAATATTGAACCACTGGCCTTGCGCGCCGCTGCCGGTGATGTCATCCGGCTGCAACTGACCAACCGTGTCAATGCCAAGGCACCTGTATTTACCACGCCTGAATCTGCCGCACGGCCCAATCTTGGTTTTACTGCAGCTTACGCCAACATCAATCTGCTGCCTTCCACCCAGGCAGGCTTGCATCCACAATTGCTGGCGATGGATGTCAGCAATGCAGATGGCATGAACGTCGGCAACAATCCAGTACAAACCGTAGCCGCCTGTAACCCTGCACCTTGCACCGGCACGCCGCCATCCATCATCTACACCTGGTATGCCGGTACCCTGCAAAACGAGAACGGCGTCACCAGGGCTACACCGGTAGAATTTGGTGCCCTCAACCTGGCACCTGCCGACCCGTTGATGCAGGCTTACCATGGCCTGTTTGGCGGCATGATCATCGAGCCAATCGGCGCGAAATGGCAAGACGATCCAGGCACGCATATCTCCAGCACGGTATCACCTGCGGTTGGCAAGCTTTTCCGTGATTTTGCGGTCTTCATGCAAACCGATATCGCCATGCAATATCAGGGTACATCACTGTACAGCGCGGGCTTGCCTTTGATGGCAGTCAACTACCGTACCGAGCCTTTCTTTTATCGTTATGGTACCAAGACCGATTTGAAACTGGCCGCTATCGACACCACCGCTGAGGTATCAAATACTCTGGTGAATGGTGATCCACAGACACCTGTCTTCCGCGCCAATGCAGGCACGCCAGTACGCTTCCGCCTGTTTGGCCCACTGGGGCTGGCTGATAACCAGAATGTGTTTGAGCTGACTGGTCATCAATGGCAGTTTGAACCGTATGCCGATAACTCCAGAAGGATAGGCAGTAACCCGGCATCACTATCAACGGGCACGCAGTCCGGCTATGGCACGACATCACATTTTGATGTTGTTGTCGATAAGGCTGGTGGATCATTCGCAGTGCCAGGCGACTATTTATACCGCAGTTGGCCCAATGGCCAATATAGTGCCGGTGGCTGGGGGGTGTTCCGTGTCAGTCCTGCTCAAGCGCGTGCTACCGTAGCAGTCACAGCGGCGGTGGCAGTGCAGGAGGTGTTTGCCGATGTCGTCGTGATTGACAAGGTAGTGACCATAGAAGGCATTCTTGAGGTCTCCGGTAGTGTCACGATGCGCCCCGGCAGTGTGCAATGGGAGCAGGCTGACACTGTCACCATCGTGGTGGACGGCAAAGAGCTGGGCAAGGTCGCAGTTGACCAGACCGGGCGCTGGAAATTCAAGGCCAATGCAGCAAAGCCCACCATGCTGGAAGTGCGTTCTTCTTTTGGCGGACTGGCACAGATCAGACCGGCGGCGACTATCATGACGGCGACTAATAATGCGATAGAGTCTGTCGACAAGCAGGTCGAACCACCTGTGCTGCCACTGGAAAAAATAGAACGACGGAAGCGTTAATGGGGTACGCGATACTTAACGAGCCTGCCTATGCACGTAATAGCTGGCATCAAGCCGTGGCCGGGCTGGTGCTGGCGACTGCGCTGGTCACTGCACAGCCAGCTATTTCTGCAGGCAGCGCCAGTGCAGCATTGGCAGCAGAACTTAAGCCCGCGCCAAATCAGGTGATCAAGGATGGTGTCTCCTTGCAATTGGAGATGTCTGAGTTCATGCAAGAGGGGGCAGAAGCGCGCTTTACTCTAAGCCTGCGCGATGCCGCAAGCTTAAATCCGATCCGCAATGCGCGTCCGATTGCCTGGGTCGACGGGCAAACCAAGGGAGAAGAAAACAGCGAGCAGGCTTGCCGTCGCAAGGTAGCCAATTTCATAGGTGGCGATTTGCTGCATGCGCCTGCACTCAGCTTGAATGCGTATTACGTGCTGGCATTGAATGAAGATAATTCTATCTCCGTCATCAATCCGCAAACCGGATTTGGTGGCTCCAAATTACTGACCTTGGTGATGCTGCATGGGGTAGGGCAAGATTGGTTGCTGACACCTGAGCAAAGCTTGTGGGTAAGCCAGCCGCAAGTTGGGGAAGTAGCGCTGGTGGATACCCAAACCTGGCAAGTCAAGACGTATGTTCCTGTGCCCGGTCACCCGGGTCAATTGGCCTTGCGCCCAGGCGCACAACAGATATGGGTATTAACTGACGATGGTGTGGCAGTCTTGGCAGCATCAAATGGTCAATTGCTGGCAACGATCAAAACTGGACAAGGCTTACACACTATCGCTTTTAGTGATGACGGTAAGAGCGTTTTTGTCAGTAATGCCGCTGACAACAACATCAGTCTGATAGACACGAGCAATCTCAGGAAAACCGCTGACCTGGCTGGTGGCATGAATCCCGTGGCCATGGCATGGTCATCCAAAGCACAATTGCTGTATGTTGTCCACGAAGGTGATGGCCAGATTATTGCCTTTGATGTTGCAGGAAAACGAGCAGCAAGTGTCAAGAGCTTACCGGGTGTCTCCATTATCCGGTTTGCACCCGATGGGCGCTATGGCTTTATTCTCAATCCGCAAAAAAACAAGCTCGATTTGCTCGATGTTGCCACCAATCAGATCGTGCAAAGTGCGGACATTTCGCATGGGCCGGATCAGGTTACGTTTTCTGATCGCCTGGCATACATCCGGCGACGTCATAGTGAAATCGTGCAACTTGTTCCGCTGGATGCAATAGGGAAGGCCGGGCAGCCATTGGCGCTAGCGTCGGTTAGCAACGGGCAAAAAGCCTTTGACAAGCGGCGCAGCACTGGTAGTCTGGCAGACACGACAGTGATAGTTCCCAACGGTGCAGCAGCCTTGCTGGCTAATCCAGCGGACCGCACCATTTATTATTACCAGGAAGGCATGAGCGCACCCGCAGGCAGCTTTCGCAATTACGGCCACGAACCACGTGCTGTGCTGGTGTTAGACCATAGCCTGCAAGAACACCTGCCCGGCAAATATCAGGCCAATGCCCGCTTGCCAAGGGCTGGCAATTACCAACTGGTGTTTTATCTCGACTCACCCAAGATGTTGCATTGCTTTCCCATTAATGTGCAAACTGATCCAGCCAAACCACCATCAACTCGGTATGCTGTGACACTGGCTGGTAGCGTGCCTGCCTTGAGCAAGGGCACGAACCAGAATCTGCAATTTGCCATCCGTGATGCTGTCAACGGGCAGGCCGTGTCTGGCGTCTCCGATTTGCAGGTCCTGCTTTTTAACACGACAAACAACCAGCAACTACAACTGGATGCGCATGAACAAAAAAATGGTGACTACAGCATTACGTTTGCTCCACAAGGAAGTGGAAATTATTACGTCTACTTTCAAGCGACATCGCTGGGCATGAGCTGGAACCAGGCAGCACAACTGGTGTTGACCGTGAAATAGTTTCTTCCAGAATCGGGATCAATATGAAACAAGTGATGAAAGACCTGTCTGTCATGATGAGCAAGGCACTGAGGTTCGTAGCGTGTTGTGCTCCGTTCCTGCTGCTGGCATCGTTATCTGCGCAGGCAGCCACCCGCACCATACCAGAAGCCCAATTGATCAATCAGGATGGCAAAAATGTGTCCTTTTATCGTGATCTTGTACAAGGCAAGACTGCCGTGCTTAATTTCATCTTTACTTCCTGCACCATGATTTGCCCAACGCAGACTGCCACCTTGCGCCAGGTGCAACGTGACCTGGGGACGCGTGTCGGGCGTGATGTCGTTTTCATTTCCATCAGCATTGACCCTAACACTGATAAACCGGCACGCCTGAAAGCTTTTGCACAACAGTTTGAGGTTGGCCCTGGCTGGCAGTTTTTGACTGGGAACAAGGTTGTCATCGATAAATTGTTGCGTTCATTAAACGCTGGCGTGAGTGATAAAAGCAATCACAGTGGACTGGTATTGGTCATCAATGAAAAAAAGAACGCCTGGCAACAATTAGCAAGCCTGCCTGACGCCAAACTCATCTTGAATGCCATAGAACAGGTGGCCGGACCTGATCCTGCCTTGCAGGTCGCGAATGGGCGTTATTTCCCCAATTTACCTTTACAGACGCAAGACGGAAAAACCGTGCATTTCTTTGATGATGTCATCAAAGACAAAGTGGTGTTGATTAATTTTATTTACACCTCTTGCCCGGGTATATGCTCGCCCATGACCGCCAATTTGGCCAAAGTGCAGGCCTTGCTGGATCCCCGGGTGCAAATGGTCAGTATCACCGTCGATCCTGAAACCGATACACCGAAAGTGTTGAAAGAATTTGCCAACAAATTTCAGGTACACCCAGGTTGGCTGTTCCTGACAGGTAGCGCAGAAAATATTGCAACAGTCTGCCAAAAATTGGGGGGCGGTGGTGCAGATAAAGACGCCCATAGTACTATTTTGTTGGCAGGTAATTTACAGACTGGTGACTGGAAAAAATTACATGCAACAGCCAGGCCGGAAGAAATTGCCGTCGCCGTAGGGAAACTGTTTCCAGTCCGATGATGGCATGGTCATGGACTAACTTTTTCAGCAAATTGTTGTGGCTGTCGTGGCTGCTATGCACAGGTCTTGCCAGTGCTGTAACCGCAGATGATCAAGCCTGGCAACGCGGACAGGCTCTGTACCGCAATGGTTGGAATGGACAAGCTGCCTGCCTGCGCTGCCACGGTAGTCGTGGGGAAGGGCGTGAAGAGGGGGGCTTGCGTGCCCCCGCCCTGGCAGGCAATCCAGACCGGCTGGATGTGCAGCGTGCCATGCTTGATGGACTGGGCAGTACGGGGAAAATTCTGCATCCGCTGATGCCTCGTTATCAAGTTGATGCAGCGACCCTGGATGATTTGCTCGCCTATCTGAACGTGATAGGTAGGGATACACCAGGTGTCAGTGAATCGGTGCTGCGTATCGGTGTTGTTTTGCCGCCGACAGAGTACGGCGCAGCGATACAGGCAGGCTTGAACAAGGCACTTGATCAGGTCGTGTATGGACGTCGGCTGCAGTTGGTCATCAATCCGCCGCCGGATGAAGTGTTGGTCGAGGTCGCCAGTCTGCAACCGGATACTGCAAGCAATACTACTAAAGAAGGTAATCACGCACCTGTCATCGGCCCCATGCCCATCCCTGGTATTGCCAATTTCTCAGACCTTGCTTTGCCAGACAGGTTTCACCTGTTACCCTCAATACGTGAACAAGCCATGGCTTTGCTCACTCAAGCAGAGCTTGATTTTCCGGGAAAAAAAGCAAAAAAACATGTGATGCTGGTATATGACGATGGCAATGATCCCGCTTTGCAGCGATTGGTGGACGCGTTGCGCGAACAGGCGCGATTGCTTCATCAACCCCTGCGGGAACGAGCCTGGCCGTTCAAAACATTCAAGCCAGGTGAAGCGGTGATTTTTCTCGGCAGCGGCACCCATTTACGTGAGTTGCTTGAGACTGGTGGTAATGGACTGGTGTATGCCAACGCCATTCACGTTGGCCTGGCAGCATTGCGCCTGGCACCGGCACGAGCTGGGCGCTTGCGCCTGCTTTTGCCATGGAGTACGACGAGCACGTCATTTGATCTGGCTGCTGCTTATAGTGATGCCGCCTACGCTTCAGGTCAGGTATTGGTCGAAGCACTCAAGCGCACTGGTCGTCAGCTTGGTCGCGCTGAATTACTGCAGCGACTGGACAATCTCAGAGATTTTCCAGTTCCAGATTTTGGTGAAATTGGCTTTCGCCCCGATCAACACTATGGTAGCCATGGTGGGCAATTGCTTGGGGTAGATTCATACCATGGGATATTCAGGGTATTGCGTACCTGGCATGGGGGAGCGGTATCACAATAATTAAGCTTGAGTAGGACTTACGCAAAACTGCCCCAGCTGCGTTGCCGCTCCTCCAATAGGAGCTGCATACTATACATATTGTCTGCCGACGTAACAAACCTCCCCTGCAAGGGCGGTTTCCTAAACCGATAACCTTGCCGGTGCAATTTTGCGTAAGTTCTATTTGGTTTAAATTGATTTGTAAAAACTCATATACTTTTGAGCACAAATTTTTTGTGAAAAAATGCTACTTTTTGTGGCAAATCTCCAAAATTATGCTTTATGGCAACATATTTCAATATGTCCACATGCTAGACTAATATCCATTACTGTTTCGTTTTGGTCAGTTTGCTGAGTTTTCTGTTGACCTTCGCAATATCCTGCAATCTCGCCTGTAATATCCTTGAGAACAATTTTTCTCCCTTTCCCAAAAAACCATGTTAGCCGAGCTAAACAGCTGGGCCTGCGGCTTGTTTATACCTTGCCTCGTTCGAGTACCTTTTGATATGGTTTTTCATATGCTCGTCAACTTTCGCATTCTCGCCATCAGTCTGATCTTGTGGCCCGTTTTTGCGTGGGCGCAGCAAATGCCCTTGCGATACTATACGCAGCACGACGGTCTCAGCAATCTGTCGATTAGTGCAATGGCTTTTGATAAAACGGGTTATCTCTGGACAGGTACTGAAAATGGTTTATTTCGTTTTAACGGTGCTGGCTTTCAACGCTTTTCGGAAGATGCCGGGCTGACAGAGCCATTTGTGACGGACGTCCATATTGACAAGCAAGACCGGCTATGGGTTGGAAGTTACGATAATTTATATCTCAGATCAGGCGAACGTTTTGTTCCTGTCTTGAATGCCGGAAAGAAAATGAGCATATGGCCTGGACAAAATTTCGCATCCTTACCTGATGGCGCACTGCTTCTCATCGACAATCTGCACCTGTATTCGCTCACACTGCTTGATGGCAAGCCGCAGGCACATCCTTTTTTTACAGATGAACAGATTCGGCAACAGCCGGCATTAAAGGATATTTTCGGCATCCATGTTGACGCGAACGGGACGTTGTGGATGGGGTGTCAGCAATCGCTTTGTCAATATGGGCCGCAAGGGCTTAAAGTCTGGGACAGTACACAGGGTGTACCCGATGACCAATGGAACAGCATTGTCCGAGACAACAGAGGACAGTTGTGGGTGCGTGGAAGTCATCACATGGTTTCGTTGCCATCGCAGGCTGTTCGCTTCATTGACCGTACCCCACCTGGCAATATTCTCCAAAAAATTGTGCTGGCAACACCGTTAACGGTAGATTCTGAAGACCGAATTCTTAGCAATTCCGACCAGGGTTTAATTCGCTGGAATAAAGACCACTGGGAAGTATTTGACGCGCGGAATGGTTTGAGAACAGGAGGCGGTCTCAATGCCTTGCTATTTGACAGAGATGGCGGTATGTGGATGGGGGCACGCGGGCACGGTCTGATCAATTGGCTGGGTTATGGAAATTGGGAAAATTGGACTACCACAGAAGGGGTGCCGGATGATGCGGTTCTATCTTTTGTGCGGGACCAGACAGGCATGCTACATATTGGTACACGTTCTGGACCAGCAAGTATGAAGCAAGGAGAAAGGCGATTTGTACCAGGCAAAAGTGAGCATGGTTACAATAATCACCAATGGTCAAGCCTGGTATCAGACAAGGATGGGACAGTATGGGGTTCCACTTATTCGGGCATGTTGATGCGATATGATGCTGCAACTGACCAGGATATTCAAGTCACAGCGCTGTCTTTGATTTCGACCATGCTCGCCGACCGCAATGGCATGCTTTGGCTGGCAACAGCAAAAGGGATATTTGCATTTGATACGCATTCGCCTGGCAAAGCGGTGCAGCAATCTGCAGCACTCAAAGCGGTGCTGGGTCCTAAGAGCGAACAGTTTTTTGACCTATGCCAGAATGCAAGCGGCGATATATGGTTCGTTTCCGAACATCGCTTATTGCGCTTCGACGGCGTTCGTTGGGACAGTTTTCGTGTGGGCATAGAAGGAGATGGTGCGGCTATGGGATTCGTCAATTGTGCTAGAGACGGGACCTTGTGGTTGGGTAGTGAGCAAAACCTGTGGCAAGTGGTGACCAGTAAAAATGGTATCCAGGTCATTCGACAAGATGTCCCGCTATTACATGGCAAGAGAATCATTTCTTTACATGAAGACCTTCGCGGCTGGCTGTGGGTGGGGACTGATGCGGGAATTGCCGTATGGAATAAAAAACAATGGCGCATCTTTAACCAGAATCATGGCCTGGTGTGGAACGATATAAACGGCCGGGCATTTTATGAAGATACAGATGGATCGATGTGGATTGCGACCAGCAATGGGATCTCACACCTGCTTCAACCAGAGCGACTATTCACGCCGCCACAATTGAACGTGTTAATCGAAAGCGTCAGTCGGGATGGTAGATCATATCCGGTAAACAATTCATTGTACTTGCCCTGGTCCCCCGAACCTCTGGAGCTGACATTGGCCAGCCTGAATTTCCAGAACCGGGCAGCACTCAAATTCCATTATCGTTTGGCTGGGCTGGAGAACAACTGGTCGGAGTCGTTTGCGCCAGACCTAAGGTTTACCGCCTTACCACCGGGTAATTACCAGTTGGAATATTTTGTAAGCAATACCGAGGCTCAAGCAGTATCTCCGTTAATGTCGCAGGCGCTGCTGATACAACCTCCGTGGTGGAGGACGATTTCATTTTATATATTATGCAGTGTTGTGGCAGTCGTTTTCTTGCTCACTCTCCATCGCTATCGGCTAAGCAAGTTGACAGCACGACAGTTGGAAATGGAAGCACTCGTAAGCGAACGCACACGGGAGCTTGAGCTTTCGAGGGAAGAGCTGCGTGCGCGTGCGCTAAGAGATGGATTAACCAAAGCATGGAATCGCTCTGCCTTGATAGAAATCCTTGACAAGGAACTGGTAAAAGCCTCACGGCAACAAACATCCTTACTATTGATATTATTGGACCTGGATCATTTCAAGCGCATCAATGATACGTATGGACACCCCGCTGGTGATACCGTATTGCAGGAAGTGGTGTTGCGACTGGAAACCGTCGTGCGGCCATACGATGCAGTAGGGCGCTACGGTGGGGAAGAGTTTCTGGTGTTATTGCCCGGCCTGGACCTGCAAAAGGGAAAGGGGCGTGTTGAAGCTTTGCATCAGATCATACGGTCACAGCCCATACAGATCAAGGGACAGCCAGCGATTACCGTGACAGCCAGTTTCGGCGTGATTGCATTCAATCCTGGCCATCCAAAAACCTCATCTGAATTGATTGACCTCGCAGACCAGGCGTTATATCGCTCGAAAGAGCAGGGGCGCAATCGGATTGAATATGCAGGCTCTGAGGAAAATACATTGAATAAATCAACTTGTATTGAGACCTTATAGGCAGTACCAATTGCTTTGGCCACCCATGCGGTGGTCAGTCCTTGGCAAACGCATCTCGCCCCTATTGATGAAATGAGTTCTGGATGATTGCGATACACTCAAAGACAGAACATTGCTACTGATTCTCAACAGCTTCTTAGCATTTGTACGTTCAACCGTTGGATGAAGAAGTCTTGTACGACAGCTAGCTGTCAGTCGTCAAGATTGCCAATATGTGTGATTGGTAAAATTATACGGAATGTTGTTCCACGTCCCACTGCCGTACTCACGTCGATATGGCCTTTGTGTTTCTGTATGATTCCATAAGACAAAGATAAACCTAGTCCCGTGCCTTTACCGATCGGTTTGGTCGTAAAGAAAGGGTCAAAAATTCGTGGCAGAACATCTTCAGGAATGCCGTCGCCCTTGTCTTCTATTTCTATCCAGACCTGCTCGTCCGCGGTTCCTGTGCGGATAGTTATTTGGCCTCGTTTCGATCCAGATGCATGCGCTGCGTTGACCACGAGATTCATCACCACTTGATTGATTTGAGATGGCAGACATTCCACTTCGGGGATAGAGCCATACTCTTTAATTACATCTGCAGAGTATTTGATTTCACTAGTTATTATATTTAACGTAGACTCTATACCTTGATGAAGGTCAGCCCATTCCCATTTCTGAGCTGTATCTGTTCGAGAAAAATCCTTCAGGTCCTGGATAATTTTACTGACACGTGTTATTCCATCCTTGGATTCGTTGATAAGAAATGGAATATCTTCCTTTAAATACTGTAATTCAATACGTTCACGTAGATTTCTTATTTCCGTAATCAGTGATGGCGAAGTTATGTGATGTTCGGCATTTTCATATGCGGTCAGCATTTCGAATAAACGTTCGAGATAAAGTTCCAGAGTGCTGAAATTTGAAAATATGAAACCGATAGGATTGTTGATTTCATGTGCGACGCCTGCTGCCAATTGGCCAATAGACGCTAATTTTTCTGATTGAATCAATTGGCTTTCCAATAGTTTCCGTTCATTGATTTCGTTTTCAAGTAATCTGTTTGCGAGCAATACTTCACTGTTTCGTTCCTGAACAATCTGCTCCAGGTGATCCATTTTTAATGCTGCTTGCTGGCCGCTTACCCACTTGGCGGTTAGGGTATTGGCTAACTGCCGGACCTCAATCAAGTCAAAGGGTTTTTTTAAAATCAATAAGCGATCGCGTGTATCCAGACGGTTTAATACTTCTTCCCAGGAATAATCGGAATAAGCCGTACATATAACGATCTGCAATCTTGGGTCTAGTTGCCACAGACGCTCCGTGGTTTCAACACCATCCCAGCCGGGTGGCATACGCATGTCTATGAAAGCCATTGCATAGGGTAAATTGGCATCCAGCGACTTCTGTACCATCTCCATGCCGTCTTGCCCTTGATACGCAGAATCCAACTCAAATCCAATAAAAGAGGTATCAGGTTTTTCTCCAAATAACATCGCTTCTGCGCTGTCAAGCTCTGATTCAGATGAACTTTTAACGAGAATTTTGCGAAAATCCTCATGAATCTGAGGCATGTCGTCTATGAGTAATATGCGTCTATTTGAAAAATAATCCATAAATTTAACAATACATTTCCATATCTTCAATTTTTCGGAAAAGGTTTTTTAATTCAATCTCTTTTTTGCAATGAATGCGTCTGATTGTCGCTTGGTCTCTGATACATTACGATCATGTACGTCAAACGCCTCAGCCAAAATTTTTCGAAGCTCATGATTGCTGAAAGGTTTGCCTAAGAATTTATAGATGGCACCCTGATTAATTGCCGCAGTCATCGCTTCAAATTCCTTGTAACCACTAAAAAGTAATCTAACGGTGCTGGGGTACAAACGTCGGATTTTTGTCAGCATTTCTACTCCAGTTGTTTCCTGCAGTCGTTGATCGCATAAAACCACGCCAATATTGTTGCAAGCAAGTAATTCAAAAGCTTCCTCTGCACGATTCGCCAATAGTATGCGATAACCATCAAATTTTAATCCCCTTACTATTGCACGTGTCATACCAGGATCGTCATCCAATACAAGCAGGGTCCGGGTAAAAGAATCTTCTGATCTGGATTCCGGAACGAGAAGTGGACCAGCCAGCAGGAGAGACATCAATTCTGCAGCATGCAATGCCGGGCTAAAAAAATAACCTTGCGCTTGGTCGCAACCACCTAAAGTAAGCAATGCAACCTGACCAGCCGTTTCGACCATTTCGGCGACTGTTTTCAATCCGAGTTGATGTGCCATCACAATAATAGTATTTGTAATGGCCAGATTGTCCGGGCTACTGACAACATCTTTGATAAAAGATCCATCTAACTTGATCTTGTCAATTGGGAGTGCTGCCAATGACCGCAAATTCGAGTAACCAGTACCAAAATCGTCAATCGCCAATTGCACTCCCAAGCTTTTAAGATCGTTCATGATCAAGATATTTTTTTCAATATTTTGAACTATTGTACTTTCCGCCAACTCCAATTCAAGATGACAGGGCTCTATTTTATTCGCGGTTAAAGAACCGGCAATGCATTGTTTTAGATCAGGCCATTCTACTTGTTTGGCTGACAGATTAATGCTGATGCCTATGATCGGAAGATCTGCTTCCCGCCATGCCTTGCATTGTTCACAAACCTTCCTTATCGTCCAGGCACCTAGTAACTCAATTAAACCCGTTTCTTCGGCCAGAGGTAAAAACAGAGTGGGGGGGATGTTTCCTAATTCTGGATGTTGCCATCGCAGTAGCGCTTCAGCTCCACTTATTTTCCCATTGCGCAAATCGATTTGTGGCTGATACGCTAGCGATAACTGATGTTCATCAATTGCGCGTTGCAAGTCGGAGGCCAGTTTTTTTCGTTCATCCAAATGACGATGCAAATTCTCATTATAAATTTGCAGGTTATTGCGTCCCATTTCTTTTGCGCGGTACATAGCGGCGTCGGCGAACTTAAGCAATTCATTTCCATCTATACCGTCTTCGGGGAAATTGCTGCAACCAATACTGCAACTTATATTAATTTGCCGACCAGCGAGAATCAAAGGTTGCGCAACGCTTTTCACTACGCGATCAATGGCAAGTTCAACGTTATGCGCCTGTCCATTTTGGTTATATAGCAACAAAACAAATTCATCGCCTCCTAAGCGGGCGACAGTATCTGTTTCGCGTAAACAGCTACCGATACGTAGGGCAACGACCTTCAATAATTCATCGCCCGCAGCGTGACCAAAACTGTCATTAATCCATTTAAAACGATCCAAATCGAGAAAACATATCGCTAACCGCCCGTCGTTTCTTTGGGCGTGTGATATTGCCTGATGAAGTCGGTCCATTAACAAATGCCGATTAGGCAAACCAGTTAATGCGTCATAATTGGCCTGATATTGTAATTGTTTTTGTAATCGTTTGTGTTCGGTCGCATCCCGTATCACCAGCTGTGTCGCTGATTTTCCTTGGTAAGTGTATGCAAGACGGTTTACTAAGACATGTATCTTGTCGCCATCAAGACATAGCGCCAATTCTTCTGTCGAAAACTGCACATCAATATTATTTTCTGAATTACTGAGATGCTTTGCAGCGGAAGGATGAACCGATACGAGCAGCGACGTTATCGAACGATTTAATAAATTATTGAGTTGATGTGCGCGAAACAAGTCGCAAGCTGTTCTATTTGCAAAAACAATTCTCTCTGAACGCTCAATTAAGATAGCGTCCGGAGACAGTTCAACGAGCAGTCGGTATTGTTCCTCACTCTCTTGCAGATTGTTGTTTGCAATTTCAAGATTTGCCTGTGCCTCTTTTCGCACCAACATTTCATTTGTGAGTTCCTTTGTTCGTTCTTGAACAATCTGCTCCAGGTGATCCATTTTTAATGCTGCTTGCTGGCCGCTTACCCACTTGGCGGTTAGGGTATTGGCTAACTGCCGGACCTCAATCAAGTCAAAGGGTTTTTTTAAAATCAATAAGCGATCGCGTGTATCCAGACGATTTAATACTTCTTCCCAGGAATAATCGGAATAAGCCGTACATATAACGATCTGCAATCTCGGGTCTAGCTGCCACAGACGCTCCGTGGTTTCAACACCATCCCAGCCGGGTGGCATACGCATGTCTATGAAAGCCATTGCATAGGGTAAATTGGCATCCAGCGACTTCTGTACCATCTCCATGCCGTCTTGCCCTTGATACGCAGAATCCAACTCGAATCCAATAAAAGAGGTATCAGGTTTTTCTCCAAATAACATCGCTTCTGCGCTGTCGAGCTCTGATTCAGATGAACTTTCAACGAGAATTTTGCGAAAATCCTCATGAATCTGATGCATGTCGTCTATGAGCAATATGCGTCTATTTTTCAACGAATTCATAAAATATCTTTTCCTGATTTTATCGGGAATTCGAAAGTAAAAACTGCACCTTTTCCCACGCCATCGCTACTAGCTGTTAAATTTCCCCCCATCGATTTTGCCGCCAACACACAACTATGCAATCCAAAACCATGACCATTTTTGCGGGTGGTGAATCCATGTGAGAAGATACGTATGATATTTTCGGGTGGAATGCCTTCGCCGTTATCTATGACCTGTACTTGTATAGTTTGTTCTTGTACCTGATGCACGCGCAGAGTAATCAGATGTTGGTCGCCTTGCTTGCTGGCCATTGCATTTTTTGCGTTACTAATAAGGTTAATTAATATTTGCAATACCCGATGCCGGTCAAGTAACATCGGTGGAACAGTATCAAACTCCTTTACGATCTTCACGTTGTGATGTACTAATGAACTAGCGCTTATACGCAATGCGTCTTCAATAAGTTCGTTAAGTTGAAACTGTTCGAGCACACTTGATGTACCTGCGTACGATTGCTGTGTAGTAACGATGTCCCTAATGTGATCAATACTTTTAACAAGTTGGGCAAGTTCGTTGACAATTGCTTGTTGTTCGTCACCTATTGCAACAGACAATTTGCCAAGATAATCAGGTAATAATTTACCCTTTGGATTTTTAGTGAAAAAATCCCCCAAGTCTTCAGCATGCTCTTCGATAAGTTGGACAGCTTTTCCTAACCCTGATATTTTAGATGCGCGAACTCGATTACTAACTAATTCGGCTGATATGTTCACGCTGTTTAAAACATTTCCTACGTTATGAAGTACGTTAGTCGCAATCTCGGCCATCCCTGCTTGACGAGCAGTTGTAATCAGTTCAGCCTGCACGGCTTTTAATTCATAGGTGCGTTCTTGAACTCGTTGTTCCAGATTGTTGTTCGCATATTGCAGTTCAGTATTGATACGCTTTATAAGCGCATTGTTGCGAATTATTCGAATTGCTGCATATAAAAATAAACCCGTCAGCGCGACGGCAAATAGAAATAAATACTGTCGATATTTTTGAGCTAGTTCAGTGTTTTGTTGTTGTTCAATGTTGAGAGAATTATTGATTGCATCTATATTCGCTGCAGTCGGTTCATTGGAGATGTCTTTTAAAAGTTCATTGACAACACCGTGTTCTCTTAAAATTGTCCGTGCATGAGCGGAAAATATGTTCATCCTTTCCGTGAAATTTAGAGGAAGATTTTTTTCCAAGCTAATTAACTGAACTAACTCTGATTCGATTTCGATTGCTTTTTCCTCGGACGCTGCCTGGTCATACACTAAACTGGCTAGCAATATTTTTTTTACACTCCCGGTGATGTTTTCGAAAATGGCTGCATTTTTTGTTTGAGAACCTAGGTTTTGAATATCTTCAGCTGCAGTCGGCAGAAATGCTAAAGAATTTCTAAGGATTGCGTTGTGAGATTTGAAGCGTTCAATCAGAATTGATTTTTTCTGCAAGGTTTTTTCAAAAATTCTAATTTCGTTTTCCAGTCTCAGGGAGGTATTGTGATTTTTTTTTGCTGTGATTAAATCCAATTGTTGCTGCAATTTATCCAGGTCTGAGAGTGGATCAACTAATGGATCATACGTTTTATTGATTCCGACTTTAGACTTCATCACATCCAATTCCCAATGCGCGTCAAGCTGTTTTATTTGACGTAACAGGGCAACGTTTTCGAAATAGAGAGCTGGGTCGAAATTTTTCGTTTTTATATATAAAAAAATGAGCGAGGAGGAAAGCAGTACGCCCAGAAATGCCATTGGGAGCCAAGTCAATGAAGTACGCTTAATTTTCATGGCTTATTGGAGAGTTCGCCAGTTAATGTATTGAGGAATTTGACGATGAATTGCTTATCCTCTTTTGAACCAACACGTCCAAGTTGATACTTGAACATGACGTCAACTGCTTCCTCCAGTGTTTTTGCAGATGCGTCGTGAAAATATGGTGCAGTCAGAGCGACATTACGTAGACTAGGTACCTTAAACACATACTTGTCTCCTTCTTCTTTTGTGACAAGATAGCGACCAAGATCTGCTTCTGTTAGTTTTCCGCGCTGCTTAAAATAGTCTCCCATGACACCAAATTTTTGAAACATGTTTCCACCGACATTGACTCCTTGATGGCAGGCTATGCAACCGTATTGTTTAAATTTGTTGTAGCCAATTTTTTCCACATCAGAAATGGCCAAATTATTGCCCCGAAGATATTGGTCGAAACGTGAATTGGGTGTGATCAAGGTGCGTTCAAAAGTGGCAATTGCGTCCTGTATGTTGGCTTGTGTGACCCCATCTTTATAGGATGCGGTGAAAGCTTGCTGATACTTCGCGTCTTTGGATATTTTACGTACGATATCTTCCCATTTTGAACCCATCTCAGCGGGATTTTGCAGCACCTGACTGATTTGTGCTTCTAAAGAATCTGCGCGTCCATTCCAAAATTGTTTGAAATTGAATGCGGTGTTGAAAACGGTTGGCGTGTTGACCTCGGTTTTTTGCCCGTTAATACCGATAGAGCGTGACAGGCCATCCATACCGCCTTTTTCAAGATTGTGGCAACTTGCGCAGGATATTTTATTGTTTACAGAAAGGAGAGGGTCACGAAATAGTTGCCTGCCAATTTCTGCTCTGGCTGGATTTTGATTCAGCGAAAAAGGTATGGGTTTAATTGGTTCATCCAGCGAGGCTGGCAGAACAGAATTTGAAATCCCTGACGCTAACAAGATGGCAAATTTCAAAGAACTGAAAGACATCTATCTTCCTTTGCACAGGTTTTCATGCATATAGTTCATTTGGTGGCAATTTAATAATACTATGAATCATGCAAGTTGATTCAATTTATTAAAAACTGATAAAAATATCCTACATTTCGCCATTGCAATTAATTTTACAACAACAGTTTTTCTTGATGTACAGGTATTATTTGTGTATAGATGACTAATATGCAAAAAAATTTCTGTTTTGATATTTGTTGTTTTTAAAAAAAGTCCAGCTATATTGAAAGTAGTAATTTTATATATGCATTAACTTATACCAAAACGTGATGATGTCCGGTAGGGAGTCTGGATGAGAACACCTAAAGCGTATCCGCGAATATTGATAGTAGATGATGAAGTGCTGCACATGAGTGCACTGTGTGATTTATTGCGTGATCATGGCTATGAGACTTCAGGCTTTGTATCAGGTTCAGAAGCACTGATTCAAATGCGGGATACAACATTTGATCTTCTGCTTACCGATTTGATGATGCCGCAGTTTGACGGTATAGAAATGGTGAAGGCGGCTCGTCATCTTGATCCAGACCTGGCGTGCATTGTCATGACGGGTGAGGGGACGATAGCGTCTGCGGTGGAAGCGATGAAGGTTGGGGCTCTTGACTATATTATTAAGCCGTTCAAGATTTCTTCACTTCTTCCTGTGCTGGCAAGAGCACTGGAAGCGCGGACATTGCGAATGGAAAACGCCAATCTCGAACGGCTGTTACATGCGCATATCACTGAACTGGCAGTCTTAAATGAAGATCTTGAATTGGCCAAGACACAAGCAGATATTGCGAATAGGGCGAAATCCACCTTCTTGTCTAACATGAGCCACGAGTTGCGCACTCCACTTAACGCTATCCTTGGTTTCGCGCAAATACTCACATCCGAGACATTATCAACAACACTTGATGAAAAAAAAGAATTTGCGCAGCATATAGAAGAAGCAGGAATTCACTTACTTACTTTGATTAACGAAATACTCGATTTGGCGAAAGTTGAATCCGGTGCGATGAGTTTATCACTTGAGCCCGTCGCGCTTGAAGATGTATTTGCTGAATGCAGTACGATGATTGAGCCTCTGTCAAAAAAACGTGCTATCGGTGTTCAATTCAAACCAGTTCATGGCATGCATGTTTTTGCTGACCGGATACGCCTGAAACAGATTTTGATCAATTTATTGTCCAATGCGATTAAATATAACAGGTCAGATGGCGTTGTTACGGTAAGTTGTGAAAAGATCGATGCAAAAAAAATGCGCATTTATGTTCAGGATACGGGTATTGGACTCACCGCAGCCCAGCTCGAAACTATTTTTCAGCCGTTCAATCGGCTGGGGCGTGAAGTTTTTGACGAAGAAGGTACCGGAATTGGCCTGGCATTGGTGAAGCATCTGGTTGATGCAATGCGTGGGGAAATCGGCATTTCCAGTGAACTAGGGGTTGGTAGCACCTTTTGGATAGAACTGCCTATGGGTGATTCTGTAATGCCACCTTTGATGACTAAATCCGCCGAAGCAGCCGCGCGTGAATCATCTAATGGTTCTTTGGAAAAAGGGCAAAAAACTTTACTTTACATAGAAGATAATCCGACGAACCTGAGGTTGGTAAAGGAGCTCATGCGCTTTCGCCCGGATTTTACTTTTCTGTCCGCGCCAGATGGTTTTGCCGGAATAGAATTGGCCCGTTTGCATTTACCTCAAGTTATTTTGGTGGATATTAATTTGCCCGGTATCGACGGAATTGAAACCAGGCAAATACTCGGTGATGATTTAAGAACAGCACATATTCCTGTCATTGCGCTTACTGCAAATGCGATGTCTTCCGAAATCGAAATGGGGGTAGCTTCGGGTTTCTTTCGTTATATTACTAAACCCATTGATATTGTTAAATTTACTGAAGCAATAGACGCTGCCCTGGAATTGGAGTGAATCGGCAACTATTTTCACAAATTCGTCCATGTTGCATGTATTGATATTTGAATTCAGATACGACGAACATTTGCTGCACAATCTTGAAGTCATTTTCATGAAAGAGGGAAAAAGATGGAGCACTTTTCTAACACAAATACTGATAGCGTTGCGCGTATAGATCGTTGGCAAAAGGGTCGGCAAAAAGCATTCAAGGCAATTCCTTCAACAGGAAAAAAGTTTAAATACCTTGATAAAGAGTTCCTGGTTTACCCAGGTACTTTTTGGCCATTTATTGATAGCCAGCCGCTTGTCCAAAATTTCCGTATCAAGCCGGGAGAAAGTGTACTGGATATTGGGACTGGTTCAGGGGTTATTGCTATTTTCGCCTGTTATCAAGGGGCCAGTGAGGTGCTGGCAGTAGACATTAATCCGTCGGCTATTAAGAGTGCAAAGCACAATGCAAAATTGCACGAATTTGACAAAATTATGCAAGTCAAGAGTTCAGATCTTTTTCAAAAAATTAGTGGAGCTCAATTTGATGTTATTACAGCGAATCTCCCTTTTCGAAACAAATTTGCACATGATGTGGTAGCGCAATCCCAATGGGACACCGATTTCAAGACCAATGCCCGTTTTTTTGAAGAGGTCGGCAGCTATTTGAAGCCAAACGGGCGAATTTATTTTGCGCAATCAAATTTTGGTGCCATCAAAGAAATGAAAGCGTTGGCAAAAGCGGCAGGGTTTTCTGTTCGTGCAATAGGTAGTGCCGCTGCAGATAAGGAAGAGACAAAAAAATTCTTTGCTTTTGTCATGAAAAGGATTGCTACCAGTAAATCTACATGACCAAGACTATTTGCGCAGTCAATGAGATGCGCAATATCGCGCACTCCAGACTTAATTTACAGGTAGATAAGGTAGCGGTTATTTTAACGTCGCCCAGGTCTGGTTCTACTTTATTGAAAAGTGTGCTGGCATCTCATCCGGATGTCGCTACTCTTGACGGCGAAATCACGCCATTTTTGACCCTTACAGATAATGGCTTCGGCTGTAATTCTGATAGTGATGCGATCAGTAGTTTTTCAAATTTGGATAATTTGGCCGACAATATTCTTGATGACTTGACGGTCGTTACGAAGGAAATGCCAGATGCAGGATTTTTAAAAAAGAAATGGGAAAAACGCTTGTTATTGCAATTTCCAAGTTTATTTTCAGATTCTCTGGCACATGTTGATCTAATGGACTCTTTGGATGAAGCTTTGAATGAAGTCAGGACTGGCAATGTCAGTGAAGAGCTGGCTCAGCAAGAGGTCGTACTGACTAAAGTATTTCGACGTATGCCATGGAGAATGGCATATTACGATGGCCGAAAGAATACAGCGGGTGCAGTTTGTTTTAATGAAAGGACCAAATTGGAAGAGCCGCCGTTTGTACTGCCAGGACTGTATCGAAGGCAGTTTACTGAACGGGATGCGCGGGAAAAGACCTTACTCTTCAAATCTCCTCCGGATGTCTATCGTGTTGGTATGTATGAGCGGCTTTTTCCTAACGCAAAAATAAATTACATCCATTTGACCAGAGGGTATGCGCAGTCTGTGAATGGATTAATGGATGGCTGGTTATCGCCGATAGGTTTTTTCTCGCTGGATTGTAGCCAAATCGATGTGCAATTGGCTATTGATGGTTATTCAAACGTGGTCGAATTTGGTGAGAAATGGTGGAAATTTGACTTGCCTCCAAATTGGAAGGAATTTACCAGAGCCCGTCTAGAAGATGTTTGTCTCAATCAGTGGCTGTCAGCACACCAGGCGGTTCTTGCCAGTGAAATAAACGCGCTGCGTGTAACTTTCGAAGAATTTCTATTGCGACCAGCCGAAGTAATAAAAAAAATCACAGAATATCTTGGCCTGAGCGATATGCCATCATTACCTGAATTCCGGACTATGATGGCAACAGAAACACCCAAATTAAAACGATGGGAAAAGCGAAAGAATTTGCTGATGAATTTGGGATCAGATCCAAAAGTCATTGCAATGATGGCTGCACTTGATTATTCAATGGATCCGGAAACCTGGATATGAATCACCGCCTCATCATTCCATTCTTAACAGGACAACGTCGTAACGGCCTGTGTCGTATTCGCGACATCGAGGGCGACATGTGGGACATGGTAGACGTGCCAGATTTCTCTGAAACAGAAATTGGTGATGCCAATGAGAAGTTACGCAGAATGGGAATAATTTATGCCCGCCTGTCCAAATCGGTGGAAAACATCCTTAAACATGGATTGCGACCTGTTTGTGTTGCTGGCGATTGTATTTCCACCCTGGGTGTATTGAGTGGCTTACAACGAGCAGGAAAAGAGCCGGATCGTATTCTTTGGTTGGACGCACATGGAGATTTTCACACATGGGAGACGACACAAACGAAATATCTTGGTGGAATGCCACTCGCTATCCTGGTCGGTAAGCGTGACAGGCGAAAAAAAGATAGGGATTCTGTAGCTGCTTTTACTAACATGGTTGGTGCGCAAGCTTATCCAGAAAAAAGAATTGTTTTATCTGACGCACGCGATTTGGACGCTGGTGAACGTGAAGCGATACAAAATTCTGGCATTACTATCTGCAAGCTGGAAGACATTTTCAAACATCTTCCACTTGATGAAAGTATCTATTTGCATTTTGATACAGATGTAATTGATGCAGAAGTTGACATGCCTGCACTTAAATATCATGTAAAACATGGGCCTGGATATGCAGACATTGCACAGGTCTTCCGGGGTTTACGTAACAGAAAGCTCATTGCTATTTCAGTCTCTGCCTGGCACGAGGAAATGGACATAAATGATAAAACGGCAATTGCTTGCCTAAGTTTATTAAAAGAACTAGAATAAAATGCAATTTTCGTTGCTTTGATGGGGGTTGGGGCATGGTTTTTACTAAATTTTGAAGCTTCTTGTGTTTTTAGTTTTGCTTTGCGGCAATTAAAGTTTAGTATTTCTTGTAGCTGTCTTTGTTGTATTCGTCGCACTCTTTTGTTTGTTATATGAGTCCCGATAATGTAGAAGAGGAATCGCAATGAGATATGCGGCGAGTACAAAGAATATTCCCAAAACCTACATCTATGTTGCCGCCAGTGTGTTGATGGCTATTGTTTTGCTTGCGGCTTACATGTTGATGTTTCGCGCACCAGCAAATGGTCGCCCTGTAGTTCTTGAACAGATAACGATTGCAACTAATACCGAATATGTAGGAACCTGTTCCATTATTGCCGCTTTAGAGAACGGCTATTTTCTTAATGAGGGCTTGCAGGTCAGGATACAGTCGCATTCAAGTGGTAAGGCCGCAATGGAAGCTGTCCTGCAAGGACAGGCCGACTTGGGAACCGTTGCAGACATTCCAATTATGTTCGCAGGCCTGGATAACCGGCCGATATTGGTTATTGCCACAATATTTAAAGCCGAAAAAGATCATGGGATTGTCGGAAGAAAGGACAAAGGGGTAACAACGCCAATTAGTCTGAAGGGGAAGCATGTCGGGGTGACGCAAAGTACTTCAGGGCATTTTACGCTGGATGCTTTTCTTAACAGGCAAAAACTGAATCCTGATGATGTAATCAAGCACAACTATAAACCTGAGGAATTGAGCAAAGCGCTGGAAAAAGGGGACGTTGATGCGGTGGCAGGTTGGGAGCCTTTTTTAGGCAATATCCTTACGCAATTAGGTAGCAATGGCGTGGCTTTTTATGGGCAAGATATATATGAAAGCCTATATGGAATTGTTGGCTTGAGAGATTATGTCATCAAACATCCAGAAACAATTAAAAAAGCATTGCGTGCATTGGATTTGGGCGGACGTTTTTGTAATGATATGCCCGACGCTGCACGAAAACTGGTGGATGTTATGATCAAAACGGACATGAAAGACCTGGAAGGTGCATGGCCATCCTATCGATTTGACGTTGCTCTGGACCAGGGATTGCTTCTTGCGCTGGAAGATGAAGCAAGATGGGCAATCAAAAATAAACTAACGAATAAAACGTCAACTCCTAATTATCTTGACTACATTTATCTTGATGGTCTGGAGGCAGTGAAACCGTCAACAGTTACCATTATTCATTGAGAAATAAAGTGAAAATTTCAACTCGACTGAAATTCGCCGAACTATTTTCACTTGCGGTAGTTGCAGCAATTGTCGTCGTTTTGTTATCGACAAACCTCAAGATGCGTCGTGAAATTGCAAAAAATGAAATCGCGGGAGAACTTTTGCAGGCTGTTACTTCACTTCGATATCTGACTTTGGAATATGCATTGCTCCATGAGGAACGCACCATAGCACAGTGGAAACTGAGGAATGCCTCGTTGAACAAACGTCTTTTATCAATAGAGGAGTTTACTGAGCCTGAGGGGAAGAGCGTCATAAAAGGACTCATACATACCAACGAAAATCTTGAAAAATTATTTGCCCTGTTAATTGCAAATCGTTCAGAGTTGGAGCATGACAGCAATAAAAGTGAAATGCTGAAAGAGCTTGAATCCAGGTTGTTAGGGCAAATTTCAAATAAGGCACAGGGCATGATCTCTGATGCTTTAAACCTATCCGAACAAAGCAGGGCTGGTGCTTTAGACGCGCAACGACAATCATTTAATGGAGTAATTCTGTTTGGAGGTATGGTGATACTCGTTGTCACCTTCACCATCTACCTGACGCTGAGAAGCGTCACCAAACCACTCGAAAAATTGCGCCAGGGTACAGCTATTGTTGGAGGAGGGGATCTGGAGTTTTCACTCAATATCAAAACTCACGATGAAATTGGTGACCTGGCTCGTGCGTTCGATGGTATGACAGAAAAATTGAAATTGACTACGGTTTCGCGTGACAAACTCGCGGGCATGAATGATTCACTGCAGACTGAAATTATTGAACGACAGCAAATAGAGAAAAAAGCACAGGCGCAACTTAGTCGTTTAAATCTCTTGCATCAGATTACGCGTTCCATTGGTGAACGTCAGGATTTACGTAGTATCTTTCAAGTAGTTATTCGTAGCCTCGAAGATCACTTGCCTGTCGACTTTAGCTGCATTTGTCTCTACGACCAACAAAAAAATATACTGGTGGTTGCCAGCGTCGGTCTGCACAGCGAGATGTTGGCACAAGAACTGGCCATGACTAGCAACAGTGAAATTGCCATAGACGAAAATGGTTTGTCACGGTGCGTACGCGGTCATTTGGTTTATGAAGCGGACATCAGCAACGTTGCTTTTCCTTTCCCTCAGCGGTTGGTCAAAGGTGGTTTGCGTGCATTAGTGATGGCACCACTGCGAGCAGAGAGTGTGGTATTTGGTGTGCTCGTGGTTGCAAAAAATCAGGCATTCAGTTTTAACAGTGGCGAATGCGAATTTTTGCAGCAGTTGAGTGAACATGTTGCCCTTGCCGCTAATCAAGCTCAATTGTATGGATCGTTACAACAAGCTTACGATGATCTGCGGCAAACGCAGCAGTCGGTAATGCAGCAAGAAAGATTGCGTGCACTGGGGCAAATGGCGAGTGGTATTGCTCATGATATCAATAATGCGATTTCTCCTGTGGCGCTGTATACAGAATCTTTACTTGAGACAGAGAAAAATCTTAGTGAAAAAGGGCGTGGCTATCTGGAAATTATCTCTCGGGCTATTGATGATGTCGCGGCCACAGTCGCCAGAATGAGGGAATTTTACCGGCAGCGTCCACCTCAACTTAATTTAATGCCGGTTGACGTAAATAAATTGGTACAGCAGGTCATTGATCTGACACGTGCCCGATGGAGCGATATGCCGCAGCAACGCGGGATAGTCATTGAATTACGAACTGAATTAGCAAGTGATTTACCAGATATTATGGGTGTGAATGGTGAAATCAGAGAGGCATTGACGAATATTATATTTAATGCAGTAGATGCAATGCCAAATGGTGGCACCTTAACGCTGAGAACAAGACTGGCAGAACAATCGCATTTATCAACAGAAGACATGAAAGTAATGCGAGTCTTGATAGAGGTTAGTGATAGCGGTGTTGGCATGGGCGAAGACACCAGGCGTCGATGCCTGGAGCCTTTTTTTACTACGAAAGGTGAACGTGGTACAGGTTTAGGGCTGGCAATGGTATATGGAATGATAGAAAGGCATAGCGCTGATATTGAGATTGATACTGAACTCAATAAGGGAACAACAATGCGCTTAAGCTTCCTGGTGCCGGCAGCAATTAAAGAGATTTCTCAAGCCGTAACGTCACGCGCGATTCCCACCCATAAACGTATGCTTGTCGTCGATGACGACCCTATGGTCCTTAAATCTGTGCGGGATATTTTGGAAATAGATGGCCACAGTGTTGTGGCCGCTAACGGTGGCCAGCTTGGCATAGATACATTTCGCGAGGCACAAGAAAGAGGTGAGTCATTTGCTGTCGTCATTACTGATTTGGGAATGCCTTATGTTGATGGTCGCAAAGTTGCCAGTTCGATTAAGAAATTGTCGCCAATGACACCCATTATCATGTTAACCGGATGGGGACAACGGCTGGTTGATGATGGTGACGAGCCTACTCATGTCAATTGTGTGCTCAGCAAACCGCCTAAATTATCGGAGTTGCGAGAGGCTTTAAGAAAAATATTGTAATGGGCATACATAGTAAGTGTTGATGACAGGAAGTCTTGATGTACCAAATTAATATTGGAGGTATTATTAAGTCAATTTGCTTGCAATCATCGATTGCGCCGACATTTACTAGTAGTTCATGAAAGGAACATGAATGGCTACTATCTTGATCGTAGATGATCATGCGTTAAATCGCCAATTTCTGACTGCATTGCTTAATTTTCAGCATCACAAATTGCTATTGGCATCAGACGGATTGGAAGGCTTGAAATTAGCTTTGCAAGAACGTCCGGATTTGATTATTTCAGATATCTTAATGCCTCACATGAACGGCTATGAATTTGTGCTGCGTATCCGCACCGAGCCTTCTATCGCTGGCATACCGGTCATTTTCTATACTTCAACTTATAGCACGCGTGAAGCGGATGTGATGGCGCGTTCTTGTGGCGTTAAATGGGTATTGCAAAAACCTTCGCCGCCGGATTTGATTTTGAAGACTGTGCGTGAAGCTCTGGGAACAACGACAACTGTCAAGATTGCAGCGCTACCAGTCAACGTAACTCAGGCAGGAAACCGATTCGAGTCTATCGATAATCAGTTAACCGGATATTTACGAGAATTGGAAAGTAGCAGTCAGTTTATTTCCAAAATCGCAGAAGACACAAATTCACATCTTCCCCAAAACGATGAAGTAAAAGAGACAAATAAGAGATTGTCGCAGTCACTTGCTGATTTGCAGGCGGTAAGCCTGAGATTGACTGCCTTGATCGACATGGGCATTGAATTGAATTCTGAAAGGGATCCGATTCGTTTGCTGGAAAGTGGGTGTCGGGTTGCTCGCCATGTCAGTGTCGCAAAATACGCCGTTGCTGGCATAGTTAATTCGAGTTATGAAACAATATTACATTCTTGTGTAAGGGGGTTGGAACCCAAGTTCAATGAATATTTCTTTTCAGTCCCAATTACTACAGGAGTACTTGGGAAGTTGCTGAAGCAAAGAAACCCGGTACGCTTTGAAAACCGGGATGGTAATCCTGAGATATTAGGGTTGCCGGCAAATCACCCACCAGTCCATTCATTTCTTGGTGTGCCAATCACCAGTTCAAAGCGCTGTTATGGCTGGATTTATCTCGTTGATAAATTTGATGCCAACGAATTCAATGAAATTGACGAACAAACGGTGATGACGGTCGCCACTCAATTGGCGATTGCATATGAAAATCTAGATTTGTTTGAAGTAGTTCAAGAGCATGCAAATCGCCTGGAAATTGACCTTGCCGAACGCAAACGAATCGCTGACCAATTGTATGAAAGCGAAACTCGCTTTCGCCAATTGGCTGAAAACATAGACGAAGCTTTTTTTCTGGTTGATCCGGTAAATGTTCGCGTTCTGTATATTAGTCCAGCGTACGAAAAAATCTGGGGACGTAGTTGCCTGAGTTTATATGCTAAGCCACAATCCTGGCGGGAATCAATTTATCCTGATGACATACCGGGAATCCAGCTTGCAGGGAAAAATTGGAAATTGCTTGGCCCGGAAGCATCTGATCACAATTTTGATCATCGGTACAGAATAATTCGGGCTGATGGTGTCGTGAGGTGGATACACGTGCGCGGTTTTCCGATTCGCAATGACGTAGGGGAAATATACAGAATTGCAGGCGTTGCTGAAGACATTACAACACAGGAAAATTTGCAAACGTCATTGTTGGAACGAGAGGCCGGGTTACAAAGAGCGCAGTTAATTGCAAAACTGTCTCATGTTATCAGCCAACCGGATGGCTCATTTGAAAGTTGGTCAGTTACTTTGCCTCAACTGATTGGCACGACAAGCATAGCCTTACCAACTAATACACGTGATTGGCTAAGCATTGTTGAGCCAGTTGATCGTGAACGTTTTCGTGCCACTTGCGTTGCAGCTGGTAAAAGCAAACAACGTCAGGATATCGAATATCGCATCAGGCGTGGCGACGGTGAGCTAATTCATGTGCGGCAAGTAATGGAGCCTTTGCCAGCTAAAAGTTATTTGGACAGGGCACCGCGCTGGTTTAATACTATTCAGAATGTGACTGAGCAAAAGATACAGCAACAAAACATTGCGCACTTAAACCGCATATATGCAGTTTTAAGTGGAATCAATTCTGCTATCGTCCGTATTCGCAATAGGAATGAATTATTGCATGAGGCTTGTCGGGTGTTGACCAACCAGGGTGAATTCTGTGTCGCCTGGGCCGGTGTTATTGATACGAATACAGAAAGTATCAATATGTGTGCGTGGTCCATACATGATATTGGCGATACCAAAAAAAGTCAGCTCGTGCAAGCTATTGAGGCAACGATAAATAGCGGACCTGCGACTACTGCTTTCATCGAAAATCGGCCAGTGATTTTGGATGATATCCAAGTGGAGTTAGCACAGTCTGTGTTGAAGACAAAATTACTGGAAAACGATTTTAAATCATTGGTTGCCTTACCCTTGTCTGTTGACAATCAAGTCATTAGTGTCATTGTTGTCGTAGCTGATGCTATTGCTTGTTTTTCCCAAAAAGATACGAGAAAGCTATTTGATGAACTGGTTGGTGACTTATCATTTGGCTTGCAATTTATAGAAAAAGAAGAGCGACTCAATTATCTTGCCTATTACGATGCATTGACAGGGCTACCCAATAGCATGCTGTTTCATGATCGTTTAACACAAATGTTACATGCATCATTTAATTCGGATGACCTGGTTGCAGTGATTATGATCAACCTTGATCATTTTGCTCAATTTAATGAAGTCCACGGACGGCACTCGGGTGACGCCATACTCAAATTGGTTGCAAACCATTTGAGCGCTGAATTAAAAGAACCATACAGCCTTGCACGTGTCGGGGGAGATATCTTTGCTATTGCATTTGGTGCAGTTAAACGAGATGCGGACGTCATTGCACAGTTAACTCAGCAAATATTGGAGCCACTTGGGCAGACTTTCAAATTATCACAACACGAAATCCGGCTTTCCATTCGGGCAGGTATTGCGCTTTACCCTGCGGATGGAGAAGATGCAGAGACACTGTATAAACATGCCGAAGTCGCCTTAAAAAAAGCAAAATCATCAACTGAACAGTATCTCTATTACTCCCGAAAGATGAATGAAGCAATTGCTGAGCGCATCGCTTTGGAAAACGCGCTCAAGGAAGCACTGGAAAGTGAGCAATTTGAAATATATTATCAGCCTCGTGTTGATTTACATACCGGTCATATAGTGAGTGCTGAAGCTTTAATTCGATGGCATCACCCCGTGCGTGGTCAAATTTCCCCCATAGAGTTCATCCCCCTTGCTGAAGATACTGGGCAAATTGTTGCTATCGGTGAATGGGTTATCGATTCAGTATGTGCTCAGCAAGCGCGATGGCGCCAAGAGAAAATCAAAATAGTTCCAGTAGCAATTAATTTATCGGCAGTTCAGTTTAAAAAAGGAAAAATATTACAGACGGTACGTGACATAGTTGCAAAATATGATTTGCCTCAAGAGTATGTCGAATTTGAATTAACTGAATCTGTGGTGATGGATGAACCCATAGACGCGATTAGTAATTTGCAAGAATTGAAGGATTTAGGTTCCAAATTATCGCTGGATGATTTTGGTACAGGGTATTCATCGTTGGCGTATCTGAAACGGTTTCCATTCGATTTTATTAAAATTGACCGGGCCTTTATTATTGATGTCTGCAATTCTGCGGAAGATGCGGCCATAGCTAAAGCCATCATTGCAATGGCCCACAGTTTAGGTCTTCGTGTCGTTGCGGAAGGCGTTGAAACTGTGGATCAGTTACAATTTTTGCTGGATCACCATTGTGATGAGCTGCAGGGCTATTATTTTAGCCCGCCAGTGCCAGCAAATAAATTTCTGACCATGTTGGTAGATGGTAAACGTCTGGCAAAAAGCTTATGATTTTCATGACTGGCAAATCGATTAACCAGGCTGTCATCATCCACAAAATATTTTATTTCAAAGTATAAGTTAAGGTGCCGTAACCAAGTTGGTCGTAACCACCGCTGTTTGGGCCATAGTTTCCACCGCCGCCTTCCGGGCGCTGCTTTTCAACAACCATAGTGGTGTAGGGTGCATTAAGCCCTTTTAATATGACGTAGTGGTTATAAAAGACTTCCCACACGGGGCGAGTATCCCCTCGGCCCGCAGCCGAAATGCTGTCTTGCGTCACGTCACTGTTGACGTATTTGGTATATGGGACATCATAACCAAGATTATATTTTGCGATATATTCGATACCTTTCAAAACACGATTATTGTCATAACCGAAGAGGTCGTCGTTCTGATTCCACGCCATCTGACAAAATGCCCCCAGTAATGCGACGTTAAGTGTATTGTGCCCTTGATCACGTCCGCTTTCCTGTGTCTGTCCTAGTCCATCAGGATAGAGTTTCCATATGACCTGATTAATAGCGCCATTACCTTGCCCGTGCTTGAAGTATTCAATGGCTTCTTTATAGATGTCTTGTCGATCTGTGAGTATGCCAATGGCTAACATGGAGTCCATATTTGCCAGGTCCCAGTTTGCCCAGTAATGGTCAATTTTTGCGCCATTATGTCGCACCAGAAAATCGTGGTTCATCGGATAAAAGACATTGAGCATCAATGTTTTGAAACGGTTGAAATTACTCTCTGGCCATTTCTTATAGGTACGCATGATCTCTGCGGCGTTTGCAAACTGGTAACCATAGATACCCGCTGCCAAAAATTTATCCGAACTGCCGTCTATAGTGGTCAATTTCTCAGACCAGGCATCCAGAATGGCTGTCGCTTTATCTGCATAGACAGTGTCGCCACTTATCTTCCAGCGTAGTGCAAGCGCGTAAGCGGCGGCGGTGTCATTAAATAAGACAGCATAATTTTCATTGTGACCGACTCTGTCCTTGCCACGATAGATCACATCTACAGGACGTGGTGTCCAATTCAATGACGCGTGCGGATTTTTGATCAGAATTTCCCAACTGCTGAGCCACGGTTGTGCAGCTTGTTCGACTTTCATTTTCATTCGTTCAAGATCGACCTGGGTATGTAAGGCACCCGGATGAACGAAGGATTCCCCGTGTGCAGATGCCACAGCTAGTGTGAACAGTAATGCTGCATGGACAAGGAAGTTCGTATTTTTGAATGGGCGAGTCAAGTTAATCACCTTCGTGTAAAAAGTCTGTAGTTGAGGTATCGGAATAGTAACGCCTTAGCATGATGGCTGGATGACACGCTTACATTCACTTACCGAAAAAATGCTGTATTCAAACCTTCATTTTGTCAAATTTTCTGACGAAGTGATCAAAGTGCGCACTTTTTATCAATCGCAAGTTCCAGCATAATTTTTTCATCACTCACCCATGGAGATGCCTCAAATGCAAACGACAGATCAAGTACTAATGATACGTCCAGAAAAATTTATGTCGAATCCACAAAGTATGCTCAGTAACGCCTTTCAGACATTGGAGACAGATACCTGTTTGTCACAGACCAAAGCTTTACAGGAATTTGACGCCTATGTCAGCGTTTCACGCCAAGCTGGAGTTGGTGTAACAGTGATCGACGATACGCCGATCCCGTACACGCCAGATTCTATCTTCCCAAATAACTGGCTCAGCTTGCATATTGATGGACGGGTCTTCTTATATCCCATGGAAGCGCCAAATCGACGACAGGAAAGACGTGCTGCGGTTCTGGAAAAAATTGAACAGACATTCTGCATCCGTGAAGTAATCGATCTGGGGCATTTTGAAAAAGATGCGCTGTATCTTGAGGGCACTGGCTCGCTTGTGCTGGACCATGACAACAAACTGGCCTATATCTGTCACTCGTCACGCAGTCACCCAGCGGTGATGCACGAGTTTATGCATCGCACCGCATATCGTGCAGTTTGGTTTCGTGCCTTTGACCGGCATGCCCGGGAGATTTACCACACCAATGTGATGATGTGTGTAGGAAAGACGATGGCCATCGTTTGTAGTTTGGGAGCCAAAGCCGGGATAGACAAGATCGTAAGTGATTTTATTCCTCTCGTACTTGGAGATGAACGTATCAATCGGTTTTTCTCCAAGGTGGATACAAAGCATTTAGCTGGTCTGCTCAGTGATCAATTTTGTGAGCTGGCGGGTGGTCCTTGTCAGTACAAAGGCCGTGATATGTATGGCACGCATGAAGGGATGGGGATTAATAACGCTCACTTCAATGCTTTGGCTGAAGACCTACAAGTTGCGATGGGAAAAAATAATATTTTTACTACTGTTGCCAATAAATTGGTAGCTAAATTGGCCCCAATGCAAAGGCCGATTGTCAGTAAATAACTCATAATACACATACACAAATAAATAAAATAAAGGCATTGTCGGTACTTTGCCGTCAAATTTCAAGCGGAGCTGCGACGCACATGTTTTTCCTCAATCGGTAGCAGCTTGCGTCCGGTGAATTTTTTCAATGCCTTTACTTTATTTTTCTGTTCCAGAATTTACTCGCCTCGATGACCTTGATCTCCAGTATTCATCAGCAATTGATTGCGATGCAACCTGTCTTGTTTCATCTTGTTTTTTTAAGTTTGCGCAATAAAGTTCTGGCAGAGTCGAGTCGCGAAAGCTTTCTAAGCCTGCCAGGTAAAGGGCGTATGAACGAGTCTGTGGTCGAGATGCAGTTTCCGCTGCAGGATCGCGAATGGGCGGTTGTGTTGCGTTATGATGCAACCCGCTTACTAAGGTGTCAATCTCAGTAAGCGGGTTGCTTTTATTGTAAGCTATCCTTCGCCAGCAGTTCTCTTGCAGCACTTAAAGTCAAGCAGATCGTTTCAGCTAACTCAAGCTTGGTGACAGCTGATCAATATACACGTATCGCCACCATCGTTTGATTGAGCAGTTGATAGGCGATTTCACCAAATGTGACCGGTCCTTCCATGCCACCAATAGCTTTACCCTCAAGTTCACCGAAGACGAAATTCAAGATGCAGTTGCAAGAGAGAACTAGTCCTTCTGCGCTTTGTTGTGCCAAACGATTTTGGAAGGCTGCGGCATAATCGTCCACGGGTTTTGCGAAACGATAATCGACCCCAGGGAAGACTGGTGCATATAAATCTACCGTCCCGCCACTTTCCCCAACCTGCTGCAGAGATACGTTGACAAAGGCACCTGCAAAATCGCCAACAAGTGGCAACTTTCCTTGCTCCAGTCCACGATTCCGGATGTATTCGGCGAAGTTCATTTTTTTGCCATTGACTTGGCATTCATCCACCTGGAAACTGGACGATGGAAAATGCAACACGTCGCCGCCATCTGGCTCGAATAAATTAATTATTTCGATAGATGCCAGTTTGTCGTCAGGTAATGCGACATAGGCAACCACGGCACGATCTTCGTATTTACTTGGACCACGTCCATCGTACACCTTTGGTGTAACGGCGCCGACTTCTGACAGATGAATGCCGGCAATCCAGCCGACTGTAGGCTTGATGAATGCATTTTCGAAATTCGCAGCATCAACTGCAAACTGTCGATGTGAGTTACTGCCAGCCGGGATGATTGTTAATGAAAAACCGTTTGCAGGTGCATTTTTGCAAATGCCTGCCAATTCTGCAGAGTCATAGCTGGCAAAAGTAACTTCACCAACTTCGGAAAGGTCGGTGGCGAAAATTTTACCTTCTCGCTCTACTACTCCACCGGTAGCGACCATAAAATACGGTATTGTCCCGCCAATCCAATTTCCAGCTGGCAGTTTATCCAATTCCTGCTCCGGACCAGCCAGACTCAGCGGCATGCCTTGCCCTATCAACTTGATGGCTTCTTCTACTGTTATTAGTTTGTTCATGATTCAGCCCTCAGATGGTAGTCAATTGTGAAACTTCGTTTGCAAGAATTCGTTCCCACTTGGTAAAGAAGGCATGAATCTCAGCAACTCTTTCAGGAATAGGGGCATTGCTACGCTCGATACGTTTTGCCATTAACTGGGTTCCGAGATGCTGCGTCTTGAGCTTTGAAAGTCCACCGTTTGCAAGTCGTTGCCAACAAGGATGATTGAGGGGTGGAATGGCCATATTATGATCTCCAGATGATTATTCAAATCATGCAATGAAGTATCACTTGATCATATTCATTGCATGTTCGCCGACCCCGTTTAAGGGTTAGGTCTAGCTTATGAAATTTCCCAGAGATGGAACTGACGTAAATCAAAAACTATTTCCTTGTGACAATTCGTCACAAACTTATATTTCGCTTTGCTCATGTTGTTGCTTCTGCCGTGTCTGGCTGCATCGTGACGAGATTTTGTGGCGGGAACACGAGAGCGTCATCTTAACTCTTGTAGCCAGCGATAATATCGAAATGGTAGTTGCATTCAAACGAGCGCGAGGATGCAGGTGGTGAGGTGAGTGCACAGTATGTAGCCATGAAATTCCCCCAAAAATTGGTTTCCATTTTTTTTGGGGGGACAACTTGAGGCAAAGTTTTTTATAAACAGGGAATGGGGCAGATTGCTATCAATGCAGATCAAGTTGCGTTTCACAATAATTTGACGAAGAATCTCCTTAACTTACTGCAGTCTTTTTTTCAAATAAAATCAATGCGGTGACTGCGGCTATAACAAGACCTGGTGACGCAGCGAGCATTACGCCACCAACACCTGCACCTGTGGCAAGAATTGCACCCGCAATCAATGGCCCGCCCACTGCACCCATGCGTCCAATGGTCAGGGCGGTGCCTACGCCAGTCGCACGGATATAGGTTGAATATAGCTTAGGTGCCAGAGAATACTGAACCAATTGCGCCCCCAGTGCACAATATCCGGCCAGGGTGCCAGCCAGAGTCATAACAGCAAAACTGTCAGACAGGCCCAGGGCCGCAAGTGACAGCAACATTCCGGTATATGTCAACACGACCACGACAGCAGGACGTATGCGGTCCAGCAAACGACCAGTCAATAATGCCCCCGCTGCACCGCCGAGATTGAAGAATATTTGTACAATGCTTGCGTGTGAACGATCAATACCTTGACGCATCAGAAGAGACGGCAGCCAGTTCAGCAACAGGTATAAGGTCGTTATTGTAAAAAAGAATCCCAGCCAAAGCATGGTCGTTGAGCGCCACATTTTGGACCGGAACAGGTCGCTAAATGCGGTTTGTTCTATGCCGCGCACATGTCCCGCGCTAATGGCATCTTTTCGGAATGCACGGGATTCCGGTAGCCAAAGAAGCAATAACACCGCAACTGCAATTGGTAACAAGCCGCCAATATAGAAGAGACTGCGCCAGCCATAACCCAGATTCAACATGCCAAACAGGGATGCAAAAGCACCTCCCAAAGGTACACCGCAATAAGTCATGCTTACTGCAGTACTGCGATGTTTTTCTTCGAATGCTTCAGACGAAAGCAAGATGAGTACAGGCAGTGCAGCTCCTAAACCCAGGCCTGTCATTAAGCGGGCAATCAGGAAACTTGAATAATCCCAGGCATACACAGAGGCAAGTGAAAATATGCCGAAGAGTATGACGGAAATGATCAATATCATTTTACGACCAACTTTATCAGCCAATCTGCCCCCAACAAAACCACCTGGCAAAAGACCAAGTAAGCCAGCGCTGAACATCCAGCCCATCTGTGCCGGGCTTAACTTGAATTCGGCAGCGATTCCAGACGCGGCAAGGCCGGTTACTTGCAAATCGAGGCCTTCTAACAAGGCAACTATAAAACATAGCGCTATCGTTCTAACGCTTCCGTATCCTGAATTCAGGTTGGCTGTCATTTTGTCTCCATTGGTCAGCGCTTTTTGCGCCTTGTATTTTGATGATGTTTATCAGGTATGTTTCAAAATTGCTTTTCGTTGTCATTAATGTTGATACAGCCCTCAATCAATTAACGCGAATGCAGGGGGCATCATCTCTTTGCTGACGGACTTTTCCAGGGACATGCTGGTTGCTGCGCGCAATTCTGAGTGTGACATGCACTTGTTGAACAATCTCATTTCAGCCGCCGGCTTACTAGCGAAGGCGTCTCGAGCCATCTTGTTATGACTCAATGATGCTGAGATTGAGCGTTGGGCTCATCACATGAGGCTTATTGGGGCGGTTTAAAGTAACTCAGGCGACATCATCTGCTACGTCAACTATTACTGTGCTCCAGCGCGTGTCATAATTTGCCATGTTTTCTCCTCGTTATTCATGAAGGTTAATGTCAGGATACCTGATATTTGACTTATAATATAGCCATTCCAAAATAAATAACAAGAATTATTTGAAATTTTTTTACAATGAAAAAATCAATGACAACTACGCCATCATCTGAACCCAGGCCCGTCGGTATCGCCTACCTCATAGGAAGAATTGATCATGTGCTGAACCGGCGCCTGCGTGACAGTCTTGCCGTGTTGGGCCTGACGGCACCGCAATATACAGCCTTGTCGGTATTAAATGCACAAAGTCAATTATCAAATGCGCAGCTGGCGGAACGATCAATGGTGTCACCGCAATCCGCCAATGAAATGGTAAAAACAATGGAAAGCCGAGGGTGGATAGAACGCCAACCAGACGCCAGTCATGGTCGTATCATTCAAATCAGTCTGACTGAATCTGGGCAAAGTTTATTGAGGAACTGTGATATCGCTGTTGCAAAGCTGGAAGTTGCGATGCTTGCAGAACTTGGTAATGAAGAACGTAACGCACTGCATGGCCAATTGCGGAAACTATTGCGTTCGCTAGGATCCATGATGGTAGACCCTGTCCATATGGAAGAAAAATAAATCTCAGGCAAGACCTCATTTGAATACACTTGCCATCTTAAACAGGTGGGGCTGCGTATTTCTCTGTTGGGGAATCAAGGAGCACGTTGAATATAGTACGACGCTACTTACACAATCAACGTTGTTCATCAGCTTGTTTTAAATATTGCCTGAGCCAGGTCAGTGCTGGATCCTTCTCCTTGTAACGGTGCCACTGTATCATTTCCACCAGGTTGGGAATCTTGAATGGCAATGGTACTGATTTGAGGGGTAAATATTTAATATATTCGTCAGCCAGCCTCTTTTGTACGGTGGCAATGCGCTTGGTGCCGATAAGATAGCGGGGCAGGCAATTGAAGTTAAGGGTAAATATTTCAATCCGTCGTTCTATTTTCTTTTGGGTCAAAAACACATCGCCGTGGGTCAATCCGCGCGGCGTTCCCGCTTTCACAACGACATGTCCCATGCTGCAGTATTGTTCTAATGAGAGTTTGTTTCCAACTTGAGAATTATCTTTTGCTGCAAGGCACACATAACTGTCTGCAAATAAAACTTCAGCCGGATGGTTGGAGGAAATGAGACTCTTGGGCATGATGAGCAAATCGATTTCACCCCGGTCCAATGCCTCACTGTGCGTATCAGTAGGAGGCACCATGTCAAACGTGATTCCGGGTGCAATTTGTTGCATTTTCCGCAGTGCGCCACTCATTAATACAGTCGATATGTAATCGGACATCATCAAAGTAAAGTTGCGCTTTGCAGTGGCAGGATCAAAATGTGGTCGTATGTCTATCGTCGATTGAACTTGCAACAAAATATCTCCAACTGAACTGGCAATCATAGTTCCCAATGGGGTAGGGACCATTTTCCTGCCGACCAATACCAGTATTTCGTCATCAAAATACTCTCGCAGCCTCGCAAGTGCCCCGCTGACACTAGATGGACTTAAGTGCAATAGCTGGCTGGAACGGGTGATACTTTTTTCTTTAAGCAGTACATCCAGAGCCACCAGTAAATTCAGGTCCAGTCCTTTGAAGTGCATATCTGTCTCCTTCTATTTTGAGCATTCGGTTATACCGAAAGTATAGTTCGAAACAAACGATTTCACAGAAACTTCGCTCTCAATTACAGTTCATCCAAGAGACAAATTCGTCGCAAAAACAAAGTGTGCCGAACACGTTCAAAAAAAATGACAGAGAGAGACGAATGAGATTAATTACTTACTCCTATGAAGAGCGTATGGAAATCGGCGCTTTGCTTTCCGGGAACACAAGTCTTGTGCGACTACAAGCGGCATACGTTGAACAACATGGCATGACTAGCCCGCATTTAGTAACGATGCTCACCTTCCTTGTCGGGGACAAGATAGCGCACGAAGTCGCGTTTTCAGCAATGGAATACGGAATAAGAAATTCCGGACCTGAATTAGTGCTGAATCTCAATGCAGTGAAAATCCTGGCACCAGTACCTACGCCTGAGTCCATACGCGAATTCATGAATTTTGAACAGCATGTCATCAATGCGACACGAAAATATGGAATGAAACCGTGGCGCGCGAAACTGGATCTCTGGATAGAGAAAACATTTGGTCGCCAACATACTCTGGCTTATACCAGCAACCAGCCCTGGTATGAGCGACCAGCGTATTACAAGGGAAATCGTTTTTCCGTGGTTGGTAATGATGCCGATATTGTGATTCCTTCGTACACCAAAGTGTTCGACTACGAGCTTGAGTTCGGGATCTATTTATGTAAGCGCGGACGTGACATTGATGTCAATGCAGCCCGCAGTTATATAGGTGGTTACACGATTTTTAATGATTTTTCTGCCCGTGATATTCAAGGTCGTGAAATGGGCGCGCGCTTAGGCCCTGCGAAAGGGAAGGATTTTGATACGGGAAATTGCATGGGGCCGGTGTTGGTCACCCCTGATGAGATTCCCGATCCTTATGCACTAAGCATGCGTGCTCGCATCAACGGAGAGGAAGTATCACTCGGCAATAGCAGGGATATGTATTTTACTTTTGAAGAGGTGCTTGCTTATGTGTCGAAAAGTGAAACCTTGTATCCCGGAGAATTTTTTGGTTCAGGTACATGTTCAGGAGGGCAAGGTATGGGGTGTGGTCTTGAACACGGCCGTTTTTTGAAGGCTGGAGACGTGATTGAACTGGAAGTTCAGCATATCGGCATCTTGCGTAACAAAATTGTTGCATGACGTATAAACAAAGCAAGTGCAATAGGAATTTGCAGTGGACAGACAAGGCACAAAGATGCCGTCACTGCATAAATTAATTTAAAACGGAGACAAGTATGAAAACAGTAAAACACCTTGTGTTGCTGGTAGCAGTATTCGCAATGCAGTTGTACAGCACAGCCACGGTGGCACAAACACCGATCGTATTTGGCTACACCGGGATTTCTGATTTTGCTGCTGCTTTTGTTGCTAAAGACAAGGGTTTATTCAAAAAACGAGGTTTGGATGTTGAACTTCAACTGATCACTCTGACGTCGAATATACCACCAGCATTGCAGTCAGATTCGATACAGGTGGGCGGAATAGCACCAAGCACCTTGTTGCAGGCAGCATCAAGCGGACTGGATCTGGTGACATTTGCAAGTGCATCTCTCAGTGACAGCAGCGCCAAGAATCCTGGATTGTTGGTTAAGGCGGGTACGGAGATTCACACGCCTGCTGACTTCATTGAAAAAAAAATAGGCGTGCCCGGCCTTGGTGGGGCATTGCATGTGTTGATACGAAAATGGTTTTTCTATAAAGGCGTGGACACTAAAAAAATCAATTTCGTTGAAATCCCATTTCCACAAATGAATGACGTATTGAAAGGTGGAAATGTCGATGCAGTTGTCGTTGCCGATCCTTTCATGAGCCGTATTGAGCAAAGCGGTGTTGGTGTGATCTACGCAAATCTATCAAAGGACTTGCCTGATGGTTTCTCTGTCGTAGTGTACGCATCCACACGTCAATGGGTGAAGAAAAATCCTGCTGCCCTGAAAGCTATCAATGAAGCCTTGACAGAAGCAGTGGAGTTTGCCCTGGCCAATCCCCAGGCGACGCGCAGCATCATAGGGAAGTACGTAAAAGTGCCTCCACAAGTTCTGGAAACACTTCCCATACCCAAGCTGGCTAATTACATTTCTGCTGAACACCTGAAATTTTGGGTAACTGCAATGCGCCAGCAAGAAATGTTCAAAACACCGAATAAAGAAGCATACAAAAATACACCTGATATCGCTTCCATTATTGTCCGGTAAATTTACGTCGAATTGGAGACTTCACCATGAGTGCATCAGTTCTCGCATTACGAGCCAATATGAGCGCCAATTATCCGGCATCAATCAATATGGAAAATAATGCAGTACAGGACATTATCCGTTTCAATCAGGTTAGCCTGGATTTGGGAGGGCGGAGGATTATCAACGAACTCGATTTTTCGATCGCCAAGGGGCAGTTCGTTTGTGTTGTTGGCCCTTCAGGTTGTGGAAAAACGACCTTGCTGCGCCTGATGACAGGATTGATTGCACCTAGTTCAGGTCAAATACTGCGGGGCGATGATGTGATTACCGGACCGTCCAGAGATGTTGCCATTGTTTTTCAGGATTATGGCAAAGCCTTGCTGCCATGGCGTACTGTCGCTGGAAACGTCGGCCTGGCTTTGGAGGCGATGGGCATACCAAAGACACAGCACCCTGACCGCATCATGCAGCTACTGGCAAAGGTTGGTTTATCCAGGCACGCAGAGAAATATCCAGCAGAATTGTCAGGTGGTATGCAGCAGCGCGTACAAATTGCACGCTGTCTTGCCCAGGAGCCGACCATCCTTTTGATGGATGAACCCTTTGGTGCGCTTGATGCCATGACCCGTCAAAGCCTGCAGGATGAATTGTCCGTTATCGTTGCTGAAACTGGCACGACAGTATTGTTCATCACTCATGACCTGGAAGAGGCGATTTACCTAGGGGATCGTGTTATCGCCTTGCGAGCCAACCCTGGCCATGGCCTGAGTAGTTTGGCGCAATCAATATTGGTGCCAATTCCACGTCCCAGAGATCAACTGACAACACGAGAAGATAGTGAATTCTTAAAGCTGCGCCGTCACTTGTTTGACTTTATTCAGGAGCATCACGAATGAACTTCAAACTTATACAAAGTTGGCAAAGGTGGGGGTTTTTTCGCGGGTGGGTGGTTCCTCTTTGCGTAGTGAGTATCACCGAAATTGCGATGCGGCAATCCGGCATGCAAAGCGATGCCCTTGCAAAACCAAGTGACATTATTTTCGCTTTGAAAAATGCCTGTGGTGATGGCGATTTTTGGAACGCGACGATACAGACGCTTGGTGCTGCATTGGCAGGCTTGGCGTTGGGTGGTGGCATTGGTCTTGCAATCGGATGCTGGTTTGGGTTGTCGCCAATATCTTCACGGTTGGGTGCCTTGACTGTGCAATTGCTTATGCCCATACCATCAGTGGCACTCATACCAATAGCCATGATGATTTTTGGTTTCGGTTATCGGATGGAAATCACGGTCATCGCATTCACTTGCTGTTTTCCTATGTTGATGCTGACAAGAAATGCCGTGAGTCATGTCGAACGTCAGCTCCTGGATGTCGCAAAAGTATTGGGCTTGTCAATGCGTGACCAGGTGAAAAAAATTATTTTACCTGCAGCATTACCGCGAGTTTTCATCGCTTTTCGTTTATCCAGCGGAATAGCCCTGGTGGTGGCAGTCACGGTTGAAATTGCAGCCAATCCATATGGCCTTGGTTACGCGATGATGTCGGCGCAGCAAAACCTCAGACCTGAATTGATGCTGGCCTTCCTGACATGGATAGGTGTTATTGGTTGGGCTTTGAATGCTGTTTTGATCCGCCTGCAAACGCTTTTTTTCAACCCATTTGTGATGCGGGGGACTCGATGAAGGCTCTATCAACACCATCGTTCCAGCTTCTGTGCCATATCGGCAGCATTTTTGTCGCCATAGTATTGCTTGGCCTTTGGGCATTAATTGCCGAAAAGCAGTGGATATCGCCAGTTTTTTTACCTGGGCCTGCAGCCACATTTTATGCATTGCAGGATGCCTGGTCTAACGGTGATTTACCTGCATTGACCCGTGGCACCGTGACCAGGATGTTTTATGGATGGTTAATGGCATCTTTGTTTGGTATTGCCCTTGGTACCTTGATAGGTGTTTCTGCAGGCATGCGTGCCTGGTTGCAGCCCTCATTGGAATTTATCCGGCCATTACCAGCCTCTGCCATGGTGCCGGTAGCGATTGCATTGTTTGGTTTATCGCCGTTGATGGTTTTGTTCGTCATTATCTTCGGCGCGGTATGGCCAGTCTTGCTAGGAACAATACATGGGTTCGCCAATATAGAGCCAAGATTGAACGAAGTGGCAAAAGTACTTGGGCTGTCGCGCTTTGCATTCATTGTCAAGATTGGTTTGCCGAACGCGCTTGTAGACGCACTGGCGGGCATGCGGGTGTCGCTGACGATTTCATTAATCCTGGCAGTCGTGGGCGAAATGCTGACATCGCAAGATGGGTTGGGTACAGCAATTTTGCTGGCAGCCCGTTCATTCCGGGCTGCAGATTTGTTTGCCGGAGTGTTATTACTCGGTGGTATTGGGCTGGGAAGCAATTTTCTATTACATTTGCTTGAACAGCGTTTATTGGCCTGGAAAAAATAGAGAAATTAATTTCACGAATGATTGTTTTGAGGAGAGTATCTTGAATAGCACTACAGCAACGCGTCACTTAGTGGACATTTCGATTCATCTGGAAAACGATGTAATTTCTGATCCGCCAGGATTGGGGCCAAAGATCAATTACACCAATCATCAGATGAGTTTTGAACAAATTTCGCCATTTTTCCCAGGTCTCAAGAAAGAAGACTTGCCAGATGGCGAAGCCTGGGCTGTGGAGGATGTACAGCTCAATACTCACAATGGTACGCATCTGGATGCTCCATATCATTTTCATTCAACCATGAACGAAGGGGAGCGTTCTTTATCTATTGATGAGGTTGATCTCAACTGGTGTTTTCAACCGGGCATTAAGCTGGATTTTCGCCATTTCGAAGATGGTTACGTAGTGACGGCGCAGGATGTTGAAGATGAATTGAAGCGCATCGGACATCGTTTACAGCCTTTGGACATTGTGTTGGTCAACACCGGTGCCGGAGCCCGGTACGGACAACCAGATTATGTGCGTTCCGGATGTGGGATGGGCTTTGGAGCGACCATGTATTTATTAGAACGTGGCGTGCGCCTGACCGGCACTGATGCATGGAGTTGGGACGCGCCATTTGCACATACTGCCAAAAAATTTGCTGAGACAGGTGATGCCAGCCTTATCTGGGAAGGGCATAAGGCAGGGCGGCTCATTGGGTACTGCCATCTGGAAAAATTGGGAAATCTGGCAGCGCTTCCATCTAGCGGATTCATGGTTTCCTGCTTCCCGGTAAAGATTCGCGGTGCCTCTGCAGGCTGGACGCGCGCAGTCGCTATTTTTGACAGCAATTTGTTGCCATCAATCGAGACATAAATTCCAGCATAAATTCCGGCATTAAGCGAATAGAGAATAAGAGCCGGTATTTCCTGAGCATAGAAGAGAATCAATTTGGCTTCGTTAAATGAAGCCAGGGGCTTTTACGTCAAAAAATATTGTTTTACCTAAGCAGTAATGGAGAAATGTGCAATAGCACAAAAAATTGAACGATTTACCTATTATAAAAACGGAGACAAGCATGAAAAAAACGACGCTCAGCATATTACTTGCCGGACTGGCTTCAGGGGCAGTATTCGCACAATCAAGTGTTACTGTAAGTGGCCTGATAGATGCAAATACAGGTGTCATGCAATACGCAGGCCAAAAAAGTAACGTGGTCACAAATAGCGGTGGTATGAGCACCTCATACTTGAACTTTGCAGGTACGGAAGACTTGGGTAGCGGATTAAAGGCAGGTTTTGACCTGTCTGCCTTTATCCGCAACGATACCGGACAGAGTGGGCGATTTTCGGGCATCCCCAACGTCGCAGACGATGCACTTTTTTCGCGCCGTGCCGTCGTGACCTTAAATGGTGAATTTGGCGAGATACGTTTAGGGCGCAATAGTACGCCGTACTTTATGTCGATGATTGTATTTAATCCACTGGGTGATTCTTCCGCTTTTGCACCTATATTTTTGCATACTTATACAGGTGGGCAAAACCCCTTGTTGGCACCGCCACTCAATACGCCGGACAGCGGTGCTTCCAATGCGGTGCAATACACGACTCCCGATTTATCGGGATTAAAAGGCGCATTTCAATATAGTTTTGGAGAAGTGGCAGGCAATACCAGCAAAAATCGAATTAGCGCCAACATGAATTATATAAAAGGGCCGTTGGGCTTGAGTGTCGCGTTTGAGCAAACAAAATCGCCGCTCGCATTCACAACTGAAGATAAGCAAACATCCTTGATGCTGGGTGCTTTTTATGATTTTGGTGTTGCCAAACTCTATGCGCAATTGGCTCAAACCAGGCAGGAATTTACTACCGCTGATTCTGATCGAAAATTTAACACCACACAGCTGGGCGCTTCAATACCACTCAACGCTTCAGGAAAATTGCTGCTATCGTGGGGACATACTTCGATCACTTTACCAGGTACTGGCGTCTCTGCGTATGCACCGACGGCAGTTGCAACTATTCCGGTTGGAACAGCAACATCAGGCGTTAATCCAACGCGTAATACAACGTCAATTGTGTATGATCATTTTGTCTCTCGTCGTACGGATGTCTACGCAGTCTTCATGGTTGATCAATATACTGGTCTTGAAAATGGGAAAACTGCCATGCTAGGTATACGACACCGTTTCTAGAGCATTCCCAAGGTGAATGACTCAAAGGAATGTAAGACGGCAGCTATTTGATAAGTCGGCTTATTTGCTTGTTTTAACATGAGCCGCGAGACGTTTTATTCTGGCCCCAATACACGAAGAACTTCTTCCAGGGTAGTAAGGCCAGCCTGTATTTTTTCAAAGGCATCGTCACGCAGGCTGGTAAAGCCCTTGGTACTGACATATTTTGACATCTCGGTAACAGCCGTTTGATCAGCAATCAAGTGGCGCATGTGATCGTCCAGGGTAAGTACCTCGTATATACCTACGCGCCCCTTGTAGCCGGTGTTGTAGCATGCCTGGCAGCCTTTCCCTTTATAGCATTGAATATGCTCCAATTGAAAACGTGTCCCCAGGCGTTTCAGCAATGCAGGGTCGGGGGCTACCTGCTCCTTGCATTCATGGCAGATTTTCCGTACTAGCCTTTGCGCAAGAATTCCTTCCAATGCCGTCGCGATCACGAAAGGTTTGAGCCCCAGATCGAATAAGCGCGAAATGGTAGCAATTGCTGAGTTCGTATGCAGGGTGGAAAAAACTTGATGTCCAGTCAATGCTGCATGAAATGAGACTTCGGCAGTTTCGAAGTCACGAATTTCACCAATCAATAAAACGTCCGGGTCTTGTCGCAAGATGGACCGCAGTATCAATGGAAATGTCAAACCGATTTTCTCTTTGACCAGAGTCTGGCCGGCGCTATCGAGGTAGTATTCGACCGGGTCTTCGATGGTCAGATAGTTTTTTTCGGATGTGGCACTGTTTTGTAGCAAGCTATACAAAGTGGTGGTCTTGCCGCTGCCGGTTGGGCCTGTAGCAAGGATGATACCTTGCGGTTTATCACTTGCATACTTAATGCGTTCCAGATTGGCGGGAGAGAAACCCAAACCATCCAGGCTTAATACGGACGAATTCCGTTCCAGTATCCGCATGACTATTTTTTCGCCATTGATGGTAGGCAGTGCGGAGACGCGTAAATCAACTATTCGTTTTGGTGTTTTTACAGTTAATCGCCCGTCTTGTGGGCGCCGCCGTTCAGAAATATCCAGATCAGCCATAATCTTGATGCGTGACACAATAGACTGATGCATGCTGTTCGGTATGAACATCTTATCCAGCAAAACACCGTCAATGCGCAGCCGAATGATGACATTCTTTGCGCGCGGCTGGATATGTATGTCGGACGCACCCAGGCGTATCGCTTCGAGCAATATGGAGTTTACCAGGCGGATTGCGGGAGGCTCTTCTGTTTCACGCAACAACTCGCTTATCGTCAAGTCTTGTTCATCATCTATGACGATCTGTATGCCTTCATAAGGATCAGAATTCCCAAATGCCACTTCCAGATCTGTCAAGCCAGTTTCACCTAGCTTATATACATCAGCTACCTTGTCACTGACAGCTTGCATTGGCGCCAGTAGCGGCACGATCTCCAGTCCGGTGATAAACCGGAGATCTTCCATTAAACCGGCATCCAGTGGGTCTGCCATTGCCAGTAGCAAACATCTGTCGTCAGTAACGCTCATGGGAATAACTAACTGTTTCTGACAAAGACTTGCGGGTACGAGGGCCGCCACCGCCGGATCGATCACATATTCATTCAATGTGACTAATTTCAATTTCATTTCATCTGAGAGAAAATTGCAGATGGCCCTTTCATTTAAATAATTCCGGCCACATAAAAGGCGGATTACAGGTTCCTTGCATTGCTGTTGGACACGCAAAACTTCTTGCAATTGCTGATCATTCAATAGACTATGTTTGTGGAGTGTATGGGCAAGTTGGGCGCGATTGTTGACGCTAATCTTGACGAGCTGTTCAACGTCCCGTTTTTTCTCAATATTTTCTTTTTTGAGCTGACGATTTTTTTCAATTAAAGCATGCTGTTCAAGTGCCAGTGCTACGGTCACCCTTAAGTCGTCGTCATTCCATGGCTTCAGGATAAATTTATATACGGCGCCGGTTTTAACCGCACTGACTACCGCATTCACGTCAGCATGCCCTGTAAGCATGATCCGTATCATTTCTGGATATTCGGTGCGCGCACGGCTGAGTAGCTCACCACCGTTCATTCCCGGCATCATATAGTCACTGATGATTAACTGAAAACGTTCCTGACTTAGCCGCTCCAGCGCTTCATGCGGTGTCTGGCAAGTGATGACTTGATAGTTTTCCTGACGGAAAGCGCGTTTTAATGCAGACAGGACATTTGGTTCGTCATCAACCAATAATATCCGGTAGCTTGTTACTTTCGGCAATTCGGAGCTTGCGGGGGCCGGGCCCCCGGTAAACAAGTGCGAGAAATTTGCAGTTGCTGGCATGACTTTTTACTTTGATGAATACATCAACTGGTTTGGGGTAAAGGCAGATAAATCGTGAAAGTACTGCCTTTGTCAATCTGACTCTCTACTGCAATGTGGCCACCATACGCAGTAATAATTTCCTGACTGACGGTAAGGCCAAGTCCCGTTCCTTTACCAATATCTTGCAATGTAAAAAAAGGATCGAAAATACGCGCCAGGGTGTCCGGTGCTATGCCACAACCATTATCGTTGACTGTGACCACAATTTGATTCTTCTTAACCGCGCTTGACACACGAACCACGCCATTACCTCGCAGCGCTTGTAAAGCATTTTGCACTAACGATAACAGAACCTGGTTAAAACGTCCCCTGTCGCATGCAATGGGGGGGAGTGCTTGTAAATCCATCTGCAATTCTATGTTGCTTGATGGCTGATCCCCAAGCAGATTCATTACAGTACGGATGGAATCATTGAGATCAATCAAACCTGCTTCGGCATTGTCAATGTTTGCATAATCTTTCAGGTTGGCGACAATGCGAGCAATCCGGTCAGCACCGTTAACCGACTCAGCCAATAGAGCAGGGAAATCTTCCAGGATAAAATCGAGGTTACTGGTAGCCCATATACGCTCCGCTTCTTGTGCCGCTCCACGGTGAAAGGCCACAAGCACCTCTTGCATGCTGTCAACATTGCTGATTGCGCTGCAGAGATTGGAGCGGATAAACCCGATAGGATTATTGATTTCGTGCGCCATTCCGGCCGCCAGGCTACCGACAGAAGCCATTTTTTCAGCCTGATATAACTGTCTTTGTGAGCGCTCTATCAAAAGTACCTGTTCCTTTACTCGTTGCTCCAGCTCATTGGCAAGTTCGTGGTAACGTTGCTCTGACGCACGTAGTGCCAGATGTTCACGCTGTAATTCAGCATAATTGGTGAACACGACTTCAGAGTGCAAATCAGCTACCATGCAATAGCGGTGTGCTGCGGTCAGCATCAGTTCTAACCAGGCGGCTGTGGCAATGCGCGTTTCTGCGGGGCAAGTTGAATGTAATTGCCCAATGTTTTCCAGCTCAACCTGTATGGCAGAGCCAGGGATATTGATCGACTCATCATGTGCAGCAGATGAGTGCATCAAGATGTTGCCTGTATTGTCTTGCAGGCACCATGATGTGCCTAACGACAGGTTTAGCGCGGCCATTAACTTGGTTTTGGAAACTCCGCGCAACAATTCTTCCAGCGTAATGTCGCGGTCAAATTGATTGGCTTCCATCATTTTCCCCGCACGGCTGAAATGAATGCGTCACGGTTGAGTTGGTGCACGTGTTCAAAATTGAATTGCCTGTCCAGATTGTCGTAGATACCACCAAGCAGAGCGCTAAACGACTCCAGCACCCCGTCACCTTCCAGTGCCGAGGCAAAAAATACTGGCCATGGCGCTTGTGACCAGCGTTCCAGAATTTCTTCTTTGCTGAGGATGTCAGGAAGATCGCGTTTGTTAAATTGGACCACGAGCGGCAGTGCAGACAAATCCAAACCTACCATATTGGCGTTTGCAATGAGATTGTCAAACGAGGCACCATTATTGTAAATCTGGTTGTTTTGTGAATCAGCGACAAACATGACACCGTCGGCGCGCGACAATACTGCTTTGCGGGTACCGTCATGTATCACCTGGCCCGGAACTGTAAATAATTTGAATTTAATGAGCAGTCCTGACGGGGCAGTGAAGCCGAGAGGAAGCAAGTCAAAAAACAAGGTACGATCACCTTCGGTTTCCAAGGTCATCATCTCGCCTTTAAGTTGCGGGGCAAGCATGTCGTGCAAGCGAGTCAGATTCGTTGTTTTCCCGGATAAAGCGGGACCATAATAAACTAGCTTAATGGTAAGGCGTTGCAGTTGCTCATTCAGTTCAGTCATATTGTTAATTCTCCTGAAACTCAAATTCGAGCATATTTTATTCCATTGTGTCTGACTACGTTATACGACTTTCCAGAGAATTAACAAAGTGAATTAATGGAGTAGGGCGATTCGTAAAGACTCAATTTCATCTGCCGAATCCTCCAGGATAGAACGCAGGGTCTTATTGCCAACATCAAAATCAAATTCGTTATCTACCTCATGCGATAAAACTGACAACGGAGATAAAATGGAAGAGAGATCGTTGGCCAGCACCAATACATCCCCAAGGGTTGAAGGTGGGCGCGCTCCTCCACCCAACCAAGTTTGTTCGATGGCTGCATTGACAGTGTCAGGTACCTCCAGCGCTTTCAACACGCTTCTTCCAATAATCTTTTCACCGTATTCGACCCAGTCTTCAAGCGTACCGTCAAGCAAACCGGGAAATGCATCTGCACGCGAAAGAAGGTAAAAGCCACCAACTTCATGCACAATGCCAGCAAACATCGCAGTATCGGGCTCAATTTTAGTCATCTTGCGGGCAATAACCTGGGCCAGTGCGGCGACGTTGGCGGTATGCTCCCATAGTTGTTCTGCCTTTGCCTGTAATGCAGGGGTTGTCAGACTACGACTCATCTGGTGCACCAATAGTGAGGCAGTGAGTGAACGTATTGTGCGAAAGCCCAGGCGTGCTACAGCTGTACTTACGTTATTGATTTCCATGCCAGAGCGATTGTAGGCTGCCGAATTAGCCATTGCTACAATCCGCGCCGAGAGCAAAGGTTCGGTCAGTACCAGTCTGGCAGCATCCGTCAAGTGGGCATCTGGATTATCCAGCGCCTTTTTCAGTTTGAGGGTGGCGTTGACATTGGTCGGAAAGGTCAAATCTCCCCGGCTCGCTTGCTCCGCAATACTACGGAAGGCTTCAAGTCTGTTCACGGCAGTTCTCCCGTAGAAAAGCTTTTTGAAAAGTGCGTCGGCAGTCGAGCTTAAAGGTGGCGAAAAGGATCAATCAATACTCAGGTCTGACTGCACAACAAATTATGCTGCATAGTCATTAATGAACATAACACATTCAAAGTCTTTCAGTCGTGAATTTATCTGGACCATACCCACGATGTTTCTTCTATGAATCAAGACCCGCTGACTGTAATCCCATATAGTCAATTTAGACCAAATTAACTATTGTGTCAAAGCAAGCATGTCATTTAATTATCCTCATGTTTGGCCAGCAGTAATTATTGCTTGAGAGCGACACATCAAAAAACAAGGCTTGCACAAGTTGTGTTTCGCAACTATATTGATTGCGAAACGCAACTAATATCAGGCCAGCCATGACTCTTGTCGATTCCTTAGCTCACCCCCGGGAAACTACGATTCTGGAACTTCGCGAAGTTTCCCGAAGACTGGTCCGTGAACTTGGTTTTATGCGACCCACCTTGGCCGATAGCGATCTCGCTCCTTCGGCAGTGCACGCCATTATCGAAATTGGTGCCAGACCGGGGATGAACGCCAAAACTTTAGGCAATATCTTGCGACTGAATAAGTCGAATACCAGCCGGCAAGTAGGTAAGCTGGAGGCTGCCGGGCTAGTCGAACGCAGAGCTGAAAGTGAAGATGCCCGTTCAACAAATCTGTATTTGACCAGCGATGGGCAAAAGATTCGGAAAAAAATAGACCGATACGCCACAAATCAGGTGTCTGGCGCGTTTCGGCGCATAACCCCTTCCGACCAGCATGCTTTGGTCCGTTCTCTGGCGCAGTATGTTGATGCACTGGCGCAAGACAATCTGCTTAATACCAGCACTGAACGTGCTTCGGGCACATCTATTCTTGCAGGTTACCAACCCGGTTGTATTGGAGACATTGCAGGTTTGCACGCCAGGTTTTATTCAATGCATTGGGGTTTCGGTGCATTCTTCGAGCAAAAGGTAGCAACAGAACTTGCCTGCTTCACGGCTACGTTGCCAGCAAAAGGCAAGGCACTGTGGACTTATTCAGAAAACGGACGCTCACTGGCCTCTATTGCAATCGATGGGGATGATGAAGCCAGCACAGGGCATTTGCGATGGTTCATTGTCGATGAATCTTTGCGCGGTTCAGGTGTCGGACGTCAACTCATGGCGCAAGCGATTCAATATGCCGACAGACATTTTAATGAGACTTACCTCTGGACCTTCAAGGGGCTGGATGCGGCCCGCCATCTGTATGAGTCATTCGGCTTTCAACTGACTGACGAAGAGGAGGGCATGCAATGGGGAACCAGCGTCACAGAACAACGGTTCAGCAGAAAAACGCCATAACGTGACGTTCTTGCATTCAACCGTTGCCCTTTCTACTCTATGGACGCTGTTTCCTTGCTTTATTCCATGATCAGGAATTGATCAGTCCCTGGCACACCGCCATACATCGCTTCGACCAGCTCTGCGCGCCGTGTCAACACCACGCGCTGGTTGATTGAGCCTTTGTCGGTTTGCTCGCCAGCTAGCACAGATGGCGCTTCTTCCAACAGCAGCATGCGCTGGATGCGGGACGCTGATCCGGTCGCCTTGGTGTTCAATTGCACCAGCAACTGCTGGAAATGGCGGCGCACTGGGGCACTTGACAGAATGGCTGCAGCGTCTGCATCGGCCCCCAGCCCGGACAATAACTGGCATTGATCCAGGCGAGGGAATACCAGCAAGCCTATGGTATCGCGATTGAGACCGGCCACCACCACATCCTGGATGTAAGGCGCACCGGTACTGATTACTCGTGCCCGTAATGGCCCGACACTGACGAAGGTACCGCTACTGAGCTTGAAATCTTCGGCGATGCGACCATCGAACATCAATCCAAGTTCAGGTCGCGCCGGATCGACAAAGCATACAGCGTCGCCACTGCAGTAATATCCTTCTTCGTCGAAGGCGGCAGCAGTTGCTTCTGGAGCGCGCCAATAACCCGGCATAACGTGTGGGCCACGGAAACGTGCCTCGTACTTACCATCTATCTGCACCAGTTTGACCTCGCAGGCTGGCGCAGGCAAACCAACATAGCCCGCCATCATCACTGGGCCGGTGGTGAAGGTGCTGGACGGAGCTGTTTCCGTCATGCCCAGGCCGGCCATGATGCGGATCCGTTGACCACACTGTTTTTCGCTGACTTGTTCAAGTGCATCCCATGCGGCTTGCGACAGACCGGCTCCGGCGAAGAAGAATAGCTCCATCTGCGAAAAAAATTGCTGACACAGTGCGGGGTCGTCCTGCAACGCAGCAGTAAGTAGTTCCCAGCCCTTGGGAACGTTGAAGAATACGGTCGGTGCGATCTCTTTCAGGTTGCGTACCGTGATAGCGAAGTCACGCGCAGTTGGTTTTCCATCGTCAATGTAGTAGCTGCCACCATTGTATAGTGCGATCCCAACGTTATGGCTACCGCCGAAAGTGTGACTCCATGGCAGCCAGTCCAGCAGTACCGGTGGCTTGTCGCTGAAGGCTGGCAAGCTTTGCAACAGCATTTGCTGGTTGGCGCAAAGCATGCGCTGAGTAGTGATCACGGCCTTGGGGAGTTTGGTCGAGCCAGACGTAAACAGAAATTTGGCGATGGTGTCCGGGCCGCTGGCTGCGTTGGCCGCATCAACCGTGTCTGGCACGGTTGCCAGTAAATCGACCAATTGTGTGCTGGCGCGTCCGGCGTCACCCCGGTCGATCACGATCTCCACTTCGTCTGGCACTGCCGCTGCCAATGCAGTCGCACAGGCGCTACCGTCAGTGGCATAGATCATACCCGGCGTCAGGTGGCGCACGAAGTGCTTCAGTTTTGTGTAATCAGTAGCGATTATGGAGGCAGCGGGCGACACCGGACAATATGGAATGCCTGCATACAGCGCCCCCATTGCCATCTGCAAATGCTGTAAATCGTTGCCAGATAAAATCATCAGTGGGCGCTCGGCAGACAGTCCACGGTCGAGCAGTGCCTGACCGATGGCGCGTGCTTGCTCCAGCATTTCCCGGTAGCTGATATGCTGCCATGCATCGTCAGAACCACGTTGGGCAACCAGCGTGCGCCCGGGATGCTGTTCTGCACCACGCACCAGGCAATCGGTGATGCGGTCCGGGTAGGCGCCCAGTGTTTCCGCCGATGCCAGGTGCCAGCGCCCCTGTGCATCAGCTTCAATCCGCACTGGTGCGCTGCCGACGCGCACCGGGCGGTAGCGCGACAAATCCAGCGTGCCGACCGCAGTGGAAGGGAGTTGCGTCATGGCGTCAACTCCATCACACTGGGTAGTGACGATGGCCACTCTGGATGGTGATCCAGCGCAGGTCGGTGAATTCGGCAACGCCAGCCTTGCCACCGAAGCGCCCGTAGCCGCTTGCTTTGACGCCACCGAAAGGCATTTGCGCTTCGTCCGCCACGGTGGAACTGTTGATATGGCAAATACCCGATTCGACACGGCGCGCCAGTGCGAGTGCACGCGGGATGTCGCGACTGAAGACTGCTGCCGACAAACCATATTCGCCAGCGTTGGCTTCAGCCAGCGCCGCCTCGTCACCATCGACACGGATGATGGCGACGATGGGGCCGAAGGATTCTTCTTGATAGACGGCCATGGCAGGTGTGATGTGGTCGATAATGGCCGGTTGCAGTACATTGCCATCGGTTTCGCTACTACCACAGACCAGTGTGGCACCCTTGGCTTTGGCGTCATCGATCATGGCTGCTACACGACTGGCGGCTGAGCCATCGACCATGCCACCCAATACGGCACCTTGTTGTCCCGGTTTGCCAGCGCGCAGGCCAGCAGTTTTCACCTTTAGTTTTTCGACGAACTGATCAGCCACCTTGCTGTCAACGATGATGCGGTCAATTGACATACAAATCTGGCCCTGGTTGAAGAAAGCCCCAAAGGCTGCGGCCTGTACCGCCTCGTCCAGATCAGCGTCGTCCAGCACCAGCAGCGGATTTTTGCCGCCGAGTTCCAGCACCACCGGTTTCAGATATTTTGCTGCCTGTTGCGCAATGATGCGCCCGACCTTGGTTGAACCAGTGAAATTGACGCGCTTGACGGCCGGATTGGCGATCAGGTGTGCCACAACACTGGCCGCATCTTGTGGTGCATTGCTGATGACGTTGACCACACCAGCCGGAAAGCCAGCATCCTCAAACACCTTACCGATCAGGCGGTGCAGGGCAGGGCATACTTCAGACGATTTGAGTACGACGGTATTGCCGCAGGCGAGTGGGGTGGCAATTGCGCGCGTGCCCAAAATTACTGGTGCATTCCATGGTGCGATGCCTAGCACTACGCCGCAGGCCTGGCGCACGCCCATTGCCAGCAGGCCTGGTACATCTGAGGGAATCACTTCACCAGCGATCTGGGTAGTCATGGATGCTGCTTCGCGCAGCATGCCAGCCGCCAGCATCACGTTGAAACCGTACCATCCGGGCACACCGCCTGCTTCGGCTACGCCGGCAGCAATGAATTCTGGCGTGCGTGCTTCCAGGCAGTCGGCAGCTTTCAGCAGCAGACGGCGGCGTTCGCCCGGTGCCGTGGCAGACCAGGCAGGAAAGGCAGCCTGTGCTGCTGCTACGGCAGCATCGGCATCGGCCAGGGTGGCGGCAGCAGCGACTGAGGCAGTGTCGCCAGTGGCGGGGTTGAGGCGCTGGTAAGTGGCACCTGTGGATGCGGCCTGATCCAGGCCTCCAATCAGCAAACGGGCTTCAAACATGATGTATCTCCTGTGTTGTTTTATGCTGGGGTGGTGAGACGCGTCTTATGCGCGTTTGTAAGTTTGCAGACCAGGCTTGATGGTTTTATCGTCCAGGAACTGTTTAAGCCCTTGGGCACGGCCTTTTTCCGGGTCGCGATAGTTGGATTGATCGACCTTGGCGTACAAGTAGTCTTCGTTCTGGTCCCAATTCAACTCACGGCAGCGTTTGAAGCCGTTTTTGGCGATACGCAGTACTACCGGTGCCTTGGCCAACAGCTTGTCGGCCAGTTCCAGCACTGCGGCGCGCAGTTCTGCACGTGGTACACTCTTGTTCACTAGGCCCATTTCAGCAGCTTGCTGGCCGGTGAAAGTGTCACCAGTCATGATGTAGTGTAGTGCAGCGCGGTGGCCCATGGTGTCTGCCACGGCCTTGCTGACCAGGTTGCCAGGTGGAATGCCCCAGTTGATTTCGGATAGGCCGAACACTGCTTCGTCAGCTGCGATTGCCAGATCACAGGCCACCAGTGGCGAGAATGCGCCGCCGAAGCACCAGCCATTGACCATGGCGATGGTTGGCTTGCTGTACATACGCAGCAGCTTCCATTGCCATTGCGAGCAATCGCGCCGCATACGTTCCTGCACGATTTCGGGCTGGCCATCAGTTTCACGGAAGTACTCTTTCAGATCCATGCCGGCGGTCCAGCTGTCGCCAGCACCGGTCAGCACCAATACCTGCGCTTCAGGATCGAGCTCCACGGTTTCCAGTACGTCTATCATTTCACGGTTCAGCGTCGGGCTCATGGCATTACGCTTTTCTGGCCGGTTCAAGGTCACCCAGGCGATGCCGCCGGTAACTTCAACTTTCACGGTACTCCAACGGTTGTCATATTGGCTCATCTTGTTCTCACTCTATGCTGGTTGATATTAGGTTAATATCAGGTTACCTGATACGCGTCTTATAATATATGCTGCTTGAACAGTTATGCAAGCATTTTTTAAAGGATTTTCAAACTTTTCGATCACGGTTAAAAAATCATGTCGTTGTGCACGTCTGGCCCGGTTAAAGTAGCTACGACGATACCTAAGTCAATGCATCGTCATGGCCAGTAACTGGGGCGCAGTTTGTCGGTGTCGCCGCCATAACCGTGCGTTTGTGCAAAGGTGGCCAGCGCCTGTGGCGCTTCTTGCCCGCCGAAAATTGACCATAGGAACATGCGTCCATACAGTTCGGCACGCTCGCGTGGATCGTGGTGCAGCGAAGTGTCTTGCGCCAGCGTAGTCTTGAGTTTGGCCAGACTGCTGTCGTGTGTCACCATACGCGTGCCGCCATCGGCACTGGTGTCAAATACCATCAGACGCGGTTGACTGACTTCGGCGCTCCAGCGTGTCCATTCCGGCAAGGATATGACCGTACCACTGCCTGGTTGCCCGTGGCGGGCAAGGTGGGTCCAGTAGCCTGCCATGGCGTCAGAAACTTCTTTGCGGCCCGGCAAATTGGCGGCAGTGAAGGAACGGAATGGATCGAATTCACCATCCAGATCGCGGAACACGAAAGCAACATCCAGTACATGTGCAGCACCCAGCAATACCCGTGGCTGGATCAGCGGCACGGCTGGCTGTTCGTCCCAGTCGAAGCGATAGACCCAGACATCGTAATGACCGGAAGCCACCATCGCACTGGCTGGCTCCAGCGCACCCGAGACCTGCCACAATGACGACATGTAGGCTGCGTGGCGCAAGTAGCGGGCGCGGTCGCGCATCAACGGAATGCTGCCGAACAACATATGCACATAGGCAGGATTGTTGGACATGAACAGTTTATATTCATCGCGGTTGGTGCCGATGATGACCGGTACCGCATTGTAAAGACTGCGATCCGTGAACACCTGAAGCAGCGGCATTGCAGGCAGTACGTGCCCGTCTTGTAGCACGCAAGGGGCATCATAGAAGCTCAGTGCGCCCGGCGTGATGGCTGCCAGCAGCGCCTCGGGTGGCAGACCGCGTACAAAGCTGGCTATTTCAGCCGGTGGCATGGACGCGATCAATGCCTTGGCTGCGGCGCGATCGGCGGCACGGCCATCCCGCTGCAGCCATTGGCAAAGCAGCTCGCGTGAGCTGACAGCATGACCGGGCTGTGCGTCGTCCGTGTAGTTGCGCGCCTGCGCCATGGTATAACTAGCCATCAGAGGTGACTGTAATATTGCACGGTGAAACAGACCCTTGGCCAGCGGACTGGCTAGCATCGTATAAGTATTCAGGCCGCCCGCTGACTCGCCAAACACAGTGACGTTGTTTGGATCGCCACCAAAACTGGCGATGTGTTGCCGCACCCACTGCAGTGCCGCGATCAGGTCCAGCGTGCCGAAATTGCCTGAGCGGTCAGCTGCGCTGTCACCGTCTTGCGCCAGCTCTTCAAGACTAAACCAGCCGAGGATACCGAGCCGATAATTGGCCGAAACCATGATCACGCTATCCTGGCCCGCCAGATTGCGTAAGGTAGTGTAAGTGGCGGACGTACCAGCGGTGTTGGCGCCACCATGTATCCAGAACATCACCGGTAGACTGGTCGCCTTTATTTCTTCCGGCTGCATCTGAGGGGCATAGATGTTGAGCATCAGACAGTCTTCTGATCCTGCCAGCTTGCCCCATTGCTCGGGCGGCAGTTCCAGTGTAATGCCACCCAATTGGACGGCTGGCTGGCTGTGGGTCAAAGCTTCACGTACACCTTGCCACGCCTGTGGCGGACGCGGTGCCCTCCAGCGCAGTGCGCCGATTGGCGGCTGCGCATACGGAAGTCCAAGCCAGGCATGGGTGTTGTGTTTGTCGGTAAATCCGACGACGGCACCGAGCGAGGTATTGCGTAGTGACGCCGGATCTGTTGTTTTCTGTGGTGGCAGCGGCGTGTTGCGGCTGCGCCTTGAAAACAGGATCGCGACAGCGGCCACGACAGTCAGGGCGATGAGCCAGTAGTAGGGCATGTTTGTCTCCTTGTTTTACTGTAAATAAGGTACTGTGTGACTATCAGGGTATTGTTCTTGACAGTTTAGCGGCTCAGCTTACCGTCGCGCGCAATCACAGTCATTTCGGTGTACTTTGAACCACTGTGATTGTCACGTCTGAAACGAAGCCGGTAACCACCCAGGTCAAAGTCGGTTTCCAGTGCACTGATCAACTTTTCCCGCGAGAGGTTTTTACCGATTTTTTGCATCGCTTCTACCACCAGCTTGGCAGCCATGAAACCTTGCAAGCCGTACACTGAAATTGGCTGGGCCGATTGCTGCTTTTCCAGAGTCTGGTACTGCCTGAGCAATGGTAAATCGCTACCCCGCGGGAACGGAACAACCTGGGAAATGGCGACCCCGCGAGCTTCCGTACCCAATTCCTTGAACAGCGCACCGACATCCATGTAGGATGCTGCAATGAATTGTGGGAAGAGACCTGACTTGTGTATCTGTTTGATAAATTCTGCAGCCGAATGGGGGGAGCAAATCAGCAGCACCGCTTGCGGTTTTCCCACTGCAATGGTTTTGACCGCCTGCGCCACATCACCCGAATTGGTCGCTACGACACCCACCGAATTTTTCCTTAGTGCCAGCTTCAACATCACTGCTTCGGCATCCTTCAATCCGGTGAGACCGAAACGGTCGTTTTGATACAGTACCGCGACTTCAATCAGTGTTTGGAAATCAAGTTGGTTGAGGATGGCTTCGGTTTCTTCCTTGTAACTGGCGAACAGGTTGAATACATGGCGGTTGACCGGTTCATGCAGGGATTCGGCACCGCTGGTCGGGCCGACCAGGGGCGCGCCGGCAATTGGCAGCAGTGGTAATATGGCCTCTGCCGCAGCCGTACCATGGTAGCCCAGCAGGGCCAGCACCTTGGATTCATCCAGCAGTTTTTTGGTGTTCGAAACGGTAAGTGCCACATCGTCCATATCATCGAGTGCCACCAACTGGATCTTGCGACCAAAGATCCCGCCGTTCTGGTTAACGTGTTGAAGATAGGATTCCGCGCCGCCCCTGATAGCCAGGCCGATACTGGCTTGCGGTCCGCTCAAGGGCAGCGACATGCCGAGATTCACGGCACCATCGATGGCAACCGTTTCGGCATGGGTACTGCTGGCAAGGCTGACCAGCAACCCAAGTGCGAAGAACAGATTTTGCATGCTCACAGAACGTTCTCGCGCAAGATGACATGGTCTGCTGTTGTCGCAGTTGCAGGCAGCTTTTCTGGCCGCATTTGCTGCGCCGTCTGCGGCATCAAAAAATGCGCCAGCGCCGGCACTAACACCAGCGCACCTACCATGTTCCACAGAAACATGAAGGCCAGAAGGATACCCATGTCAGCCTGAAATTTGATTGACGAGAACAGCCAGGTGGCAACCGCCACGGCCAGCGTCACACCAGTCAGTATCACCACCCGGCCAGTAAATTGCAGCGCATGCATGTAAGCCTCGGACAAGTTGACACCCGCACGCATACGGCTTAGCATCACGCTCAATACATACAGTGCGTAATCGACGCCGATGCCGACACCTAGCGCAATGACTGGCAGGGTTGCGACCTTGACGCCCATACCCAATACCACCATCAGTACTTCACACAGGATAGAGGTCAGCACCAGCGGCAAGATCGCCACCACCACCGCGCGCCAGTTGCGGAAAGTCGCGTAGCACAGCAGGATCACAGCACCGTAGACCCAGAACAGCATGTCATGCATGGCCTGTTTGACGACAATGTTGGTGGCCGCCTCGATACCGGCGCTGCCTGCAGCCAACTGGAACTGCTCGTCCGGCGTGTTGTGTGTTGCGGCGAAGGCCTCAACTGCATCCACCACGCGGGTTAGTGTAGCGGCCTTGTGATCTTTCAGGTAAACATACAATGACAACAACGAGCAACTCTGGTTGAACAGCTCACGTGGCGCTCGCGTCTGTACTGCTCCAAGTGCACCGGCATTCGGTATCAGGTCGTACCACTTGAAATTACCCTCATTGTAGCCAGTGGTAGCCAGCTTGCTGAGTGCAGCCATAGAGTTGGTCGAATCAACACCTGGAAGTTGTTCCAACTGCCAGGCCAGCGCATCCATACTGGCCAATGTGGCGTATTGAGTGCACTGATCAGGCGGTGTTTTGACCATGATGACCAGGATGTCAGAACTGGCTGCGTAATTGGTGACCATGAAGCCGTTATCGCGATTGTAGCGCGAGTCGGCACGGAGTTCGGGCGCACCGGGATCAAGATCACCCACCTTCAGGTTCAGACTGTAGAGATAGCCCAGACCACCCAGCAGCAAACTGGCGACGACCGTGACCGTAGCCCAGCGCCGCTGGGTGAAACGGTCGAGGAAGGTCCACAGCCATGGTTGGGTAGTGTTATCGGCCTGCAGGCTACGTACGGCTGCCTTGCCACTGACGCCAGTATAGGATAGCAGTACTGGCAGCAATACAAGGTTAGTGAAGATCAGCACAGCCACACCGATACTGGCAATAATAGCCAGATCTTGAATTACCTTGATGCGGATACTGACCAGCACGGCAAAGCCGACAGCATCACACAGCAGTGCCGTCAGGCCCGCAGCGAACAGGCGGCGGAAGGTGTAACGTGCAGCCACCACACGGTGTGTGCCACGGCCAACGTCCTGCATGATGCCGTTCATTTTCTGTGCACCATGACTCATGCCGATGGCGAATACCAGGAAGGGTACCAGGATGGAGTAGGGATCAAGTTCATAATGCAGCGTGGCCAGCAAACCGCACTGCCATAGCACCGCCACCAGCGAACATACCACCACAAGTGTGGTGCTGCGCCAGCAGCGTGTGTACCAGAACAGTACAGCACCGGCGATGGCGATTGCCAGCACGAAGAACAGCAGCACCTGCTGCAGACCCTCGATCAGATCGCCGACAATCTTGGCGAAGCCAGTGATATGAATGCGCACGCCTTCCTTCTCGTACTTGCTGCGGATCTGCTCCAGACGTGCAGACAGTGCACCATAGTCAAGCGACTGACCGGTCTGTGGATTTTGCTCCAGCAACGGTACGAAGATAATGCTGGACTTGAAGTCAGCCGCGACCAGCTGGCCGATCTCGCCGGAGCGTGCTACGTTGGCACGCAACTGGGCCAGGCTGGCGGGCGTGCCATCGTAACCATCCGGGATCACGGTGCCGCCGTCCAGGCCATCCTCGGTGACGGAAGCCCAGCGCGTACTGGGCGTCCACAAGGATTTCATGAACGGACGGTCCACACCCGGCAGCAAAAACAGTTCATCGTTCATGCGTTGCAGCGTATCGAGATAGGCTCGGTCATAGATCGTTCCATCGCGCGCTTCGACCGCAATCCTCACTGAATTACCCAGGCCATTCAAGTCGGTCTTGTTGGCCAGGTAGTTCACCACATAAGGATGACTGCTGGGAATCATCTTTTCAAAGCTGGCGTTAAGCTTGATGCGTGTGGCCTGGTAGCCCAGCACAATGGTCGTCAGCAGGCATAGCAATATCACCAGCGGCCGGTAGTTGAATAGCGCACGCTCACCCAGATTGCCGGAGCTGGTATCGAAATCCTGCAGTCGCCGTACTACAGGCTGTTGTTCCAAATCTTGGTCTGTATTCATGATGCTCCAACGATATTCATATAAGGAAGAGGCGGTGCTACTGTTGCCGTGCCGCTGATGTCGCGATTGATACGCGGCGCAAGCCGCGCAAACCAGCTACAACCAGTGCGCCATCGCTGGTTTGTGCTACTGCCGCCAGAGGTAAAGCTGGAGGCAAGCCGCCACCGGTTTGTGCAACGAAGTTGCGACCCTGATCGCGACTCAGCAGTACGTCACCGCCCTGACTGACCAGCACCAACGTGCCGTCAGCCAATTCGGTGCCACCTGCCAGCGAGGCCTGGATACCCGTGTCGACCTTGCTCCAACTGATGCCCTGATCGCCAGACCACCAGGCGTTGCCGCGCAAACCAAACGCCAACAATGCGCCACTACGAGTGGCAAGCAGGCCGAAATAACTGCCCTTGTAAGGCGTGGCCAGCGTAACGAAACTGGCTCCCTGGTCGGTAGAACGCAGTAGCAGACCCTGTTCACCAGCCAGATACAGTGTGCCGCTGGCACCTTGCATACCGTACAGGTGCAAGCCCTTGGGGTTGGCGACATGGCTTTGCCATGGCTGCCATGTCGCGCCGCCGTCCGTGGTCCTTAGCATCAGGTTATACGCGCCCAATACGTAGCCGCTACTAGAGCTGTCGAAGTACAGATCGAGAAAAGGCTTGTCCGGGCCATCGTCCACCAGATGCTGGGCATCGGCTTGGGCGCGTTGCTGTTCAGGACCAGTTATGGCAGCGGCGGCGCGTACTGCCAATGCCGCCACATGGATACCATCCAGCTGCTTGCTCCAGGTGGTGCCGCCGTCGCTGCTGTGCAGCACCACGCCCTGATGACCGACTGCCCAGCCCTGTTTGTCGTCGACAAACTTCAACGCTGTCAGGCTGACGCTGACCGGGACGCTGGCTTGCCGCCAGTTCCGGCCAGCATCGTCTGAGTACAAGATGGTGCCGCGTTCACCAGCAGCCACCAGGCGCTTGCCAGCGCTGGCCACCGCCAGCATGGCTGCACCCAGTGCCTTGGGTGTGACCAGAGCCGGCTGGTTTAGCGCGACTGGTGCCGCAACGGGAGCACCGCCATCTGCCAGTGCAGTCGTCGCCAACACCAGTGTGGCGCAGGCCCCGACCATTGCAGACAGCATGCCTGAATTCAATCTGGACATCGTTCGCTCCTTCACTTAGCGCGAGCCTTGGTTTGCAAGCTCTTCCGGTCCGAAATAGCTGTTTGGAAGACGAGGAATGGCTTTGACCTGGGATGACATGTCGTTCGAGGCTTCGTTCAGCAGATAGGCACCAGTCTGCACGTTGTAGGTGCCCCACATGATGTTACCCAGCACAGCCGGCAGGTCAGGTGCCAGTAGTGTCAGCGTGTAATTACCGCGCCATATTTGGCCTTGGGCGTCATAACCGTCGATCATGACGATTTGCCAGGTATCCTCGTCCAGGTAGTAGCGACGCTTGGCGACCACGTGGCGTTTACCGGGAATCAGGTTCGCTTCCACTTCCCACACGCGGTGCAACTCCCAGCGTACCAGATCTGGATTAAGAAACTGTGGGCCGACCAGATCGGCGATCTTGGCGGCACCGGCCCGGTTATTGTTGTAGGGGATATACATCTCCTTTTTGCCGATCAGTTTTAACTCGTGATGATCGATAGGTCCGAACAGCATGAACGCTTCGTCGAACAGGCCGATACCTGACGTGACCGAGTCCGGCGTATCGTAGGACACTGATGGCGCACGGCGTACACGGCGCTGGCCGACCAGGTATTGCCAGATGGCGCGTGGGTGGGCCTCGTCAATGCCGTCATAAGCCAGGATGCCTTCGCCCGCCTTGGACGCTGGGGCGCGGGTGATCAGACGGCCATACTGGGTGATGCCGTCAAATTTTTCCAGACTGCCTTCCTTGAAGTAGTATGGGCGCATCAGCGTCTGTTCGGCTTCGGTAGCCATCGCACGTTTGCCGTCCGGCGTGACGATGATGGTGCGGATCGGCAACTGTATCGTTTCGCCAGTCCAGGCCAAGCGGTGGTTCATGATTGCTTCATAGCCGGTTTTTGGAATCGGGAAGGGAATGCCGCCGTATGCGCCTTCCACCCCGAAGCCGCCGTCAATCGACTTGGCTCGGGTGGCGTTCTTGAGCGTGTTGTCATACACCCAGGATGGTGCACCGCCAGTACGATGGGTCGGGAAAACGTCGAGCCGGTAGGTCGGATATTTCTTCAGCAGTGCCACTGTAGCAGCCGACAGTTTGGCCGCATACTGGTCGACATTCTTGCCCGTAATGGCAAGCGCCGGTTTCTCGCTGGCGAATGGATCAACGCGGAAGTCGCCTGGCTTGAAGCCAGGTTGCACCTTGGTGTAGACACCTTCCCAGGCCGGGATGGTGCCTTCCTTGTTACCTGCCTTTTCGGCACCCAGTGGCGTCAGAGTGGTGTGCAGTTTGGCCGCTTCATCAGCAGTAACGGCAGCACCGGCATCCGGCAGAGCAAAAACCAGGGTCAGGGCCGCAGCAGCGAATTTGATAGTCGTCTTCATTTTAGTTTTGTCCTTAGAATGCGCGTTTGATAGTGAAAGAGAGGTAGTCGCGGTCTGCCAGCGACTGGGCGTAGCTCAGTATTGGTTTGTTGGTGACCGGATTATTCTTCAGGAAGGTGCCTGCCGCGCCAAGGAAGCGCACGTAGTTGATACCGATCTTCCAGTCCTGGCGATAGGTGGCGTTGATGCCGATATTAAAATCACCGCCGTGCGAGCTGCCGCCGTTGAAGTTAAATACGGCACGCGAGCGGCCATCGATGTTGTAGCCGATGCCGATCGGGACTGACAGATCGAGCCCATTGATTACCTGGTAATACGACGGTTCGAAGATCATGCGTGCCGAGGTAGCGTCGCGCGTGGTATTGGGATCAAGCGAACCTTGCCAGGTAACGCTGGTAGCGCGGTTCCATGCTAATTCGCCTAGCAGTGACGCCCCCTGGAACAGTGCGGTGGTGGGCATGACGTAAATCGCTGAGAGGTTGACGTGTGCCGTGTTGCCGACTGCGTAAGCAGGGTTGCTGTTATTGTCAGCAAGAACGCCGGTGCCAGCCCGGGATAAAAAGTTTGGCGTGGGATCACTGACCAATGGTGTGTTGCGGCGTATCGAAACTTCGGCCGCTACGTTTGCGCCAAATAACACGGTGCTGGCACTGGCACCGAAAGTGCGGATGCCTTCTGCATACACTGCCTGCACGGCGGACGGTGCACCGGGTGGGAAACTGGGCGCAAACTGGAGGTAAAAATAAGGGGTTTTGTCGTGGTAACGCGCGGCATACAGACCATATTCGACGTCCGAGCCAGCAGGTGTAAACTTGATTTGCAGGCCGCCCTGGCCAGAGCTTTTTGCCTTCATGTCCGCAATAGTGTAGAAGGCTGGTGCGCCGCTGTTTGTCGGTGCCACCAGAAAGGCACTGCTACCAGCACCTGCAGCATCGTAAGAGCTGAGATAGCTGCCGACACCAGGAATCTGGGAAGGACGCCATTCCAACTGGTAGTAGCCACCGATCGACACATTCGGCAACACTTGCAGTTGGCCTGAGATTTGATTGACTGGACGCAGGATTTCCTTGAACTGCGCGCCCGGCACGCTAAGCAGTTTAACCAGATCCACCGGTCCTTGTGCATTGGCGATACCGTTAGCTCCGAAGAACAGGCTCTCACCATACTGCAGTGTATGGCGGCCAACGCGCACGGTACCCGGCAAATCGCCCAGTGACCCCTTGGCGAAAACAAAAGCATCCAGCAGTTCTGCATTGCGGCCATGCAGCGTACGGGTGCCGTCAGTGAAGCTGTTGCCGGCGTTGCCGACCAAGGTCGCAGCGTTACTGCCGTAGGACGCGTTGTCGTTGCTGCGGTTGTAGACGGAGTCATACCACGCTGCAGCACTGATGCGCATGCCCAGATTGCGGGTGCCGGCATCGAACTCGGACAGCCAGTCGACACGGTTTGAGACGATACCCTTGTTGCGGAAGTTCTGGTTACCATCGTCAAGGTTATAGCCGGTGAAGTCGCCCGGGCCAGCTGATGGATAGCCACCGGCCAGCAGACGCGCATCAGCATCCTTCAGGCGATACGCGGTGCTATATTTGAATGTATTATTCCAGCTGATTTTGAGATCGGGATTATCGGTTTCGAACTCGTAGGCGTAGACGTGGGCGGTCGGTAGTGCGGCTGCCACAGCCAGTGCCAACAGGGTCGGACTCAGACGTTTATTCGCTTTCATGTATAGTCTCCTCATTATAGTTGTGTGGCCGCTAACGCGCGGCCTGACGGATGGTATGCATCAGATAAAAGTTGAGACCAGTCCCCCGTCTACCGGCAGGTTGACACCGCTGATCCAGCGTGCGTCGTCACTGCACAGAAAACTGATTGCAGCAGCTACTTCGTCTGCATAAGCCGGGCGTTTCATACGGTGGGCATCGCGCTGCACGCGTTCCTCGCCCAGCATGGATACAAAATCGCCCAGAATAGGTGTGAAGACCGGGCCGGGTGCCACACAATTCATGCGTACTGAATGCTCCAGAAACCATGGCTGTGATTGCGCATAGGTCCAGACGATCAGTGCCTCTTTGAAATACTGGTAGCAGGTGTCAGCCGGGACAGGATGTGCTTCCAGCCAGGCCTGACCAGCGGCGAAACCATTTGCGGCTGCCAGTTCCTTGTGCAGCGCAGTGCGCTCAGGCCATTCCGCGCCCAGGATAGAGGCGACGTTGACAATCGAACCCCCAACTGGCATGCGTGGCAATACACCTTCGGTCAGATGACGCAGGCCAAGGTAGTTAACACGCGCCAGCAACGCCGGGTCAGCCGTGCCAGGCACGCCAGCGATGTTGCACAGTGCATCCACACGCTGTGGCAGTTTGGCGATGGCGGCGTCGATGCTGACTGTCTGCCCCATATCGACTGCGATAAAACCGTCCAGTGTCAGCCCCGGTTCGTTGCGGTCCATGCCGATCACTGTGGCACCTTCAAAGCGCGCCAGGCGGGCTACTTCGGCGCCGATGCCGGAGGCGGCACCGGTAACGACGATGGTTTTGTTACGTAACTTCATGTTGTCTCCTGGTTGATGTTTTGTGTGGTTGTGTGTGAATCAGAAGGGATAGCGTGGCGCTTCGGCTTTCATTGTCAGCCACTGCCATTGGGTGAATTCGTCCCAGTCAGCCGTGCCGCCGTGGCGGCCACCGTTGCCGGAGGTGCCACCACCGCCGAATGGCGCGTGCACTTCGGCCAGCACGGTCTGGTCATTGATATGGACGTGACCAGCTGGCACGCGATCCACGATGTACATGCCGCGTGCCAGATCCGGAGTAATCACGCCCAGTGCCAGGCAGCCACTGGTGGCTGAAGCAAGGTCGATGGCTTCCTGGTCGGTGTCGAACACCGTGATTGATGCTACCGGGCCAAACAATTCTTCCTCGAAGCAGCGCATGCCGGGACGGACATCAGTCAATACTGTCGGTTGGTAGAACTGCCGGTCATAGCTGCCGCCGGCCAGCAGGGTGGCACCGGCGGCTACGCTGTCTTCGACGATGGCATGCACACGCTGCACCTGACGGGCATTGATCAACGGGCCTAATGCAACCTGACCCTTCATCGGATCACCAACCGGCAGGTGACGCGCCTTGGCAACCACCCGTTCTATGACGGCGTCAGCAATACCGCGCTGGAGCAGAATGCGGCCAGAAGCCATGCATATCTGGCCCTGATGCAAGTAAGCACCCCAGGCCACGTTGGCGGCGGCGATGTCCGGGTCAGCATCATCAAGGATAATCAGCGAATTTTTGCCACCCAGTTCCAGCGACATCTTTTTCAGATTACGGCCCGCTGCTTCGCCTATGCTGCGGCCCACAGCGGTCGATCCGGTGAAAGCGATCATGGCTATGTCGGGATGGTTGCACATGGCCTGACCAGCTTCTGCAGCACCCGGCAACACATGCAGCACGCCTTTCGGCAAGCCGGCTGCTTCGAAGATACGGGCAATCAACACACCACCGCTGATTGGCGTTTGCAGATCAGGCTTGTGCACTACCGCATTGCCAGTCGCGAGTGCTGGTGCGATAGAACGGATCGACAGAATAAGAGGGAAATTGAAAGGCGAGATCACGCCTACGACGCCATGTGGAACGCGGCGCGCAATACTCATCTGACCGCTGCCCGAAGCCAGTAATTGACCCTTGGGCTGGGTCAACATTGCGGCAGCTTCCTGCAGATGTCCGCATGCTTCACGCAGTTCCAGATCGGCCTTGGGGCGAATTGCGCCAGTCTCGCGCACGATCCATACGGCCAGTTCATCATGATGTTCGGTGATTAACGCGGCTGCCTTGCGGAAAATGGCAGCGCGTTCCTTATAGTCGCTGCTGGCCCACGCGGTTTGTGCTGCACGCGCCTGTGTGGCGGCCAGCGCCACATCGTCTGCATTCGCCAGACCGATGCGGCCTAACTGTTCGCCGGTGGCGGGTTCGATGAAAGTGTGGTTGCCGCCCTTGGCAGTAATCCAGTCACCATTGAAGATGCGATCTTGCCAGATCGCGGGGCGCAAAAAACCGATAGCGTCAGTCATGTTGTCTCCTGTTGATTGAGGGATGGTGGGAAAGTCAGCTTCCTTGCATGTTTGTTGCATGAAAGTCTGCTTGCCGCTTTTGTCTTAGCTATTACAAGTTATGTGCCAGCTCCTTGAATGCTGAAGTTATTGCGGCGCACTAAGCGGTGTTTGTACTGTGTGTTAAGTCGCTGTTGAAGGATCTGGCGTGGCGCGCTGCAGCAAAAAAGATATCGCGCTGGCGATTGATGAAATGATCAAACTGGAGATTTGCCGATGTATGATTTGATAAAAGACGATGAAAGTGGAGACATGAGCAAACCCCATCGCGTATCACTGTCCGACGTATCTCGCGCCACCGGCAAGATGCTGAACCGTGGCGATAACGCACAACTTCATGCCGGCGCGGCACCAACGCTGGAAGATCTCACGCAAAGCCTGCATTTTTCGCCTGGTGATGGACGCATCTGGCTCAACGGCCAGCGTATGCAGCTGTTGCATACCACTTCTCTTGGCGCGCTGCGACGGGAACTGCTCGAAAGCATAGGCTCCGGGCGCACTCGCGGCTTGCTGACCCGGGTCGGTTATTCGGCTGGTGCACGTGACGCCCAGTTGCTGCGCGAACGCTGGCCAGATGCTGATGCGGCCACGCTGTTTGCCGCAGGACCGCGCATGCATTCGCTGGAAGGGGCGGTCAAGGTTGAGCCACTGCATTTTGAATTCGATGTTGAGCGCGGCACCTATCACGGCGAGTTCCTGTGGCATCACTCCAGTGAGGACGAGGTGCATACAGCCGATTTCGGCATCGGTACCGAGCCAGCGTGCTGGATGCAGACTGGCTACGCCATGGGCTATACCAGCGCGATGATAGGGCGGCTGATCATCTACCGCGAGGTCGAGTGCACGTCCATGGGCCACAAGCATTGTCGCCTGATTGGAAAACCTGCCGATGAATGGGAAAACGTGGAAGAGGACCTGCGTTTCCTGAACGCGGAGTCTTTTGTCAGTACCACGGCTTACGGCGGACCTGGGCAACATCAGCAAGCTGCAGTGCTTCCAGGCGACGACGGGCGGTCTTATGGCGAGAAGGAAATGGTGGGCGTGTCGTCGGCCTTTAACGCGGCCTGCCACATGTTACGGCGAGTCGCGCCGACTGCGGCCACGGTACTGTTCACTGGTGAATCCGGTGTGGGTAAGGAGCTGTTCGCCCACATGCTGCACCAGATAGGCGCCCGCAAGGCGCAGCCCTTCGTGGCGGTCAATTGTGCGGCGATTCCCGAGACGCTCATCGAGTCTGAACTATTTGGCGTGGAGCGTGGTGCCTACACCGGCGCCAGCCAGTCACGGCCAGGTCGTTTCGAGCGTGCCTCGGGTGGAACTCTGTTTCTCGACGAAATTGGGACGCTCAGCATGGTCGCGCAGGGCAAGCTGCTGCGTGCGTTGCAAGAGGGCGAAATTGAACGGGTAGGGGGTGTGCGCAGCGTGAAGGTTGATGTCCGATTGGTGGCTGCAACCAATGTCGATTTGCGTGAGGAGATCCGGCAGGGTCGCTTTCGTGAAGACTTGTTCTTTCGCCTGAATGTGTTCCCCATCCACTTGCCGCCACTGCGGGACAGGCGCGACGACATCCCACTGTTGATGGGTTACTTCATGCGCCATTACGGGCAAAAGCATCAGCGCCGTGTGATCGGCTTTACTGCACGTGCGGTGGATGCCTTGCTCAACTACCACTTCCCCGGCAATATTCGTGAGCTGCAAAACCTGGTGGAGCGTGGTGTCATTTTTGCTAACGAGGATGGTCCAATAGATCTGCCTCACCTGTTCACCAGTGGTGAAGAATCACAAACCTCGTATTTCTCACTGGCGCAAACAGGTCGCCTGACTGGTCACGGTGCCGCCGCAACGGAAGCGCCGCCCAGTGGTGCGCTGCTCGATGTGCTTCCCGGCATGCTGCAACAAGCATCAGAGCAGAACCTGGGCTGGTCACTGGACCATCTGGAAAGTACCTTGATACTCGCGGCGGTGGAGCGGGCTGATGGCAATCTGTCGGCAGCAGCACGCATGCTGGGCCTGACGCGGCCACAGTTGTCATACCGGATGAAGAAGCTGCAGCAAGGCTGAGCTCCGGTCACACATGCTCCGGTAGTCTCCGCCAGCAGGATACGGGCGGAGGCGGTCTTTTGGAAAGCAGATGACTGGATTCACTCAGCCTTATTTACCAGGATCTTTTTGGTGGTTGAACTGGTCGAATTCGACGTTGTAGAATTCATCACCGACCTTTTCAACCTTGCGCACGTAGACTGTCTGCACGATGTCACGGGTTTGTGGGTCAATGGCGATCGGACCGCGCGGGCTGTTGAGCTGTATGTTCTTCAGAATGGCCATGGCCTGGTCGCCGTCGATTTTACCGTTCAATTTACGTACTACTTCATAGATCGCCGCCATGCCGTCATATGCCGCCACCGCCATGAAGTTGGGGCGGCCTGCACCTGGATTGGCAGCCGCAAAACTTTTCAGGAAAGCCTGGTTTTCTGGTGATTTGTGCGCTGCTGAATAGTGAAAAGTGGTGATCACGCCCAATGTGGTGTCACCCATGGCAGGCAGTACATGGTCATCGGTCAGGTCGCCTGTGGCGATAACCTTGATGCCCGCCGCAGCCAGGCCGCGCTCACGGTAACCCTTCATGAAGGCAATGCCTTGTTCGCCAGCTGGCACGAAAATGAACACGGCATCTGGCTTGGCGTCCTTGACGCGTTGAATGTAAGGCGCGAATTCTGGATTGCGTAGCGGAACACGGATTGCCTCAGTAACCGTGCCGCCGCCTTTGACCAGCTCATTCTTGAACGCCGTTTCGGCATCAATGCCGGGGCCATAATCGGCCACCAGTGTCACAACTTTCTTGATGTTGTTCTTTGCTGCCCAGGTTGCCATAGGTGCAGAGATCTGCGGCAGCGTCATCGAAAAGCGCACGATGTAATTGGACTTGGTGGTGATCACCGATGTGGCGGCGTTCATGATGATCATCGGCTTCTTTGCCTGTTCAGCAATGGGGGCAACGGCCAGCGCTTCTGGCGTCAGGCCGAAACCAGCCAGGAAATCGACCTTGTCGCGCACCACCAATTCCTGCGCCAGCCGCTTGGCGATTTCAGGTGATGGGCCTGTGGTGTCCTTGACGATGATCTCAATTTTTTTGCCTGCAACCGTGTTGCCGTTTTGTGCCATCCACGTTTTGATGCCACCTTCCATTTGTTTTCCATAATCGGCGAAGGGGCCTGAGAAGGCGGCGATCAAGCCAATCTTGATGGTGTCTTCGGCCTGCGCCAGCGGCAGTGCTAACCATGCAACGGCTGCCAATGTCGCCATTGATACAAATTTTTTCATTGTCATGCTGGTCTCCTATATTGTTCAGTGCGTTCTGCGTTCTGCGTTCTTTTTTCTTTTTGAAGAATAGCCAGACGTGGCGATTGTTCGCAACAGCAGGTTTCAATTCTTCCACGCGGCATTTGTAGATAGCCGATCGCTTTATATATAGTATCTAATGTGTGTGCGATTAACAATCCATTGTTCGATAATCGAACAATTTAAAAAATGTGCGATTATCCTTTCGCACTAAGCGCACACCAGTTGCCAGATTTACGTGGTCTCCATTGTTTGATATGACTCAATGTTCTTCATTCACTGGTTGCGTCCAGGCGCTTTGCGACCTGAACCAGCCAGCGGCGAACTGCAATTTCATCGGCTTGGCTAACATCAGCCAACAGCGTCGTTTCAACTGCCTGGGCCGCTAACTTGCAGCGAGTAAGCAGCTCCAGCCCCGCCTCGGTGATCTCGATAATTTGTATCCGGCCATGTTCCTGGTGCGGTCGCCGTGAAACTGCTCCGGCACGCTCCAGGTTTCCGACAATAACGCTCATCGTTTGCGGTGTCAGTAGTGACAATCTGGCCAGTTCTGCGCCAGAAGCGCTTGGGTATGCTGCGAGCATGGTCAACACCGAAAACTGGGGCAAGGTCAGACCCATGTCTTGTAAAGAACGTTCCATCCTGATTCTGTGAGCCGCATGGGCCTGCCGTAACAGATAACCGATGTGACCTGTTTCACCTCGTTTGCCTTCACCTATTTCTGGAATCGGCGTGCCTTGTATTTTTGACTTGCGCATAATGTTAGAGTTCGTATATTATTGTTCGAGTTCTTATATTAATCCTTTGGAGTGCATTATGACATCTTTATTCAATCGACGAAGCGATTGGGCATCTTTTGAACTAGCTGCGCCAAGCGTCGTTGCAGCGCTACGACTGTTGGGAAAGGCAGTTGACGACTCAGGACTGGACAAGCAACTCACCGAGCTGTTGAAATTGCGAGCCTCCCAGCTAAATGGATGTGCGTTTTGCCTTCAGTTCCATTTGAATCTGGCGCGCAAGCTGGGTTTGGCGCAGGTAAAAATCGACTTGGTCGCAACATGGCGTGAAGCTGGCGTGTTTTCAGCACGTGAGCGCGCCGCACTGGCATGGACTGAAGCACTGACCTTGATGGCGCAACAACACGTTGCCGACGCTGTGTATATCGGGCTGCAAGCAGAATTCAGCGAATCTGAAATAGCTTTTCTGACCACTGCTGTGGGTGCTATCAATGCCTGGAATCGTATTGCAGGTGCCTTGCAGTTCTCTCCGCCTATTCCCAGAGACCAAATGACAGAAGGCGGGAGATTATGAGTAAACAGAACCTGGTACTTCAGTCGGTCAGTAGTGAAGCAGACGTGCGCGGCTGCTTCCGGCTGATGCGGCAACTGCGCCCGCACCTCACATCTGAGGATGAATTTTGCGACCGTTGGCGACGTCAGGCAGCAGAGGGCTACCACCTGGCTGGCTTGTTCGACGGAAACGAAGTCGTGGCGCTGACTGGCTATCGCGTGCAGGAGAATTTGGTGCATGGTCGCTTCCTCTATGTGGACGACCTGGTGACAGATGCGGCTCTACGCAGTGGTGGCTATGGTGAACAGTTGATGGCGTATTTACGCGACCGGGCACGTGCATTAGGTTGCGGCAAACTTGTACTGGACACACCTTTGTCGAACTCGCTTGGCCATCGCTTCTATTTTCGCTGCGGCTTACTGGCAAGTGCTCTGCGCTTTAACGTTCCGATTGAGGTATGAGCATATGGCAACACTGCTGCACGTTGCCGCCAGCCCACGCGCCGGCGTATCACACAGTCGTCAGGCTGCAGATGAACTTGTACAGGGTATAGAGGTCCGGATGTCCGGACTGAGCGTTGTGCTACGTGACTTGGCAGAAACTGCTGTACCGCACGTCAGCGCAGCATTCGCGAGTGCAAGCCTGACGGCAGCATCGCAGCGCAACAGTATTCATCATCAGGAACTGGTGCTTTCAGAGACGCTGATAGATGAACTTGATGCCGCCGATGCCATCCTGCTTTCTACCCCGTTGCACAACTTTAGCGTACCCTCAGTGTTAAAAAGCTGGATCGACCATGTGGTACGTCCAGACCGCAGCTTTCGCTCAACCAGTAATGGCAAAGTGGGGCTGCTGCGTGACCGGCCTGTGTGCGTGCTAATAGCCTGTGGGGGTACTCTCGGAAGTGGTCCGTCGTCGCAAACCGACTGGGCAACACCTTACCTGCGCTACGTCTTCGAGACCATCGGCCTGCGCAATTTTCAGGCATTCGCGCTAGAAAATTGCAACCGGTCGCACCAGGCCCAAATGGAATCGCGTGCGCGTTTCGAAGAGTGGTTATCCGTGAAATCCTGGCCTTGGTGATTGACGGATAAATTGATTCAGCACCCTGGACGGCAACTGAAGCAAATCAAAGTCATTACAGAGTGAGGAGTGCTACGCCAACACAGTGGGGACACAGAGGGTTTTGCCGATCACATCTTCGGTCTGATGCCTTTGATTGCATCCGTTGCTTCTATGGCAGTAATATTGAGAGTTCCTGTGCGCCACGCAACAGCACCGGCAGGAACTCATTTTTCAACTGTTTGACGCTGACGCGGGACGCCTGTGTCCCCACGTTCAATGCTGCCAACACTGTACCGGACGCGCCACGCACAGGTACAGCAATGGACCGCAGGCCCAGTTCCAGTTCCTCATTATTGATGGCATAGCCAGCTTGACGCACGTCGGCCAGGACTTCCCGCAGACGTTTTTGGTTGATCACTGTATGTTCCGTCATCGGACGCAGTTTGGTACGTGCCAGGTACTTCTCCAGTTCATCAGGTGGCAGATACGCCAGCATCACGCGACCAAGCGAAGTGCAGTAAGCGGGCAGGCGACTACCAGTGTTCAGCGCCACTGACATCACGCGTGAAGTCGCGGCGCGCGCCACATACAGCACCTCACCGTCATCCAGCACCGCCAGTGAACTCGATTCGTTCAAGGTACGACTGATGTTGTTCAGGTACGGTTGGGCTGACACCGTCAGCGGTGTTGACGAGAGATAAGAATATCCCAGCGTCAGCACCTTGGGTCGTAGTGAAAAATTATTCAACTCCGCATCCACGTAGCCCAGTTCACGCAAGGTGTGCAGGCAGCGCCGTACGGCTGCGCGTGGAATCCCGGTTTTCTGGCTGATATTGGCAATGGTCTGCGGTTTGCGTGAATCACTGAAAGCACGCACCACAGCCAGACCGCGCGCCAGCGAGGTCATGAAACTGGGATCGGTCAGTGCGTCGATCTGCTCCGAGATGCTTGGTTCGTGTTCTTGCCCGGTTTCTGGGGTATTGGTTTTGGGTTTGGTGATCTTGGACATGACGTAATTTTAATGCAGTCGGTAAGTTCGATAGTTTTATTTGTTGACCAGCAGGATGTGACCTTGTTACACTATTCGTGCGATAAACAATCATTTGTTCGATTATCGCACATAATTAGTCGTAAATAGGACTTACGCAAAACGGTCTCAGCAAGGCGTAGCGACGAAGACAGTACGAATAGTACGGCTAGGAGCTGCAACGCAGCTGGGGCAGTTTTGCGTAAGTCCTAGTAAAGTGAATAACAAGGGCAGACATATGATTGATAAGACTTTTGAGTCGCTGGAGCGCGCCGTGGCTGATATTCACGATGGCGCTACGGTCATGATTGGCGGCTTCGGCAACGCTGGCATGCCGTCCGCGCTGATAGATGCGCTGATTGCGCAGGGCGCACGCGAACTCACGATCGTTAACAACAATGCCGGCAACGGTGAAACGGGGCTGGCCGCGCTGCTGAAGAGCAAACGGGTGCGCAAGATCATCTGTTCTTTCCCGCGCCAGACTGACTCTCATCATTTTGACGCGCTATACCGTGCTGGCGAAATCGAACTGGAACTGACCCCGCAAGGTAATCTGGCTGAGCGCATCCGTGCTGCCGGTGCCGGTATTGGCGGTTTTTTCTCGCCGACTGGTTATGGTACCTTGCTGGCGGAGGGCAAAGAGACACGTCTGATCAATGGCCGCCACTACGTGCTGGAAGCGCCGATTCACGCCGACTTTGCGCTGATCAAGGCGCTGCACGGCGACCGCTGGGGCAATCTGGTGTATCGCAAGACGGCCCGTAATTTTGGCCCCATCATGGCGATGGCGGCCCGGACTACCATCGCGCAGGTGCGACAGGTGGTGGCACTGGGCGAATTGGATCCTGAAGAGATCATCACGCCCGGCATCTTTGTTCAACGCGTGGTGAAGGAGTCAGCATGACGAATAAATATACCCGCGACCAGATGGCGGCCCGTGTTGCACGAGACATCCCTGAAGGAGCTTATGTCAATCTGGGCATAGGCTTGCCGACCAAGGTGGCCGACCACCTGCCAGCCGAGCGAGAAGTGTTTTTGCATAGCGAAAACGGTTTGCTGGGCATGGGGCCTGCACCAGCTCCCGGCGAGGAAGACGAAGACCTTATCAATGCTGGCAAGCAGCCGGTCACGCTGCTGACAGGCGGAGCTTACTTTCACCACGGTGATTCGTTCGCTATGATGCGCGGAGGACATCTGGATATCTGCGTGCTCGGCGCTTTTCAGGTAGCAGCCAACGGTGACCTGGCCAACTGGCACACCGGTGCGCCCGACGCCATCCCGGCCGTGGGCGGCGCAATGGACCTGGCAATCGGTGCCAAACAGGTGTTCGTGATGATGGACCATCAGACCAAGACAGGTGAAAGCAAGATCGTCACCCAATGCAGTTACCCATTGACTGGCATGGCTTGTGTCAACCGTATCTATACTGACCTGGCCGTGCTGGATGTGACACCTCAGGGATTGGCAGTACGCGAGATAGCCCCAGGCATGAGCTTTGAAGAGTTACAGGCCGCCACTGGCGCGCCGCTGTTACCGTTAAAATAAAAGGGGATAACATGAACGAAGCCTATATCTGTGATGCAGTGCGAACGCCAATAGGTCGTTACGGCGGATCGTTAAAAGACGTGCGTGCGGACGACCTCGGTGCACTGCCTATGCGTGAACTGATGCGCCGCAATCCGGGCGTCGACTGGACTGCAGTCGATGACGTGATCTACGGCTGTGCCAACCAGGCTGGCGAGGACAATCGCAATGTGGCGCGCATGTCGGCATTGCTGGCAGGCTTGCCACAGGAAGTGCCAGGCTCTACCATTAACCGGCTGTGCGGTTCGGGAATGGACGCCATCGGTACTGCGGCACGCGCAATCCGGGCTGGTGACGCCAGCCTGTTGATAGCAGGTGGAGTCGAATCGATGACACGTGCACCTTTCGTTATGGGTAAGACTGATTCAGCGTTTGCGCGCAATGCGTCACTGCAGGATACGACCATGGGCTGGCGCTTCATCAACAAAGCGCTGAAGGAAGTTTACGGCGTCGAGACCATGCCAGAAACGGCAGAAAACGTTGCCCAGGATTATGGTATCAGCCGTGCCGACCAGGATGCGTTTGCGCTGGCCAGCCAGAACAAGGCAGGTGTCGCCATCGCCGAAGGCATTTTTGCACGTGAGATTATGCCCGTATCGCTGCCGCAGAAGAAGGGTGATCCCGTCATTTTTAATCAGGACGAGCACCCGCGCGCTACCACGTTGGATGCGTTGGCGAAGTTGAAAGGCGTGGTCAGAGCGGATGGTAGTGTTACCGCAGGCAATGCATCTGGCATCAATGACGGTGCCTGCGCGCTGCTGATCGCCAATGCCGACGCAGCGCGCCAGTATGGACTAAAGCCGTTAGCACGCGTCGTTGGTATGGCAACTGCTGGTGTGGCACCGCGTGTCATGGGTATCGGCCCGGTACCTGCAGTACAAAAGCTGCTGCGCCAGACTGGCCTGACACTGGAACAGATGGATGTGATAGAACTGAACGAAGCCTTTGCTGCGCAGGGTCTGGCCGTGTTGCGCCAGTTGGGCCTGCGTGACGACGACTCGCGCGTCAATCCAAATGGTGGTGCTATTGCGCTGGGCCATCCACTGGGTATGAGCGGTGCCCGGCTGGTTACCACGGCGACCTACCAATTGCATCGCAGCGGTGGACGTTATGCGCTGTGCAGCATGTGTATAGGGGTGGGGCAGGGCATTGCGATGATCATTGAAAAAGTGTGATTGAAAAATGTAATTCGTGTAGTTTGTCGTTGGGATTGGCAGGGGACAATATGGGTGATAAAAAGAAATACCATACCAACATGCGCGCTGAGAGTACGTCATGCTGACCAATATTGCTGGTGTGCTGTTCGACGGCATCGCCTATGGCAGCCTGTTGTTTCTCATCAGCGTTGGTCTGTCGGTAACAATGGGTATGATGAACTTCATTAACTTGGCACACGGTGCTTTTGCGATGCTGGGCGGGTATGTCAGCGTCACGCTGCTATCCCGGCTGGGAGTGCCATTCCTGGCGTCGCTGCCGCTGGCTTTTCTGGCATCCGCCGTCGCCGGGCTGGTGCTGGAACGGCTTTTGTATCGTCGCCTCTACCAGGCAAGCCACCTGGATCAGGTATTGTTCTCTATCGGTCTTACCTTCATGTCGGTAGCAGGTGCCACCTGGTTATTCGGCCCGACGCAACAGCCAGTCACACTGCCGGACTGGTTGCACGGTCAGGTATCGCTGCTGGGGCTGGATGTTGGTGTCTACCGTCTGTTCCTGATTGGCGTGGTGGTGCTGGTTACCGTGGCCTTGGGTTTATTGATTGAACGTACCCGTTTTGGAGCGCAAATTCGGGCGTCGGTAGATAATCAGACTGCCGCTGCTGGTTTGGGTATCAATGTCAGCCTGGTATTTAGCCTGACCTTCGCGCTGGGTTCTGGCTTGGCCGGGCTGGGCGGAGGCTTGGGTATTGATGTACTGGGGTTGGATCCGACTTTCCCGATCAAATACATGGTTTACTTCCTGTTGGTGGTCGCCGTGGGTGGAGCCGGGACGATCAAAGGGCCACTGTTGGCGGCGTTGATCCTTGGTGTGTTCGATGTGGCCGGCAAATACTACGTGCCGCAAGTGGGTGCCTTCGTCATCTATGGTCTGATGGTGTTGTTGCTGATATTGTTTCCGGCTGGTTTGATACGGAGGAAAGCATGAACGCCCCTGCCGAAGCCGTCATCCAACCGGCTGACGCTGCTACAACTATCCAATCTCAGGTGACGCCCGTACCTTGTTTACCCCATGATCGCTGGACGCTGCTGGAAGTTGCTTTCTGGCTGCTGCCGGTGGCGGCGTATTTTTCTTTTCCTGGTTACCTGGTACTGATCAGTCAGATCATGATCGTTGGTCTGTTCGCGCTGTCACTGGACCTGATGCTGGGCTATGCGGGCATTGTTTCGCTGGGACACGCAGCTTTCTTCGGCTTGGGTGCCTACACCGCCGGCCTGTTGTCTGTGCACGGCTGGAGTGAACCGTTCAGCGGATTGCTGGCTGGCGCTGCTGTTGCCGGGCTGTTTGGCTTTATTACATCGTGGCTAGTGGTGCGTGGCCAGGATTTGACCCGCCTGATGGTCACACTAGGTATCGGCCTGATGTTGTTTGAAGCAGCCAATAAAGCATCTTTCCTGACTGGCGGCGTGGATGGTTTGTCCGGCATGGTGGTCGGTAAATTGTTCGGTGTCTTCGAGTTCGATTTGAACGGCAAGGTCGCTTATTGTTATAGCCTAGCCGTATTATTTCTTGTATTTTTGTTGCTGCGCCGACTGGTGAAGTCGCCGTTTGGTCTGAGTCTGATCGGCATTCGCGAGGGCGTGCGCCGCATGCCTGCACTGGGCGTCAATGTTAATCGCCGTCTGGTAGCTGTATTTACGGTCGCTGCGACAGTGGCCGGTTTGGCGGGGGCACTGCTGGCGCAAACCACACAGTTTGTCGGGCTGGATTCACTGGGCTTTCCACGCTCGGCAGAACTGTTGATCATGCTGGTGCTGGGCGGAACTGGTCGACTGTACGGGGCGCTGATTGGCGCTGCAGTGTACATGCTGGCACAGGACTATCTTTCAGGGCTCAACCCAGCATACTGGCAGTTTTATATTGGTCTGCTGCTGATGGTGATCGTACTGTTTGCACGTGGCGGTATTCTTGGTGGCTTGGAAGTACTGGCCCGCCGTGTCAAATCATTGCTGGGCAGGGAGCAAACATGAGGCATCCCAATAACGACGACAACACAGACATCACATTACGCACCGAAGGCTTGAGCAAGCAGTGGGGTGCATTCGTCGCCAACAGCGACATCAACCTGACCTTCAAGCCCGGTGCACGCCATGCACTGATCGGTCCCAACGGTGCAGGCAAGACCACCTTTATCAATTTGCTGACAGGTAGTCTTTTACCCAGCAGCGGTAAAGTGTATCTGGGCGGTGAAGACATTACACATTTGCCGCAGCACCGGCGTGTGCAACGCGGCATGACCCGCACCTTCCAGCTCAATACCTTGTTTGCTGGTATGACGGTATTGGAGTCAGTGGCACTGGCCATTTGCGAGCGACGCGGGTTACAGTCGATCTGGTATCAAACTGTGGCAAAGCAAGCCGACGTCATTGAAGAGGCGATGACCCTGCTCGCCACACTCAAACTGAGTGATCAGGCCAATAGCATCACGCGCAGCATGGCCTATGGCAAACAGCGGTTGGTGGAAATTGCGCTGGCGCTGGCTACCAAACCACGCATTTTGCTGCTGGACGAACCAGCCGCCGGCATCCCGCAGACCGAAAGCAAGGAGCTGTTCGAGGTGCTGGCCCAACTGCCGCGCGAAGTCACTGTGCTATTTATTGAACATGATATGGGACTGGTGTTTCGTTTCGCCGACCGTATTACGGTATTAGTCTCTGGCAAGGTGCTGACCGAAGGCACGCCGGACGAGATTGCGGCAGATCCTCGGGTCAGGGAAGTCTATCTGGGGGAGGCTGAATATGTCTGAGTTGTTGGCACTCGATAAAGTCTGCGCCGGTTATGGTGAATCGGTGGTACTGGAGGATGTTTCGTTCGTACTGAAAGAAGGTGACAGTCTGGCATTGCTCGGTCGCAACGGTGTCGGCAAGACCAGCCTGCTGGTGACGCTGATGGGATTGACGCGGCTGCACAGCGGCACGATTCGCTGGGCCGGGCGCGATATCGTGCGCACGCCCACGCATCAGCGCTCGCGAGTTGGTTTGGGCTGGGTGCCACAGGAGCGACATATGTTTCCCTCGTTGACGGTGGAAGAACATCTGACGGTGGTAGCGCGTCCTGGACCATGGGATCTGCAGAAGGTGTATCAGATATTCCCGCGGCTGTTCGAGCGCCGTAGCAACATGGGTAACCAGCTATCCGGCGGTGAACAGCAAATGGTGGCAATTGCCCGCGCACTGATGACCAACCCTCGTATCTTGCTGCTGGATGAGCCCATGGAAGGCCTGGCACCCATCATCGTACAGGAATTGATGCGGGTGATCCGCAAACTTGTGCAGGATGATGGCATGTCGGTGATCGTGGTTGAGCAGCATGCGCGCCTGGCGCTGTCGTTGACGCAGCGCGCCATCGTGCTCGATCGTGGTCGCATCGTGCACGATTCGGACAGTGCCAGCCTGTTGGCAGATGGCGACAAGTTGGATCACCTTGTCGCCGTTGCCTGACTCATAGGGAATCGAATGCCAGCTTAGAATGCCAACTTATTTGGGCTTGTAGATGCCCGCACCAACTGTGTATTTGTCGCTTGCCAGACGGATATAGGACGTTTTGTCTTCCAGTGTCTTGGTGACTGGATTGACCCAGACATAATCGACCCAGCCGGATTTTTTCGATTGGGCCATGTCCCGCATGTCCTGTACAAACTTTTTCCCGTTGGCGTCCTTCAACTGTGACATGTCTTTGCCATTCATCTTGGGCGTTACGGCGTGACAGACCATCATCATCTGCGCGTCCTGGACGAAAACATACAGGTCACCCTGAATAAAGCCACCCTTGGGATCAGAAAAGTCTTTGCAGGCTTCATCAATACCTTTTTTCTGGATATCTGCCACCGCCTTGTCCACCAAAGCAATAGCATCGGCCTTGGTGGCGGTCTGTGCCAGGACGGGCAGGACAGGAGCAAGTAATAGGGCGGTCAAGCTGGCGATGGCGTAAGGTTTCATAATGTCTCCTGATGTGGTGAATGGAATATTCCTGTGTTATTGCACTAGTTTACCTCGCGCTGGGCTGGTGCGCTATTGGTGAGCGGGGCGCGGCTTTGCTCGTTGTTTTCCTGCACAAGTTTGGTCAGCAGTTTCATGAATTGCTGCTGTTCTGCATCCGTCAACGGTGCCAGCAAACGGCGTCGCAGTCGCTGCGCACCGGGGATCAGGTCATTCAGCAATTGCTCGCCAGCGTGGGTGATAGTCAGTGCACGTTGGCGACGGTTGGTCGGGATGACCCGGCGTTCCAGCAAACCCTTTTCCTCCAGTCGCGCGCATACGGTGGCACCGGTCGAGGTGTCAATGCCGCTGATGGCAGAAAGCGATACCTGATCGATGCCCTCGTGATTTTCGAGGTTGCGCAACATTGCATACTGTACCGGTGTCAGTTCATCACCCATTTCATCATAAAAAATCGATACCGAGATTTGCTGCGCGCGGCGCAACAAATGGCCCGGATGTTCGTACAAGTCAATCAGCTTGCTTTCTGTTGTTTGCATAGTGTTTTCTCAGCTGTTGCGGTGCAACGTAAAAAGAATTCGTGTACGACGTATACATCGCCGGATTCCAGTCTATACTTTACTATATTCAGTACACTGAATATTAACTTAAAACTCAAAAAAGGAGACCAGGATGTTCCCTAAAAATACTTGGTATGTAGCTTGCACGCCGGATGAAATAGAAACTAAGCCGCTGGGGCGCAAGATTTGCGGCGAGCAGATCGTGTTTTATCGCGGACCGGAAGGTAAGGTCGCAGCGGTGGAGGATTTTTGTCCACACCGTGGCGCGCCGTTGTCGTTGGGCTTTGTTCGCGACGGCCAGTTGGTGTGCGGCTATCATGGACTGGAGATGGGCTGCGACGGCAAGGTGATCAGCATGCCGGGCCAGCGCGTGCGTGGTTTTCCCTGCATACGCAGTTATCCGGTAGAGGAACGCTATGGTTTCATCTGGGTTTGGACCGGCGAGCGCGAACTGGCTGATCCGGCCAAGATTCACCATCTGGAATGGGCTGTCAATCCGGAATGGGCTTATGGTGGTGGCTTGTATCACATCAACTGCGAATACCGGCTGATGATCGATAATCTGATGGACCTGACGCACGAAACCTATGTGCATGCGTCCAGCATCGGCCAGAAGGAAATTGACGAGGCGCCTGTCAACACCCGCGTCGAGGGCGAGGAAGTCATCACCAGTCGCTTCATGGAAAACATCATGGCACCACCATTCTGGCGCGCAGCTCTGCGTGGAAACGGTTTGGCGGACGACGTACCGGTGGACCGCTGGCAGATCTGCCGCTTTACACCACCCAGCCACGTGATGATTGAGGTCGGCGTCGCGCATGCAGGCAAGGGTGGTTACAATGCCGATTCGCAACACAAGGCATCGAGCATTGTGGTCGACTTCATTACGCCAGAAACCGAGACCTCGCACTGGTATTTTTGGGGCATGGCACGCAATTTCAGGCCTGACGACAAGGAACTGACTGCCACTATCCGTGAAGGTCAGGGCAAGATATTTGGTGAAGACCGCGAGATGCTGGAGCTGCAGCAGGCCAATATTCTGCGTCATCCCGAGCGTAAGCTGCTGATGTTGAATATCGATGCCGGTGGCGTGCAGTCACGCCGCGTACTGGATCAGTGGCTGGAGCGGGAGCAAGTGAAATGAGCGCCGGTTTGCTGCAAGTGCGGGTAGAGCGCAAGCACGTCGAAGCAGACGATATTTGCAGCTACGAACTGGTCAGCCCGGATGGTGCGCAGCTGCCGCCGTTCTCTGCCGGCTCGCATATCGATGTGCATATAGGCACGGGTCTGGTGCGACAATATTCGCTCTGCAATCCACCCCGCGAGCGTCACCGCTATCTGATAGGCGTACTGCGTGATCCTGCATCACGCGGTGGATCACAAACCATGCATGAAGATATTAAAGCTGGCGACACCTTGCAGATCAGCACACCGAAAAACCATTTTCCCTTAACCGAGGCCAAATACAGCCTGCTGTTGGCGGGCGGTATCGGCGTCACGCCGATTCTTGCCATGGCAGAAGCCTTGTCTGCGCAGGGGGATACGTTCGAGATGCACTATTGCGCGCGCTCACCCGAACGTACGGCGTTCCGTCAGCGCATCGCAGCAGCACCATTCGCGGAGCAGGTGCATTTTCACTACGATAATGGGGATGCGGCGCAGAAGCTGGATTTGCCCACGCTGCTGACGCGGCTGGACCGTCAGACCCACATCTATCTGTGTGGTCCGGCCGGTTTCATCGATCATGTAAAGGCCACGGCCAAAGCGCACGACTGGCCTCAGGCGCAGTTGCACCTTGAGTACTTTGGTGCTGCAGTAGCCCCAGCTATAGTGGTGGGTGGTGACCAGGCATTTGAAGTGCGGCTGGCTTCAAGCGGCAAGGTGTATATCATTCCACCCGGTAGCACGGTATTACGCGTGCTGAGCGATGCGGGCGTGTTCATTCCTGCATCTTGCGAGCAGGGTGTGTGCGGTACCTGTCTGACACGCGTGCTGGAAGGTGTTCCTGATCATCGCGACTTGTATCTGGATGAATCAGAGCAAGCGGCCAATGACCAGTTCACGCCTTGTTGTTCACGTTCCAAAACGGGTACTTTACTGCTGGATTTATAATTGAACAGCCTCGCCAGCCATCCGGTCGCTCATCTACAAGGATGGCGATCTGACGGCCAGCATCGGTTTACAGCGTGGCAATAAATTCCTGAACCGCGAGTGTGAAGGCCAGAGGTTGTTCGACATAACTCAGGTGCGATGCTTGATCCAATATCTTCAATTGCGCACCGGGGATATTAGCCACCAGTGTTCGTGCCATCTCCACTGGCGTGCCCTGGTCCAGCTCGCCAGCGATCACCAGCGTTGGCGCGGCAATGGTACTCAACCGGCCAGTTGTATCGACAGTACCAACTGCATGGCAGCAACCAATATAACCTGTTGCATCCGTGCTAACCACCCGGCGACGGAAGCGAGTGACTGTAGCTGCGTGGTCGCTACGGAATTGTTCGCGAAAATAACGCCCCATCACAGCGTCGGCAATAGCTTCAATACCGCCTTCGCGCACGGTAGCAATACGCTGGCGCCAGGCCTCGCGTGCGACATCGGGATAGCCTGAAGTGGTATTGGCCAGCACCAGTGCCCGTATCAGGGAAGGATGATGCAGTGCCAGTTCCTGGCCCACCATTCCGCCCATCGACAAGCCTATCCACACTACCGGCCCTGTATCCAATTCGCGCAGCAGGGCTGCCGCATCGTCTGCCAAGTCGGCCATATTGTACATGCCCGTCGGTGCTTCGGAACTGCCATGGCCGCGATGGTCGTAGGTGATCACCCGGCAGTCTTCAGCCAGCAGATTGGCCAGGTCGTCCCACATGGTCAGGTCACAGCCCAACGCATGGCTTAGTACTACAGTGTGTCGCGGTGCCTTGCCGTTGCGTGGTGCACGAGTCGTATAGTGCAGCGCGGGCTGGCCGGCACTACGGGCGGCGTGACCAATGCCAGGGTGGCAGGTAGCGTCTGGTGACAGCGGTGTCAGTTCATAGCCGATTTGCGGTCCTACTTCACGCAAGATCACTTGTGCATGGGTAAACGCGGTATTGGCAGCAGGGACACCAGCATAGATGGCAGACTGTATTAATACTTCTTTCAATTCGTCCGGCGTCAGGCGATTTGTTTCGTCACCCAGTAGCGCGGCCCGCACATGCAAATCGAACTCTTCCCAGCGCCCCAACGCAATCGTGATGGCCAGAACAATGGCGCGCCTGGTTTGCTGTTCCAGACCAGGCCGACCCCAGATTTCATTCCAGGCAAAGCGTGTGATCAGGTTCTGGAACTCGGCGTTGAAGCTGTTGGCGTTGGTCAGGGAGCGGTCCACCCAGGCATCCCCAAGAATGGCGCGGCGATTATGTAATCCACGCTCGAAGTCGTGGTCGATAGGGTCGAAGCTCATGCAGTAGTCCTGTGATAAAAATGGGTGGCATTTAGTGCAGTGATGTCGCTGTGCAGACGGTCTAGCTGCTGCCTCGCCAGACGCTGTGCGGGGGCAGTGGCTGCAACTGGGTCGAATAGCGCAGCCAGGGCGGGCAGATCAGTTTGTTTGCGCAAGCTGGCGTCGGCTTGTACAGCGTCAGCCAGCACATCAAGCAAATGACGCTGGCTGGCCAGTGCTTCGCGACTCATTTGTTCCAGCAGCCGGTGAGCTGCCGGGCGGCCAATGCTGGCTGCCAGTACCGCCGATGCTGCTTCGGCAAAGACCAGTCCTTGCAGGGCGTCAATATTGCGCAGCATGCGGCCAGTATCAACCTGCAGGCCCGCAAAGGCGTCATTCAGTGCCTGTAGCGCACCGTGTGCACTGAGAAACAGGCCAGGCCATTCTGCAAGTTCGGCCTGCCAGTTACCCAGTCCGCGCTCATGTTGCTGTCCCATGCTTGCCAGTAACGCAGCACCGTGCTGCGGTGTACGGATAGCTGCGGCCAGTGCGATCATGGACGATACTGGATTGCGTTTATGCGGCATGGCGGAAGAACCACCGCGACCCTGACCGGATGGTTCGGCCAGTTCAGCGATTTCACCTTGTGCCATCAGGCTGACATCGGTAGCGATCTTGCCCAAACTACCCGTCAGGACTGCCACTTCCAGCCCCAGTCGCACCCATTCGTCGCGCTGCGTGTGCCACGCAGCATCAGCCAGCTTCAGGCCCAGATCGCTGGCTACGCGTGCGGCTACTGCGGTGCCTTGCTCACCCATCACTGCCAGCGTGCCGACTGCGCCGCCCAATTGTAGTTGCAACGCACGTGCAGCGCATTCGCGCAGACGTGCACGTGCGCGCACCAGCGGTGCCAGCCAGCCAGTTATCTTGAAACCAAAACTACTGACTTGTGCCGGCTGCATTAACGTACGTGCCAGTACCGGCGTGGCGATGTGTTGATCCGCTAATTGCAGCAGATGCCCGGTCAGGTCATGCAGGCCGTCGTCCAGCAACTGCAGCGCGTTGCGTGTGGCCAGCACCATGGCAGTGTCGATCACGTCCTGGCTGGTGCTACCCCAATGCACGCGCGTTGCCGCCTCTGCGTCATACAGCGCCACGGCGCGTGTCAATTCGTGCACCAGCGGAATCGCCAGACTACCGGCACGGCGGCCAGCATTGACAATGGCCGGGATGTCATACAGTTGCGCATTGCAGACGCCAGCAATGGCGTGTGCCGTCGTTGCTGGAAGCAAGCCTTCCTCAGACTGGGCGCGCGCCAGTGCAGCTTCAAAGCGCAACATGGCCTGCACGATTGCTGCATCGTCAAAGACAGCAATCATGTCGGGCGTGGTGAGGAAGTTGTCGAAGATGGATACGCTCAAGAGAACTCCGCTGCAAGGTCATACATAGTCGAAGAATGCGGTTTCCTTATCGGTCTGCATCCAGATGTCCCAGTGATAGGTGCCGGGCGCTGTTTTGCGGGCGATCAGGGACGGGCGGCGATTTTCTGGCACCTGCTGCAGTATGACAGATTGTGCCAGGCCGCTGTCATCGTCCAGGAAAATGGCGGTGAACTGGTGCTTGACCAGGCCGCGTGCGAACACGGTGATAAAGGTGGCAGGTACGCCCTTGGTGGGTAGCTCAATTTGCGAAAGCCGCAAACTGAAGCGGCCGGCGTCGTCACTCGGCACGCGGCGAAAGCCCGGCAGAGCCTGTGCCGCTTCTGCGCCAGCTGCGGCTGGCTGCCAGGCTTCGATCTGGGCATCGTTGATAGGCTGGTCGTCGCCATCATAGATGGCACCGCTAATGGTGATGGTGGCTGCTGTGGTTTCCAGCCGTGCGGCGGCGGTGGCGTCAACCGCCCACTGCCAGGCTTCATGCGAAAAAGGGCCGATGGTTTGTGATGTAGTGATGTTGCTCATGCGTGTCTCTCCGTTAAATGCCCATGGGTGTGGCATCGCGGCCACGCAGTACGATGTCGAATTCATAGCCCAGCATTTTGTCGCTGTCAGTATGTTCCAGACTGTAGCGCGAAATCAGACGTTGGCGCGCGGCCAGGTCCGGGATGCTCTGGAAGATAGGGTCGTAATCAAACAGCGGATCATTGGGGAAATACATCTGGGTGACCAGACGTTGCGCATAGACATTACCGAACAAGGAAAAATGGATGTGTGCCGGACGCCATGCCTTGTCGTGATTACCCCAAGGATAAGGGCCGGGTTTGATAGTGATGAAACGGTAGCGACCGTCGCCATCAGTCATCATCTTGCCAAAGCCGAAGAAGTTTGGGTCGAGTGGGGCATGGTGCTGGTCGCGTTTGTGCCAGTAACGGCCAGCGGAATTGCATTGCCACACCTCGATCAGCGAATTGCGTACTGGCTTGCCATCTTCATCGAACACCCTGCCGGTAACGACGATCTTTTCACCCAATGGCTCGCTTGCGCCATGCGCGGTCAGGTCGGTATCGTTGGGTAGCAAGATGCGCGGCGAGGGCACCAGATTGTCAAGCACTGGCTGGTCTGCCTGGATGCGCAACAGTGGTTGGGTAGGGCCGCGCTTCAGCGTGGATTTATAGGCTGGGTAAATCAGTTCCGGATAGACGCCGGACGCAATAGCATCGAATTTCAAGGCTGGTCTCCTTTTATTAAAGTGTGTGTGAAAACCATGTTATGAAATGCGTCCTGGTATCACAATACATCAAATGCAGATGGTATTCGCTATGCGCACAAAATGTGCGACAATCGCACAAATTCTCTATTTTCTCTCTCATGGAATCAGAATACGATTTTCCCGCCAAGCGCGACATGGTGGCGGGCCTGGAAAAAGGTTTGCAGGTGATCGCCGCCTTCGACCAGGAGCGCAGTCGCCTTACCATTGCTGAAGTGGCCGAACGCACTGGCTTGACGCGGGCCGCGGCGCGTCGCTATCTGATTACGCTGACGCATCTGGGCTACATGCGTCATGAAAACAAGCTATTCGCATTGACGCCGATGGTCTTGCGTCTGGGACAGTCCTATCTTCATTCGGCACGCTTGCCTCGCATTGCGCAACCTTTGTTGTATCGGCTGGCCTATTCGCTGGGTGAGGCGGCATCGGCTGGTGTGCTGGATCAAGATCAACTGGTGTGCGTGGCTGCTGCCAGCGCTGGGCAACTGGTGTCGGTCACGCTACAGCCTGGTACCCGGGTGCCGGCCTACTGTACAGCGAATGGGCGGATATTGCTGGCACATCTGCCACAGGAACAGATTGATCACTTCCTGGAACGAGCCCAGCCAGAGCAAATCACCGAACACACCATCATCAACAAGGAACGCCTGGCGCTGGAAATCGCACGCGCCCGTGCACAGGGTTATGCGCTGGTAGATCAGGAACTGGAACTGGGGCTGCGCACTATCGCCGTTCCGCTGAAGAACTTCCGTGGTGAAGTAGTGGCTGCCATGAACATCAGCGTGCATGCTGGCCGCATACCGCGTGAACAAATGGTGGATCGATGCTTGCCAGCACTGATCAAGGTTCAGGTCGAATTGAATGCCTTGCTATGATGTGGTTGATAGCAGCGCCACACTTCAGTTGCGAAATTCTTTCGGCGTCATACCCATGCGCTTCTTAAACAGACGGCTGAAGTAAGCTGGATCCTGGAAACCCAGTTCGTAGGCGATACTGGCGATACTGGCTGGCAAATAGGTCAGCTTGCGACAGGCTTCCAGTATCAGTCTATCCTGTGTGATGTCAAATGCTGATTTCCCAGACAGTTTGAGACACAATCGGTTCAGCGTCACAGGCGAGGTTCGTAGTACCGCAGCGTACTGGCTGAGCTGCCATTGATCCTTGTAATGTTTTTCCACTTCGGCGCGGAAGTGGCTAAATAGTTCAAAGTCGCGGCGACCCGACTGATCGGCAAAGCGACGTTCTTCATTCAGACGCACCAGTAGCAGCAAAGCACTGCGTGCCAACCATTCCAGCATCAATGTATGGCCGTATTGTGGCCAGGCTGCTTCCGTCAGCAAGTTTTGCAACAGTGACTCCAGTCGCGTGCGCAGTTCAGGGTGTCCAGTCAGATCGATTGCCAATGGCTCCACGAACAGTGAGGAGTATAAGTCACCATAGTTTTCTGCCACTGCAAACACTACGTTCTGGTCTACCGTCAACACATAACCGTGCGCCTCTGCCGAGAAGTCGAAGCCATGCACCACCGATGGATGGATGGTAATGACGGTCGGCGCGCTGCATTCCCATACGGCACCATTGACGCTGGCGCGAACCTCGCCGCCGAAGAGAAAAAGTACCTGAAACAAGCCACTGTGGGTATGGTTTTCGATATGCCAGTGATGCACCCTGCTACGGGTTTCGATGAGCTCAATGTGCACAAATTCTGTGTTCTCAACCTGCGTATGCTCCCCATACAGACCAAACTGCGGGATGTCGGGCGGTGCCGGTTTTGTATTGCGGGCCATGGATATTCGCATGTGTGAAAAATGACAGGGTGTCGAAATAGTACAAGTTTTAAGCTGTTTCATCCATTTTTTTTTGACCGGTCCGGCGCTACGATGACTACACATTAAAACCACATCGGAGACATCATGCGTACCCAAGTAGCCATCATTGGTGCAGGCCCAGCGGGCCTGCTGTTATCCCATCTGCTGCATTTGAACGGCATCGAATCCATTGTGCTTGAATCACGCAGCCAGGCTGAAATTGAAGCGACCATCCGTGCAGGTGTGCTGGAACAAGGCACCATGGACATTCTGAAAAATGCAGGCGTTGGCACCCGTATGCAGGCCGAAGGTGCACTGCACCATGGAATAGAACTGGCCTTCGATGGTCGGCGGCATCGCATCGACCTGACTGAACTGACCGGCAAGGCCATCACCGTCTACCCCCAACATGAAGTGATCAAGGACCTGGTGGCTGCCAGGCAGGCAGCGCAGGGACAGTTGCTGTTCGAAGTCAGCGACGTAGAATTGCATGGCATCGATACTGTCACGCCATCAGTCAGTTTCAGTCATCACGGTGCTGCGACACGCATTGAAGCCGATTTCGTCATCGGCTGCGATGGTTATCATGGCGTTACGCGGCCAGCGATGCCATCACAAGGCCGCCAGGATTACCAGCGCACCTATGGCTTCGGCTGGTTCGGCATTCTGGTGGAATCGGCACCATCGTCTGATGAGCTGATTTACGCGCAACACGAGCGTGGTTTTGCGTTGGTCAGCACGCGTACCCCGACAGTGCAGCGTCTGTACTTTCAGTGCGATCCCGCCGATCATGTTGACAACTGGTCAGATGACCGCATCTGGGCCGAATTGCATGCGCGCCTGGAGATTAATGATGGCTGGCGCGTCAATGAAGGACGCATTTTTCAAAAAAATATCATCGGCATGCGCAGCTTCGTATCCACGCCTATGCAGGCAGGCAGACTGTTCCTGGCTGGCGACGCAGCGCACATCGTACCACCCACTGGTGCCAAGGGCATGAACCTGGCCGTGTCGGACGTGCATTTGCTGGCGCAAGGACTGGAACAGTTCTACCACCAAGGGAAAGAAGACCGCTTGAATGGCTACACGGCAGCTGCCTTGAAACGCATCTGGCGCGCCGAGTACTTTTCATGGTGGATGACCAGCCTGCTGCATACCTTTGCTGACGCCAGCCCGTTCCAGCGCGAAGTGCAGCGCGCCGAACTCGAATGCGTGGTCAGCTCGCGCGCAATGGCAACTGCGCTGGCGGAAAACTACGTTGGCGCATTCTGATAGGTAAGGTCGCTACGTTCAGAGCGAGAGCTGGCTCGCACAGTTTGGAATTGATAAAATTAATGAAAAGGGGAATGTCAACATTCATTTGTATTGCCAAAATAAAATGAATCAGAAAATCTTGTACTGAAACATTTATAATTCTGCTAGCCTGCTACGTTTCCTGCGCAATGTTGATTGTTTCGTGGCAAAAACCAGACTGGCGTGAATAAAAATATGTCCAAAACTTCAGCTACACATCAGGCAAATAATTCCACGGTGCGCCACAGTGCGACAGCAACTCTGACACTAGCCGCACTCGGTATTGTTTTTGGTGATTTGGGAACGAGCCCGCTGTATGCGCTGCAGGAGGCGTTTCATGGTGCCAACGGGGTGACGGCGAACGCTGCCAATGTCATTGGGGTCGTCTCTTTGTTCTTGTGGTCGTTGATTGTGATGGTCAGCATCAAGTATGTGTTTGTGTTGATGCAGGCAGACAATCAAGGCGAGGGCGGTTTGCTGGCTTTGCTGGCGTTGCTGCTCGGTGACCGTGGTAAGCACCGAATGGGAGCAAAATCCAGGCGCTGGATCTACCTGGCCATGATAGGTACAGCAATGCTGTATGGGGATGGTGTCATCACGCCTGCCATTTCTGTGCTTAGTGCCATCGAGGGATTGAATGTCGCCACCCCGGCATTTGAACCCTATATTGTGCCAGTCACCATCGCCATACTGATTGCCTTGTTCGCCATACAATCATTGGGTTCTGGCCGTGTAGGCGTAGCATTCGGACCTATTCTGGCAACCTGGTTTGTAGTTATTTTTTTCCTTGGTTTATATTCCTTGTTGAAAACACCGGCAATACTGGCGGCGTTTAATCCTTTGAATGGCATCAGCTTTTTCATACGCAATGGTGGACGTGGCTTTTTGGCGCTTGGAGCAGTTGTGCTTTGCCTGACAGGTGGTGAGGCACTGTATGCCGACATGGGACATTTTGGGGCAAAGCCGATACGTCTTGCATGGTATGGTCTTGCACTGCCTTCACTGACCGTTAATTATCTGGGACAGGGGGCATTGCTTTTGCGCGACCCGGGTGCGGCATCCCATCCCTTCTATTCAACCGTACCAAGCTGGCTCTTGTATCCCATGGTGATCCTTGCTACCCTGGCAACGGTTGTCGCTGCGCAAGCTTTGATTTCAGCAGTATTTTCATTGACCAGGCAGGCATCGCAATTGGGCTTGAGCCCACGCATTTTCACCAAACATACATCAGACAGTAGTGCCGGGCAAATCTACCTGCCAGCGTTAAATTGGATGTTAATGCTGGGTACGATAGCAGTAGTGCTGATCTTCCGCTCGTCAGACCGCCTGGCTGCCGCCTTTGGCTTGGCAGTGTCGACTACCATGGCGATTACTACCGTATTATTTGCCGCCTTTGCCCGCACTCGCTGGCATTGGCCAGTATGGAGGGTAGGCTTGGTCGCGGGCGTGTTTCTGGTGGCTGACATTGCCTTTGTTGCTGCCAATGCGATGAAATTTGCTGAAGGGGGATGGTTACCGTTTGTCATTGGATTACTCACCTGCCTGATCACATTTGCCTGGTTTACCGGGCTCAAGGTATTGGGTGAATCGCGTGCTGATTCAGGCTTCCCCATCGAGGTATTGATTTCTAGCCTGGCTTTGTCGCCCCCGCATCGCGTGTCTGGCACAGCCGTCTTCATGATGGCATCTGATACATCTGTCCCGGTTGCTTTACTCCATCATCTCAAGCACAATCAGGTATTGCATGAGCGAGTAGTATTGCTCACTATCATCACCGACGAGGTGCCAAGGATAGATGACAAGCACCGTGTGAAGCTTGAAAACATGGAAATCGGTTTCGTCAGGATCGTGGCACACTATGGTTATATAGAGGAAGCCAACGTACCGGCTTTGCTGCAGCTTGCAGAACAGCAAAGCGGGAAAATCTTCTACGACACAATGACGACTTCTTTTTATCTCGGCCGCGAAACCCTTAAGGTCAGCAACAAATGTCCCATTGGCATGCGCCTGTTGCTGAGCTTGTTTGTCTGGCTGCATAAGAATGAACTGGACGCCACCTCACATTTTGGGATTCCACCTAACCGTGTCGTTGAACTTGGTACTCGCCTTGATCTGCTTCCTCTTGAAACGGCGGGTGATGGTCTTTTACCATAGATTCGGACGCCACCGGGTTTCGCTCGTGTAGAGTATCAACTTTTAAAACAAGACTGGGTAGTAAAGCAGTTTGACAGGTCATGCGTCAGTCCCACACAAGTCAGCGTATATAGTTAGGCCAAAAGACAGCCCACCACAATACTTTCAGGCCGCCTTTGATGTCAACATGACGCATGTCAGGTGAGGGAAAGGGAATTTTCCGTACTCGCATGACAAGCAAGCCGATATTGAGCCAAACAATGACAGCGAATTCTGTACAAGTATCAAAAGCAAAATCAAAGAGCGCAGGCAGCGCCAGCACAATACCATAGGCAATAACCATGGCGGACAAGTGGTAAATGATGTGTTGGAGTTTCATTTGCGCTTACTCTTTCAAGATCGCATCTGGCGAGTTTGATTTCACCTCGCTGAATCAGATGACCATTTTTAACAGAGCAAAGCGTATCAAGATAATTCTAAAAAAATCGTAAAAACTGCTGCAGCGGCCATATGCAAAATGTAAAAATTCAACTATCTGGTGGCGACTGATTTCGAATGGCCAAGCAGTCTATGTACAATCCGTCAAATTGATGGCAAGCGCAGATAAAATATTCGGTGAATCATATCTTCGATAAGACATGGTGTTATTTTTTCGCTTACTGAAATTGAAGCTATACTGAAGTAAGTGGAGTGAAATAAGTTGAATTTCGCTTTCAGGGTATCAATTCCTTCAAATTGATTTAGCACAAAAATAATAGAAGCTGGAGCGTTCAGAATAGAAGAAAAAATATCTGAAAACATCATGAAAACTAAAATGATTCAACGCTTCGCATTCTTGGCTTGTTTATGGATGTTGCATGGATGTGCAACACTTCTTCCAAGTGCGAAGCAGACAACTGATTTGCCTTGGGCGAACTATGAATATGCCCAGAAGATGTTTGCGACAATCGTTCCAGAGAAAACAACACTGACCGAACTCAAAAATATGGGAATTGACCCAAAAAGTACACCAAACGTGACTCTCTTGAACCATGCCGATACTTCCAGGAAGTTGATCGCATCCGCAACTATGGATACTAAAATGTTGGCACCAAAAGTGCAAATCTGTATCGCATCTCCCTACAATTGCTACGCTTACGAAATCGTTCAAAAACATATTGAGCGAGAGCGTCAAGGGAATTTTTGGTTGGATTTTCTTAATTTTAAAAGAAAAACGCTTATTTCCGGATGGCAATTCGATGCATTATTAGTTATACAGGATGACGTAGTGGTATATAAACTATGGAGCGGTGAAGCAAATATCCAACAGCAAGAGCTTGAGCATAACCCGCTGGGACCATTGCAAAATATTGGCAATACCTTGCCTCATTAGATTGATCAGCATTGTGCAAGGTATTCGGAAGCTAAAAGTCTTCAAATTTATGCTTTACGACTTCGCGCTATTTATAGAGTTCAAGTAAAAATGAAAACATATCAAGGAAGCTGCCATTGCGGCGCCATTCGCTTCGAAACGGACATCGATTTATCGAGGGGAACTCAACGGTGTAACTGCTCATTTTGCTTGAAAATTCGGTGCTGGGCGGTCGTGGTGACACCAGAATCGTTTCGATTACTTGGTGGTGAAGGGGATTTAAGCGAGTATCAATTCGGCACAAAGAGCGAGCGACATTTTTTTTGCAAGCATTGCGGTGTAAGACCCTTTGGGCTTGGCAATTCACCCAAAATAGGAAAATTTTATGGTGTAAGTGTCACATGTTTGGATGATGCATCCATTGATGAACTCGCCAATGCTCCAATGAGGTACATTGACGGATTCCGTGATAATTGGGACACGCCTCCAGCCGAAACGCGCCACCTGTAACATGATAGGCGTCAAATCAATTTCGGCCCGTCAACTGTAGAAACTTTCGTACAGCGAAGTAATTCTATTCAAAGTAGCAATCAAGTTATAAATTGAGTTAAAATTACAGTAAAAATTAGAACGTTCTAATTTTTCGGGTACGTCGTAATTTCACAATCTGCAAATTGGGAGGGGCATGGCATATAACCGCGGCATTCGGCGTCATACACGATCGATGGTGGCGTTGACCATCAGTAGTGAACTCTTTTCGTTTACTGCGGTAGAGGAAGTCGGCAATACGGAAACGGATTCGGTGGTAAAAGATGTTGTTATCGATAAGTCAGTTGTTTCTACAGCGATCGAATCGGTGTTTGTGACCAGCATGAAGTCCCCAATTTGCGAAGCATCACAACTAAACCGGACTCTGACTAAGCTACCAGGCGTCAATAGACCGGGCGTTGTTTTTTCGGATGTGTACGCGGTTGATTTTCATCCTGCGCAGCTAGTACAGTAAGACTTATGCAGAACTAACTCAGCGACGATACTGTTCTAGCCGTTTAGCTGTGTCTGTTGCCTAATGGAAGGTTCAGATGTGGTAGATGTGGCCCCAATGATTTTACGATGTTAAATGTGAAAGGTTCACTCTAATGCAAATTTTGACGCGTAATGTATTTGGTCTTTTGATTGCTGTTGCCATGGCATGTCAAATCCAGGTGGCAGCACAGGAACCAGATCCTTTTCCCCTGCAGTTGCCAAGCGATTCCACCGAGATAAGTAAACTGGCGCGGACTGACCCCACATTAGCTATTAAAAAAATGCGGGAGAGGGAAAAATACATCATGGAGAAGGCGCCTGCTGATACCCAACGCGATTTCAAAGGCGACTTGCTCAACCTTCTGGTAACAACTGGTCAGTATGACCAAGCGAAGGTCGAAATAGAAAAACTTAAAGCCCACGGCGACCGTTATCATGACAAGATCGCAACGGCGATGGCAATGACTCACGAATCCTTTGTGCTGTTTTTTGAGGGGAAACTGGATGACGCCGCGGTGAATATAGAGAAAGCTATCACCTTGGTTGACGGATCTGGCCACGACAAGACCATTGCCATGGTCCATAGAGCGGCCAGCGATATTTACCTTGAGAAAGGAAATTTTCAGGCAGCATTAGCGCATGAAATTGCTGCGTTGAACATGCTCAAGGGAAACACAGAGAATATTATTGAAGCGAGGGCGAGGTCACTCAATGTCATCTGCCAAATCTATGCCAGCCTGAAGGATGGAAAGAGGGCGCTGGAGTATAGCGACAAAGCGTATGCACTGGCGCAAAGCATTAATGTGCCAGGATTGGCCGAATCTTTTGCCGTTGATCGCGGCAATGCCTACTCGCTGCTAGGGGACATGGAAAATGCCAAAAAAATATATGAGAAGGCATTGCAAACGGCTCGCAAATATCCAGAGATTAAGACAGAAATGATTTTGTTGAATAATCTTGCCGATGTCGCCCGCGTACAAGAGAGGTATGCGGAATGTATCCGGTATGCGCAGGCGGCGACTTTGGCAGGAGGGAAAACACAGATGGCAGATGGCGTCTTTATGAGCAATATCAATCTTGGCTTATGTCATATCAGCATCGGCGAGGTCAAAGCCGGGGAGGCCGAAGTCGAAAGTGGCATCAATGCGATGCGCAAGGCAAACAATCTACCTGATATGGAAACAACGTATGGTCAGTTGGCTACGGCTTACGAAAAAATCGGAAAATATCAGAACCAGGCGAAGGCGTTGCTGGAACAGCACAAGCTGGCAGCAACCCTGTTTCAGAAGGATCGTGACGGTGCAATGGCGCAAATGCAGGCCAAGTTCGATGCCAGTGAGCGCCAGATAAAAATCGAACTGTTGCAGAAGAAAAATGACATACAGGTTGAAGAACTTCAGAACAAGAATCTGCAACGTACCATTGCGATTCTTTCGGCCATCCTGGTGTCGGTGATCGCGTTCGTGATCATTCGGGAGAAGGAGAAATTACGCTGGAAGGCGCACAAAAGCAACCTCGACAAATCGAAGTTTATCGCCGATGCAGCGCATGATCTCCGGCAACCCATGCAAGCGATCGGTAATCTGCTCGAAGCGGCCAGGCAAGCATCCTTGCGCGGCGACACGGCTAAAAGTGAGGAGTTGGTTGATTCCGCGCAAAGCGCGGCGCAGTCGATGCGTTCGTCCTTTAATTCGGTTCTGGAATTGTCCCGCCTCGATAGCGGTTCGCTGACCGTCAACTATTCCGATTTCAGCCTCGTCGAACTGCTCAACGAAATTTTTGTCTCGATACGTCCCTTGGCCGAGCCGCAAGGTGTGAATTTGCGCATCCGCATGTCGTCGAAAAATTCGTGCATCGTGCACAGTGACCGGCATTTGCTCGCGCGCGTTTTGTCCAATCTGCTCTCGAATGCCATTAAATACAGCAATTCGCAAAAAGGTGATAAATCAACCGTTATCGTAGGCGTGGTGGCATTGCCGGGCAGATTCCGGATCAACGTTGTGGATAATGGTATCGGTATCGCCATTTCAGATCAGGCTGATATTTTTAAGCCTTTCTTCCAGATTAACAATCCGGGTCAAGAACGTGAGAAAGGCTTGGGCCTAGGGCTTTCCATCGTCAAATCAATCACGAACCTGCTCGATGGACATCGTCTCACCATGCGTTCCAGGCTTGGATACGGCACGCGCTTTTCTGTTGATGTACCTTTATCGCAGGATGCTTGCCAAATCGAACATGCACCCAGCAGCGAATCGACAGATGTAGATGTGGCGGGGCTATTCATTCTCTATGTCGAAGACGACGCCATGGTGCGTGAAGCCACCGAAGCGTTGTTGCACGAATTTGGGATACTGTGCGATGCATCGAAATCGTTTGAAGAATTGGCTGAAAAATTACCGACGCTTGAAAGAATGCCAGATCTCATATTGACCGATTATCACCTGTCTGATAAGACCACGGCGATCGATGTCATCAAGGCAGTGCGGGCCGAATTTCAGGCCTCGATACCGACCATCCTGTTGACAGGCGAGAGCGGCAATTTTCAACTACCGGATGGCTCGAACGATATAGTCATTCTGCGCAAGCCGATTTCCGTGACGGCGTTATTGACCCAGATTCGGGCACTGATCTCCTGATCTGTCCAGACGTTTAATCCAATGCTGCAACAGACTCTTTATCGAATTTCGGCAATTTTATGCCAAGTCGGGAAACTTCGATCAAGAGCTCGGTACGGCGTGTGACCTTGAAAATCCTGAATAGTTTTGGGACGTAATCCTTACGTATTGTCCCTTCCTCTACGCGCATTTTTGAGGCGATTGCTTTGTTGGGCAAGCCTTGGCAAATATAACTCAAGACCTCGGCGCACCTCGGGCTGACCCCCAGGGAATTCAGAGATGTCGTGGAGTTTGTGGCTGTCGTATTTGAAAGTCCGATCTCTCTTCCAATGAGCGTTGCCGGCAAATATATGCCGCCGCTCAAGATGGTATTGAGCGTATTGCTAAATACATCTGCAGTGTTGATATCTTTGCAGATGTAGCCACATGCGCCAGCCATGATGCACTCCAGAACCAATTCTTTTTCAGAGCGGCCGGACAACATGATCGCGTGGGTTTCGAATTCGTTTTCGCGAATATATTTCAACACGTCGAGCCCGGTTTTTGTCGATTTCAGATCGAAATCCAGGAAAGCAAAATCGATAGCCTCACGTGACAAAAATTCAATGGCTTGTTCATAACTCGCTGCCTCGAAGATGCTGGCATTTGGCTCTGAAATCTTAATCAATTCCCGCATGCCGGCGGAAACCAGTCTCTGATCCTCTAAGATAAGTATCTTCGTATTCGGCGCTGTCATCACGATAAGGTTTTGAAATTCAAAACACCATAGTATCAGCTATACCGGCGAATCGGTATCCGACAATTGTCGGGGGGGGACACCCGGACAAACGTCGTTGCCTTTTCTGACATCTGCCGGATGGAATCAGGCATCGATCGCTGTGACAATGGGTGCATCTGTTGTGGTAAGCGCAATGACAGTACCCTGTAAGAAAGATGCATGCTTTCTGGATGCAAACTTAATTACAAATACTTTAAAAACGCAGTCAAAGCCCTGTCCGCGCGAAAGCAAGGCAGATTTTGATGTGAAGAACGAAGTAACCATATCCGGGAGCGACAATGAAATTTGCTGTTCTGACCAGTAGCAAGAGGCACTTAGCTGAAATTCAAAATTGTTTCGATGCGGACGGCATCGAATGCCAGGGTTTCGAGGATGTTCGATTGCTGTTGAAAGCCTCGCGCGACGGCAATTTCGATTTGACATTAGTGGATGCGCAATCGTTCCGTAGTGCTAACGAACTCATGTTGTGGCGCGCCTGCCATTCTGATCACCTTATGCCGGTCGTGGTATTCGGCCCTTTTCCTGACAGAGAAAGTATGTTCCGGGCATTTGATGTCGGCGTATCCGATGTTCTTGTCGGTATTTTCGACAGAGATGAAATGTATGTACGCGTCCACCGTATCCTGAATTCACTTAGGAATAAGCAGGAAAGTCAATGTTCGGTATTACGTGTAAGCAACTATGTATTGGATAAAAAACAAGGTCGTGTAACATGTCGAGGTGAGCCCATCAACTTGACGGCGAGGGAATTCTGTGTGGCCTGGCTTTTCTTTTCGAATCCGAATTCCTTTTTTACCAAGCAGACACTGGCGTCCTCCATCTGGGGAAGATCTTCTGATTGCATAGAGCGCACGATTGAACAACACATCTACAAAATACGGAAAAAGCTATTAATGTCGAAACACGGCGATGTCTGGCTGCAAACCGTTTACTCTCTCGGATACAAGCTGGAAGTTGGCGGCCCCTCACAGGAAAAGCGTCCAGACGATTGGACTGCTCTGGCTTGCCCTTCATATTCTGCGATGCCCTCCCATTGCCAGACGGTGTCATCACAAAATAATATAAATCTGCGATGACATCTGGATATTCACAGTGCAAAAGCTTGAATGACAATTGCCATCCATTGTCGCCACGACGTCTTCAATCTTGCTTGAGAATTGCCTGGGCCGCATTTCTTCAGGCGAGTGGAAGCCTGGTAAGGTAGGGCAGGGTGCAAGGCACCCGGCAATTCATCAATGCGATGTTTTGCATTTTTCATCTGGATTTTTTGATAGCAACATACCACTTGACGCCACCCTCAAAAATTGCCCGGAGTCCTAAATGCCTTTTCCCCGGAATTTGACATGAGCAAGGCGTCGCCGTGCACGCGGCGTCTGTCGGCCTTGACGTCGCCGCAATGAGAGACTTGGCTGTTTGCTGCTTCAAGTTCACCACAATGTTCGGAGATGATCTTAATAAGGGCGTTCTTGTACTTGTCACGTTCGCTTGCTTTTTCGGAATGATACGTGCCGACGGCATCCCATGTGTTGCCGTGTTTTAACATCATTTGTCTCAAATACCAGGCCCCAATATAGATACTGACACAGGGTTTCATCAAGTCCTTTGCCGAGATACCGTAGTTCGATAGCGTACGCAGGTGAATCGAGTTAATTTGCATCATTCCCCAGTCTGTCGTGCCGTTGGCATTGCTGTGAGTGGCATTGGCATGTCCACGCGATTCTTGCCACGCGATTGCACGCAACACCAACGGGTTGACATGTTGGTAGTTTGCCGCATCATCGAAACAGTCTGCAAACGCCAGACGTGGCACAAAGAGGCAAATCGACACTAATGCAGCTGTCACATACTTTGTCATGATGAATTTCCAAAAATTGCCGTTAAGCAGAACACAACCTGCCGTGCAGGTTCGTTGTGGCTGTCGGGCTTGGACAACAATTGGTTGGAAAATTTTATATTTCACTGGCTTTTTCGTTGATAGATTAATAGATCAATGATTAGCAAAAAAGACCGATAAAATTTGTTCTCCTCCGTCTTTTGCTTTAATTTCCCTGCGGTTGTCAGGCACACATACGTGTATTTTCCAGCCCAGACGTGCCTGTTTTCTCATGCGGAAAGTAAGACCATGCCGGCGCGTCGCATTGAAATACCCGCTCAAACTCTTTGGCTAATCGCCTGTACTTTCGTCTGTTGCCTACAATCTGATACAGTTCCAGAAGATACTGCCAAGGTATGGGCGATACTGGCGGCACGTTTCGCCATGTTGATTCCAGGATTTCAATCGCATGCCCGGGTTCGCCGATGTTGTTCCAGAATTTGACCAGTTGTTCTTCGTCCAAAAGCACTTCCACGCTATAAATGGGAAGATCGCCACGGGTGTTGGCAAAATATTCGAGGTTGTTAACGAATTCTTGTTCCTTGATCGTTTCTACGGAAAATAACCTGCCTGGAGTTGAGCATGGCCCGCCACCGTCGTGAACGGTTGCCTGGGGGGGGACAGTTGGCTCGTAAGGGATAGGCTGGCTCACGTCCATTAACGAATTTGTTCTTTTGCACTCCTTTCCGAATTGCTCCTCTTCCTTGGTGGCTCTGTATCGCTGGACAGTACGTCGTTTGCCACTAGATGCGCGATAGTTGGTGCCCCACAGCAGCAGAATTCCAGAACCGACGCAGATCAGTGTGACATATAAATATTGGCGTGCAGTGGAGTAGAAACCCCACAGGTTTTCGCCATGCTGTTTCGCGAGCAGGCTCGCGGTTTCCTGTTCGAAAGGTGTCATTTCCGCCCGCACCGATTCTATTCTCTTCTTGGCCGAGTTGACGACATCTTCCTGTAACGTAGCCGCGGCGGCTGATGGAATGATGCTTGACAGAGTACGACTAAGGGTCATGCCGATCTGCCAAAGCTTCGGTGAATCGATTTCGTTTGTTCGTGTTGCGTATTTCATTGCCGGGCTCTCGTCCGTTTTTTCAACTGTGTTGTGATTTTGCAGTGTTGCAGGCGTCGGATTCGATACGGCGAGATCCAGCAAAATTTGATAATTGCGCTTCTGCCTCTTATCGCAAGTGAATTCGACTGAGACATTCACCACCGGCTCGGGAATCGAATTGTCGGTCCATAGCACCATTTTGTGCGACGAGCCTTCTTTGACGAGTTTGATACCGGTCGCACCCAACGACTCGCCGTCGAGCGAAGTGAGGCTGGCTTTGAAGCACTTGGCACTAGTTTTTCCGACATCGCTCACGGCAATCAGCGCTTGCAATGGTTGATTCAGCACCGACTGCACTTCGAGGTCCCCCAAGCTCGCAGCCATGGCGGCATTGTCGACCAAGAGCAAACTCAAAAATATGCCGATATGACGCGCCATCGGCAATAGACGCACTTGCTGCGACAGTAAAATTCTTCGATAACCTATGCCGTCAACCGCACCATGCGGCGCGACACGTGAGGAACCATTAGCTCCAGTCCTATAAATATTTTTTGACATATGCACTTCCAACAGATGAGCCGATTCGATGCGCCATCGATTTATTAGTCAAACAGCTTCGCGAAGTTCCCCAGACGAAGCCACCTTTATCTCAACGCTCTCATCGTAGGAGTTCTGAAGTGCGAGGGCTTTACCCCAAACGAAATATGTAAATAAAAAACGAAAAGACATGATGAAAATTACTTTCGAAAATTGCTGACCGGCACCTGAAGGAAGGCGTGAACAAAGTGCTCGTCGAATTTCGTGTTTTGCGCACCCAATTCGTTATATGGGTTTTCGAAATGTTCTTACCATTTACATTTGGTTTAATTGCCCAGTGAAGTCAGGTCGCGCGGCGAGGAGGGCGTTTCGATACGTCTTTGCGAAAGCGGCAAGATGGGTGATGCAAATGTGTGACTTGCAGAGTCGTGTCGGGAAGTTTATGGCCCATCGTGAGATGAAAACCACCGGCGCCGGCCACGTCGCACGACGTGCAGATGAATTACTGACCTTCGCCAGTGTGGTGTTAGCACCGGCTCCTGCCTTTGCCGATTTCAATCGGCCTGGGTGTTTTTGATATTGGGTCCAAGATGCATGGTAGTCATTGTAGTTTTTTTGTGGGACGTTTTTCTTTGGTTTTTCAAAATATCATTTTTATAGGTGATTTATGAGTATATCTGGCAATCTATCAATTCAACATGGAGTGAACAATCTCGCGTCGTTGGCGAAAGAAATTCAGCAGATTGAAGACATGCAGAAAGCGGAGCAGGTCATGGCCGTCGCTCTGCAGGTCGTGGAGGATCTGTTGAAATCGGCACTCCAGGCAAATTCCACTCAACCCTCCAGCGATCAGTCAAACAACAAAGTGGACGGCAGTTCGTCTACCCAAGGGGCATCACAAGGCGGAAGCATGATGCAGAACATGATGGCGATGCTGGCCGAGCTGATGCAGTTGATTGAGAAAATGCAGGCGCAAGGCTCCGGTGGTGTTAGTAGCGCCGGCGATTCTTCGGGGGGTGGCTCGCTTCAGCAAATCATGCAAATGCTTGACGAGTTGATTCAAATGCTGCAACAGCTTCTGTCAGGACAGGGTGCGGGCAATTCGAACGGCTCCGGCGACACTTCGGGGGCAGCAGCTCCTGGTTCGGGGGCACCAGGTTCAACCGATCCTGGTTCGGGGGCACCAGGCTCGACTGATCCAAGTTCGGCTACACCAAGCCCCACCGATCCTGGCTCGACTACACCAAGCTCGACCGATCCAAACGCTACCGATCCGCAGTCACAACTCATGAACATCATGCAAGAGATGATGTCGATACTGCAAACGATGGCGCAAATGCTGCAACAACAAGCCAGCACCCAACAGCCACCTTCAGGTAGTCAGCCGCCGCAAGGAACATCCGGCGGCACCAATTCGCCTTCTCCTGGCGCGACTAATCAAGGCGATATGTTGCAACAAGTTATGCAAGTTTTGCAGCAATTGCTCCCTATGATCGAACAGATGGCGAAGCAACTGCCTACGACGGGCAGTACCGGTACTAAAAACCAGTAACACGGATCGCACCAGTGTGTCTCTGAATCGCTGCGAGTGGCTCAATCGCGCGATGACGACTTCTGGTGGGCCAGGGCAGTTTTTTGAGGCATCTACCGGTTAGACGGTAGTTATACAACGCAGTTCGTTTAATTAAATTACATCAATTGAAAAGGAAATCATCATGGGAATCGGAAGTTTTTTTCATAATCTTGGACATGCCATCGAGCATGCGGCAGGTGATATTGTGCATGGAGTAGAACACGCGGCAAAGGACGTAGGAAAGGCAGTCGTATCACAGTTCCACACGATCGAAGATTTGGCACAGGGAAAATGGAAGGAAGCGGCGAATTCCGAAGTGCGGACGCTAACCGATCTGGCCAAGGCTGGAACCGACATACAGAAAGCCGAAGTCGACGCTGCAATGGATGCTGTCACGAACATGCATGTCAGCAAAACGATGGACAAGGTGGCCCAAAAAGTCAAGAGCCTGGACCACAAGATGGAAGATGGGGTCGTCCAGACCTTCAATCAGGTAGCGACCGGTGTCGCCAACGACGCGATCAATACGGTACAGGGCACGTTGAATGCTGCCAAGGATGCGGTGCATGGTCATTTCGGCGCTGCGCTTTCCGATGGCCTGGGCGCGCTTGGCAGTGGTGTTTCCCTGGCGTCGGATCTGACACCGGAGGGTCTGGCGGCGAATGCCACCGTGGCGGCCATGCAGACGGCGCATATTGGCGGCGCTGCGCTACAAAACGTAGTGGGTGACCTGGTTGGCGGCCCCAAGGGATTGGCCAAGCGAGCGGTTAATGCAGGTAAGGATGCACTCGTATCGACTGCTGCATCAGTTGGCCTGAATGGGGCCACGAGTGGCGCTGGGAACGGCGCTGCTGCAGGGCTAGCATTGGGGATCGCCGGCGGTGCTGCGTTCGACGCCATGGGCAGCAGGCGCGGCAAACGCACGCGGGATGAATCTGGGGCGGATGGCCAGGGCAATCCCGGCTTTGGGTCGAACAAGCGGCAGAAAACCGACGAAGGATCGAACTCAAAGAGCGACAAGATTTCACAGGTTATTGATCTGGCGTCGTTTGCAGCGACTGGTGGCGGCGGGGGAATCGGTGGTCGCGGTATCGTTGCATCTGCGGCCGCTGATGCCGCCCAAGCAACTGCGACTGCGCAGACGCTCGCTAACATCAACATGGGCGTGCAAAACAAGTTGGCCGAAATCAGCAATGATGAAAACTACAATATGGCAGCGAATCAGATCGCTGAAAATGGCGGCAAGAATGCCAAGGGTCTGACGCAGGGCTAATGCATGAGCACGGTGCGTCGTCGGCGCTGCATGCAGGCGACGCACTGCTGTGCCTTGTAGCTAAATGGATGTTGGGCACGCGGCCTTTTTTGGGGTTACATCAGTCATCATTAATCATTAAGTGCGAAGAGGGTGAGTTCGCTCTTAGAGCAGATTTTGCGCATTGTAACCCAAGCCTGATTGAGAGAGCTTTATAGTCGTTATATACAGATGTTATTGACGCCGACACGCGAACGCGTTGTCGAAAATTAGGTGCGTCAGTGGCTTCGTATTGCGATTCAGCGTGCAAATTATTTTTGAAATAGGAGTGCATCATGACTTTTGGTCTACCGTCATTACCATCTTTTCTTTCCTTCGGCTCAAGCCGGGATGTATCGTCAACGCCACACGATGCACCTGCGGGGAAGAGCAACGGCGCTGATGCTGCGACAACTCAAGGGCAGAAATCCCATCAACCGTCCGGTGCGCTTGCCGGCCTGGGAGGAAAGCCTGCGGCTTCAAGCGGACCGAGGGCCGGATTCAAGGTTGGTCCTAAAATCAAGCTCAGTACGAATACGCGCAACGCCATCGCGTCGGCGAAAAGCAGGAATTTGGAATCGGACGCGGGGCAGCATCCAGGCGGTCCGCTCGTACCTTATCACGGGCACGGGGAACATCCTGCCCAATTTGCGGAATTCGACTCGACAAGTTCGAGCATGGGATCTCATGAGTCTGAAGTCGGGCTGCACCATGATTCGTACAGCGTCATTGGGCACAACGAATCCAGCGATAAGCATGGCCCAATTGGACCTGGTGGCAATCCACCACCGGAACCACCGAACGATGGCAGTCCAGTGAAAACCGCGAAAGCTGATTCGGATAGCATGATCAATCAATCTATTGAACTCCAGCGAATTAACATGGAAACCAATAATGCGCTGGCTCAGATCCAGAACCGGATGCAACTTAATATGTCGCTCAATCAGGTATCGGAACAACTTGGCAAGAATGCCACGTCGCTGACGCGAGGTTAATGAGTGCGTCATCACCCATAGGTTTGCACTTGATGAAAAGCCGACATCACAAGCGAAGAACATGCAGTTCGTTTTTCGCCGTAATTTTGCGGCACATCGACCGAGCTGGGTCGGGACCATCTAATAGTCGTTGTATGAGAAATTGAGGGGAAATTTGCTATGTCTTTCAAAACTGGTATCGCGAAGTACATGCCACATTTCGGCCCGGCTCGTGTGGCACCAGAGCCTGCGCTGACGCAAGCAAAACAAAAGCCTGCCAAAGTGTCGACGCAATCAATACTTGGCAATTTGGCGAAAAAGTTTTCCTCGTCTCGCAATGGTCAGGCTGAAGGCAAGGTAACACAGGCTCCGGTTCGCCAATATCAAATGGGTGCTTCGGCCCGTACCCGCCAGGAAACGGGCGGATCAACTGGAAGGCCAAGAAAGACGAGCGTGAATGAGGGGCTCCCACCAGAATTGAACGCCCGGTTTCAAGCCCTGCGCGGCGGCCCGGTTCCGTCAGAAAAGGAATTGTTTGCGCGTTTTGATGCATTGAAAACCCCAATTGCGAACAAGCCAGCAGCGCAAGTTCCGGCACCTGAGAAGGACTTGAAGACGCTCATGCAGGAATTAAAAAAGGCGCCTGGGCCGATTTTGTCGGCAACAGCGAAACAGACAGGGAAGACGGATACACCGATAGGGAAGGGACGCACAACCGCGAAGCCGGCTCAAGCGTCACCACCTCCGGCGCGTATGCAAGGAGGGCGAAGCGGGACTTCTCAATTGCCGTCGAAGGGACGTGTGCAGAATGGTGCTGTATCATCAGGCCCGCGAACTTCTTCTGCGCCTTCCGCACCGGCGAAGTCTTCGCTGGGGCTCAATATGGATGATTTCCAGGGGCTTGCCGATATCAAACGCCGTCCGTCGAATTCCACCAAACAAGCGTCTTCATTGGGTCTTAATATGGATGATTTCAAGGGGCTTGCCGATATAAACCGCCGCCCATCGAATGTGCCCAAACAAGCTGCACGCGTACATTCTACCAGCGGGGGGGGCGCTCCGGATCGTCCCTCAAAGCCCGTGGACTCAAAGCCTCTCGAGCATTTTGAAAAATGGGAAGCCGATCGCGCCGAAAATGCCAACGAACGCCCGAGCAAAGCAGCCGCGAAAGCACAGTACGAAGCGCAATTCTTTTCCTCTCCCCAGGCTTCAAGGCCAGGTGCCAAATCGAAAAACACGTCCGCTTATTTGGGTGGCGCAGGCAATGTCTCCGGCCAACCGATCAGGCCGATTGAAGAATTCATGGCGGAGGAGGCCGATCGTGCTGCCTATGAAAATGAGCATCCGAGCGATGCGCTGGCATGGGGAAAATACAATGCGCAATTCGCACCCAAACCGGCGGTGAGCCGACGTCAGAACACGACTGGGCGAAATGAATCCGTGAGAACTGCGCCAACGAATTCGAGCCCGGTGAAAAAGTCGTATGAACAGCCAATTTTGCCGCTTTCCCACTTTGAAAAGCAGGAGACGGACGACGCGGCTCAAATGCATCGTCACGCGAGCCGCGGCGCTGCTCTGGAAGAGTATCTCCGGCAGTTCGAGTAGTGCATATATCGGGCACAAACTGTAAATTTCCTCGTCCACTTTGGATAGCTATGCAGATGTAGAGCGGCGTCTTCTTCATGCGTCGAATTGCTGGCATCGATGACTGGTGCCGTTCGCCAGCACCAAATGTAGTAAATATGGCAGATTAAATAGCAACCCATAGCTACTTTTTTAGTAGCTATTCATAACTTTGCAGCGAGCATCGACCCCAAGGTTGATGGGAATTTAATGCACTTTCGCAAGACAACATTAAAGGCCATAGGCCACCCTGTCAGCCTTTGCGGCATCGCCATGTTGCATTCTTTAGCATTGACGCATTGTGGCCTGCACGACATATTCGATGTTCTGGCCTATTTTGCCTATATAGGCATCGCCTGGTTTGCAGTTTTTTTAGGCCGGGGGACATTCAATCAGTTTTCCGACGATGACAATGCGGAGTTGGTCGGCGCTTTTGAAAAGGGATGTATGTTCATGGGCTTCTCATGTCTGCTGAACATTTTCTTTGTTTTAACAGCCGTTATCAACTGAATACGACGATCGTTTCTTTAAGCCGCAACGAGTAGCACTATCGCGCTACTCGTAATGACTGAAAGGAAGGCAATGTCGAATATTCAATTCAGTGTAATGATGCGCGGTGTCAACAAAAACAAGCGTTGGAACTTCTGCTTTTGGCCTTGGTTATACTTAAACAAATTGCCGACTACAGGCAACCCGGACAACCAGGGAACACTGCTGTTTTGCTTTACATCCTGTTCTACTGTGTAGCCTGCAATCAATAGACTGTCTCCCTCCCGAATCATTGCCTGCGTGTCGATTTCGCTATTGGTAACGACCGGCAATTGCCCTACCAATTGGCTGGTCAACCGGCCATCTTCAATATGGACACTAAGCCGGATTTGTGAGTGTTCGTTACCCGATATCACCGTGGGCAACACCCGCAGAGAGGTACCGGCGGAAACGCTGTATAAGTCAGCGGATTGATTTCCGGCTACCGGAACGTAGAACGTCGACTTGTTCGTCATGACCGCCTCGACATTATCCAATGTGGCTACTTTGGGGCTTGCCGTCATCTTGGCGTCGCTGGTCTGTTCCAACGCACTCACACGTGTCAACAAGTAATTTGCGGCGCTACCCACGATAGCTGTGAATGCGCCGCCCAAGGGCGTGCTCGCCACGGTGGCCGCTGTGCTGTTGGGGTTGCCGAACCCAACCGGATTAAGCGAGCTGCTGGCGCTCGCTTGCACTAAGTCGCCGTTTCCAGTTTCGAAATCCACATGGCTACCATGCAGGCGCCAATCGACTCCCAATTGCGCCAGCCCGCTCTCGGTAAGATCGATGATGCTGGCACTGATTTCAAGAACCTGGGGCCGGGTATCAAGCGAAGCGATCAATGCGGCGTAGCCTGCCATTTTCTCTGGGTAATCGCGAATCAGGATGGCGTTGGAACGTGGGTCAGCCTGGATGGACGGTGCCTCGTCCGGGCCCATGTCGCCAGTAGTCGGTGTGGATGCCTGCGTCGCTTCGTTTAGTGGTGCCGTCTTTGGCAATGGCGGATTGACAGGCTGATTGTCGCCACCTGCTGTTCCTCCAAGACCCGGCAAAGCGGTCTTCCAGAAATTGGTATTCTGCGGCTGAGATGTTGTTTTTGGCAACACGCTACTGGCCCGTTTGACTTCAGTTTGCGATATTGGTTGCTCGTGCGGCATTGCTGAATTTTTCTGGTAGATAGCATGCAGGATATTCGCCACGCCGGTGATCGTCATCGCCTGGCCATCCACGCGTACCGGACGGTCTGCGGCCCAGGCATAGTGCAGTGGAAATACTCGAACCACGGCATGCCTGTTTTCTGCCTGGTTGTGATCGATTTTTCCAGCGATTTCGGTTATCAAATCCACATAGCGCGGTGGCCCGGATACCAGAGCAGTTCCAGACGTTTCGTCGTACACTATGGAGTATCGTTTGTCGAAAATATGCATGCGCCCCAATGCTGCCTTCAAATCTTCTGTCGAAGCATATGTCAATCCAACGGTAGTGCTTTTGGCTTCGTTCGCTCCATACAAATACAATATCGAGCCATCGTAGTACCATGAAAAACCGAACGACGCTGAAAGCTGTTCCAGGAAACGCTGTGGTGTATCCGAGAATTTTCCGGTGACGTTCCCTTCTATCTGTGGCGATATTTTCGTCATAACCCCTTGACTCGCGGCTAGTTCACGCAGGATCTCCTTGAGTTCTTTATGATCCGCCGCATATTGCAAGGAATTTGTTTTCCAGGGTATCGGTAACGCCCCTGGCATACGCATGTCCAGATTGGTTTCCAGTCTCAGCGAAGTTTTGGGCCCGACTGTCGTTGCACTGACTGGTTGGCCCGACATCAAGCAAAGAACCACAAGCGCCGTGACGAGTCCATCGACGTATGAGTGTTGATCACATAGTTTCATTTGAAAATTACCTGAAAGAAAAGTTGAAATCGAAAATAGCTTTTGACCGGATCAAACGCGTGGTCAACGGAGTATGGTTTCCGAAGGCGACTCGTTGAACTGCTTGCGATATCCCCTGAGCAGGGCGGAACGGCTTTTTAAGCCGAGACGGTTCGCTGTTTTGATGATGCTGTCGTTACCACTGCCTTCGTGAAGCAAGTCGGTGCGAATCGCATCGAGTCGCAACCGGCGAATCACTGCGCTGGGTGGCATGCCGAGATGTTCTTTGAATGTCAGTTGCAATGCGCGTTCGGTCACGCAGATGTGCGCCGCAACGTCGCGTGTGGTCAGCGAATTGTTTTTGAAGTTCGCAAGAATATAGATATAGGCGCGGCGATATTTGGCGGGCAGGCGGGCGCTGATATCGTCGGTTGGAGCGGTGACGGAGGTCTCCACAATACCGTTGAGTGACTTGATGATCTGTGTTTCACTGCGCAGGCATTGCAGCGCTTCGCCGGAATAGCTGGTGTAGAATTTCATTGCTTCGTCGATATTGCCTTGCTTGAAACAAATTTTCGATTGGCAATACAGGTAGTCAAGATTCCAGCGACGCGATCTGTTTTTGGCGTTCTGGTTGTGGCTCAACAGTTTCTCGACTTGTTCGCTGCAATTTCCGGCGAGGGCGGACATGACGATTTCTAACTGCATTGTGCTGGAATAAATTTCGCATTTCCACTTGCGGGAAAGCGTGAGTTGCTCTGTCAATGCTCCTATCACGTCGCGTTCGCCAGCGGCGCAACGCTGCAACAAAACCAGGTAGTTATAGCGCTGTGCCAGAATCTCGGGAGTCGGTGTCGCGGCTGGCGCGGTAGACATCTGTGTGACGAAGCGCGCCTGCTTTGAACGATGGTCTCCGTAAGCTGCGGCGGATTGCCAGAATACATGGTCTTTCAGGCCGCTCGCGCAGCGGATGCCAATCTGCACAGAAAAGTCCAATGCCAGCAGGTCGATCAGCTGGCACCAGCGATTGTCGCAATCGCTTTTCGCAAGCTGGGCGGCATGTGTCAGCGCTTCTTCAGCGGCTGATTGTTGTGCCAATTGGTGGTGGATCATGGCAATGGCGATGATCGCTTCGATCTTTTGTTCCCGGGACGATGCAGCATCTTGCACGATGCGCGAGAAACAATTCAGAGCCGCTCCATAACGGTTCATGGAAAGTGCCTGCCAGCCGGTGTTGCGGCATGAAAAGATACGCAACTCATCGTTCGATCCTTTCAGCAGTTTTTGTGCTTTGCGAAAATTTTCCTCGGCTTCCTCGTCACGCCCCAGAAGGAGAGATGCATCGGCGATTGCCTGAAAAGACAACACGCCCGTTTCACCCAGTTCAGAAGAATCGAGATCGGAGAACCATTCCACGTGCTTCAACGCCTGATCAAAATCGCCGTCAAGCATGGAAAATGTGAACGAAGGCAGAACGTCAACCTTTGCAATCGCGGAAATCACAGAAAAATATACAGGAAACATAGTCATTCACCTTTTCAAAGTGGTTGCCAAAACAAAGGGGCTTTTACTGAAGAGAGTAAATGCACCGATTAGTGCGATGACAACTGCTGTCTCGTTGTTCACCGCCTCATGTCAATCATGTTAGCGATGCGACGAAAAGAGAATTTCAAGAAAACTGGAAAATTCCTAAATAAATAACCGAATTTTCCTCAACAAATTTCATATGAAAAAGAACGGTCGAACGGAAATCCGGGCGTTCATAGGGGATGATTACCGTTGGCGAAGATTGATGTATTGCGAATAAGGAACATTGTTTCAGTTTTATGACATGGAGATGGAGCAGATTGCACCGTCATAGCGCAAAATCCGAAAACACCAATGAAAATTTACTATTCTTGGTGCACATCGATTCTTTTTCGTTGAATCCGACATATGTCATATGACGCTAATGTCTTGTCGCATCTCCGGTTACATTCTCTTTCAGGAAAGATTGAAATCCCTGGAAAGTGAATTCTGTTTTTACCTGTTCGATGAACGCATTCAGCAACAAAATCAGCATCAACATGGCAACCACTCCGCGCAGTGGCTGGCTCAGTGACATGGGTTCCAGTTTTTCGGCCGCCTTGGCGACGAGTCCGAAACAAATATCAATCAGTACCAACACAAAGATAATGGGAGATGCGAGCTTTACTGTCGCCGTCATGATGGAATCGACGCGATGAATCATGAAGCTCTCTGTCACCTTATTCATTGCCGGCATGGTCGCGTCCAACGGCCACCAGGTAAAAGATTGGAAAATTGCGCTGAGCAGGAACATCATCCCTCCGCCGGTGTAAAACAGGACAATTGCCAATTGGATGAGAATATTGGAAATTGGCGTGGCCTGTTCACCGCGTAGTGGATTGCTGGTCTGCACATTGTTGAAGCCTGCCATATTGTCGATGATGACACCTACACTTTGGGAAACCCAGAATACCGAAGACGCTACATAACCGATGATTAAGCCAATGAACATTTCCTTCCCTATCAGGATCAATGCCGTCAATGAATTGAGCTGTGAGAGGGAATCTGCTGGCTGTCCAGCAGCAATGAAGAAGCTGATGGCATACACGATACCGTTGCGCGCACTACCCGGCAACACCTGGTCCGACGTCGCCGGTAATACCGTGAAGATGACGAAAATACGAATGCTGCATAAAGCGAGCACATACAGCAGTTCATGGAAATTGCGATGCAAATCCAGCATGGCACCGATACTCGTTGCGGTCAGATCAAGCATCAGCGCGCCGCCCTTTGCGAGTTGGCTGCTTTGACAGCTTGTATGTGGCGCGCCAGATTGACCTCGGAAGCTTCCTCGTCCTGGTTGTTTTGTTCGGCCTGATCTTTCTGGTTCATCAGCATCTCGATTCTCTTTTTTATCAGGTTGCGCTTCGTTGTCGCTTTTCCTATTTGGCTATTCGTGTTGGCGACTTCATTTTTCTTGTCTATTTCGTGTTGCTCAGCGGCTGCGACCTCTGCTACGGCGGCGTCAGTTCGTTCGACAAGAATTTTGCGATAGCCGTCATGGTCAAGATACTGCTGGGGAGAAAATCCGGTAGCACCTTGCATCAGTTCATCCAATCGCCGCGCATGCTGCTCACTGTCGTCCCGGCAAGCCGATACAGCGTCGTTCTTGCGCGATACTTCAGCGCGACATTGCCTGAGCTCTTCCCGTTGCCCAGTGAGTTTCTGTTCCAGGCGCTTCAATGCCTGGTTCTTCATCAGCAAAACAGTGTTCCAGACCTTGATTGATCCGGTTGTCATGGCGAAAGCTCGGCCAGCAGTTGAAGCGTTTCGTCTTCATTGTAATGTTCGTCGGTTTCCTGGCACAGAAACGCCAGGATCTGTTCGTGCTTGGCAATTGCTTCGTCTGCCAGCTGATCAATACCTTCCCGGTACTCACCCAGTTGCAACAGGGTCTGCACTTCGGCATACTTTGACATCAGCCGGCGTATCCTGCCGCCAGTGTCAAGATGCTCTTTGGATACGATCTGCGGCATCACACGGCTCAGGCTGGCCAGGATGTCAATGGCCGGATATTGGTTACGTGCGGCGATTTCGCGCGAGAGGATCAGATGCCCGTCAAGAATACCTCGTACCTCTTCGGTGATGGGGTCGCTGCCGCTTTCGTCCTCGGCCAATACCGTGTACAGGGCCGTGATGGAACCGACGTCGCTCATTCCTGCGCGTTCCAACAATCGCGGCAATTCTGCAAAAATCGAAGGCGGAAAGCCCCGGCGAGTAGGCGGCTCACCTGCCGCCAGCCCGATTTCGCGCTGCGCCCGTGCGAAGCGGGTCAGCGAATCCATCATCAGCAGCACACGCATGCCGCAATCGCGAAAATACTCCGCGATTGCCGTGCCAACATATGCTGCCTTGGCGCGTTCGATCGATGATCGATCCGAAGTTGCGCAGACCACAACCGTTTTCTCCATACCTTCCTGGCCGAGTACCAGTTCGATGAACTCACGCACCTCGCGACCCCGTTCACCGATCAGTACGATGACATTGACGTCGCATTCCGTTCCGCGCGCCAACATGCCGAGCAAAGTACTCTTGCCTACACCTGCCGGAGCGAAAATCCCCATGCGCTGTCCCTCGCCAAGCGTCGCCATGCCATCGATGACTTTGATGCCGGTTGATAACGTGGATTCGATCATTCTGCGTTTCATCGGATCTGGCGCAAGCGCGTAGACCGGAACACGGTGTTCATAATCGATGGGGCCAGCACCGTCAATGGGTTCGCCGAGGCCATCGACGACGCGACCGAGCAGTCTGGCGCCGACACCGATCGAAAGCGGTCTTCCCTGACCGGTCACCCGCGTATCGCGTGACAAGCCAACGATGCTGCCGAATGGTGCCAGAATTGCAATGTTGCGATTGAAACCAACAACTTCCGCGCGCTGCAGCAGCGTACCATCAGGATTGTGCAATTCGCACAATTCACCCAGTTTGACGTCGACACCGCCGACACGTAGCAAGGTGCCGGTTACTTCAACCACCTTCCCAACTTTTTTCCAATGTGGCTGGGTATCGAGTTCCGCATCTATCGCGTCTGCGAGCCTAAGCAATGCTTTCATCTCACTTCTCCAGTCAATTAATTTTAATTGTTAACTTCATTCTTCTGTGGCATACACCAACTCTTCTTCTGCGGATCTGAATTCGCTGCCTTCTGTATTTTCGAATTCGGAGCCCTGATCGAACGAGGCGACGGATTCCTCTTCATACGATTCGTTTTCGGCCTGCGCATCCAGCAGTTCCTCGTTCTGGATTGCTTTCCTGATCGACCTGCGCATACTTTTCAATTGCGTTGCCAAGCTGGCATCGAGCACACCATAATCCCATTCGCACAGACAATGACCCAGAGTTGTCCTGCCGTCTTCAACGATGGTTGCCTGGATCGGCCATGACATTTCTTCGGCGATTTCGCGGAACGCGCCACGTACTGTGTTGGCATCGGAAGGATGAACAGTCACCGTCAGGAATGAGACATCGGCCAATTCGCGACCCAATATTCCGGCAGCGCGCTTGAACAAGGCTGCGCGATCGCCGTCAATTATTTGTTCCACTGCCCGCAGCACAAGCCCGGCGATACGCTCCTGCATCGCCATTAGCGCGTGTTTGTCCTGAACGCTTCGGTCCAGCATTGCCGCGTGTACTTCAGTAACAGCCTGTTGCTTGCCTGCCGCATAGCCAAGTCGCGCACTGCTTTCGAATTTTTTTTGCACTGCCCCGAAAATGACAGCTGCTTTTTTTTCAGCTTCTTCAACGATTTTTTCAGCCCGCATCTGAGCCTCATTCAACATTTGTGCAGTATGCTGCTGCATGTCGATGAAACCCTGATCGATTTCCCTCAATGCCGCCAGTTCTTCCCGACGGATCATGTCGCCATCGATGCCGACTGTACTACCTTCTTTTCTTAGCCAAATAGCCATGTTAACTCCGGGAAAAGCACAGATAAAATTTGCATGAATTCCTGATCTTCCGCCGAGGTTTCCTCAGTAGCAGGAGGCGGTTTGTCGGGTGGCGCATTGGCGGGCAAGGAAATCCTGATCATGGTCTGCAGGCTGGCGTTGCTCCAGGCACCAGTACTCTCGAAAGCGGCATAGCCGCTCCAGGCCCAGACTGCATGAGGGAAGCTGACTGTCGGAAAACGCTGTTGATTATCGGCCGCTACCGTGGCACTGTTAAAGGTCGATCGCAGAAAGTCCAGAGCGGTAGAGCCGATCAGGGAGCGTAAAGGCAGTATGACGGCCCGGTCTATGCACTTGCGCAATGCGCCGCGTCGCGCAAATAGCGCACGCGCCGCAAGTACTTTCCAGAGCATGTCGCGTTCCAGCAAGGCGAGTCGATTGCTCTTGACCGCGAACGCGTCAAGCGGCACGGATTGCAGTTTCAGAGCCTGGCGCAGTTGCTCGGCGCGGCGCAGCGGTTGCTGCTCTCTTTGCCACGTTGCCTGGTCCTTGGCGTCGAATATGTGATCGAGCCAACTGGGGTCAATCGTGTCTGGCAAGACTGTCAGGCGGGCTTCGAATTCGTGCAGCATGTTCACCAGGTCGGCGAGAGGCGGTATGGGCTCGCTCTTTATTACGGACTTGTTGTCTGTGACAGACGGCAGCTTGATTTCGACCATCAGGCTGCTCCCCGACGCAGCGCCGAGCGGGACCGTATTAACGTCTTGATCTTGTTGATAAGCGACAATTTGTCCTTGTTCTCATCTCTGTTAAGAAAGCGATGGGAAAGCATTATCACCGAGCCAAACGACAACAGGCCAATCAGTATCGTGAGCCAGACCGGCATGCCAGTGTTGGAATGTGGCGTTGACGGGGGAATGATCTGCATGGACCCGGGAACCATGACAACACTCACGTTATCGTAGCCTAGCCCCTCCACGCTGTGCACAACGAGGTTCTTGATGGCGGGTGTCAGAGACGCGACGTCGGTATTGGGCCGATATTTTATGAAGACTGCTGCACTGGGCGGTTTCACTACGCTGGCAAGTGGATCGTTGTTCGGAAGCGCAATTTCGACGGTGGCGACGGCAACGCCATCGATATTGGTCAAGGTACGCGCGAGCTGTTGTGAAACACCATAGATGAAGCGCACCCGCTCTTCCGTCGGCGTTGAAATCAGTCCATCTTTCTTGAACATGTCCCCAAGGTTGGTGTACTTTGGGTGAGGCAGGCCATGGGCGTGCAGGGTGTTCATTGCTCTTGGGAAATCGTCTTCGGCCACGTCGATTTCCCAAGTTTTTCCACCATCGGGTGTGTTTTTCTTGGCGTCCACACCCACTTCCAGCAATGCCGTCAACATGTCGTTTGCATCAAGTTCAGTTAATTGAGCAAATAATTGCTTGTCGCAGGCGCTCAGAAGCATTGCGGCGCAGATGACAAGCATGCTCGTTCTTACCCAGTGTAGATTGTGTTTCACGAAGGACTCCAAGTGTGACTGCGGCCGCTATTGATTTTTCATCAGCGTTTGTACCGAACCCTTGCCCGATTGGGCAAGGGCGGTTCCGATATTCATTTTGAACGACAACGTCGTCAATTCGTTTTGCATATGGATGATTTCTCGTGCTGTTTGCTGCAGGTTGTTCGGATCCGATATGGCAAAGGTCCGGGCATCCTGAGTGACAGATTGGAATTGATGATCCTGTTGTGTGATGAATTCTCCGATCGCCGAGGGACCATGGGTGTGAGCATGCTGTTGCGGCGACGTCTCAAGGTGTTGCATGATTGAGTTGAAACGTTCGACGAGTGACGCATCGGGAGCTGATGCCAGCGTACTTGACGGCGGTGCGACGGTCTCGACTGAAGCGACGGGCGGCACTGCATTTACAGGCGGAATTGGTAGCATGGTGTTTTTCCTTAGGCACGTACGTAATAGTTGAAATGCATGTCCATTGCAGAGTCGTGGGGCGTAGTGGGCAAGGCATCATCGGCTTTTTTTGTTTCTGTATCTTCCACGTGTTTGCCACATAACATGTTGACCAGGCCAACCGCCTCGGCATCGTCGTCGCGTGCAAGCACCTCGTTTGCACTGACTTCCCAGGCAGGATCCCCGGAATGATGCAGGCAAAGTGACAGCAGTGCGGTGCAGATCGACATGCTCTTGGTGACCTGTTCACTGCTAACCATGCCGTGCAGAATATGTGCAGCCTGCATGTGTTTTTTTCGCTTGATCAGCAGCCATGCGTCGAAGATGTCCAGCTCGCCGAATTTTGGCCGCAATATGCGCAGTGCAGCCAGTAAGGCATCGGCCTGATCCAGATTGTCGTTTTTTACTCCGGTCATCAAGATTTCGATCAAGCCCATGACGATTTTTTTATCGCACGATGTAAAGTCCATGATTTTCCTGTCAGTGAAAAGTTTCAGCGGTTGCAAAGCGGAGTGAACAGTCATGATCGTTTCTTGTCCACACCGATGCCGTGATTGAACGATATAGGCATGTGTAACGATGAGTGATGCTCCATGCGAAGTACACACTCGCCATGCGAAGCAGTGGCCATCATCGAATAAAGGATCGATTGATTTTAAAAGCACCGTCCAGGCATGATTGAACCGCCGCGTATGCTCTGTCAACCGACATGCCAGCACTGAATCCCGGTGAAGGCGGGTGATGAAGTTAGCGAAAATGCCTGCACCCTGCAATTTTCTTTACTGTCTACAGCAGGGTACTTTCTCTTCATGATTCGCACGACGGTCGCAAATTTCGTCTGACGGGCGAGGTCGTGTATGAGGCGACTCACAATATGGATGTGCAGCATATTGAAGTTAAACCTCTGGATTTGTGGTGTCTAAATGTCTGACGAAAAGACGGAAAAACCAACCGACAAGAAACTCGATGACGCGAAGCGTGACGGTGAAGCGGCGAAGAGCACCGATTTGACTAGTTCCGCAGTTTTGCTGTCAGGCGTCCTGCTGATGGTGATCGGAGGTCCTTTTTTTGCTGACGGCTTGCGGTCCCTTATGTTGTTTGCCCTTGATGCCCAAGCCTACAGCAACCCTGATTTCGATTTGGTTGTCTACATGAAGAAATTGGCGTTGCAAGCTGCCATGCTGATTTTGCCTTTTCTGGGGGTGGTGGTCACGGCGGCGGTCATCGGCATTTGGGCTCAGACGGGCATAATGCTGTCGTTCAAACCGCTGGAAATGAAGTTCGATTCCATCAACCCCGCTTCCGGTCTGAAGCGAATATTCTCCATGCGCTCCATGATTGACCTCCTGAAGATGGTGTTCAAGGCAGTGATCATTTCTTGCGTAATGTGGAAACTTCTGCTTATGCTCGCTTCGACCATGGTTGCAGTCGCTTACGAACCTGTGCTGGATATTGCTCAGATTTCCTGGCAGGTATTGACAAAATTCATAGCGATCGGTGGAGGACTTTTCCTTGTTCTGGGTGCTGCCGATTTCGGCATTCAGCGCTGGTTATTCATACGTGACCATCGCATGAGCAAGGATGATATCAAGCGCGAACACAAGAATTCCGAAGGTGACCCTCATATGAAGGGCAAGCGCAAGTCAGTTGCCAAGGAAATGGTTGAAACCGCGCCTCCTAAGCCTACCCGCGAGGCGGTTGGCAGCGCGCAGGCGGTCATCGTCAATCCCACGCACTATGCGGTTGCAATACGCTACGACCCTAAAGAATTCGGCCTGCCACGCGTGGTCGCCAAGGGCACGGACGACGATGCACTCTACATTCGCCGTATTGCCCAGGATCTTGGCATACCCGTCGTCGGCAATCCGCCGCTGGCCAGGGCGCTGCATACCGTGCCGCTCGAGCATGCTATCCCTGAAACACTTTTTGAAACCGTCGCAGTTATTCTCAAATGGGTCAAGGACATCGGCAACCACCATGCCGATACCACGTCTCCCTCTTCGTCCTCCTACCTGGTTGATCCTCTATGAACGTTCTGAAAAAACTCGAATTCGGTGGTGAAGTTGCCATCGCCGCCTTGGTGGTAGCTGTCATCGCCTTGATGATTCTGCCTTTGCCGACATTTTTGATTGACTCGCTACTGGCGCTCAATATTACCATCAGTGTCCTGCTGCTGATGATCACGATGTACATACCGAATGCGGTGTCGTTCTCGTCGTTTCCTTCGCTGTTGCTGTTTACCACGATGCTCCGCCTTTCTCTCAACATTGCGTCGACTAAATCGATTTTGTTGCATGCGGATGCCGGCCACATCATCGAAAGTTTCGGTGAACTGGTCGTCGGTGGCAATCTGGTGGTTGGGCTGGTGGTGTTCCTGATCATTGCGACAGTACAGTTCATCGTGATTGCCAAAGGTTCTGAGCGGGTGGCTGAAGTCGGTGCCCGATTTACACTGGACGCCATGCCTGGAAAACAGATGAGCATCGACGCTGATCTCAGGGCTGGTAATCTGAGCGCTGAAGATGCCCGCAACAAGCGGGCCATGTTGGCCAAGGAAAGCCAGTTGCATGGCGGTATGGATGGCGCAATGAAATTCGTGAAGGGTGACGCGATTGCAGGACTGATCATCACTCTGGTCAATATTTTAGCGGGAATCGTTGTCGGCATCACTTATCACGAAATGAGCGCTGGGGATGCCGCCAATCGTTTTGCCGTGTTGTCAATCGGTGACGCGATGGTGTCCCAGATACCTTCGTTGCTTATTTCCGTCGCCGCTGGCGTCATGATCACACGCGTTGCTGATGAACACGGCAGCGGACCGAGTTCCCTCGGCGCCGAAATCGCCAGACAATTGACCGGTAACGCACGTGCGCTTTTTGCGGCCAGCGCGATGCTGGTCGGCTTCGCCTTCGTTCCGGGTTTTCCCTCAACCATGTTCATCATCCTCGCCGGCGCGTTATGCGGTTCCGGGTACTTGTTGTGGAAGAAGGAAATGGAGAAATCCCCGGGTGGCCCTGAATTGCCATCGCTGAAACGCGAGGGTGCCAAAGCAGGGAAGGAGAGTGCGCCCGCCATTGCTGAATCGGCACCGGCGTTCTCCTCCCCGTTGGCGGTTAAATTGTCACCTGCGCTGGCGGCGCTGTTCGACATGGAAAAACTCAACAAATCCTTTGCGGCCAGCCGTCAAGAACTGACGGAAGAGTTAGGCCTGCCGTTTCCCGGTATATCGATGTGGAAGGCGCAGGCCTGGACTGGCTTGTGCTATGAAGTCTTGTTGCACGACGTGCCCGTGGCGTTGGTTGATCTGCCACCAGACATGCTGATGCTGGCAGCACCGCATGATGTGTGGAAGACGGAGGAGAAAACGAATATCGGTGGGTACGAAAAGAGTTATTGGATTGAACGGGCGTCTGCTGTCGGCTTGCCGGACATCGCTGTCGTTGGCACGGAAGCCTTGATTGCGCATCACGTCATCATGCTGTTGCGTTCCCATGCCCATTTGTTTGTCGGTGTTCAGGAAACGCAATGGATACTGGACCGCGTGGCGATGGATTATCCCGGTCTGGTGGAAGAGGCGAAAAAGGCCGTGCCAACGCAACGCTTTGCAGACGTCTTGCGCCGCTTGCTTGAGGAGCACATTCCCATCCGGAATATGCGGGCGATTATGGAAAGCCTGGTGAACTGGGGGCCGAAGGAAAAGGACATGCTGACACTCACCGAATACGTGCGGGGGGATCTGGGGCGTTTCATTGCGCATCGCGCCACACGAGGCTCCCGGCAGCTTTCTGTCATTGTGCTCGATATTGCTGTTGAGCAATTGATCAGGCAATCGATCAAGGCCACACCTGCAGGGAATTATCTGACCTTGCCACCTGATCAGGTCAACGTGATCCTAAGCCGTCTCGAAAACATGCTTGGATCTTCACCCAACCCGCAGACTGCCATCGTGACCTCAATGGATATCCGGCGTTATTTTCGCCGCATGATCGAACCCCGTCTTTCCTGGCTGAACGTCTATTCTTTCCAGGAACTTGGCGGATATGTTGATTTGCAACCACTTGGCCGGCTAACAATCTGAAATTGGTTCGCGGTCACGCATAGTTACTTATAAGGAGTTGCATTTCATGTCCAATCGTCGCCTCGACGTGCTGCAGGTTCGTATTTTGCCGAAGTCGTCACTCTCACCAGTGACGGCCACCAGGAATGGCAGATTGGCCCAGCAAACGAAAAACTTCTCCGTACTCTACGGCAGCGATCCCGACGATTCCGGTGGTACTCTGGAATCCTTAGTAAACGCTGACGAATTGGAGGAGGGCACCGACCAGCCTGCAGCGGAGGACACTTCGTCACGCGAAGCGTATCAGGCAGGCGAGGCTCAGCAGAAGAAGCCGGAAGCAAGCGCTGTATCCGCTTCCTCTTCTGACTTGTCGTCTTCTCACTCAAGTGATGAAGCAATGCTTTCGCGCAAAATCGTTCGCGCTTGTGCAGTCGGTGAAGAAACCAATTTGAGGACGGAATATTTGGCATCCGTCATCGCCAGATTCTGTAATTCGCCAAGCATCATTGAAGGTCAAACGTGGGAGTTGCGTGTTGAACTCAATCCCTCAGTTCTGGCAGAGACCAAACTTTTTCTGCAACTTTCGTCTTATCGCTTATTGCTTCGCTTCGAGACCGAAAACTATCGATCGAAAAGCTTAATCTGTGACAACACCAATGAACTTGGCATGAGGCTCAGTTCCTTGTTGCAAGGGAAGGTCGATGTGGAGGTCACCATCTGGTGACATTCGAAACAGGTTCAAGATCGAGACAAATAAATGTATGACGACAGCGTAACACTTAGCGATATCAGAAAAATTCTTCCGGTTTATTCGGCATCGGCTGCGAGATTGTCACGTGCTTTTTTTGACACCAGGGTGGTCGCCCTCGCGCTCCAACACAACATATGCTTTTCAACCTTCCCGGTATCGCCACATACCACTGAATTTTTGAAACCGGCGCTCCTGCATTTACGCTGCACATACGGCAGCATGGCGCTCATTGTTGACTTGCATGCACATCCAGCCCTGGAAAGCGCCGTTCTGGCACCAAATCGCGAATTCAGGATTTTGCTCGCGACAGAATTGCTGAAGCGGTTCTTGAACAAGCTGGAGGCGATGGGTTTTCCGGTGTTCACGGTTTCGTCTTTTATGAAATTGCAGGATATCGGGGATGCCTTTGATGATGCCATAGCTGAAGGGCTCGCACTTCGCGTTCACAACGTGAGCGGCGACGAGGTCATCATCATCTCTGATGTCGATGCAGGCGTGCTCTCGGCGCTGGAAGAGTCCCTCAGCCAGAAGCAGCAGGAGCTTCCCGAGTTCATCTCCAAGTTGAAAATGCCGGGTCGTGCGCGCATCGCGCAACGTGCCTGCTCGCCGAATCTGCTGCGTTCTTTGCGGCCTGGCGACATCTTGCTCGGGTGGCACCCGGCGCGCCCTGCATGCGATATGACCACGCTGGAGGATGTGAGCATGTACTGGGGCTCTCCCCGGGGACTCCAGTATGTTGCAAAAGCCCACATCGATCGCACCACCATCACCCTAGAATCCGAACCAACCTTGTGCATTGAAAGCGAAATCATGAACACTCAATTTGCCACAGATCAAAACGCTCCAGCTACCGACATCGCGGATCTTGAGCTCCCTGTCAATCTGGAAATCGCAACCATGGTATTACCGGTCGAGCAGATCAGTACGCTTCATCCTGGACACGTGATGGAATTGCCGATCGCCGTCGCAGATGCTCAAATTCGCCTGGTTTCCTACGGGCAAACCCTTGGTTACGGTCAGTTGGTGATCATTGGGGAAAATTTCGGCTTCCAAATCTCGAAAATGGCGAAACAGCATGACACAGACGCCTGATTTTGCATCGCTGATTCTGGCAGTATTCGCACTTGCGTTGCTGCCGTTCGCCGCGATGGTGGTGACATCCTACACCAAGGTTGTGGTGGTGCTTGGATTGCTGCGAAATGCGATTGGGGTGCAGCAGGTTCCTCCCAGCACGGTATTGAACGGCATCGCTATCATCGTATCAGTGTATGTCATGGCACCGGTCGGGATGGATGCCATGAAACATGCCAACCTCTCCACGGCAGAAGGTGGTAACGGAAACCCCGTGATTCAGCTTCTTGATGCGGCACGCGATCCGTTTCGCAAGTTTTTGGAGAAACATGCCAATGAGCGTGAGAAAGCGTTTTTTATGCGTTCGGCCCAGCAGATATGGCCGGCAGACAAAGCAGCCCAGCTGAAAAAGGACGACCTGATCGTGCTCGCGCCGGCATTCGCGCTGACCGAACTGACTGCGGCATTCAAGATTGGCTTTCTGCTTTACCTGGCGTTTATTGTCATCGATCTGGTGATTGCGAATGTACTGCTGGCACTAGGACTTTCTCAGGTGACGCCAACTAATGTCGCCATTCCGTTCAAGTTGCTGCTGTTCGTCGTTATGGATGGTTGGTCGGTCTTGATTCACGGTCTGGTGTTAACTTACAGGTGATAGTATGGATTACGATAATATCGGACGCCTGACGACGTCGGCGTTGACTTTGTGTATCTTGATTTCGCTTCCCGCCGTCCTCGTTGCGGCGGTGGTCGGCTTGCTCGTATCTTTCGTTCAGGCCGTCACGTCGCTGCAAGATTCCAGCATCTCGCACAGCATCAAGCTGGTCGCGGTCGCTGCGACAGTCATGATTGCCGCACCCTGGGGCGCTTCTGCTGTGCTGCAGTTCGCCAATAACGTCATGCAATCGATTTTCTCATGAAAATCGGTGGTCAAGGTATTTCGCAGCTGCAGCAACTCCTCGAAAATGAGGAGACTGAAGCAAGCAACTTGCCCAAACAGAATACCGGAGCGGCCGCCACCAAGCGCGCACACCCGGCACATCATCGCGGCACCCACCATAATGCGGAAGAAATGTTGACCAGCCCCGACCTGGTCATCAAGCCGTTAAGCCAGTTTGCGCGGTCACTGGCAAACAAGCAGCGCAGCCGCAAACGTGGCAGCGTCGATCATCCCGAAGCCGCCACCTCTTCCAGCGAAATCGAAGAGTTGCTGATGATGCTGGAGGAACGCAACAATGGTGAAGCTCACCCCGTCATTCGCGCATCCTCACGAAAAAAAGATGGTCAGAACGGGCAGCAATCCGGATCATCGGAGCCGGACCACCTTCAAATGGCCATGGATTTCAGAGCAGGGGGCAGGAAGGGAGTGGAAGCGCAGCACGATGTGAAAGCTGCATCGCAGGCCCGCAGCATGCAGATGAAACCAAGCAGCGTCGATGGCCGGTCAAACTATATTTGGCTGGAAGCTGCACTTAACGACATTCGGTCAGCAGCAGCGGATTTGAAATCATCCAATTCGCTTGTTCCTCATATCCTGAAAATCATACGCGATTATCTGGACCTTCCCGCCGACATAGCGAACGCGCCCGGTACGCTAAAGACTGTTCGTAAACGTGTGCTTGCCTTGCCAAAGCCTGAAGTCGGACATGAAGCCAAACCACTGTTGACCCACAACATGCATTTATTCTTGCCGATCCTGCTATTGAATGCTTCGCGCCCGCGCACTGACGAACAGCGCGGCATAGGGAAGGCTGCAATTGATTCGATATTGCGGCGCTATTCGCCATAAGAATGGATGCCGATCCGCCATAGTCGTTGCAACAAAGCGGGAACTTCGGAATTAATCACTAAAGTTCGCGTTTCGACAGAAATCGGAAGTTTTGAGTAGTAAAGTAGAACCATGGATTAGGGCAATAGCCCAGGTTAATCGAACAAATTACGCGACTAAACAGTATCGACCGAAATCGGTAGGAGTTTTTAAGATGAGTAAAGAAATTCGTATTTTGTCAGGCACACATGCCGGTGCCAGATTACAGATGGCTGCAGGTATTTGGAAAATTGGCTGCGACGACAGCATGGACGTACAACTCAGTGATTGGACGCAAGCTCCAGTGTCGATGGAAATCGGCAAGGACGGCAGCGTCACCTGGATTGCCACTGATACTGATGGCCCTGGCACACCACTGATGGACCTGCACCCGATTCGCATGGGCGACATCATCATATGTGTCGGTGATGCTGTTGGGGCCTGGCCAGATGATGCAGATTTGCTGGAAAAGCTGAACGCTCCAACAGTCACGAAAAAGAATGGAGTTGCGAGCCGGCCGCTCACTGCAAAGCAACCGTTGCGCTGGTTGATGGTTGGTAGCGCAGCCTTGATCGGAGTCGCCGTAAGCACGGCAATCCTCCCAGGGCAAACCTCCCAAGCTACGGTTTTACCAAATAACACCACACTACTGAAAAAAGTACAGAACGTGCTGGTCAATAGTCATCAGACCGAATTAAATGCGTCGCTGGAAGGTGATCGTATCATCGTCCATGGTTTGGTACACAGCAATGCTGACGCGATTGCTGTGAAAGAAATGTTGCACAAAATCGTGCCGTCGAATTCGCTGATCGATATCAGTAATATTGCTGACGTCATCGCCAATATCCATGACTCTGTGCATGACGCTGGCGTCAAAGTAGGCTACGAGGGCAATGGAAATTTCAATGTCACCGGCGCTGTTCGAAGTGTGGCTGCCATGCAAAAAACCTTGACACAGCTTGAAGCGGATTTTGGTCCAAGTATCAAGATATCGCTCAACGTCACACCGGCAGCGCAGAAGTGGGACGTCACGGACAGCGAATCGGCTTTGGTCAGCGGAACTTTGCAGTACGTTCAAGCTATTGACGGCAGCAAGCATTTTCCTCCTTCTCGCTATTAAACAAGACTTTCTCATCGAATGTGAAGATCTAACATGACTATGACTATGACTATGTACCAACACCTGACACCAGAAATCCTGGCAGATATGGATGATTTCCAGTCGCTGTTGCAAGACAAGGCCAATCAAGCACGTTGTACTTTGGTAGTTGCGGCTTTGGAAAAGACCGCTACGCCATTCAGCAATTGGGCGACCGGGGAAGATGCCATTGTGCGCAAAGAAATGCACACTTTGTATACGGGGTTTCTTGCAGCAGCAGATATATGCAGGACGAACGTTGGCAAGATGTCTTAAATGTTTTTTGTTGTAAACGTTGTTTGAAGCAGTTCCATCTTTGTAATCTCATTACACCTTTAAAAGGAGCAACATCATGGCAGGTATTCAAGGCGCAAGTATTGTCGCAGCAGCATCAGCAGACGCAGCAGATTCCATCGCTACATCACAAACACTGGCCAACATCAACATGGCGACGCAAAACAAGCTGGCGCAAATCACCAACGAACAGAACTACAACATGGCGGCCAATCAGATCGCTGAAAATGGCGGCAAAAACGCCAAGAGCTTGACCCAAGGTTAATCGTTTCAGGTTTTTGATCACTCTGATCAAAAATCCAGCAACACCTGGTTTTCATATTTTATATTTCATTTTTATTTACTCAAGGAGCAACATCATGGCAGGTATTCAAGGCGCAAGTATTGTCGCAGCAGCATCAGCAGACGCAGCAGATTCCATCGC
>NZ_JBXASD010000008.1:0-63952 GCF_058808955.1 Undibacterium sp. GW821-FHT11B02 | reverse complement strand
ATGGCGACGCAAAACAAGCTGGCGCAAATCACCAACGAACAGAACTACAACATGGCGGCCAATCAGATCGCTGAAAACGGCGGTAAAAATGCCAAGAGCTTGACCCAAGGCTAAGTATCGGATGTCTTTGTGCTGCTCAATCCGGAGGGGTCAGTGTTCTGGCTCTTCCGGATTTTGCATTTCATGTATTGCCGGCCCTACGGGTCATCGTTTCCCCATGGTTGCGGATCATGTGCTGATTGATGCAGACATGTCGAATGTCTTGATTGTCGTCATGAATCGTTGCAAAAACTGGGGATATATAAAATCAACTAATTTGAGTTAATAGTCCATTCTGGTGAGCCAAGATCGTTTTAATCATTTGATCAGGGAATTATGCGAATGCATAGGAATACCTGACGCAGACCAGATACTGGAAACCCGCATGCTTGAGGTAGAGGGTTTCGACGTCATGACGGATTATTTCGAAAACGATCCGGCAGCGATTTACCTCAATTTTCATTATGGTGTTGTTCTTGCCGGCAGAACACTAAAAGTGTATCGCCTGCTGCTCGAAGCCAATCTCGTTATTTACGCCCAGGATCAAGCACAGATCGGAATGGACGAGGCAACCGGTGGCATCGTTCTCATCGTGCGCGTGCCTTTAACCGACGAAGTAAACGGCCAATGGCTGGTGGACTTGCTGGGGCATTATGCTGAACACGGTAAATATTGGCGTGACAACATATTTAAAACTGAAGACGAGATGTTTGAAAACATCGCGAACGGATCCTATGTTTGGATCCGCGCCTAGCCGGATAAATCGAAAATACGGGTGGTACGCAATTGGAATGGATCGAATGTCAATCTACAATGACGGGTAATGCGGCTTGTCGATTTATAGGCATATCAGGTCGTGCTACTACGCTACTACGCACGAGATGATGCCCTTGAGGCGTGATGTAATGTGTCTGGAGGTGGACTCTCCTGGTTGCGTCCATCACTCCATTTCATGATTACGAGACAGTCAGGTTCGGCTTGCTATTGGTTTTTTCCCGCTTGCCGATGTTACATCACTTTGCTTTTGGGTCCAGTTTAATAAGTCCTTGAGCAAATCCGACGTGACGTCGCCGCGATGAATTTTGTCGAATTGACGCAATTCACCCGATATCTGCTGGTACTTTTCAAACTTCTTCGGCCCCCAGTTCTTTTGCTCATTCGTTTTCAAGTGCACGGCTGTGAACGCCCGGCGCGGTTGCTTCAGCAGGTCTCCGGCCTGGATCGGCTTATCGGAGTGCATATGCAAAAATACCGGTGCTGGCTTTTCCCTTGTGGACAAGGCTTTGGGTTGAATGCGGATCTCATACAGCGTATCTTTATCTGACGACAATTGAACAGGGGCATGGATGCGTTCAATCTCTCCCATTTTTAGCAAGTGGCTGATATATTTTCCTCTGGGAAATTTGTGGCATTTTAGTGCATCCAATTCCTGGGTGCCAATCCGTTGCTCAATCAATTGCAGCGCATTCATACGGTTTTCCAGCGACGAAATGATTGCCTTGTCGGCAGGCGGGGATTTATGCACAGTGTTGCTCGTTGCGCGCAAGCGTTCAATGTCGCCGAACCAGCTTTGCGCTTGCGAACGGACTAGATTGGCCCTGTCCATTGGGTCATCATCCGGCCCACTGATCGCTTCTATACCCCTTGTGTTCTTCCCCATTAATTTGGCTATGGCAACGACATCGCCACCCAGGCGCGTTGCGGTATCGAGGCTTACCGGATACTTCTTCAAGGTCCGTTCTATCATCCCCAGCATGCCATCATGCGGCTTCGATGTCGGGGCCTCCGGTTTTTCCACAAGAGCCTGTTTTGATGCTTCGACTTTGACGGGGAGGGACGTGTGCGTTTCCAGTGCAGCAAGCTTGACCTTGATTTCAGAAACAGATGCCGGTGTCACATCCGGTGTGGCGTGGGAACCCGATTGTTTCAAGGCTTGCTTGCCGCCTGACTTCTTGCCTTTGCCGGATACTGTTTTGTTCGGTTTGGCTGGAGCACCTGTCGAGACGGGTAGTGAAGACGAGCCAGGCGATGATGTCATGGAGCTCTCTGGTGGCGGTTCCGGACGCAATTCTGGCGACGTACCAGTCCCGATATCGACGCTATCCAGATCGTAGGCTGCCCGCATTGCCGCTTGGTAAGCAGAAAGGGAGCGTGCCATTTCCAGCGAAGACTGCCAGAGCGCTGAATTGTCGTCGGTGTCTGGCATGCTTGCGGCATCCTGGCAAAACAACTCTCCCATGGCACTTAGTGTCTCACCGAATTTGACGACACGTGCCTTGTATTCGGTCCGCATCTCTGGACTAAGGTTTTCACCCTTTTCGAATGCCTTCATTGCCTGTTTGGTGCCACTGCGCTGGTCACGTATGGTGTGCAGCAGATCCATCACGCGCCGCATGAGTTGCTGAGATTCTGCTGTACCTGAGCGCATGCAAAGCATAAGCAGGCGGTCGACATTGATGGAAATGCCGTGACCAGCAATGGATTGCAGCGTGATCCCGGCTCTGAAATCGCCGGATTTTACAGTCGGCAATTGTGTTGACATATTCCAGTGTGTACCAGGGTGCTGGCACTCATGAATGAATCCGCGCAACACTTCGCGCCGTTGTATTATTTCCTCGCGAAATCCCTGCAATTCGGCAAGGGCCTGTTCCATGGCTTCCAGTTCCTTGTGCGTGTCGATTGATGTGCCATCAGCAGTTGCTCCTTTCCAGGCCCATTGGCTGATCTGATCCGCTCTGGCATCCATGCCGTATTCGGCCGACTGGACAAGGCGGACCTTCAGGGCACCTTTTATTTCTTCATATTGCCCGCTATCGATTTTTCCTTTCAAACCCAGTAGCCCTTCCAGGCCGGCTTCCGCAGATTTCATGCCAGCTTCGGCAAGCTTCAATCGCTGTGGCATGCTCGTCATTGCTCCACCAACGAGCGTTTGCCAGAAGTCGCCATATTTCAGCGCAGTTTTCACCTTCTTTTCATCGGCCTGGATCGTCAATATATCGATGGGAGAAGGTTGCGCAGGCGGTGTTGGGCGCCTGGACCTTCCAGCGAGGCTTGATCCACCTGGTGTCAAGGACGCAGGCCGTTGCGACAACGCGCTCAGAGTGCCCGATGATGTCCCTGCACGGCTGCGTGTACGCGCATTTGAGGTGTTTGAACTCTCACCGGAACCCGGGCTGCTTTCAATCCGCGCGGGGGCTGGTGGTTCTGACGATGAGGGAATGTGTTGATTTCTGATTCTTCCGCTGGACATGATATTTTTTTCCGGGTGATGATTGAACGAGTTTTGCAAACGGATTCTGGACCATTGGTATTGCAGCTGGAATGGCTATACTAGAACTCATCCCTATTTATGAAATGAATTCTAGACAAGCGATTGCTGCCACCGATGTGTCGGGGCGTCTGTTCCGTTGTTCAAATACGTAGATGAAGGGGGGTAATTGTTTCGCAATGCACATTTGGTGATACTGACAGCTTGCTAACTCGGAATAAGAATATTCAAATTTCCATCGTGCTCGATTGGCGTATTAGGAAAACCGAATTTATCCAGAATCGCACTCCAATTTTTCGTCGTGGTCAGATCAGTGAAATCTTTGCCTGACATGGCATATTTTTCTGACCAGTCAAATAGCGAAATGTACTGCGCGGCCAGATAAAAAAATTGATTGTCCGACAGACTTTGTGCTTCTGATGGAAGAAAGCGGGGATCGAGTTTGGTCAAATCGACGTAGCGGAAATCGATCTTGGACGTATCCATTTGTGGAAGATCGATGTTCCAATCCAAGTTGGCAGTCAACTTGTCTGGCCGCTTTGTGCCGCCGAAAATCTCCCATAATTCAGCGGATATTGCTTGCATCGAAGTCGCTGCGCGATCCGAATCGAGGACGAATTCAATCGGGTTTTCACCGTTGCAGGGCAAGCCCGACAAGTAGGATAGCCAGTTCGAACCTATCCGTCGTTGTACGCTGCTCAGCCATTTTTCCCGTATGAGCCAGGGTGCTACTGCGTTCAGTGTTGCATCGCTTGTAGCCTCGAAACCTTCGAATATGCTGCGAAAATAAGCCTTGGTCAGCCAGTCGAAAAAATAGGGATTTTTCACAGAAAAGTCGGGTGAAATGCTCCGGGCCTTGGCAATGTCGGCTGGCTTCATGGTGGTTGTCAGTGTCGTGACACGGCAGGCCTCACCGATGTCACTCTTGAAGTCGGCATACAGGAGATACCAGAAATCGATGCTGACGGTCGCGACGACCTCGCTCATCATCAGAATAAATGCGAAATCCTGGTTGTATGCCCCGCCCGCGATGACGCCAGGTTGCGCGCAATGCGGGAAATATGGCAACAGGCGAGCAATACACCATACGTGCACATAGTCATGCACCGCGAAAAATATCTCGTTGAGACAACTGTCTACGTCTTCGATCATGGGATACTCGTCCGGGGCCAGGAAGCGCTCCAGATAATTATTCTTTCCATAAAATACTTTTTTTGCAAATGGATTAAATCCCGACGTAGGGATGGGAATGATGTTTTTATTGTGCCATGTCATATCGATTTCGCGGCGTGTCAACCGTACATCGCTTTGCTCGAAAATAAATTGTACAAGCGGGTGATGTTCATAGAGCCGCGACCTCAATTCCAACGTTGTCATTTCCATCTGCTTTAACCTAAAATCAATCAAGACGAGTTTTCAAGTCGCCAATAAGGAACCCCGACAATAGCCGGGTTCTCATTCGGCGTCGCTGTAAAAAACGAATTTGTGTGGCGTGCAACGTCATTGGGAACTCCGGAAAAAACTGTGACATGTGCGGAGTCGAGTCGGCTGGCACGGCATTTCATCACCTAGACGTTGCCGTCGTGCCTTACATCTTCAGCATGCGCGAGTGCATCGATATCGATCGTCACATGGTCACCGCCGGTCGTCGCCGCCTGTTCTGGAGCTTGTTGCGATCCCGGGTGCAAGAGATTGACTGCTTTGTCGAATGCGGCAGAGCCCATCACGTCAACTGTTGTCCACGCTGCGAAAATTGGTGCAGATACGACGGTGTTGACGGTCTGCTTGACTGCCGTAATGGTCTCTGGTGACGCCCCCATTTTCTTTGCCGTAGCGCTGGCGGCAGCCTTGGCAGCCTGCACACCTGCGAAGCCACCACCGAGTGTGCCGACGTTCTTGACCAGATTGGTTGCCGTAAATACGTCACGTGCGCCCTTTAGCGTATCCGTCATGATGTCGCGCGGTAGCGCAGCGGCACGCTTTGCGCCGCCTTTGACCTGCGTACCCCAGGTGGCTTGCTGGAGCTGGTCGAAATGTGTTTCCCAATCTGTTCGGCCCAGCAGATACTCGGGCCCCTTGCGATGTGCGGATTCGTTAAAATGCTCCATCGCGGCATAAGCTGCGGCACCTGCAACTGGTCCACCGGCGGCGGCAATCCAGGAATCGACGTTGGCGGCTTTCGCTGCCCCCAGCGTTTTCATCGCCAAAGGAGCAACCCCCGTGCGCAACACGTTGCGCAGCGAATAAGTCTGGAACGCGAGACCTATTTCCGCGGCCACCTTACGCAAAGAGGGCTTATTGGCTTCAGCAGCTTCTGCCATGACGGGGCTGAGCTGTCCTGGGGAGGTAGCCATCCATTCGATGTCGTGCTTGGTGGCGCGATGCAGTGCGGTTCCACCAATCGTATCGGCAAAACCGGAAATGCTGCCCACTACGGCACCAATTTGAGCTGGTGTTTTTGCAAATGAAGTTAATTTGGGAATGACATCGAACGCACGGGAAGCAATACCGAATGGTACCGAGCGCACGAAACCGGAAGTGAGTTGCGAGACCTGATCGAAGTGCCTGCCTTTGGACAACACCTCCATTATGCTTTCCGGCGTCTCACCCTTTTGGTCAAGCCGGGTGGCCCGGTCTGCGATCAGTGCTTCGAACTGTTCTCCGTTTTCGCTGTTCATGTGCGGTGCAAAGATCCCGCGCAGTGTGTCGGTCAATGCGGCATGATTTGGGATGCCGATGGTGCTGTCGTCGCTGGAGCTGGTTCGTGTCGTGTCCGGGATTTGTCCTTCCGGTGCGCGGCGCGAAGCGGTGATGGAAGAGGGAACGCGTGACGCGGTAATATGGCTGTCGCTGCGCTCCGATCCTGCAGCTAGAAGCGATGTTGTTCCAGGCGACATCGGCGGCGCGAAGTGTGCTGAGTGTCCAATTGCGCCACTGCCAGATGTGGTGGCAGTGATGCGTGTGTTTGACCGCTGCGAGGTGGACGCGGACAAATCGCTTAAACCTGCCAGCGGACCTGTGCCCCACATGTTTTCCTGCGCCGTTTCGCGCGCCAGAGGCGGGGGCGGGGTATGCTCGGCAAGTTGCAGATGAGAAGTATCCCCACTGATCGTGGGTGAAGGTACAGTCAACATGTGAGGCTCCTTTTTTTATTTTCAGAGAGTTCAGATTTTTCGATTTGTTCAGGCAATTGCCGGTGCGCCTTCGATTGCTGGTCAGGGACGGCTATCCAATTCCGAACGTACCGCGCCTTCGGCTTGCCATGTACCGCCAATTACCTTGTAACCCAGGCCGGCCATGATGCCTGAGCCTGCATTGGAGATAAGCGTTGTGGCTGCTGCCGGCAACTTCAGTTGCTCACCGACGACGGATAGCACATTGCTGGCCGCAATGTTGCTGTTGATGGCTGATGTGCGGGCAATGGATTGATCAAATACGCGCATGTAATCCTCGCGTTTTCCTTTTAATACGGGATCAAATTTTTGACTGGTGCCGGCTTCCTTGGCTTCTTCCTGTGTCACATTGGTCCAGTCCGCCGTCTCCAGGAGCGTGTTGAGCGTTGCCTTGATGGCAGACGAGTGGAATACGACATTTTGCGCTTCGTGGTGATTGAGTGAGGAATGCTGTCCGGCAAGGGCAAGCCTGGCTTCACCCAATGCTTCCGGCACAAACGCGTCGAAGGCATAATTGGCCACGATGTTTGCTTTTCCATAGAATGCACCCGAGGCATCCATATGCGCTCCACTAACGCCGCCATTGGTATCTGCTTCTGTGCCTACCATGCGGAATGATGCCTGTATGGAATCGCGCATTGCTGCGTAAACCAATACTTTGGTATCAGACGCTACCAGCTTCGCGGCAAGTTCTGGTTTCCCGATGTGAGGGCCGGAGGCACCCAGTGCAATGTTGGTTATTATGCTGGCAGTGGCCAGTGTGGTAACAGCATCAGAATAGCGGCGTTGTTGCTCCATTTTCGCTTCCTTGTCTCCAGGAGAGAGCGCAGCCCATTGTTCTTCGCTGAGATTGTGAAACCCGCGCGCGGCGGTTTCGGGGCTGCGCTGTTCGCGATACTGACGCAAGCGATGCAGACCGATCGACACGGAGCCAGAGACAACCTGCAAGCCCATGACATGCTCATGGGGCAGTTGGCGCAGCGCAGCGAACAGGGCCTCGTTCATCACTTCCCTAAGGAAAGTCGGTACGCCGACCGCGATCGTCTGATGGATCAGATGGCCCGCCGTAGCGCCGATAAATTGTTTTTCGAGACCCATGACCTGAAGACCAGAGGCAGCGCTTGTGGCTGCCTGGCCGATTTGCCCGCCTACGAACTGGGCTGCTTGCTTGCCTTTTGCTGCGCCGATAGCGCCAATTTCCTTGCCCTTCTCCAAACCTGCAGCGCCAATTTCCTTACCTTTTCCCCAACCCGCAGCAGTTTTTTCCCCTGCATACTTGGTTGCGACAACGACTCCGTCTTTCAACTTGCCAGCGCCTTCTTTCAGCTTGCCGACACCGCTTTTCAGCGATGCTGCTGCCATTGCCTTCCAACTCGATGCAGGCGGTGGTGGAGAAAAATCCATTTCAATCGCGATATCGTGAAACGGCGAATTTGGGGTGAAGACTGGTGCCCCGATCATCTGGCGATAGGAGGTGGATCCGTGGGCGCTGACCGAACCCCTGTCACTTTCCAGGTCTGACGCTGAAGGTGTCGCCGTTTTAATTTCATGATTGGAGCGGGATGTATTTGGATCGGGGTCTTCCGCGTGCTTAGTGCCTGATGAGGAGGTTCCCTTGATATTAATCGTTTTGCCCGTCTTGGATTGGCCCGTAACCAAGAAGTCTGGCCTCGGCCCTAGCTGTTCAAGGACGGCGCTCGTCGTCGTCAGGCTCGACTGCGCCCGGGTCGACGACAGTTTGCTCCCTGAAGTATCTTCAGGGGGCAAGGTTGTGTGTGGCATCGAATGCGCCCGAGATACTCCTCCTATTTCTCCCGCCATGATGAATTTCTCCCTTTAAATATTAAAAATTGTGATGATCGATTGTCGTTATGATTGTTGTGCCGGATTAATGGCGTTTTGCCTGAATTTCGATCGCAAACTCGGCCAGTTCCTGCAACCAGCGCGCAAGTGCAACTGGCTGCCGTTCACCGAGTGGCCAGCGGCGCATGAGGCTTGGACCACCATAGCCGTCTGTGGCGACGACACCTGATGACAGTAGCAACTGGACGTTGGCCTGTAGCAGCGCTTTGCGTGCGGCCGGAGTCGCCCAGGCCGGGTCGAGCAGGGCGCTTACAATCAGTGCGGATTCGTCCGGTGCGCAAGCGAGTAATAAACGCTGTTCGCCAATCAAGATGCGGCCTGTGCGTGCTACTTCTTTCGCCACTTCCTTCGTTGTGCCGAGCAGCAGCATCACTTCGGCAATCAAAACCAGCACTTCCCGGGTTGCCTCGAATTCTTGCACTGCGGCTGGTGACGTCTTGGCTTGTGCTGTCTTCTTTAATTGATTTGTATTGCCAAATTTCATTGCAGGCTCCCTTTGGTATCAGTGTTATTCGTGGTACCTGTGCGTACCGCCATGCACAGATCATGCATGCTTTCCAATGCAGCGCGGAGCAGCTCTGGTTGATGCATGGCTGACGGAACATTCATCAGCAGGCAGGCGGTGTCGCCTTCATCCACGGCGAAGCCCCAATCCGCGACGATCATTGCTGCAGAGTTGGCGCGCAACATCGCGTTATGCCATATAATCGGTTCGACACCTTCCGGCTTGCTCATAGTGGCCGAGGTCACGATGTGCAGTGAAGTGTCAGGTAGATCCTTGATGTGAACCTCGAACTCGATGCCGTCACTGTAAAGCCGGCCGGATTGAGCAAATAGTTGCTTGCTTTCGACGTTCAGCCCCATGACGTCAGCAGTCGCTTGCAGCAATGCGGTCGGGCCTGGATGAGAAACCGAAGAGGGTGTATCTCCGGGCTGTGAAACTTGGAACATACGGTTCTCCTTGATGGTGATCAGATGACTTCTATTACATTCCTAAACGAAAGTGCAGTGCGACGCGTCTGCGAAAGATTGCTCCGCTATGCGAAGATCGTGAATCGTGCAGGCTCTTGGCATGAAATCTCATCAGCTTGTCCACGATGCTATTTGGGTGTGAAAAAAATGATCCAGGGACAATCGGGATGTTGTGCGCGACATCTGTGTTTCCCAATCGAATAGGAGCTGCCAGAAGCTGCATTAGGAGGGATGTTTTTGGGGATGGGCAATGTGTGACAGACCTGTCGCAGCCTGTTCAAAACGAGGTGAGGTTTTTTGTTGGCGTCACACTGGTATATCGGTAATATCCGCAGCGTGGCAGGAAATTTCAAGACTGCATTCCCCAAATTGTCAAGTTTTCCTGATGGTCAAGACGGCCTCATTACCAGAAGCACCAAGGATTGTCAGCACAATTATGGAGCAAGAAAACGCCAAATCGTACTGGACAATTGCAAAGCAATCCCTGGATTAACCCTCATCGCAGCCGTCGATTTGAACGCAATCGGCAAGTCTTCCAAATCACTGCAAGAATGGGCGTAAGGCCGTCTTTTAACGGCAATACACACTCAAAAAGCAACTCCGCCAGAAGTAGTGCCGATCGCATGGCTCCACATATTTAGATGTCTCTATCTTCGGCGCGTCCCTTGCGCACGCTGTTAATCAATTTTTCGTCGATTACTGGTTTTTCCGAGAGGAATTGATTGACGCGCTTTTTCACATTGGCTTTGTTCTGCTCTACGTCAATGACGGTACCTGGTTTCAGATCAAGTTCGTAACCCGAATGTCCGCGGTCGATTTCCTGATCGCGGGTGTTGGCCCAAACTTCTTCGTCGGGCTGATCGGTTAGCAGAGTCTCGGCGTCATTGCGGAATGCGCCGGCGGTTCCGCGACGGCGGTTGATTTCGTCGTGCGGCACTTCCCCCATGCCACCGTGCACGTTCCAGGTGAAATACTTCTTCGAACCGTCCTTTTGCGGCACCGAGAAATCTTCGTAGCGGTAAGAACCTGAGAACGGTACCTTTGCAAAGGCGCTGGCCGGGTCGCGCAGTTGCTGGCGAATCATTCCCATTGCCTCGCCCTCGGGTGTGCCTGATTCAGTTTGCACGACTTCCAGGACTGCGGGCTTCATGCCCTTCCAGCTTTGCAGCCAGCCCATGCCGACTTCAGCCAGATCAGCCGCCGTCATTTTTCCGGGATTGGTCTCTCCGCTTGACGGGGGAAAGAACTTGATCAATTGAGGATCTTTCAGAAAACCTTGGCTGAGGATGGGCACGACATTGATCGACTTGAGCGATTCGCGCAACTGCTTGCGCCGATAGTAGTCACCCTGACTCGCAGTGTCGATTCCAAAATGCTTCATCAATGCACCTTGCATTTGATCGTATCCACCGAAATACGTCCGCCCATAGAGTTTCACAGCTGTCATGGGGCGGAATTCCGGGTGCTCCATAAGAAGAGCGACAATCACTTCCGGTGTTGATTCCTTGCAGTCGAGGTTGACCGTCATACCAGGGTTGTTCTTCAGTACGTGCGTAAGCGCCTGTTCGACGCTTGGGACTTTTTGATCCGTGATCGAGTAACTGCCGTCTTTCGGGTTGCGGATGATCAAGTTGCGTTTCAATATATCGTCGGACTTGATGTGGCTCACGAGTTTATTGTCCTCGTCAGCAGTCATGCGCCCTGCAGTGAAATCGTGCATCAGAACCGGTTTGCCGTCGGCGGCCACCTGCACATCGATCTCTATACCAAAGTAGCCTTTCTTGTACGCGTTGTCGATGGCGGCGATGGAATTTTCCGGGATACCTTCACGATTGTCGACGAGCCCGCGGTGAACCAGAATCTCCTTCGGTACTTTATCCTGCGCATTGACTTCGTTAAAATCGCGGGCATGGGTGAACGTTGTGCGGCTATCGGCAATTTCTGAATCCAGACCATCAAGACCATGATGCAAATTGGCTTTGTATAGTAGGGATCCATGCAAGACCTTCTGCGGCCGGCTCAATCTTGTGGGCCGGGACTCCCCCTTGGCGCCAGCAAAATATTTGGGCTCTCCGTGCGTGTCCGCGACTTTCAGGCGCCTGCCAAGTGTTGATTTTTTTGCTGATGTGTTCTTGCCTTCCACAGGCATCCACTCACTGTCGGCAAGCTTCACCTTCCCGTCACGCAGCATGCTGGCTATCCCACTTTTTGCCCCGCTACTCAGCGCGTCACCTTCCGAGAATGCGCGATCAATATCTACCACCAATATGCCTTGACGGGCATCGATGAAGACTGGATGATTTTTGGGATTCCCCACCACGCTTTCCGGATTCTTTGTCAAGGCGTCCTTGGCAAGTGCGTCGTAGCTTGCCTTGCTAACATAGGCGTGATCCAATTTGCCAGCTGCCAACTTTGCCATTGGATGATCTTTAGCAAGCGCCTGAATCGCAGGGGTCTTAGTGAGCTTGTCCTGAACGCTGTCCAGGACGATGCGTCGCGCAATCAATTCCTCTTCTGCGTGCGCGCCGTAATGATCGATCTCCACCAATGTTTTTCCACCCGCTCTGCCAAAGAACCCATTACTCTTGGCCTGCAATTGCGGAGAATCATGTTTGGCCAGTATTGACGTTGCCAGATCGCCAGGAGGCATGGAGGGCAGTCGGCTGCGTGCGGCGAGATTGGTCAGCGGACCTTGAGTGAAGTAATTCTGATTTTCCGTTGGCTTCGGGGGTGACCTGGTTGGAGTCGGCACGCCAACGCCGCCAGCATCGAGGATCACAGGGGGAGGGGAAGAGATTACTTTTAAGTTAGTCATTGTAGTTCGATCCAAAAAATTTGAGAGCCGAGCTGGCGATTTCAGGAATATCGGAACTATCTTAGATATGGGGAGAAATGAAACACCGCAAGTTCCCGAAATTACTCGGCAGGAACCGAAAATTTGGCATTACGCGCTGAATAGCAGCACCTTTGATCATACCGCTTGATATAACTTCTCCCACAAAGAGAGTAACTACGTTTCGATTCAGGTCAACTATAGGGGGAACCGCTGCATCCCGAATCGCCTTGCTCGCGCTCATCCCTATTGATGAAATGAGTTCTAGTCATACATTGACCAAACCCAGCAATCAGATCATGAAAAAGCGTTCATCCAGTCTCTGGAGATTGTTCTGATTCCTTGGAATCTGTTTACGATCTGTAGCCAACGTGCGTCAGCGGGCTCAGACCAACATTCAGGGTAACTAAGCGCAGCGCAAAAAGCGCAATGTACTCATGCTACATGAGTATGTTGAGCAGCACATGAATCCTGATCGCAACAATGCAGCAATCATCAGCATCAGACAATTCAACGTACAAAACCGCCAACAATGCAATGACAGCATCAATGGCAAAGACGTTTGCTGTCGAAGGCATGACGATCAATGCTGCATCGTCCAGAACGATATACAGCATTACACTCGATGTGCTTCCGTGAAGTCACTGCGGCGTGGAACCTGGCAAACAAGGCAGCGCCATGAGAGGAGGAGCGTGCTGTTCTGATAAATTTCGGCCAAGTCACTGTCATCCGGGGCGGATGCCAGGACTTCTCCTGAAATGGCATGGTAATGATCAAGGCAATTACTTTGCATCCTCCTCAATAATGGCCAGCTCCCACGGAGCCAGAGCCAATTTGTCTTGAGTAATGAGATGGCGCGCGGTCAGCAGGTCGGTCCCGGCCCGGTAGGGATAGGTGAAGTTGACTTCAGCGTTGGAATAGTTGAAGTAGTAGTGGACAAGATGGCCTGAGCGGTTTGTACCACTGCGCACATGCACCTTGCTTGGCAATTGCTGGTCTTCACCAATCATGCCCAATTCCTGCAGGAACGAGCGCAACACCCCGGCCTGCAACTGGTCCGACAGATAGGTGCCCTCGTAGATTACCTTGCCAGCACCATACTGGTTGGACGTGATAGCTGGCCAGCGGCCGAAGAATGAGTGATCATAATGAGCAAGTGCCTTGGCCGTGTCCAGTTGTAGAAACTCGGCCCAGTACTGCACCTTGTTGTCTGTGCCGGTGTGATATGGATCGCCCTTCAGCGCCAGCGGCTGGGGTAGGTTGGAGAATTCCTGGTAGTGAAAACCGAGTGCTTCGCGCAATGGCCCCGGTGCCATGGTCCAGCGTACGGCAGTGTTTTCGTTGGTGAAGCCACTCTTGAAAGTCATCAGGACGTGGCCGCCCTTGCGGATGTAGTCGGCAATACGCTGCAGCAGCGCATCGTCCGCCACATACAGGGACGGCACGACCAGTAATTTGTAGTTCGAGAAGTCCTGGGTTTCCGGAAACACGAAATCGGTGCCGACATTCAGATCGTACAGCGTGCGATGAAGTTGCCGTACCAGTGAACCGTAATCAGCCTTGCTACCGCCGCCGCCCCACTGCGCGTCCTTGGCGAACGGCATGTCGTTGAGTGCGTTCAGCGAGTCGCGGCTCCACAGAATGGCAACGTCGTTGCGCAATTGAAGGTTGACCAGGCGGGGGCCTATTTGCTGCAACTCGTGCCCGGTGCGACTCATTTCGGCATAGGCGCGGTTCGGTTGCAGGTCATGTGACAGCACGCCCTTCCAGTAGGTTTCCTGGTTTGCATGAATTGAAGCCCAATGCCAGTATTCGATCATGTTGGCACCGTTCGACAGATGAGTGTAGACATCCTCACGGAACTGGCCGTCGTAGGGTGGATACTGGAACGATGAACTCCAGTCTGTCGTCTGTGCATTGGTTTCCAGCACCAGGAAATTGCTGCGCTTAAGCGAGCGTGTGAAATCTGCCTGCAGTGTCTGTTGGGCACCATCGTACTGTTCCTGTGGTGACCAGTGGTAGATGTTAACACCTGCGACGTCAAGTGCACTAGCCACGGCTTCCTCGTTGACATCGCTGTGCATGGAACCAGCAAAGTCGTGGGTGATGAACTGGTGTGGCGACGCGCAGGCGCGTACCAGTTCCGCTTGCCAATGAAGGAAGTTGCTGACACGTAGCTGACTCCAGCGCGTCCACTCCAGCTTGTAGCCTGTGCTCTGGGCACCGTCGGGCGTGGGCAGGTCTTCCCAAGTATGCAGATTCTGACCCCAGTAGTTCAGAAACCAGGCCTTGCTGAGATTTTCAGGCGTGCCGAACTTCCTTTCAAGATAGTGCTGGAAGGCGGTAAACACTTCGTCGTTACTGGCGCCGTAGCTGGAGGTTTCGTTGTCGACCTGCCAGCCGATTACCGCCGGGTGGTCCTTGTAGTGTGCAACCATGCGACGGATTAGCCGTTCGGCATAATAGCGGTAGGCTGGTGCGTCTGTGTTCATGTTCTGCCGCATACCGTAGGTGTTGCGCGTGCCGTTAGCCTTGCGTGCCAGGATTTCTGGATGCTGGTGCGCCATCCAGGCAGGCAGGGAGTAGGTCGGGGTACCCATGATAACCTTGATTCCGGCCTTACCCATGGCGTCCACCACGCGGTCCATCCACGCGTACTCGAAGCGGCCATCCTCCGGCTCCCACAAACTCCAGGTCGATTCCCCAAGACGTACCACGTTGAACCCAGCAGCTTTGATCATGGCCACGTCCTGTTCCAGACGGTCGCCAGGCATGTATTCGTTGTAGTAGGCCGTGCCATACAGGACGGTCGGGAATTCGGGCGGCGCAGCCAGTGCTGCGGTAGCTATCGCCCACGACGATACATATAAAAAAACGGTCCGCATAAACATCGAAAATCTCCTGGTGAATACCGGTTCGGCAGCGCGGCTAATTGCCCGATGCAGTATCAAGCCTTGCGCGCGTTTCCATGCCATGGCCACCGTGCTCAGGCAGATACATTTTGGTTGGTACATGCGCGCGCACGCCGCTTTCCCCGGCAAGAGCAGGGTGAGTATCCGTATTCGCATTGTTGTCCCCAGTAGTTTTATTTATCGCCATACGCGTTGACTCATTCGCATCTTTGCAGAATTACCATCGCAATGGCAATTACGAAAATCGCCAAGTTCCTCAATAATTTGCCTCAAGCACCCCACTTGCCATTCTCTACGCAAATCGATAGTGATAGCATCCGCACACTACAAAATAAAATAAGGAGTCGACTTGAATGAATAACATAAAAAACACCTGCCTGACAGTGCTCGGCACAGCCTGGTTTTCCATTGTGCCAGCGCACGCGGCCGTGCCACTCAAGTCGGTTCCGCGCCAAATCGTTGTCGATGTGGCCTTGGCGGTTAAGCCACTTGACCGCTTCTTCGACTTGTCCGTCGGTTCCGACTATCCAGGAACACTGATGCGCGACGATAGCATGGCGCAATTGAAGACGACTACCGATGAACTTGGCTTTCGCTACCTGCGTTTTCACGCGATTTTCCATGATGTGCTCGGTACCGTGCGGGTTGAGAACGGTAAGACGGTCTACGACTGGACTAAACTCGACAAATTGTACGATGACATGCTTGCGCGCCATATCAAACCCTTCGTCGAACTGGGCTTCACGCCCAAGGCGCTGGCCACCTCGAAGAGCAAAATATTTTACTGGGAAGGCAACACCTCGCATCCCGATCCTATGGCGTGGAAGGATTTGATCGCCGCCTTCATCGGTCACATCGAACAACGCTACGGCCAGGCAGAAGTGCGCAGCTGGTTCTTCGAAGTCTGGAACGAGCCGAACCTGGACGGCTTCTGGGAAGGTGCCGACCAGAAGGCGTATTTCGAACTGTATGACATCACGGCCAACACGATCAAGGGGATCGATCCGGCGCTGCCGGTGGGTGGACCGTCAACTGCAGGTGCGGCCTGGGTGCCGGAATTTCTCGAGCATGTGGCCAAGAGCGGTGCCGCAGTCGACTTCGTCAGTACACACACGTATGGCGTCGATGGCGGTTTTCTTGACGAAAAAGGTGAGGGCGACACCAAGTTGTCACCATCACCAGACGCGATCATTGGCGATGTGCGCCGGGTGCGCGCACAGATCGCTGCCTCTGCCTTTCCCACGCTGCCTCTGTATTTCACTGAATGGAGTACAAGCTACACACCACGGGACTTGGTACACGATTCCTACGTCAGCGCACCTTATATCCTGAGCAAGCTGAAAGGAACGCAGGGTATGGTGCAGGGCATGAGCTACTGGACCTACACCGACTTGTTCGAAGAGCCAGGTCCGCCAGGTAAACCTTTCGAGGGTGGTTTCGGCTTGCTGAATCCGCAGGGGATACGCAAGAGTGCTTACTTCGCCTACAAGTACCTGCATGGCTTACAGGGCAAAGAGGTTCCACTGAAAGACGGGCAGTCGATGGCGGCGACGGATGGAACATCCCTTGGTGCCTTGGTCTGGGATTTTAAACAGCCGCAGCAGGCCGTCAGTAATCGGCCCTTCTACAGTCGCGTGCTACCATCGACGCCATCAACGCCGGTGACCTTGCAGTTCCGCCATGTGAAGCCGGGCACTTATCGCCTGCAAGTGCGCCGCACCGGCTTCCATGCCAACGACGCCTACTCAGCCTATCAGGAAATGGGTGCGCCCAAAACCTTGACACCCGCGCAGCTTGAGCAACTCCAGTCTGTGACGCGGGATGTGCCGCAGACTGATCGCATGGTCAGCATCGGCAAACGCGGTACGATTGATTTCACCGTTCCCATGAACAGCAACGATGTGGTGCTGGTGACTTTGCAGCCGGCGGACCAACGCTGACACAAGACGGGGCTGGCCGCCACAAGCTGTGACGGCCAGCTTTGCACTTACTGTTCATTTTTTGGGTGACAGTTTGCGCAATTTCGCAATTGTCTCTCTTTCTCGAACGATCTAACGGTAAGTTCAAATTCGCCACCTTCGACTGGATTATGGATCAAATGCAAGCGGCTGGCATTAAGGTCGTGCTTGATATCGCTGATTTGCCCGCGCCGCTTAGGTTACACAACGAATTACTGGTGCGTCGCTGCAGTGTAATCCACCACGTACTCTCCCGCGTGTTCCAAGGGCAGTTCGAACAAATCGCCTCCCAGGCTGCGCAATGTACCGGAACCACTGTGCGGCTTACTTCTGCTATTGAAACGGAGCGCACCCTTACCACCCACACTGATGATCTTGATTCGTTTTTCACTGACGGAGACTGCGATATCGCCGTGCGGTGTCGGCACCTTGCCCTCAATCCATTTCAAGCCACCCAAATGCGGTGCGACAAGATACTCTGCATAGCCCGGCTGGGTCGGTGTAACCCCTAAGTAGTATTTTCCAAGTAAATAAAGCGGGCTGGCACCCCATGCATGGCACAAGCTCTTGCCAAAAGCTTTTCCATACATCGCATAGCGTTCGACACCGGTCTGTTTGGGATCGTATTCCTCCCAGAAGCAGGTCGCTCCATCGCGCAGCATACCACCCCAGTAATCCTTTATTTGACGAATGACATAGTCGTGCTGGCCGCTTTGGGCCAATGCTGCCAACTCATAAAAACGCATATACGGTGTGGTGATCGCCGGTACATTGTCGTTCAGCAGCACATTACGCCTCACCGCCATCGCCTGGTCATCATCCAGATAGCCCAGCGTCAGCGCGAGCATATTGGGATGGCGCGTCACCAAACGGTTCAACTCGCCATTCTGACGGCTGTGGATGAAAGCCTGCTTTTCTGCATCCCAGAACGTGGCCATGATTTTGGCTTTGAGTTCATGGGCCAACTGACGATACTGGGCAGCATGCTCCCGGTCCTGGGCGATGTCGGCGCAATCTGCCATGCTCTCCAGGCTGCGTGCGAATAACAACTGGATGACGCTCAGCTCGCCATCCTTGGGCATCTTGGCCCAGTCAACGAATACCCAGTCACCCGACCTGCCTTCCAGCATGCCGTTAGCGTTGCGCCGCTTGAGTACGAAGTCCATCAAAGTGACCATACGCGAATACACGCTTTTCAAGAACGCGGCATCACCCGTATACTGATAATAGTCGCGAATGCCAATGACCCAATAAAGTGAGTAGTCGAGAATTGTATTGATGTGCATGTCGACTGGATCTGCCCCACGCAGCGCCCAAGTTGTTCGCTTGACGGCTTCGTTGTCGAAGAACGTGTAGTAATTCATCAAATAGGTCTGCACAGCATCGCCAGCCCAGACCCAATGGTCGCGTTTGATACCATCAAGGAAGAATTCGCGCGTGTTCAATTCCAGCGAACGCAGAGATACATCCCAGATGCGGTTCAATTCCTCGTCCGAACTTCTGAAACTGCCGTGGCGGGTCAGTGGCAGGTATTCGTATAGTAGCGACGCACCCTCCAGGCTCAGCCCATCGCCGAACTGGATGTTCACGTAGCGCAACGCGCGCGACTCGGGTGCCACGAATTCACCATCGTGTCCATTGATGCTGAACCGGTCCAGCGTCTCTCCGGTCTCGGTTGCTATGGCCTCTTCCAGCGTCTCGCCATAGTGAAAGGTAAGTTTGCCGCTGCCTTTAAGCTGCTTCAGCTTGACGAAACCTATCGTCTCCTGACCAAAATCTACCAGCAGCGACTGTGCTCCCGGCTTTAGGTTGACTGGCATTATTTCCCGTGTTGACAGCTTGAATTGCGATGGACGCTGGTTCTCACTGTCGAAATTCCAACGCGCGGCATAAGCAGCGCCGAGCTCAGGTGACCTGGCGTTCGGTCGAGGCCCCACGATCCAACTGTCGTCGGACTGGATGCTTGGGCCTTGCACAAAAATAGCAGGTGGCGTCGCGGCATTGAACACCTGGAAGTTGAGCGTATGCTTGCCCGCTGGGACATGAATGTGATGCTGGTCACCCTGTACGAAACGACCGTCGATGGTCACAGCGTGCTTGCCTTCGACATGCACCGTGATGTCTTCAGCTATGGGTAAGTTCACCTCGCAGGTGAAGTTGATCTGGGGCTGATGGCCATACAGGCGCCAGAACGGCATGAAATAGGCATCGCGTTCTATACGTTTAACTTGCATCTGATTACTCAACCAGATCTCGAAGTCGCCGGGATACCAGATCCATGTCGCATGTGCCTGAGCATTGGCAACCGTGCTGGAGAGCAGGAGCAGCATCCCAATAAAAAAGGATTTTCGGTACAATGTCATTGTCGAATAGCAGAGATTGAGGATGTTATTGTATTTGGCAAAGACGATGTTGTGAGACAGCACTGAACTGTGGTCACATACTTTAATATTATCCCATGACGCCACAATTGTGAAAATCACCAACGAAGCAAATGATATTTAGCAAGACTCATTTGGATCAAATTGACTGAGTGCCGAGTCGCGCTGACGTAGTCAAAGTCTTGTGTGTGTATATTTTCTCTGAACGGATCATGGGTTGTCACCTTAGCCGGCCTGTTTGCCTATGTCATTAAAGATGGTGAAGTTTGGCGACTGTTTGGCTCGACTGGTGCACATTCCTTTTCGGCCACGCGGAAGAATCCGTGCTGATAACGGGGATGCGGTCAGGCAAATTTGTATTGACGGGCATGGCATCGCTTTTCATTCAGCAGTGACGATGGCTGAATCAATACAGTCGGGCGACCTGGTGCAAATACTGCCACAGTGGCCTAGGTGGAAAACTGGTGTCTATTGCGTTTGCCCGGCAGGGCCAATCGGACTGGCAGCACGAACATTGATCGATTTCTTGATCAGCCGTTGGCAAGACAGTGCCGAACCTGTATTGGTAAGCCCGTTGTCGCTGATATGCTTTTTTGTTCTTTTGGGCCATACCAGGCTATGACTCAATGCGAGAATTTGTTGAGCAAGATCTGGCTGCCCGGGCTTAATTCCCTATCTCCATGTTCGCCCCTATAAGCGTTGTAGGAAGGTTCGGATAAACCAACTCGGCAATGATGGTGCAGGAGCGATGGAGGCTACGCCCGACGCTTATCCTGAGTTACGCCTCATTTGGGTAATAGTCATAATCGAGATTATGTCGTGTCTTGTTATCTGCGCTTACAACGGAGCTTGGTAACTAATCTGGAATAATCGTCCGCCGGCAGTCAGGCGGAGGTAAAAAAGGGCAGGGCTAAAGTCTGCAAGCCGCGCTGATTTTCCCTGCTATCTATACTTTTTCTCTATCGCCGCTGTGGTGCCGTCGTGTTCCATGTCTTTCAGCGCCTGATTCAGGTTGTCTATGCGTCTTTGCGCAATACCTACATTGCAGGCGAGATACATTTCTGACTGTTGAAACTGAAACAGCGGAACAATTTTATCCATCAGCCCCTGACTTTTTAAGATGGCGATGCCGAGCAATTCGCCAGTTGCCCAGAAGTCAAAGCGGCCATACAGCAGCTTGCGTGGATTGTCCATATCGTTATTGGCCAAGTCTGTCTTGTAGCCCTTCTGGTTTAACACTTCAGCTATTGCAGCGTTACGATAGCTGCCCACCACGTAAGGGCGCAAATCCTCCAAAGTCTTGGGGTTGCGCTTGTCGTCGGCGCGGGCAAAGATATACCAGTTGCTTGTGGCCACTGGGCCCACCCATTTGAACATGGTTTCACGCTCGGCAGTTCTGGCGGTGGAAAAAACACAGGTATCCGCTTCAAAACGGCCCATCTGAAAAGCCCGGGCCCAGGGATAGACGTTCATCGTGTATTTCTCGCCGGTACGACGCATCAGCTCGACCACTTTTTCGGTGGCGATACCGCTAATCGCAGCGCTCTTGGGGTCAACAAAATTGAAGGGAGGATAATCTTCCGTCGTCAATATCAGGGTCTGGGCTGAGGCAGCAAGGCAAAAAAAACTGCTCAAGGCCACAATCAATGTATCAATGCGCATGAAAATGATTCCGTCGCGTTTGGCTATCAATTGGTGGATTGATTTGGCAATCAATCTGCTTTTTGTGCGAGAAATTCTTGACCAGCACGGTACGTGGCGTTAGCCGGTCATTTCGCAGGTGGCGATTGATCATATCACATGGCTCATCTCTGTTGGCACATGGTCGGCGTAGTTGGTGATCGTGTAATTGATTTGGCTTACCAGTAAGTATTGCTAATAATCCAGTCGGCTCGGGCGTTTCGATGTCATGTCCTGTCATTTGCAGACTTTAAAGTCGCTTTGAGTTTACATCATTTTTATTTGCAAGTTGAGATTCATCCAGCGCTGGGAGAAACGGGTACATCGGGCGTGGCTGTGAGAGATGCGTCGGCGCTAACCTCTGCAGTTGGAGGAAAAATCGCCCAAGAGCCTTCGGAAAAAGCAGGCTCGGGAAGATCGGGAATCCGATTTTATGATGCGACATCTTGTGTTCCTGAACATCCTTATTTGTACCGGCGTGGCAGAGTGCCAGGCACGCGGGAAATAGTCGCTCACCCAATTATCTGATTGTGTATCGCGTATCTCTGGAGTCCATCAGGGAGCCGCACTGTGCATATGATTTCCTGGATTTTAGTTCTCAAGTGGCATTTCATTTGCCCATCAACTGGCGATGTAGGAGGCCAGTTCGTCTGGCGTTCCCATAGGAAAAGCATCCCGTAAATATCCCAAGAAGGCCGAGACACGAGCACTTAACAACCGCCGAGACGGATAGAGCGCCCACAGTGCAGTATCGGGGCCGTCTATATCGCCCCAGGATACCAACGTGCCAGCGGCTAAATCATGAGTTACCAATGACAATGGAAGGCATGCTGCGCCGACACCTTGTCGAACTGCATCTCGGACCATGAAGTGCGATGACAAGCGAAGGACCGTCTCGATGGCGATACTTGCTTTCCCGGTCGATGCGGTTACATTCCAAGCTGTAGTCCGGTCGCCCATTCCACGTAAAACGGCGGGAACGGATGAACTGTTGTTCGGACGCATCAAATCCCTGTGCGCGACAACCACCAGTCTGTCACGCAAAAAGATCCGTCCGACCAAATTTTCGTCCGGATCTGGATTGACCCGGATCACCAAGTCATAACCTTCGTTGACCATGTCGACGGGGCGGTCTTCCGTTGTCACCTCTAGCCTGACCTCGGGATATTTCACCGCGAACCCAGCGGCCAGCTTCCCCATTGCGGCCTGTGAAAACAGCAGGGGCGCACTGATCCGCAACCTGCCCTGTGGGTTCTCACCACCTGAGGCAATAATGGCTGCCGTCTCCTCCACTTCAGCCAATAGTGCCCATGTCCGCTCATAGAGCGCCCGGCCTTCTTCGGTTAATTTCAGGGAACTTGCTCCGCGCTCAAGCAGGCGCAAGCCGAGGCTACTCTCCAGTTCCGCAACACGGCGAGATAACGTGGCTTTGGGGCGTCCGGTGGCGCGTGATGCTCGTCCAAATCCTCCGTGCCGGGCGACGAGATTGAAATCGGTAAGTGCAAGCAGGTCCATGTGTTCCGCCAGTGAGACGATATGTCTCATTATGATATCTATCGGATCATACATGAGTCCGCTAACATGAACCTGTCTTTCAACCACAACCAAGGAAAAATATCATGACTATTCTCGTTACAGGCGCCACCGGCCGCGTAGGCAGCCAAGTCGTTAAACAACTCGTTAAACGCGGCGCCGACGTACGCGTTCTCGTTCGCGACCCTTCGAAGGCCGACTTTCCGGCTGGCGTACAGGTTGTTCAGGGTGAGCTCCTCAATATTGACGTGCTGCGTACCGCGTTCACCGGGGTTAGCACGCTGTTTCTGCTGAATGCCGTAGCTGGGGACGAATTTACCCAGGCCCTCATCACGCTGAACGTTGCCCGTGAATCCGGCGTCGATCGCGTCGTCTACCTGTCCGTGCTTCACAGCGATCGCTTCGTGAACGTGCCGCACTTTGCGGTGAAGCTGGGTGCCGAGCGTATGATTGAACAGATGGGTTTCAGCGCTACGATCCTTCGCCCGTCGTACTTCATCGACAACGAGCACATGGTCAAAGACGTCATTTTTAACTACAACCTCTATCCGATGCCAATCGGTAGCAAAGGTGTTGCCATGGTCGACGCCCGCGACATCGCCGAGGTCGCAGCGATTGAGCTGATCCGTCGCGAGCAAGCCCCAGGCAAGCTTCCGATCGAAACCATCAACCTGGTTGGTCCAGACACACTGACTGGTCCGGACGTGGCTGCGATCTGGTCTGGTGTATTGGGGCGACCAGTTGCCTATGGCGGCGATGATCCATCCACATTCGAGCAAAATTTGGCGACTTTCATGCCAAAGTGGATGGCCTACGAGATGCGTCTGATGGCAGAGCGCTATGTCAGCGACGGCATGATCCCGGAGGCTGGTGATGTCGAGCGCCTGACCAAGATTTTGGGTCGCCCGCTGCACACCTATCGCGACTTTGTTTCCGAAATTGCTCCTGCGGCCTGATGTCAAGTAATTCGTCCTCGTTACATGGAAAGCCTTATGATCTATTCGACCGCCACAGTCCCTGTTAATCCGGACGGCGAGACCAAGTTGAACCGTGCGCAAGTATGGGCAGGCCTAGAACTTAAAGCCCGCGACGCTCGATCGTTCTTGCCTCCCGGGGTCTGTATCCGCTGTGACGTCATCGAAGAGAGCAAAATGCACAGAGGAAGGGCAAGACTTAAAGCACCAAGACGAAAGTATCCAGCGAGTGCTTTGTTTTTTCTTCAGCTTAGGCGTCGCGGTTTGCATAGTAACCACGCCAGAAACAAGGCTCACTCTGTGTTCTGGCCAATGCGCCACAGCACGCCCGAGGGATCTGTGAGACAGAAGTCTCGCATCCGCCAGGGCTGACTCTCAATGTTTGAGACCTTGACACCGTACTTTGTGCTTACGCTGCTCTCGTGGATGCGATTCCACCAGGCATCTACATTTTCGACCAGGATGTGCATCATGAAATTCTCGGCAAACCCCTCGGCACAAAAATCTTGAAGCAAGAAGCTCACGTGATCAAATTGGAAGTAGGCGACACCGCCTCCTTCCGAAGCCATAGTGAATCCTATGTCCTTGTAGAACTGCTTGGAGAGATTGAAGTCCTTCGATGGAACGAAGGCCTTGATCTCGGTGATGCGAAGATTGGGCATGGTGGGTGTCTCCTTCGACGTCTAACTTCAAATAAGGTGAAAAAATTCCGCCTATCTCCAAACAACCAAAGCTGCTCAGCCGTGTTAAAAATTGCATTCTCGCCGTGCATCACAGCCCTGTCGAACGGGTGCTGGCGCAAGCGGGTCTGCCGCGTATTGCTTCGCAGCGGGTGGCGTTGATCGACGACTACCTGCCGTTTATCCTGCAGACGCTGGAGAAATATCCGCAGCTCACGGCAAGCCGTCTGTACGGCATGGTGCGTGAACGCGGCTATGTGGGCGGCCCCGACTATTTCCGGCGTCAGGTAGCGCGCCACAGTCCGCGTAAGGCGGCCGAAGCGTATGAATCCAAAAGTACCATCGTCACCACCAACAAACCCTTTTTGAGCACCGAACAGGCGGTGGCCGTCTTTGAGCTGATCGACGACCTGCGCGAACAAATCGTCCGCCATTACGCACCACAGATCCAGGAGTACTACCGGCGCAACCGTGTAGAGCAGGGGCACTTGACGGTCGCAGAGCAAAACGGCGAGCCGTTCTGAAGTTGCCTGAGGAGCAATCCATACATGGACTCCCCCGGCCGACTGACTGCGCCAGCTAGTTGTCAATGACCGCTGTATTGGAGCTCAAACGGAACAGGAACTGGACGTGGTGGTTCCTCACCAGGCACCACATAATCCAGCTTGAGATTGGCGCCGCCGCCTTTCTGGAAGTACTCAATCCGAATAGGATAAAAGCCCTTCTCCAATGGAAGCATATAGGTTTTCGGCTTCCCATCACCGTGCAGCCCATCATAGGTGATCAGTTGCGTGTCTCCCAAGAACAGTTTCGAGCCATCATCCGAATCCAGCACGAAAATGTAGTAGCCGTCCCTCTGAATCTCAATATAACCCTCGATCAGACATGCAAAGTTGGTTTGCCTTGGAAGTTTATTCACACTGAAATCCTTGTCTGCGATACCAGACTGAACGGGTTTCAACTTCCCGAAGTCCGGCAGCTCGTCCCACTCCCCTTCGTAATAGGCATAGCGGTAGCCGCCCGGCTTCGCATTCGCCGGCCTGGCGCTTGCAGCGAGCGTTGTTCCAAGTTTGAACTCACCAACAGTCGCCTTGTTATACCGGTCCTTGCGGCTGAGGGACTTGGCGGAAAATTTCGCGCCGTTCGTTAAAGTGGTTTCAACGCCCATGATTGGAGCTGCGGAAGTAGGTTCGCTTCCGTCACTGGTATAATGCACCTCTTGCGGCGGCCCGAAATAATAGATTTTGTAAGGCTTATCCTTCAGAACGATGCCATTCATTGGATGAAACTGAATGCCTTGATTGCCGAAGCCATCGTAGAAAAACCTCAGCCCGTCGTACACACTTTTCAGTCGTATGGATCCATGGTCCTCCTCAGGATACGATGCGATTTTCCAGTTCAGGTCCTTCGGCGCCTTCTCTTTCAGGACAGCGTCCATGGCTGAAATCCCCATCTGCTTGATGCCACCTTCGTCGCGTCCGGCGATGAAGAGTGATTTTCCCGAAGATGCACTCAGCTTATCAACCGCAAGTTTGTTCAGATAATTGCCGTCCCAAAAAAAACTCGGATCAATTGCCAAGTAATATTTAAAGAGCTGTGGCTCCTCAAGCAGCGCATACATCGCGAACAAGCCACCAAACGAATGACCATACAAGATGGCATTGTCGCTCACGGGGTAGGATTTATTAATGTAGGGGACAAGTTCCTTTTTCAAAAATGCGAGGAACTTATCCGCTCCGCCCGATGAAGCCACGACCGCCATATGGGTGGGCGAGAGGTCGCGATTGCGATCGGTATTGAACACGGCCACCATAATGACGGGCGGCATGCCGGTATGATTCTGGATGAACTGTTGGATAGCGGCGATGGTTTGCAGGTTCGAATCGCCATCCAAAAGGTACAACACATCGTACTTTTCTTGTGATCCGGGTTTGTAACCCTCAGGCAGCAGCACCTGGATGATTCTTTCTTCCTTCAAAATTTCTGACTGCAGTGCGATACGTTTGCCGGGCAGATTCTGGGCTATCGCATTCACAGAACATGCCAGGAGCGCAAGGACGAACAACATGCAACGCAAGAGGATGGAAGAGTTTTTCATCAATGAGTAGTCCTCAGTCAGGGAAGTGGATTGATAATCTACTCTGGACTATTCTATTTAAATGTATTTTTGTCAATTCTTTTTTTGAGGAAACGATCTTATGAAATTCGCCTTCTGGACCGAAGCGGCCACGCGAACACCCTCGCGTAGCAAGATGCGGAGGGCGGCCCTCCACGCCAAATTATGGAAATGTGTGATATTTTCATTTCGGCAAGCTGGTATCCTGTTGTCTTAGGCCGAGACCGGCCATTTTCAGACCTTCAGGTACCACTTCAACCGCCTAAGCTGGCCTCATTATTCAGGTCCTGGTTCTACAAATATGTCTTCCAAGGTATGCGACTTCCATTGCCAGGCTGACATGGCCTAGTCAATAGCGCCATCCTGACCAGCCGTTTGTATTAGTGCGGTTACCCCATGCGCGTGCCTGTCGCGCCTCTCCAGCCAAATTGGGGCACACGCTTATATTCTTCTGGATCGCCAGGCCCCGGCAGCGATTGGGTCGGCGGCATTCATCCTGCCGGCGCCGGTTTCCTCCCCGATTTGCGGGCATTTATCGCATGGGCGAAAACACGCGCACCCGAGCCGTTAGAATAGCGGGCAAGTTCTACACGAGGAATTTAATGAGTTCTCCCCCATTTCTGCCATTCAACGCGCCTCCCGTATCGGAAGTCGAGCATGACCGCCGCTTGGTGCGCCGTTACCTGCTGCAGTCGGCGCTGCGCTTCAACGCTGGTTCGCTGTTGTTCCTGTCGCTGGCGATCGCGTTGCTGCCGCTCTGGCTGAACTTCGGTCCGGATGCGCCGGGCGAAGTAGAGCACCACAAGCTGACTCTGTACATTGTCGGTGGCGTTGCGCTGGCGGTGATGGCCTGGCTCGCGCTGATTTCGAGCGGGATCGCCCGCAGCTTTCTCGCCCGGCTGGGCGAGGAGGGCAAGGCACTGTGTGCGGAGGTGATGGCTTCTTCGGTGACGCGTCGCATCGATGCGCCGTTCAATACCTATACTACCTTCGACCTGTGCACCGAATCCTTGTCGGGGCTGTCGCTCGGCACTGCACTTGGCTACTCCGGCCCGCCGGCGTTCGTCCACGACCCTTTCAAGGGCCGGATCGTGCTGGGCCGCTGGCGTCCGTTGGCGCTGGGGCGCCATGTTGAGGTGAGGGTATCGTCCGATTTGGGCCCCAACTGCCGCATCGAGCTGCGCTGCCGCCCGGGCCTGGCTTGGTTCGCGATCCAGCAGGGTGAGTCGCTGAAGACCGCCGAGGTGGTGTCTGCTCAACTGCGCCAGCACCTCACGCGCCATGCAAACGCACTGGACGCGGCTCGGCGTGAACGCGAGCTGGAACGCACCTCGCTGCAGGCGCGCCTGTCAGTCTTGCAGGCCCAGGTTGAGCCGCACTTTCTGTTCAATACCCTGGCAAATCTAAAGTACTTGATCCGTACCGACCAGCAGGCCGCGCAGGACATGCTTGACCACCTGGTCGGCTACCTGCAGAGCGCGATGCCGGATATGCGCTCAGTGTCCTCGACCCTGGGGCGAGAAATGGATCTGGTTAACGACTACCTGGCGGTGATGCGCATCCGCATGGGCGCGCGCCTGCGCTTCGCAGTCGAAGTGGCCGAGGAATTGCGCAGCCTGCCGTTCCCGCCGGCGATGCTGATCTCGCTTGTGGAAAACGCCGTCAAACACGGTTTGGAGCGGGCCAGCCGACCGGGCCTGATCACCATCAGCGCAAGGTATGATAGCGACGGGAAGGACGCGCTGCTGAGCGTGTCTGTGGTCGACGACGGAGTCGGTTTGACCGAACAAGCCGGGCAAGGCACGGGGCTGGCGAATATCGCAGAGCGCTTGCTGCTGCTATACGGGCGGAAGGCCAGCCTTTTTGTGGAGCCGGGCGACGGACAAGGCGTACGCGCAGTGTTGGTGGTGCCTATTGTCGGGAGCCACGCCTGATGCCAAGCGCTCTGATCGTCGAAGACGAGCCTCTGCTGCAGGCGGAGCTCATGGACCAGCTGCGTGCCTTGTGGCCCGAACTGCAAATCGCCGGCCAGGTCGAAAACGGCATCGACGCGGTGGCAGGCATCGATGCACTGAAACCGGACATCGTATTTTTGGACATACAGATGCCAGGCCTGAACGGCATGGAGGTGGCGCGCCATATTCCCGAGTCGTGCCAAGTCGTGTTCGTTACGGCGCATGCGGACTATGCCTTGGCCGCTTTCGATGCCGGCGCGTCCGACTATCTGGTCAAGCCGTTGACGACCACACGCCTGCTGCAGACGATCCGCCGTCTGAAGTCGCGCACGACCCCAAGCCCGCCACCGACCGTGTGGAAACAGCTTTTTGAACAGGAGAGTGCACCGGTGTACCTCAAGTGGATTAAGGCTTCGAGCGGCAATTCGGTGCGGCTGGTGATGGTGAGCGAAGTGCTGTACTTCCAGTCGAACGAAAAGTATACGCGGGTGGTGACGGAGAACGGCGATTCGCTGATTCGGTTGCCTCTCAAGTCCCTGCTCGAGCAACTGGACCCGCAGCTGTTCGCGCAAATCCACCGCAGCGCCATCGTCAATCTGCAGGCCGTTGACAGGATCGAACGCAGTGAATACGGGGCGCGCGGCGGCACCGGGCTGGAGGTAATCCTGAAAGGCCGGACCGAGCGCTTGACCGTTAGTGAAGGGTTTACCAAGCAGTTCCGCCAAATGTAGCAGGGCCGTTAAAGCCCTTCTGCTGATCGGCCGCCCTCGTGCCAATGGCGCGTTTTTTAGTCAGTTCGCAATTAATCGTTTCCACATATTGAGGTGAAAGGAAAATAATGAAAAAGAAAAGGATGGTCACACTATCTTTGTTATTGCTGACCGTGACTGGGACAATCGCCAGCACGCCCCCATCGCCGCCGACAGTAGAGGTCGATCGGGCGACCCGGTTGGAGGTCATCGATACGCTGATTGCCAAGCTGAATGCCCACTACGTTTTTCCAGACAAAGCCCAACAAGTCGAGGTCGTCCTGCGCCAGCGCCAGCGCGAGGGCAAGTACGATGGGATCATGGACGGTAAACAGCTGACCAAACAGCTGTTGGATGACATTGAGGGTGTTGTCCACGACAAGCACATGCTAGTAGATGTCAGTGCCCGCCCGGTACCGCCCGATGATGCGATGCCGCCACCACCCCAGACGCGGGCGGCGTGGGAAAAACAGGTGCCGCCTGCAGTGCTTGAAAGGGTCCTCGCATCAAACCTTGGCGTGGAAAAAGTTGATCGCCTTAGCCCCAATATTGGCTACCTGCAGATATCCTCTTTCGGGCCGGTTTTCCTCGTATCCGACAAGTTCGCCGCAGCGATGAATGAACTCGCAGACACCGATGGCCTCATCATCGATCTGCGCAACAACGGTGGTGGCGGGGGAGACTCAGTGGCGCTACTGATCAGCTATCTGGTTGACGAGCGCACCCGCCTCAACGACACATGGGAACGTGCGACCGGCATCACCACGCAGTATTGGACGCAGGATAAGCTTGAAGGCAAACGCTATGGTGGCAAGAAGCCGGTCCTCATCCTGGCAGGCCCCAACACGAAGTCCGCAGCCGAATCATTCGCGTACCAAATGCAGGTGCTGAAACGCGCAACGGTGGTCGGCGAACGCACTTGGGGCGGTGCCAACGCTTCGTGGCCATATCGTCTCAGCGAGCATTTTGTTGCCTTCATACCAAGCAAGCGCTCGATCAGCCCAATCACCCATACAAACTGGGAGGGCACGGGCGTCACCCCGGATGTTGCGGCAAAGGTGGACGATGCACTCGCGGCGGCCAAAGATCTGATGCAGCGACAACTTAATAGCGGCGCACCACGTGTTACTACAGATCACTAAAACCTAATATCAACGTGCTGTGTGCAAAATTCATGTTTGTCACGTAAATGCAGAGATTTCATGGTGCCTGCTTGCTATAGAACTAAAAGGTCTATCCACCTCACTCGAAGAGCGTAGCTGGCTTAGGGCAATACCCACACTCGAACGAATCGCAGCCGTTAGAAGGACTGTCATTCCAATCGATCCGCAGGGAAATGGAAATCTAAGTAAATCTATGACCGACCGATTATTCCCAACGTGGAGGTCCGTAATAGAAGTGAAGCGAGAACTGAAAATTCATCAAGAGAATCACCAAAGCAATATTTGGGGCAAACATCAACATATCAAGCGACTCAACCTAAAATTGGATTCCTCGTAGTGCCGGATTTGTGTTCTCAGATAAATGGCGCGCTATCAATAGATGAGAATTGTTGGTTAGAGGAGATCAAATTCAAAGGCGACACCGAAGCTAGAAATGTTGCGGTGATTCGAATTCCAGGGCGCAGGAAAATGCCAAGCAAAGTTACATCCCCAGAATTTCACATGGCCAGTAAGCCTACACCGAATCGTATTACTAAAAAAGCGTCAATAGAAAAACGAAGTAAGTATGTAATGAACTAGGGTCTGTTGACATATTTATTTATCAATATAGCTGTTAACTTTTTCTGAAATGTGCTTACATCCTTGAATTTGGGCGAATCAAGGATGCTAAGAATGATGCTGCGAGATGATCAGTGGGAGAAAATTGAAAAGCTTATTCCAGGGAAGAAAGGAGAACGCGGCAGGCCCGCGACCAACAATCGTCAGTTTGTTGAAGCGGTAACCCAAGCAAGGCGGACCTGATGAAGCTGGCCTCTACAAACGGCATTGACACCTCTTGGGTATCCGGCACCATCGAGCGGTTTGCGGCCATCGCTGGGGAATTCAAAACATTATCAAAAAACTATGCAATTCGCCCCGCAACACGCAATATGATTGCTAAAGCAATCGAGGAAAACAGGAATCTATTGCAGATTTCTTTCTTGATAGTGATCTTGTCCTGCAAGATACACTTGTTTTTCTTTCCCAGGCTATTGTCCTTCTGCACTTTTTTGCATTTCTTTCTTCTTTCATAAAAGCAGTATCCTGAAATATCAGTTCTGGGAGAGCCTCTTTTATCGGTTGAATGGATACAGCAAGCTTGTTTCAACACGCATAGGCTTTAACAAACTTAGTCTCCACACGGCACGCCTTTATGTATGTGGTGATCAATCACGCCAGAATTTCCTCCTTTGGGCAGACCTGTATGTCTGATGCATTTATTGCATTGACGATATCTTTTCAAAATTGTTGTATTTACGCAGTTATTACTTTATATGCGTAAAATAATAAACTATGCATAAAAATATTATTGATGCATAATGAAGATGAACGACAACAATTGCGGCCCAAGCCGCTAAAACAGGAGACAAGCATGACAACCAAGGGTACCCATGGGCGGGGGTTGCCGCCCCACGCTTCTTCGCGGCCACAGTGCCGACTTGCCGTAGCGACTGCGGCCACCATTGCGGCCTTGATGCAAATCGCAACGCCGTCTGCCAGTGCAGTGGAAATCGACACTGGCAATGCAGATCTCAAGGCCAGGTGGGACAATACAATCAAGTACAGCAATGCATTCCGCCTGAAAAGTGCAGCACCCGGCCTGATTGTCGATGCCAATACCGACGATGGTGACCGTAACTTTGGCACTGGCTTGATCTCGAACCGGGTTGATCTGTTGTCAGAGTTTGACCTGAGCTACAAGGATGCGGGGTTGCGGATATCTGGTGCTGCCTGGTATGACCGTGTCTACAATCGCAGCAACGACAATAATTCGGCGGCCACCGCCAGCCAGCTTAGTGTTGCAGGTAATGCATTCACTGATGCCACGCGCAAGTTGCACGGCAACAAGGCTGAATTGCTGGATGCCTTTGTCTACAGCCGTTTTGATCTTGGCAGTACGGGTGTCAGTGTCCGTCTTGGTCGTACCACCTTGTTGTACGGCGAGACACTGTTTTTTGGTGATAACGGCATTGCAGCCGGTCAGGCACCGGTCGATGTGATCAAGCTGTTGTCGGTGCCGGGCACGCAGTTCAAGGAATTGTTGATGCCGGTCAACCAACTGTCGACCCAGTTGCAACTGTCGCCCAATGTCACACTGGGTGGTTACTACCAGTTTGAATGGCGTGCCAACCGCATTCCTGGTTCTGGCAGTTATTTTTCTTTTGCTGATTATGTAGGCACTGGTGCCGAACGTTTCTTTGCGCCTGGTTCTTTTGGTCATGTCTACTTTAACCGTGTGGACGATATCACACCTAAAAACAGCGGGCAGGGCGGGTTGCAACTGCGTTTTCGTCCTGACAGTGAAATTGCCGAATTCGGTGTCTACCTGACCCGTTATCATGACAAAGATTTCAATCTGTACCTGACGCCATCTGCAAATCCGGCACTACCGTCGATAGGCAGTTACCGGCAAGTGTATGGTCAGGACATCAAAGCCTTTGGTGTCAGCGCCAGCACCACCCTGGGCGGTGCCAACGTGGCGATGGAGATATCCACCAGACGTGATGCGCCGCTTGTCAGTGATCCTGTAGTCGCCTTTGGCGCAGGCAACACGACCAGTACAGCTGCTTACGCAATCGGCAATACCGCGCACGCCAACTTGTCGGCGATCTATGTACTTAACGGCAGCTCATTCTGGAACGGTGGTGCCATTCTTGGTGAGCTGGCATGGAACCGTCGCTTGAGCACCACTGCCAATCCAGGGGCACTTGATCCGCGCAGCACGCGTGATGCTACCGGCATGCGCTTGCTGTTCACGCCAGAGTACTACCAGGTTGCGCCGGGTGTTGATCTGAGCGTGCCGATAGGTCTGGGCTACGCGCTCAGCGGTCGTTCATCGACTGGTGTGCGTTTTGCCGGTGGTGCTGAGCATGGTGGCGATTTCAGTATTGGTGCCACATTTGATTATCGTAAGCAGTTTAAGTTTGGCATCAATCTGGTGCATTTCCTGGGAGCGCAAGGCACCTTCATCACGCCTAACGCCTTACCGCAGGCAACTGTCCTGCAATATCAACAAACCAGCAAGGACCGGGACTTTATCTCGTTCTCGTTGCAGAGCACATTCTAATTACAGTAGGAGACGCAGATGAACCACAATATGATCAAGCGCGCAGCGCTGGCTTCCCTGATGCTGGGCCTGGTACACAGTGCGACGGCGGCAGTCAGTCAGGAAGAAGCTAATAAACTCAAGAGTGAGTTGACCCCGATGGGTGCAGAAAAGGCTGGTAATAAGGCTGGTACCATTCCTGCCTGGGATGGTGGTTACAGCAAAGTACCCGCCGGCTATAAGGATGGCGACCCACGTCCTGATCCTTTCGCTGCCGACAAGCTGGTGATCTCGATCAATGCCAAAAATATGGACCAGTATGCCGACAAACTGACTGAAGGTGTCAGGGCGCTGATGAAGAAATACCCAAGCTACCGCATTGATGTCTATCCAACCCACCGTACGGCAGCAATGCCACAATGGGCCTACGACAATACATTGAAGAACGCCACACGCTGCAAGACTGCGGATGCTGGTCAATCACTGGAAGGTTGCTATGGCGGTATTCCATTTCCTGTCCCCAAGACCGGTAGCGAGTTGATGTGGAATCATATGCTGGCATGGAAGGGGCAGGCCAGTTCCATGTTGTTCCGCTTGTTTGTTACGACATCTGATGGCAAATCGACGATGGCGTCAGATGGTCTGAACGAAGTGCAGTCACCGTACTGGTTCAAGGACGGTTCGCTGGAAAGTTTCAAGGGAGACTACAACAACCTGATGCTGGTGACGTATGGGCCACCGTTCAAGGCAGGCGAATCTATCCTGCTGCGTGACACTGTTGATGCCAACAAAGGCCGCCAGGCCTGGCAATATCTGGTTGGCCAGCGGCGCACGCGCAAGGCACCGACGCTGGGTTATGACACACCGGACAGCGTGGCATCAGGTGCATTCTATTTTGACGAGGCATTTGTTTTCTCAGGTGGGTTGGACCGGTACGACTGGAAAATCATCGGCAAGAAAGAAGTCTATATTCCGTATAACACTAACCGTACCTGGCAGGCAAAAACCAGTGATTTGCTTGGACCTCAACACTTGAATCCTGACCATCTGCGCTGGGAACTGCATCGCGTCTGGGAAGTGGAAGCCACGGTGGCAGCTGGCAAACGCCATGCTGTCCCCAAACGCCGCTACTATCTGGATGAAGATACCTACACTGCCGTGCTGGCTGACATGTGGGATGGTCAGGGTCAGTTGTGGCGCATAGGCTACACACTGCCGATGGCAATGCCTGACGTACCGGGCTCGGTAGCGCAAAGTTTTGGCCTGTATAACCTGCTGGCCAATACCTATGTGCTGGGCAATTATCCGGCTGAAAAAACATATCAGTTCAAGCAGGTACCACACTGGAACGAAAGCTATTTCACGCCTGAAAATCTGGCCGCCAAGGGCAGCCGCTAGACGGCATTGGGGAACGAGCCATGAAACTTATCCCATTTGCGCGCCGTGCGGCACTGTTGGTGGCGCTCGGCGCGATGCTGACGCAAGCCAGTGCTGAGCCAGACGTGCTGGAGCGGCCAGCCGTTCTCAGCGCCAAAGCCGCCAGCTCGGTCATGCTGGGCATCGCTCAGGCAGGGCAGCGTCTGGTCGCGGTTGGTGAGCGCGGCATCGTCATTTATTCGGACGATGCTGGTGGCAGCTGGCATCAGGCGGCGGTGCCGGTCAGTGTATCGCTGGTCAGCACCGGTTTCGTCAATCCAAAAGACGGCTGGGCGGTCGGGCATAGCGGGGTGGTGTTGCGTACCCGTGATGGTGGCAAGAGCTGGAACAAGCAATTGGATGGCAAGATGGCAGCTCAACTGGTGGTGACAGCAGTCCGCGAAGGGCGGATTGCTGCCGGTGCCGACCCGACCCGGGCATTGGCTGATGCCGAACGTTTGCTGGTCGAAGGACCGAGCAAACCTTTTCTCGACATTCATTTTTTTGACGATAAAAACGGTTTGTTGATTGGTGCTTTTGGGCTGGCGCTCGCCACTGGCGATGGCGGTGCCACCTGGCAGGCTGCGCTGGACCGCATCGATAACCCCAAGGCCAAACATCTGTACGCCATCGAGGCTGAGGGTGATACCTGCGTTATCGCTGGCGAACAGGGGGCCGTGTTTTATTCGACCAATCGTGGTCGCAATTTTACGGCTGTCACCACGCCATATGAAGGCACCTATTTTGGTGCCATCACAGCGGGGGCGCGTGTGGTGGTGTTTGGCATGCGCGGCAACGTGTATTGGTCAGATGCGCCAGCCAGCGCCTGGAACAAAAGCGAGATTTCTACCACGCATTCACTGACTTCTGGCTTGCGACTGAAAGATGACAGCTTGCTGCTGACTGATGAAACTGGCCAGTTGTTCCGTAGCAAGGATGGCGGTAAGAGCTTCCAGCCACAGCCTGGTTCACCGTCGTCGCCGCTGACCGGTGTCGTGCAAAGCGGTGATGGCACGCTGTTCGTCTCTGGCGTGCGCGGCGTGACCAAGATTACTATGAACGCTATTGAAGGCAAGTAATAATGCATACCTCAACTCCTGATCATCCGGTGATCGCTCATCTGGATCAATTCGATTCCCGTTCCGGTTCTGTCGTCGAACGCCTGCTGTTTAATCACCGTATTGCGGTGATGATACTGTTTGTGATGGTGACAGTCGCGCTTGGCTGGCAGGCGCTGGGCGTACGCCTTAATCCCAGCTTTGAGCGCATGATACCGGCACGCCATCCCTACGTGCTCAACTATCAGCAGCACAAGGCTGACCTTGCTGGTTTGGGCAATACGCTGCGCATTGCTGTCGAAAACGAGCAGGGCAGCATTTACGACGCCCGTTATATGGAAACGCTACGCCTGCTCAGTGACGAACTATTTCTGGTGCCGGGTGTGGATCGCTCTTTCATGAAGTCGATCTGGATGCCGTCGGTACGCTGGATAGGGGTGACAGAAGAAGGCCTGGACGGCGGCCCGGTGATCCCGGATGGCTACGATGGCTCACCACAACGGCTGGAAGAGTTGCGCGCCAATATCGAGCGTTCAGGCGAGATCGGGTCGCTGGTAGCGCCGGATTTCAAGTCCAGCGTAATTGTCTTGCCTTTGATGGAAACTACCGGTACACAACGTATCGATTATGCCCAACTGGGAACACGACTGGAACAATTGCGCGCCAAGTATGAGGCCCGGGGCGTACGTATCCACATCACAGGTTTCGCCAAGGTGGTCAGCGATTTGATCGAAGGCATGCGGCAGGTGCTGCTGTTTTTTGCCGTGGCGCTGGCGATCTGCACTGCCGTGTTGTTGTGGTACACACGCTGTGTGCGCAGCACATTGCTGGTGGTGTCATGTTCGCTGGTGGCTGCCGTCTGGCTGCTGGGGGCCTTGCCTTTGCTGGGCTTTGACCTCGACCCGTATTCCATCCTGTTGCCATTCCTGGTGTTTGCCATAGGCATGAGCCATGGTGCGCAAAAGATGAACGGCATCATGCAAGACATTGGCCGTGGTGTGCACAAGCTGATTGCTGCCCGTTACACCTTCCGCCGACTGTTTCTGGCTGGCCTGACGGCCTTGCTGGCGGATGCGGTTGGCTTTGCCGTGCTGATGGTGATTGATATCCCGGTGATCCACGACCTGGCGATTTCTGCCAGCGTCGGTGTTGCCATGTTGATTTTCACCAACCTCATCCTGTTGCCGGTCCTGCTGTCATACACAGGCGTCAGCGCCAAAGCGGCACAACGCAGCCTGCGTGACGAGGAAGCAAGTAACACTGGCGGTGTTCAGGGCAAGCATGGCCTGTGGGCTTTTCTTGACCGTTTTACTGGTCGCCGCTGGGCTGGTATCGCGATTGCTTCCGCCCTTGTGCTGGCGACAGTGGGTGGTGTAGTCAGCACCCATCTGAAAATAGGTGACCTTGACCCCGGTGCGCCAGAGCTGCGTGCCAATTCACGCTATAACCTCGACAGTGCCTTCATGGCTGCCCATTATGCCGCCAGCAGCGACAACTACGTAGTCATGGTACGCACACCGCAATACATGTGCGCCAACTACAGCACACTGGTGCAGGTCGAAGCGCTGGAATGGCGTCTGCAGCAACTGGCCGGCGTCGAATCAACCAATTCCTATGCCACCTTGAGCAAACGTGCATCAGCCGGTATGAACGAGGGCAGCCTGAAATGGTTTGACTTGCCGCGCTCGCAAGACATGCTCAACGCCATCACCACCCGCGCCCCGCGTGAGTTGCTGAACCAGAATTGCGATTTGCTGACTGTCTACGTCTACCTGAAAGACCACAAGGCCGATACGCTGGATGCTGTCGTACAAGAAGTGGAAGCCTTTGCAGCGGCCAACAACAGCAAGGATATCCAGTTCTTGTCTGCGGCAGGTAATGCAGGTATCGAAGCGGCAACCAATATCGTCGTCAAGAAAGCCAATACACAGATGCTGTTGTGGGTGTATGCGGCAGTGATCTTGCTGGCGTTCGTCACCTTTCGCTCGTGGCGTGCAGTGATTTGTGCGGTTTTGCCGCTCATGCTGACATCGGTATTGTGCGAAGCACTCATGGTGGTTCTTGGCATAGGTGTCAAGGTCGCCACATTGCCGGTGATTGCGCTTGGTGTTGGCATTGGTGTTGACTATGCACTGTACGTGGTGTCGGTCATGCTGGTTGAATTGCGCCGTGGCGCAAGTCTGTCGGCAGCTTACTACAAGGCCCTGCTTTTTACTGGCAAGGTAGTGGTGCTGACTGGGGTCACACTGGGTATTGCAGTGGCAACCTGGTGTTTCTCACCGATCAAATTCCAGGCGAACATGGGTATCTTGTTGGGTTTCATGTTCATCTGGAACATGCTGGGCGCGCTGATACTGTTGCCGGCACTGGCGTATTTTTTGTTGAATCCGCGACGCTTGGCTTCGTCGGCAAAGGAGACGGTCACACACCGTGAATTACAGAAAGAGGTAGCATGAAAATCCGCATAAAACCCCACATGAAACACATGATGACGGCAATGCTGCTGGCACTGCAATTGCAAGCGCCAGCGATGGCAGCCAGTAAAGATGAGGCCGTCACCTTTGTCAAGAAAGCGATTAGTTATATCAAACAAAACGGCCAGGAAAAGTCGCTGGCAGAGTTCAATAATACTTCCGGCCAGTTCGTCAATGGTGAATTGTATATAGTCGTGATGGACATGAACGGCGTATTGCTGGCCGATGGCAGCAAGCCCAAACTGGTTGGCAAAGCCTTGCTGGACATCAAGGATATGGAAGGCAGGGCCTTTGTCCGTGAAGAGATCGAGATAGCAAAGAAGAAAGGATCTGGCTGGGTAGATTTCAAGTGGATCAACCCTGTCACCAAGGCAATGGCAGCCCGTTCATCTTATTTTGAACGGGTGGACAATATTATTGTTGTGACAGGTATCTACAACTAGGAAGTGGGAAGCACGGCTTGCAACAAGCGTGCTCGCTCGGTATCTGAACAGGCGGTCCTGCTTTATTGCAGCATCGCCTGTTGTCTTTGTATGGCTTCGGTGACGCTATCTTTAGTGCGTTCAATATGGCGACGCAGCAAAGCAACAGCTTTTTCCTTGTCGCGTGACAATACCGCCTTCATCAGGATCTGGTGTTCGTTGCTTTTGTGTCGCTCGGTCTGGCGATGCAGGGCAGAAAAACGGCGATAGCGTTCAGCCCGGTCGAACAGGGAATCGACCATACTCAGCAACAGCTTGGAAGGGCAAGCTGAAAACAGTGTGAAGTGAAAATGTTTGTGACGCTCTGCCCAGTCGTCATCCAGCGCGACCGGACCTTCGCCCAGACGCTTTTCTGTAATGCTGAGCCGGTGGAAAGCGGCCATCACATCGCCTTCCCAGGCGTCGTCACCATGTTCAATGGCGTCGCCAAGTGCTTCACCTTCGAGCAGGACACGCAGGCGCGTGATTTCTTCGAAATCTGCCACCGAGATAGGGGCAACACGGAAACCCTTGTTGTCACTGGCGTGTACCACGCCTTCTTGCGCCAGACGATTCAATGCTTCGCGAATGGGGGAGCTGCTGATGCCGTATTCTTTCGACAGGCTGTCCACCTTGAGCTTGAAGCCAGGTGCCAACTCGCAACTGACAATGGCGTGCTTCATCTTCTGTAGCGCGATGTCGATCAGCGAGCTACCTGTCTCTGGTGCGGAGGGGGAATTTTCCATGGCTTTTGGTCCTGACAGATGGGTACTTCTCATTTTATGCATAAAATGGAAATAATGCAAATAAATACGCCGGACATGGAAAATGCCCGGCGTTGCAACCAGGTTGACCTGATCAGTTTAAAACACCATGTTGTCTTGAGAAGCGCCAGCCAGGGCAAGCCGTAGCGATTTGAGCAGCGCCAGACCTTCTGCAACTGTGGCCGCACCGCCATAGACGTAATGGTCCGGGCGCACCAGTACGAATTGGCAATCATGCGCCTTCATCCACTGACCCAGGATGCCTTGTTTTTCGCGCATGCCGTAAGGTGAGCGTGGCAGGGTATCACCATCGTCCTCTAATGCGACTACGGACAGGGGCAGGGCAGCAAGACTGTCCCAACTGCGGATTTCTTCTTGCAACGGCGCCAGTCCGGCACCTGGTGCTGCGACCAGGCGGAAATGTGTGTCGGTAAAATCATCAAGCAGGGCTGTCAAGCCGGCGCTGTTTTCCACCAGCGGTTGCGGAAACAGCAAGCCACGCGCACCACTGGTATCTTGCGGTGCCAGCAAGCCGGTGCCAAGACCAGGGATCAGTGACTGGCGCACGGTTGGCCCGGTTTCCCTGGCCATGTCTGCCAGCATGCGCGTATCCCGTTCTGCGGCCTTGACAGGGTCGCGCTCGCAAATGACACGACCTAGCTCGCGGGTAACCAACGTGGTCTGCTGCACATGCGGAATGCGTTCCTGCTGATAGGTGTCCAGCAGCGCAGATGTGGCCAGCCCCTGCTTAACCATGGCAAGTTTCCACATCAGGTTTGCCGCATCACGTATACCCTGGCACATGCCTTGTGCCATGAATGGTGGCGTCATGTGGGCAGCGTCGCCAAGGAAGAACAGATTGCCGTGTCGCCAGGATTTGAGGATCAACGCGTGGAAGCGATAGGCCGATGCACGCCACAGTTCATACTCGCCAGGTTCCATCCAGCGCGCCAGCAACTTGCGGATGGCGTCTGGTTGCTGGATGCTGGCAGGTGTTTCGTCAGCATTGATCATGAATTCCCAGCGCCGGTGCATGCCGGGGCCGACGATGTAGGTGCATGGTCTTTCGCTTTCGCAGAACTGGATGTTCACGACAGGCAAGCGCTCAGCCACCTCTGGTTTGACCATCACATCGACCACCATCCATGGTTCATCGAACTGCATATCCTCCATTTCCAACCCACGGGTCATCCGCAGGGAACTGGTGCCACCGTCGCATGCCAGCACATAGCGGGCGTTGACGCGGCGTTCCTTGCCAGATTGATCGCGCAGCAGCACGCTGGCGATGTTGCCATCCTGGTCTACTGATAACACTTCGGTACCCAGTTCGGTGCTGACAGTCGGGAAGCTGCTCAGGTTACTGCGCAATGCGCCTTCGACTGCCGGTTGGGAAAACACGTAGTTCGGTGCCCAACCCAGTGGATAGGGTGCACCTGCCGGGGCAATGCGTTTGAGTACGGCACCGCCAGTGGTACGGTATTCTGAAGTCCGGTAAGGCATTACGTAGTCGGTGATCTGGTCAGCGATGCCGATGTTGGAAAAAATCCGCATTACTTCCTGATCGAGTCCAAATGCGCGCGGCTTGTCATAGATTGCCAATGCCTTGTCGACGGCAAGTGTCTTCAAGCCCCATTTTCCGGCTAGATTGGCGGCGACAGCACCCACCGGCCCCATGCCAACGATCAATACATCTACATCCATTGTTGTCTCCTTGTTGTGTCTGTCGCCTATACCTTGGTGTAGGCAGTCTTGACACTAGTAAAAAATTCGGCGGCATAGCTGCCTTGCTCGCGTGAACCGTGACTGGAACCCTTGGTGCCGCCAAACGGCACGTGGTAATCTACACCTGCAGTCGGTACGTTGACCATCACCATGCCGCTTTGCATATGCCGTTTGAAATGCGTTGCATGTTTGAGTGAAGTAGTGCAGATGCCAGCAGACAGGCCAAACGGCGTGTCGTTGGCGATGGCCAGCGCGTGCTCATAGTTGTCGGCTGCAATGGCACAAGCAACCGGGCCAAAGATTTCTTCCTGTGCGATACGCATGCCTGGCTCAGCGTCAGTGAACAGTGCCGGGCTCATGAAGTAGCCCTCGGTGTCACGCCGCAATGCTTCGCCGCCGAAGGCCAGGTGTGCTCCTTCAGCCCTACCGATGGCGACATATTCCAGATCCAGGGCAAACTGGCCGCTGTCGGCAACTGGTCCGATCTGTGTGTCGGCGTGCAAGGCATGGCCGACACGCAATGCTGTCAGTGCCTCGGTTGTGCGCTTGACGAACGCCGGATAGATACCTTTTTCAACGATGAAGCGCGATGAGGCCGTGCACCGTTGACCAGTGGAGAAATAGCCACCTTGCACCGCGCAATCAACTGCAGTATCCAGATCGGCATCGTTGAGGATGATCAGTGGATTCTTGCCCCCCATTTCCAGCTGCACCCTGGCCTGGCGCTGTGCCGTTGCCAACAGCAGTTGGCGGCCTGTATCGACCGAACCGGTAAAACTGATCGCACGCACGGATGGTGCATCGATGATGGCCTGGCCGACCACGCTGCCGCGTCCCATGACGAGGTTGAATACGCCGGGTGGCAGACCGGCGCGGCTGATGATCTCTGCCAGTGCCCAGGCGCAGCCTGGTACCAGGTCAGCAGGTTTGAACACGACTGCATTGCCATAGCAAAGGGCTGGAGCGATTTTCCATGCCGGGATCGCCATGGGGAAATTCCACGGTGTGATGATGCCCACCACACCTACCGGCTCACGCGTGACTTCGACCTCGACCTGTGGGCGCACGGACGCATGTTTGTCACCACGCAACCGCAGCGCTTCGCCGGCATAAAACTTGAAGATGTAGCCAGCACGACCCACTTCTCCCACGGCTTCCGGCAGGGTCTTGCCCTCTTCGCGCGCCAGTAGCGTGCCAAGTTCTTGTCGTCGGGCCAGCAATTCGCTGCCAATGAAGTCAAGCGCATCGGCGCGCAACTGGATACCACTATGGGCCCAGCCGTGCTGTGCACTTGCAGCGGCAGTTATTGCCTGTTGTGCCTGCGCGGCATCTGCATGGGCATATTCGCCCACCCGGTCGCTCAGGTCTGATGGATTGATGTTTTCGCGGATACTGGCACCATCAAGCCAGGCACCCCCAATGTAATTGGGCTTCATGCGCGCTGCTGCCGGATCTTTTCACGGGTGGCTTCTATCCACTCTGCACGTGACATGAAGTCGGGACGACGCCGGCACATGGCTTCGGTCTGCGCCAGGATTTGCGCGGCCGGTTGCGACAGGTCCAGTGGTTCACGGCAAGGCTGATGCGTGTAGAACGGGCTGTCAACATACATTTCCACCGGATTGCCTTCCGGGTCCTTGAAGTACAGTGACCAGGCGTTGCCATGGTCAACCTGATCGATATTCTGGATGCCAAATTCCTGTAACTGACGGTAATAGGTGCACAGGTCTTCGAGCGAACCAAGCAGGAAAGATAACTGATTGATAGGATTAAATGGCAATCCGGTTGGCTTGCCATCGAACAGCACCAGTTGATGATGGATTTCCGGATCCTGTGTCATGAAAAACAATCTGTGGCCGGTTGATGCCACCCCCTTGTCGCTGACGATGAAGCCTATCTTTGAACAGTAGAAATCAACCATCATGTCAAGATCTACACAAAAGATGCCGGTATGCGTAAATTGAATGCGAGGAAGTTTGGACATGCTTGTCTCCTTAGTGTGTATTTTGTGAAAGCGTATCAGGCTTCGTCGATGACCGGGTTGGACAGGGTGCCGATGCCAGCGATGGTGACTTCAAAGACGCCTCCAGCCTCAAGGAAAATCGGTGGTGTGCGCTTGAAACCGATGCCGCTCGGGGTGCCAGTAGCCAGGATGTCACCTGGATTCCACGGCAAGGCCTGCGAGACATAGGCGATCAGCGTCGGAATGTCGAATGCCAGTTCAGACAGCTTGCCAGATTGTAACTGCTCACCATTCAGCCGACCGGTGACGGTCAGGGTACGGTAGTCTGGAATTTCGTCAGCGGTCACCAGCCATGGACCAAGTGCACCGGTAGAGCGGAAGTTCTTGCCCATGCCGTATTGGTGAGTATGGAACTGCCAGTCGCGCACGCTGGCGTCGTTGAAGCAGGTATAGCCAGCTACATGCTCCATCGCGTTGACAGGGTCGATATGGGCGCCACCTTTGCCGATGACGACGGCCAGTTCAGCTTCAAAGTCGAAATTGGTCGATACCTTGGGTCGCAGCAATGGCGTGCCGTGGGCGATCAGCGTTTCACTGTAGCGTTGGAAAATCACCGGATACTGGCCGATCTTACGACCCGCTTCATGGGCATGTTCGACATAGTTAATGCCGACACAAACGACCTTGCCAGGCTTGGGGATGGTTGGTTCCAGTTCTACACTGGCCAGCGGATAGTCAGTCTTGCCAGTGGCAGCAAGTTGACGCGCCTGAGCCAGTAATTGTGGATCAGCCAACAATGTTGCCAGATCAGGGGCACCGGTCAGACGGTCGGTCAATTCGTTGACGCCATCATTGATGACGACACCATAATGGGCACGTCCAGCGCGTCGATAAGATATCAGTTTCATGCGGTTCTCCTTTGGTGTAAGAATAAGTATGTAAGTGTGTAAGGTGTGTCAGTGTCAAGGCAGTCCAGATGATTATAGGGTCAAATTTTAATTTTGTGCATAAAAATATTTTATTTGCATAAAAAAGATCAATGTGTATAATTTGATGCATAGGGTAGGCGATTGGCGACCGACCCACATAACATTGGTCTGACTGGAGGTACTGGATGTCGCTCGTGAATGTTCGCAAGTACAAATTGGATGTTGAAGAGTGTTGGCATGAGGGTGGTCCACGGCTGGAAACGCCGTTACGAGTGGCGGTGGCGATGGCCGTGGTGAAAAACCCCTACGCCGGTCGTTACGAACCAAACTTGATGCCCTTCATGGAAGAATTGCGTCAACTGGGGGCTGAATTGTCGGGACGCCTGCTCGCGGCGCTTGGTGGTGCGGCTGTCGTACAAGCATATGGCAAGGGTGCGGTGGTCGGTTCGGACGGTGAGCTGGAACATGGCGCCGTCTGGCATGAGGCGGGTGGCTGGGCGATGCGTGAAGCGCTGGGTGGCCCCAAGGCTATCGTGCCAGCAGCCAAGACCATAGGCGGCGTTGGTACCCGGCTGGTCATGCCGCTTGGACATATACAAGCGGCCTATGTGCGCAGCCACTTCGGTGCGGCAGAAATGACATTGTGGGATGGCCCGCGCCGCGATGAAATCGTGTTCGGCCTGGCGATGGCTACGGGTGGACGCATCCATGCACGTATTGGCGGGCTGGCAGCGGCAGATGTGAAGGGCAATGACGGCCTGCGCTGAAGCGCGGTGCATGCTCAAGGTAAATAAAAAAACAGATAAAATCAAGCAAAATCAGGTAAACACAATTTATATAATCAGGAGACAAAAATGACTAAGATGATGCGTGCAGCACGGATGCATGAGGTCGGAAAACCAATGCTTATCGAACAAATCCCAGTGCCAGAAGTGCGCCCCACTGATGTGCTGGTGGCGGTTAAGGCTTGCGGTATTGTTCCTAATCTCGGTAATGTACTGAGCAACTGGGGAACCTGGTTCCCGCATTTGCCGTTGCCCAAGCTGCCAGCGATTTTCGGCTTGGACCCGGCAGGCGTGATCGAATCGGTTGGCTCACAGGTCATTGGCTTCAAGCCAGGTGACCGCGTATATGTCAATCCGGCACGTTATTGCGGTGGCTGCCGTAACTGCCGCGCTGGTGATACCACCGCTTGCTCGCATTACACGTTTAATGGTTACTTCGGTTTTTCCAAACGCTCACAAAGCATCTACGACCAGTATCCGTATGGTGGTTTGTCTGAATTCATGACTGCGCCGCAATACAGCCTGGTACGCATACCCGACAGCATGCCTTTTGAACAGGCTGCGCGGCTGGGCTATCTTGGCACTTGTTATCGCGCGCTGCGCACTGCACAGGTCGGCCCTGGTTCTACTGTACTGATCAACGGTATCAGCGGTACCCTGGGCATAGGTGGCGCACTGTTTGCGCTGGCGCTGGGCGCACGCAGGATACTGGGTACTGGCCGTAACAAGGAACTGTTGCAACGCGTCAAAGCGCTGGCACCGGATCGCATTTCTGTGCATTCACTTGATGATGGTGTTATGCAAAACTGGGCTAATGATGTGACACAAGGCGAAGGTGTTGATGTGGTTATCGATGCCCTCGGGCCGGGAGCATCACATGGCCCGCTACTGGATGCACTCAAGACTTTGCGTCGCGGCGGCAAGCTGGTCAATGTGGGTGCGGTGGCAGGTGATGTACCGGTCAACTTGCATTACCTGATGGACAACGATATCACACTGATTGGTTCGGCCTGGTTCACTACTGCGCAGGGGCAAGAGATGGCGGATCTGGCCGAAGCAGGCGTCGTCGACCTGTCTATTTTCCAGCACCAGATTTATCCGCTGGAACAGGTCAACGAAGCCATAGGCGGCATCGAGAACCGCAATGGTGGTTTCAGTAATTTCGTCATTCGCCCATAGGAGTCCAGCAATGAAGATACGACGCGTAGTAACAGGCCATAATGCCCAGGGTAGTGCGGTGTTCGTGGCTGATGGCGATGCACCCCGCGCGCATACTTTTGCGCATATACCTGGGCATGCATTTGCACAAGTCTGGGCCACCGGCTCGCAAGCGGTGGTGCCGTATGCAGGGCATGACCAGACTCTTGAGCGCGGCTCGCTGGTGCCGTCACCAGGTGGCACCAGTTTGCTGGTGGTGGACTTTCAACCGGATGCCGTCATGGCCAGTCCGACCATGGATTTCGCCGCAGTCGGTGCAGAATTGGGGGTCAATTTACCTGGTCTGGTCGACACCTTTGAAGCGGATAACCCAGGCATGCATACGGTAGACAGCATCGACTACGGCATCGTGCTGGATGGCGAAATCTGGCTGGAGCTGGATCATGGCGAGCAAAAACTGCTAAAAGCCGGTGATATAGCGATCCAGAATGGTACCCGCCACGCCTGGCGCAATAAAACCGACAAGCCGGTGCGCGTGGCGTTTGTGCTGATTGGTGCCCAGCGACAAGGGAGCTGAGATGGCAGCCAGTATCAATGATGCAATGCAGTCGCTGGTGTTTCGTGCTGCCCGCAGTCAGAATCGCTGGCTGGCGCGCGGCGTGCCAGATGCGCTGCTGGCCGAGCTTTATGATCTGCTGCAATGGGGGCCAACCAGCATGAACTGCACGCCGATGCGGGTGCTGTTTTTGTGCACACCAGAGGCCAGACAAAGGCTGATGCCGGCACTGGCACCAGCCAATGTCGAAAAAGTAACCAGCGCACCGGTGGTGGCAGTGATTGCCTATGACACGGCGTTTCACACACAGTTGCCACGGCTGTTTCCACACCGGTCTGATGCTGGCAGCATGTTCGAGCGTGATGCCCAACTGCGCGAGAGCACTGCCTTCAGGAATGGTACGCTGCAGGGTGCCTATCTGATGGTGGCAGCGCGCATGCTGGGGCTCGACTGCGGACCGATGTCAGGCTTCAATCAAGAGATAGTCAACCAGGAATTCTTTGCCGGTAGTACGCTAAAGGTGAACTTTCTATGTGGTCTTGGTTACGGTGATGTGACTGGTTTGTTTCCGCGCCATCCAAGGTTGGCGTTTGAAGAGGCCTGCACATTGCTGTAGGTTTGCTAGCCTTAATTATTGACTCTTAGCCTAATCCCAGCGGTTCACGATAGTCCCGTGCCATGGCTTCCAGCCAGGTGCGGAACGTCGACAGCGTCGCATTTTCTCCCTTGTGTTCGGGGTAGATCAAATAATAGCTGCGGTCACTCAGGTACTGGTGTTTTGCCACCATGACCAGTGCGCCACGCTGCAATTCATCTTCTATCAAAAAACGAGGTATCAGGGCGATACCCATTCCATGCAGTGCGGCCTCGGCCAGCATCGAATATAACTCGTAACGTGGTCCTGCCATGTCGCCCTCTACCTGCATATCGCGTGAGGCAAACCAGTCACGCCAGGCATAGGGGCGTGTGCTTTGTTGTAGCAGCGTGTGGCGACTCCATGCTGCAGGACTGATTACTGCACGTGCCCCAACCAGCGCAGGGCTGGCGACTGCCACCAGATTTTCTCGCATCAGAAATATACCCTCGGTACCAGGCCAGGTTGAAGTACCGGCGTGGATAGCGGCGTCGAATTGCGTGTCCCCGAACAGGAATGGCCGGGTATGCGCGCTCAGATTGACGGTGATGCCAGGATGTGCCTGCGCAAACTGGGGCAGGCGCGGCAGCAGCCACTTGGTTGCAAACGTCGGCACCACACCCAGTTCCAACGTGCCGCCTTGTCCACCCTTGGCCATTAGCGCCAGTGTATCCCGCTCTACTTCATCCAGTCTTGCCGTTACTTGCCGGCTGTAAGTCATGCCGGCGTCGCTCAGCACCACACCACGGCGGCTACGGCGAAAAAGTTTCACACCTAAAAAATCTTCCAGTGCGGCAATCTGACGGCAGATCGCACTTTGTGTCAGCGCCAATTCGTCCGCTGCTTTGGTAAAGCTTTGATGGCGCGCTGCAGATTCAAAGGCTGACAGGGCAGCAGTAGAGGGGATTTTTCTGCGCATGACATGGCTCCAGCAATTTAACAAGTGCGTTTTACGCACAGATCAGTGCGAACAAATCGTTTGTCGCCTCTTCCAGTGGATTGTACATTAGAGCTGTCTTCAATTACAGAGTGAGTTCGGAATGAGCCAAATGCATAAGAAAGCTGCCTTTCAATGGGATGACCCGCTGCTGCTCGAGCAGCAACTGAGTGATGAAGAGCGCATGGTGCGTGACTCGGCACGCAGCTACTGCCAGGAACGTCTGGAGCCACGCGTGCTGGAAGCATTCCGTAACGAACATACCGACTTGGCCATTTTTCGTGAGATGGGCGAGTTGGGCTTGCTGGGTGTGACCATCCCTGAGGAATACGGTGGTGTTGGCCTTGGTGCCGTTTGTTACGGACTGGTGGCGCGCGAGGTTGAACGTGTCGATTCCGGCTATCGTTCGATGATGAGCGTGCAGTCATCGCTGGTGATGGTACCTATCTATGAATTTGGCAACGAAGCCACGCGCCGCAAGTATCTGCCTAAACTGGCCTCTGGTGAATGGATAGGTTGTTTCGGCCTGACCGAACCAAACCACGGCTCCGACCCTGGATCAATGCTGACGCGCGCCAGAAAAGTCGATGGTGGCTATGTGTTGAGTGGTGCCAAAATGTGGATTACCAATTCGCCGGTAGCCGATGTGTTTGTGGTGTGGGCCAAGGACGACAGCAAGCAGATCCGCGGCTTCGTGCTGGAGAAAGGCTGGCAAGGCTTGTCGGCACCAACCATCCACGGCAAGGTCGGCCTGCGCGCCTCCATCACCGGTGAGATCGTCATGGATGAAGTGTTCTGTCCTGAAGAAAATGCCTTTCCTGACGTACGTGGTTTGAAAGGGCCATTCACTTGCCTGAACAGCGCCCGTTATGGTATCGCCTGGGGTGCGCTGGGTGCTGCTGAAGATTGCTGGCACCGTGCACGCCAGTATGTGCTGGATCGCAAGCAGTTCGGCAAACCACTGGCAGCGAATCAGTTGATCCAGAAAAAACTGGCCGACATGCAGACTGAAATTACCCTGGGCCTGCAAGGCTGCCTGCGCCTGGGCCGCATGAAGGATGAAGGGACTGCAGCGGTGGAAATCACTTCCATCATGAAACGCAATTCTTGCGGTAAGGCGCTGGACATCGCCCGCATGGCAAGGGATATGTTGGGCGGCAATGGCATCAGTGATGAATTTGGTGTCGCCCGCCACCTGGTCAATCTCGAAGTGGTCAACACCTATGAAGGTACCCATGATGTGCATGCGCTGATACTTGGCCGTGCAATAACTGGTATCGCGGCCTTCTGATGATGGCGGGCATGACATTACCTGCAGGTGCGTTGGCTGGCTTGCGCGTGCTGGACCTGTCGCGTGTGCTGGCCGGGCCCTGGGCTGGGCAGTTGATGGCCGATCTGGGTGCTGATGTGGTCAAGGTCGAACGACCTGGCGTTGGCGATGACACGCGCGCCTGGGGGCCACCCTGGCTGAAGGATGAAGATGGCCAGCCCACTTCCGAATCAGCCTATTACCTGAGTGCCAACCGTAACAAACGTTCTGTGACCATCGACCTTGGACGGCCAGAAGGCCAGCAACTGGTACGTCAACTGGCCACCAGGGCTGACATCGTGCTGGAAAATTTCAAGGTTGGTGGGCTGGCACAATATGGCCTGGATTATGCCTCGCTAAAAGAAGTCAATCCTCGCCTGATTTACTGCTCTATCACCGGTTTTGGGCAGACAGGGCCGTATGCCTCGCGTGCCGGTTATGACTTCCTGATACAGGGCATGGGTGGCTTGATGAGCGTTACTGGCCGACCGGATGGCAGCGAAGGCGCAGGCCCGCAAAAGGTTGGCGTGGCGCTGACTGACGTGATGACGGGGCTGTATGCATCGGTTGCCGTGCTGGCCGCACTGGCCCATCGCGAACGTACGGGGGAAGGCCAGCAGATTGACCTGTCACTGCTTGATGTGCAGGTGGCGTGCCTGGCCAATCAGGCATCAAGTTATCTGGCGAGCGGCGTTACACCGCAGCGTATGGGTAATTCGCATCCTACTATCGTGCCGTATCAGGATTTTCCGACTGCTGACGGCTACATGATCATCGCGGTTGGCAACGACGGACAGTTTGCCAAATTCTGCAGCACTGTCGGCCATCCGGAATGGGGCAGGGAAGCACGCTTTGCCACCAACCCGGAACGCGTACGACATCGTGAAGAACTGGTGGCATTGATACGCGCAGTAACAGTGATGCGTGGCACCGCTGAATGGGTTGCCATGATGGAAGCAGCCGGTGTGCCGTGCGGGCCAATCAATACGCTGGAGCAGGTGTTTGACGACCCACAGGTAAAGGCACGCGGCATGCGCATCGAGATGCCGCATGTGACTGCAGGCAAGGTGCCACTGGTTGCCAATCCTATCCGCTTGTCGGGGTCGCCAGTGCAGTACCGGCAGGCGCCACCGACGCTGGGTCAGCATACAGACGAGGTGCTTGGCGGCTGGCTGGGTTTGAGTGAAACGGACCTGGCAGCCTTGCGCAGAGAACATATCGTATAGGAGAAAGCATGAAGGTATTGGTCGCAGTAAAACGGGTGGTGGACTATAACGTTAAGGTACGTGTCCTGTCTGACGGTACGGGCGTTGATATTGGCAGCGTCAAGATGTCGATGAATCCTTTCGATGAAATTGCTGTCGAAGAGGCTGTGCGCCTGAAAGAACGTGGTGTGGTTTCCGAAATCGTGGCCGTATCTTGCGGTGTGTTGCCGTGCCAGGAGACGCTGCGTACGGCATTGGCGATAGGTGCCGACCGCGGCATCCTGATACAAACCGACATTGAGCTGCAGCCGCTGGCCGTGGCAAAGCTATTGCGTGCAGTGGTGGAGCAAGAGCAGCCACAATTGATCATCCTGGGTAAACAAGCGATTGACGACGATTGCAACCAGACCGGCCAAATGCTGGCGGCGATGCTGGATTGGCCACAGGCGACATTTGCTTCGCAGTTGTCGGTTGCCCACGGCAAGGCCACCGTCAGTCGTGAAGTGGATGGTGGGTCAGAGACAGTGGCGTTGACGCTGCCTGCCATTGTGACCACTGATCTGCGTCTGAACGAACCCCGTTATGTCACTTTGCCCAACATCATGAAGGCCAAGAAAAAGACACTGGATATCGTCACGCCGGCGGTACTGGATGTGGACGTAGCACCCCGGCAGATCACGTTGCAGGTACGCGAGCCATCCAGGCGCACTGCTGGCATCGTGCTGCCTGACGTTGCCGCGCTGGTTGACCGGCTGCGTAACGACGCCCGGGTAATCTGACTGTTTTTTAATTTCATCAAATCCTACACTTATGACAGCCCTCGTTATAGTAGAACACGACAATGCAAGGCTCAAAGCGAGCACACTTCACGCCGTTACCGCCGCCATGCAATGCGCTGACGAAGTTCACCTGTTGGTCGCAGGTCACGACTGTGATGGCGTGCTGGATGCGGCATGTCGTCTGGCCGGAGTTGCCAGGGTACTCGCCGTTGATGCTGCACAATTTGCTGACGGCCTGGCGGAGAACATAGCGGCGCAAGTCGTAGCGTTGGCGGGGCCATACAGCCATATTCTTGCCCCGGCCACTGCCTGGGGTAAGAATATATTGCCGCGTGTGGCAGCGATGCTGGATGTGGCGCAGATTTCTGACGTTACCAGAGTCATATCTGCAGACACCTTCGAAAGGCCAGTCTATGCCGGTAATGCCATCGCGACCATGCAGTCTCTGGACCGCGTGAAATTGATCACCGTTCGTAGCACCGGCTTTGATGCAGTGGCAACAGATGGCGGTAATGCTGTACTTGAGGCATGTACGGCGGTCGCGGTATCGGTGAAATCGGTTTTCGTCAGTCGTGAAGTGGCGAAGTCCGAGCGCCCTGAACTGACTGCTGCAAAGATTATTGTGTCTGGCGGGCGCGGCCTTGGTTCGGGCGAGGCTTTCAAAATACTGGAACCACTTGCCGACAGGCTGGGAGCAGCCATGGGCGCGTCGCGCGCTGCAGTGGATGCCGGTTTTGTGCCAAACGACTGGCAAGTGGGGCAGACCGGCAAGATCGTTGCTCCGGCGCTGTATATCGCGGTCGGCATTTCTGGCGCAATCCAGCATCTGGCAGGCATGAAAGAATCAAAGACCATTGTCGCCATCAACAAAGATCCTGAGGCCCCCATCTTTGCCGTTGCCGACTATGGCATCGTTGGTGATCTTTTCGATATTGTGCCGATGCTAGTGAAGGCGCTTGATGTATGAATTTATAGACCTGACTGAAATAGTATGGCGACGCAGGTAATCGTCAAATTACACGCGCCAATTTTTTGCGAAAGTGAAATTGGCGATTTTTGTCATCAAGGACGCAGTGCGGCCAGCCGTGCTACTGCTTCCTGCAGATTCTCCATTGAATTGGCGGTGGAAAAACGCACAAACCGTGCGGCTTGCAAAACGAGCGCGAATGGGTTGCCTTCTGCGAGTCAGTATTGGAGGAACCAGGCTGGCACAAGACTCCAAATTTTCGATGAACTCGCGCCGGGTTGACTCACGTAGAAGGGGAGATTGATATGCAGCTTGGCGCATACAGAATAGTGAGAACTTTCGGTTACCTGGAAAGCTATGTCATTCCTTGTGGTCGTCGGCGGCCAGAAAACACCCGCTATTGGCGGGTGTCATGCAGCTATTAACCAATAGATTGTAATGGATATAGCAGTTTTATCGCAAAATCGGTCTGGTTTGTTCAGGGACCAAACCGGTTGATTTTGCCACTGATGACCATCATCAAACTATAATAACCCATCAGAAATGCCTGGACTACCTGGACATCTTTATTTTTCGTAAAAGGCGACAGCATGCCGCCTGCGTTGAAGGCGAGATTGCCAATCGTATTCGGTACGATGGCTGGGTCGTCATCGGGGGCTCCAGGTTTGGCTGCAATGGTATAGTAGAGATTGGCAATGACTGGTGTGTTCCAGGCTAGGTTGAGGGTGAATTCCAACCATTGAGATAGTGCCGATCCAGGAAATTTAATGTCGATCGAGAATCCTTTGAGAAGAGAGAGATCGGTGAGAAGGCCATTGAGATTTTGGTCCCAGCGCTGACCTTGCATCAGAGCCGTCGAGAGATCTGGCGCCACATAGGCGATGTTGGACACTGCAGCGATTTTAGGCCAGATGCTGGTCGGTGTCGGTAATGGTTCTTCACCTTCCGGGACGCTTGGCGCGCCCGGAGTGTTAAAGGAGGCCAGTATCATGCCCAGAGCGCCTGCGATGGTGCAAAAGCCGGCTACAAACGCAAAAGTCCCCAAAGCATCTCCATGGAGCAACGGCGTACGGTTGGTTGCAGCCAGGTGTGCTTCAGCCGTTATGTGTTGCGGAGGCGCACTTGGTTGCCGTGATGGCGCAAGTATCTGTTGAATTTCAGTCATCCCGATCGCGCTGATCAGTGATTTGGTCAGTGCCGCATTATGTGGAAAAGGTGTAGAACCTGCCGCGATTTTGTAGACGATGGTGGCCGGTATGGCGCTGATAAAGCAGATCAAGTCAAGGAAGGACAGATCTTCATCCGCAATTTCATGGTATAGCCACGACAACACCGGGATATCAATTTTTGCCGTAAGCAAATCCATTATGCCATCTGCCAGTTGGGAGAGCACGTCTACGACGGCCAGTATAATATTCTCTGTGGTTTGTAACAGACCGTCGGCGGCGATGGCGAGAAATTTTTGCAATATCTGCGTCAGTGACAGTGTTCCGAACTGGTCGATGATGTCGGTCTTGAGTGCATTGGCAGCACCGGTCAGCGTGGATTGTTCGCGTGAAATCAGGTCGAGCAAATCTTTGAAGATGGCCTCGGAAAAGCTGGGAGCAGTATAGGCAGAATCAGCAGTACCGGCATTACCCTGAAAATGGTGTAGGCCAAAGTTAGCTGCTGCACTGTACTGGCCTTCCAGCGGGCCGTGCGCGGCAACGGTCGCGTCAGGGGTTTGTCCAAAATGGGGGAGGTCACCCCATTTATTGATATCGTTCTGTAGGCTGGTGAAGGCCGCTGTAATATTTGCTTTATCAGCACGCAAATTGATGATGGCTTGTTGCACATATTGAGTAAAGACATTCTTCAGCACTCTATGGGTAGAGACAATATCTTTCCAGAGGAAGAGAAATTCCAGGAAGAGTATTAAATCTTGAATTCCAGTTTTGATGGCATTAAACACCCATTTGACGGCCCCAACAACCGCTTCAGCACTGTCGAGAAGGCCCTGGTAAACCTTGCCTGCGATCCTGGCGATCAGATGCCATGCGCCGCTGGCGACGTCTTCGACGATATCGACAACATTTTCCACGCCCGATTCCAGCCATTGCAGGATGTCACCGGCATCGGCGACGATAGCATCCGGGAAGCTGGCCAGCGCCAGTGTTCGCCTGGGTAAGGACAGCTTGTCAATCGGGAGGTCCAGGAGTGTCATGTGGGGAGGCGCACTACTGGAGAGCCTGGTGTAGGCCGTCATCAACTTACCATTGGATGTTGCGACGGTCTTGAGGTCAATAATCGGTGTGCCTGGCTGCACCAGCGGGCGTGTACTGCCGTCGGCGTTTGTGATCACGGCATTGCTCAGGCTGGCCTCGGAATTGAGCTGAGCCACTTTGTTCATCGGCCCGTCCATGGGGTTGATGGAGACTGGCGTTCCGCCCAGCACAGAGACGCTAAGCCGTGTGCCATGGATGGTATTGTTTACGCTTTCGATGATGGTGACGCTGCCGAGCTGGTCGGTACTCACGGCAACGGGCGTGGTGTCGAGTATGTAATACAGGTTGTTGATGAAGAAGCCGCCGCGTGACAATGCACTCAGCATCAGGGGCGCATTGACCACTGGCCGGTTATTCTCGTCGCTTAACTGTAGCCGGGTCGTGTAGGAAGAAAAACTGTGTGGCGCGATTGTGGGTGCCGGTGCTGGCATGTTGATCCTGCTGCTGGTCCATAGACTGGTCAGCGACGAGCGCGTCATCTTAAATACGACATCGTCACCGACAGCAAACAGGGTGTTGCCAGAATTGACCCTGTTGACATAGGGTGACACCTGATCGATACCGGATAGTATCGGCAGCGGGTGGCTCCAGGCCGAGGCTGTCGTCAATGCCTGGTTGGGGCAGGCGGAATAAAACACCTGGTCGTCCTGATTCAAGCCCCAGATGGTGGTCTGACTGTCGCCGCGATAGGCGAACAGGCGTGTCACACCGAGAAGCAAGCTGTGCTCAAACAGCAAAGTCGCGGTGGTAGAATCTTGTTGTGCCGTGCTGGCAACATAATACAGCGCGCTGCCGCTGACGACGAATAAATCCGTGGACATGTCGGGATTGCGGGTTACGGCGATGGCGTCGGCAATGGCTCCGCCAGGCAAGTCGAGCCGGGTTGGAAGCGGAGGGCCATCACCAAAAATATTGATCAAGGGAGTAAATACCAGCTGGCCGCTGCTGCCAGCTTTGCCAGCGGTATAGATGCCGTCCACCATGCCGCCGGGCAAGCGCCCCATACAGCTGCTGAAGTGATCCGCTTCGATGTCTACGGGCAGATCGTGGCGGTGCCAGTAATAGCCATCTTTTTTTGCGGGGTCGATATAAAATCTGGTCACGTCCTGGACTGGACTGGCAGGGTCGCGCAGGATATCGACAACGATGTACTGTCCACCACTGCCTGCCTCACCCAGGAAAACATTGACGATCGTTAATGTGGAGGGCTTTGTGACCGAGTTGTCGAACTGGATTGCCTGCCAGTTGGGCGCGCTTGCCCAGCTGATGTCCGTGTTGGAATTACCCAGGCAAAGATAGAGCTGGTCACCAGTATCCTCGGCCACCACCATGACCATACTGAGCGAGCCGTCATTGGCACTCTGACCGGCTTCAAAAGTGCGGCAAGTAGCGCTGACCTGCCCAGGGAAATCCTGTCTGATGCGTGCAGAGCTCAGGTCGGTTTTTGACCAACCAGTTGCAGATTGGCCGCTGCTCTCGAGGATCAGGTTAAACACGCCATTGGTATCAATGGCAAACAACAGGGTGTGACCATCGGCGGTCTGTAATGCTTCAAATTTCTTTTGCGGTGAGATTGATTCGGCATGCAGATAATTTTTCATCAACTCGGATGAAAATGTAAGTTTTGCGTTAGACATGGTGTTCCTTTTTCTGTATGGTTTGGACGTAAGGCGTCCGCGTACGGTAGACACCCCCGTCCGATTTTGTGAGACCAGTCCTGCCTTGATCCGCTCAGCTCTGGCTCAGTTTTTGGTCAGGGCCACTTCCACTGCGGTCAGGCACGAGCCATGTATCCGTCAATTCGGTTTTACATAGGTAATTTTTGTGACCAGGTCCTGGTTCTCGGAAAACGCCACGTCTCTATAGGTAAATACGCGCGCTCCGGGAAATACGAAGCTTTGCAATCCCAGGCCGGGGATGTCGGTGATCCTGGTGGACAGGTAAGCCGCAACATTGTGTTTAATATCTTCGCCAATATCCTTGACACTGGTGAAATGGTTGGCAAACCAGCCTGCGTCTGGTGATTCGGAATTGTCTGCCGAGGTGCTGACCGGGTTGCTGATTTGCAGTTGCCCGTTTTGCCCGACGGATAGTGTGTAGACATCGGTCAAGGTTTTATCAAACGGGTTGTAGGTGGTACTCGACAAATCCCACGCCACGTGGGCCCTGATTTTCAGGTGTTGCACGATGGTGATCTGGTTGCCTTTGAAACTGACGTTGCAGTCATAATTACTCCAGAGTTTCAACTGCCCGTAAGTTGCTCCTGCGCTGGTATCGTCTTCGGCATAACTGTTATAGCTGATGCTCAGCACGGTGTCGCCCGTGGCAGGGATCGTAACGGTTTGAGGTGTTTTTCCTGGACTCAGTGTCCAGTTGTAATCGACTTTACCGGTAATCGGTGCCCAGGTATGGTCGCAAGTGACATACACACTCACGCCGATACAGGAACTGCGCACGATGGGCATGAGGATGTTTTGATAGTAGCTTGCAAGCGTGTTACGGTTGATGGCGATCACACCACTTTCGTTGTTCATCTCAGCGGGATCGACCCAGTTCCAGTCAAAGCTGGCCACCCCTGGCAAAGCATGATTGTTGGCAGCGCACAGGTAATTCAGGGTTGTGACTTTTTTTTGTTCAGATGTGGGATTGGGGATGACGACGCCGTTGCCATCGAGGAAAAGGCCTACTTCCCGTTCCATGCCGGTCAGCCGCAATGTGGAGCCATCGGGTGTGTTGGCGACGGCGTGGATGGACAGCACAGGTTCGCCCTGTGCTTTGAGTGTTGCAAAGTAACCGTTCACGAAGGCACGTGTGAGCACGGTGGCGGCATCCGAAGTCGGCGCCAGGCCTTTGATCACAGGGACAGATTCCAGTGCTGCATTGTCCAGGTCAAACAGTAATTGTTGCAGGCTGAACGCGCCCGAACCCAGGTTGATCAGCTTATTGAGGAGCGCTGCTTTCTCTGCTGGATGGCTGTTAAAGTAAGGCGTGTTGAGCTCACTATTGAGGTCTTGGTAGACCAGATTGACCTTGGTCGTGAAATGCCAGGATTGGTCGGCTGGTTGCGTCCAGACATTCCACACACCAGCACCGCTGAACCCACCGGGCGGCGTATTCTGGATGACCTGGAACTGACTGCACAAGAGATTGAAGGTAACATTGTTTGCCGACGACCCCAGGCTGACAATGGCTGGCAAGTCCCGCGGCAGGATGTCTGGCGGTAAGCCCAGTTTCATTTTGATGCCGACGATGAAGCGGCGCATCGTCAGCGCGGTGATGCGGGGGTCGCTGTAGTTGGTGCCGTCAGGTATCGAAAAGGGATCAATACCATCGGTACGCGCCTTGAGGTCAGCCAGACTGATCATGATGGTGGGATTACCCGACTCGTCAGCAAGAAAACAAAGCACCGTTTCGGGTTGCGAGATCGTACTCAGATACTCTTTCAAACTGGCGTTAATACTGGCTTCGGTAGTGGCAACGACAAAATCGTAGCCATATTTGGAATTGGACAGAAAAGATTGATTAGCAGACATGATTTTCCTTTAACGGTTGTATTTCGGTTAAAATTTCAATTTAACAACATGGCGACTGTCAACTGCATGAATAACTGAACGCTACCTTCCAGGTGACAAGACGACTGCAGGAATTAATCCGGCATATCGGATTTCTTTGCTGGATATCAGTACAACCTGCGCTTGTTTATCGATTGTTGTACGATCCATTTATTTATTTATTTTCATTATAGTGAGACAATAATTCTCATTAAATAGTCTGATTGGACTAGAGGAACGCAGTTTATTTACTTGTTATGTTCCACCATGATTCTGTGTGTGCCACTATGCTGCCAACCACCATTCTCCTTATTGATGATCATGCGTTGATGCGATCTGGCCTCGCATTGCTTTTGTGCTCAGGTATTCCCGGGATTCAAATTGTGGAAGCCGCCTCACTCACTGAAGCCATGCACGTTACCGTTCATGTGCCCAGTATTGTGCTTTTGGATATCCAGTTACAGGGGTTGAATGGTCTCGATGGAATTGACCTGCTTAAGCGTAGGTGGCCACAAGTACCCATCGTCATGCTATCCTCGGACTCGTCACCAAAAACTGTACAACAAGCACTTGAGCGAGGGGCTCTCGCGTTTGTCTCCAAAGGGGACTCGGCTGATAACATACTCAAGCTTGTCGGTCAGGTCCTAAGTGGACAAGTAATAAAATTCCCTCATCCCGGCGATGCGGGTGCGATCGAAGATCGTTTTGCTCAAACACATTTAACGCCGCGACAAAACGAGGTATTGAATTTACTTTGCCAGGGATTGGCAAACAAAGTGATTGCCCGACAACTCAATCTTTCAGAAAATACTGTGCGTGCTCATGTGCAAGCGGTGCTGGCATTTTTGCAGGTTACAAGTCGTTCCGAAGCAATTTTCGTGGCTCATCGCCGTGGGCTTGTTGGTTAGCCGGAGATAAGGACGGATGCAAGTTAGCCAGGCGATTCTCAACGAGCGCGTGCGGTATGCGGAAAGTAATTTCCTCGCAACTGCGCTCATCAATCTGACTGGCGTATGTGCAACAGCATGGGTGTTTTGGGGCTTCGTCTCCCACGTTTATTTGTTCGAATGGGTTGTTTTTTTTGTTGGTTTAACTGTCATCTGGCTTTTCATTGTCCGGAAATTTCGTGGGCATTCATTGAACCCTGAACAGATAAACCGCCTGTTCAGTTATATCAGATTGCTTGGTTTTACTACCGGAACAGCCTGGGCCGTCGGCATGTTTGCCTTTTTTTCTTACGGCCAACTCTTAGAGCAGTTTGCATTTCTGTGTGCGGTCATTTTGCTCGGTGTCTGTACTGCTATTTACTTTGCACATGATTTTCTCGCATTCCTGAGCACCTTTCTTCCATTTGGTTTATCAGCTATTTGCATTATGGGGGGCCAAAAGCCATTCGCTTTGCCCTTGGTGCTGTCAATTGCCATGTTTATTCCTACGCTTATAGTATTCGCACGTTATCTTAGTAAAATGGTGAGCGCTTCATTACAACTACGTTTTGAGAATATTGAACTAGTCGCTGAACTAAAGATACAAAAAGAAGTAGCTGAATCGGCGACATTGGCAAAATCACGCTTTATGGCGGCAGCCAGTCACGATTTACGGCAGCCGATTCATGCACAAGGTTTGTTTCTGGAGGTTCTCGCACGTAGCGAGCTGTCAGCGGACCAGCGACAGATTCTGATGAGCATTCGCTCGGCATCGACAGCATCGGCTGAAATGCTCGACAGTTTGCTTGATTTTTCGCGTATTGAAGCTGGTGTGATCGAAGCAAATGTGCGCTCATTCCACCTACAAGCCTTGCTGAACAAGATTGAAAATGATCTTGCACCGCAAGCTAACATCAAGGGTATCGTGTACCGTTTGCGAGAAACAAGCATTGCCGTTCAGTCTGATCCCGCACTGGTCGATTTGATCATACGTAATCTGACATCAAATGCGATTCGCTATACCGATCACGGTGGAGTATTAGTGGCCTGCCGTAAACGTGGTGGTTGCGCCGTGGTTGAGATATGGGATACTGGTATAGGTATTCCAGCATCTCAGCACAAGGAAATTTTTCGAGAATTTCATCAACTCGGTAATCCTGAACGAGATCGTCGCAAAGGGTTGGGATTGGGGCTCGCGATTGCGAGCGGCTTGGCGCAGAAACTTGGACACCAATTAGAATTGAAGTCCGTTCCAGGGCAGGGCAGTGTATTCAGACTTATTTTACCTCTAACCAATGACCGTGTTTTGACACAAAGTGACATTGACGACACTCTCAGCAATGCATACAAAATTAGTGCCAGGGTATTGGTAATCGACGACGATGAATCTGTGCGTAGCGCTATGGTTCAATTGTTGAACGCATGGGGCTGTAACTGTATCGCCGTTGAATCCATAAAAGATGCGCTTATGACATCACAAGTCCTTGCGCCGGAAATCATTATCAGCGACTACCGATTGCGAGAACTGTACAATGGCGCGCAGGCTATTGACATGATACGCAAGCAATGTAGCTACGATATACCCGCACTCTTGATTACTGGCGACACTGCCCCGGAACGACTTCGGGAAGCAAGCGCCTCTGGCATTCCGTTAGTGCATAAACCAGTTTCCCCAGCATTACTTTTTCGGCGAATGACTGAATTGCTGAATGAATCGCAATATGGATTCAAATACGAACAACCAGAAGTACATGAAATAAGCCAGTAAATTTACGCGCCCATTGGAACGAAATCCTCAGGCTAGCATCGTCGATCAAGCATGGCACAGTCACGACTTCGCTGATGTTGCGCAAAACGGTGAACGGGATGCTAACTCGACGCTGATTTTAGCTTGGCTACGCGTCGGCCTCTGTGTCATTGGGATTCAAAGCCACCAATTTGACGAGTAGGGGAGTGGTAGACACTGGGCTGTACGCGTACATCAGGCACCCTGCTTACGTCTGTAAAAATCTGGCATGGTGGATATTTGCGGGAGGTACGGCCTATCAAAACGCCGCGACAGGTAAACCTTACATCTTCCAGTTCGTCGCGCTAGCCGTGTGGTCGTGGATTTACTCGCAACGTGCCATCACGGAGGAACAGCACCTTACAGATTCAGAATACTTGACATATATGAAAGATGTGCCTTATCGTTTCATATCCCTAGGTGATATAACTATGTCAAATGTTCAGTGTACGGTTTTTCTTGTTTCTGGTAATGTTTCTGCCGTTGCTTGGCCGTGCTCATATAACTGCTTGTGTAGATGCAGACGGTAAGAAAACATACACAGATCGGGAATGTCCAGGAAGTACGGTTTCTAGAATCGTACGTGTTCCTGACCCGCCTTTGCAATTTACTACTGTAAATCCGCCACCACCTCATGTGCCGGTTCCTCGTAATAACACAATTTATTTAAGCCAAAACAAGCCCTTTGACTATCAAGGGCTTGCTATGGCCGGAGTCAAAAAAGATGATGGTCCGGTCGGGTCTACCTTCAATATTTGGGGTTATCAGCTTAAAAAAGACCTGGCTTTTTACTTCTTTGCGTTCGTGATATCGATGTCCGGCCTATTTTTGGCCGGGTATTTACTGTCAATAATGCGACGTCGAGCATCGTCCAGTTGAGCGTACAAGCGGCCCAGTTATCCGACTGCGTGGAAACATAAAATCAATTGAATGTTGTGAGCTTCATGGAGTATATGCGGCTCAGTCAATCATACGTAAAATTGTGTTTCTTGCATTTTTATGGCGCATCACGAAAATTATGCTAATCTTGCCACATGACTACTGTACTTTCACCCATAGAATCTGAATTTGCAACTTCGGAAGAGGCTGCGTCGTCTTATGACACATGGTTCCGTGCCAAGGTGCAAAAGTCGATTGATGACCCACGTCCTAGCGTTCTGCATGATCAGGTAATGGCTGAGATGCGTAAATTGTTGGAGCCAAAGCGCAATTCTGGTTGAATGGCCATCCTTATTTGTATCGACGTGGCCGTTGGTTCATTCGAGACTGTCGGAAAACGGCAATTCACGATGCAAGGCGACGACGATTTTATAGATTGGTGGAGGTCGAAAAAAACTCCTGCGATTAGCAAGTGTTTCAAAAAGGGAGATTTTGGATTACTTAGTGTGTTGTCGGCTGCAATGCAAAAAAGGCAAAAAATGTATTTATTGTGGAGGTCGTTTGCACATCTTTCACAGATTTGGTTTCAGGGGGCTGAGCTGAAATTATCACAAATACCGTGAATCTTATTCAAGACAGAATAGGGGCAGGTATTGCGTTTAGAAATTGAACGCAAAAGAATCACATAAAATGCTTTTCTGCGAACTTGCTAGCATTTTTTTCTTGACGCAACCAAAAGGTGATCTATAAATAACAATAGCCAGCAAGGTTGCTGGCTATTAATCGTGCAGGAGACACCCTATCAGATAGCGTCCAATTACACATCTTTTCGTGCGCCCACGGTAATGGTAGCTCGAAAGAAAAACTATTATTCACACGCTATGACAATAGACAGTTGTCTCTCTATTGTCAAGGGAGATTTTTTGCACCCTTCATTTCAGGAGGGAGCATGCCAGAGTACTCGCAAGATGTTAGGCGGAACGTACGCGCCCTGATCAAAAGACGCGGTTTATGCAAATATAGCGTCTGGACAGGCTTCGCATCAAAAGGTCAGTTCAAATTCTCTCTAGGTGGAACGCCAAACGTCTTACATTTGATATGGATGGAAGGAGATCCAGACGTCTTGGAATACCGAATTCCGAATCATCTTGATAAAGATCTAGAGGATTCAAAAGATGATTTTCCAGATGCCATCTGTGTGATGAGTTCGGGCGAAGTCGAATGGCGAAAAATCAAACCCGAGGGTGTTGCCGAAGAGCTAGTTTATAAAAAGTTCGAGCAAAAAATTCCGGTATCCGAACATGGTGCTAAATGGCGATTGATAACCGCTAAGGACCTCGCTCAACACGCGACTCTTATCAAGAATTGGCGCCGCGGTTTGGCTTATATGTGGGCAGCAGCCCAATACGATTTGCATCCCTACATTTATGACATACGGATTGTTCTTACGCGCGATAAGCCAATGTCGCTCAAACAGATTCTCGATGTCTATCCAACAAAAAATGAGCCTTTGCTGATTGCAGCAATTTTCCAACTAGCACAAAGACTTGAAATTGAGACCGATTTGGCAGAAAAACCGTTTGGTTTCGACACTATCGTTCGGGGAAGTTGATTATGGACTCCATGCAATTACGCCAGCCACGTCGAATAGCGCGCAGAGATTTAACGCCGGAACAATCTCAAACATCAAGATGGCAGGAACCAAATATCGCTGAATGGAGTAAAAAACAAGAACAACGTTACTCCCGTTTCAAGGCAGCCATTATCGATTACCTTGATGGGAAAAAAATCGCTGAGATTGAGCAACGTTACAGTTTGTGTATTTCTCAAGTGCAAGAGCAGGTTTGGCGTGCATTGCAGCCAGACGGGAATAATCTGCCTTTAGGATTCTGCGCACTTATTCCAAATCTTCAAGTTGTGGAAACTGCCAGGCATAAACCCCTTCCGTCAGGAGCAAAGCCTTCTGCATCACAATGCAAAGGTGGGTTGAAATACATATTAAAAGTGGAAGGGTTGTATGAGCTTCCCTCGGTAATTAGTTCACCATCAGGTGAATGTCATGCAGCCAGATTCTCTTGAATTTGTTTCTTCATCC
>NZ_JBXASD010000007.1:0-478239 GCF_058808955.1 Undibacterium sp. GW821-FHT11B02 | reverse complement strand
GCTACAGTGCGCAGATCAATCAGGCAGCTCTGGGCCCGGGCATGATTGTCATCATCCGCCTGCGTACCACGCATGAGTATATACAGACTTGCCTGAAGCGTTTCAGGGAGATGATACATATCCTTGAGGTTTACCGGGTCACAGGTGAAGACTGCTTTATTATGAAGGTCATCGTGCCTTCACCGGCCAAACTGGAAAGCATTGTTGATGCCATTGCTGTCTACGGTGCGGTGACCACATCCATTGTGCTCCGTAGCGAGGCAGCCAACCTATCGTGCGAGACGCTCTGGAGGATTAGATGGTTTGTAGAGCAGCATTGATGTAATAGAACCATCTGGCGCAATGAATTACACCAGATAGATGTGACCGAGCAAAGCGTGTTTCCTGAAAGGATGTAACACTTGAAGCTTGATCAAAAAAACGGGAAATTTAACAATTTTTTAGACACCCTCAAGGGTGGACGATAATAATATAATCTTGTCTAGTAACAACAATTACAATGATAAAGTCTAGGAGACAATTATGAAAAATCTTAGCTTCCAGAAAAAGCTCTGGATTCCCTTGATTTCCAGCTTGTTGTGTATTGCAGGAATCTTCGTTTATGACTCGATTCAAAGTCGCAACATCAGAATTGAGGAGCGTCGTAACGATTTAACCAGTATTGATGATGTCGGAATCCATATCGTTAAGCATTTCGACAATTTGGCGCAGGCAGGAAAATTGACCAAGGAGCAAGCGCAACAACAGGCGATGGCAACGATTAAGGATCTGCGCTATGGCAAGGACGGATATGTAACAATTACGAATCTGGATGGCGTAACCTTAATGCATCCGTTCAAACCTGAAAACGACGGTAAGAACATGATGGATTTCAAAGACGTTAAAGGTAATTACCTGTATCGCGACATCGTTGTAGCTGGTAAGACTGGCGGCGGATTTGTTCAGTATTACTGGACTCGTCCGGGTGAGAAAGATGCAGTCCCGAAATTAAGCCGGGTTGCCACCTATCAACCCTGGGGATGGAGCCTGGTCACAGGCGTGTATATGGATGACATCGATACTGCTTTTCGTCAGTCCTTAATGCAATCTTCGATCATGTTGCTAGTTGTGTGTTTCGTGCTGTGGCTTATCGTCAGAGTGATTAATAAGAGTCTACGCCACACGATTGGTGGTGCCCCTGAATATGCATCCGAGATAGCTGCGCGTATTGCTGCTAATGATTTGAGTGGAGCAGTCAAAACGCATAAAGATGATAAGAGTAGCATTTTATTTGCAATGAAGAGCATGCAGCTCAATCTGGCTAACACGATGACCGAGATACGTCGAAGTGCCGATACTATCGCAACTGCTTCCAGAGAAATTGCTTCAGGAAACATGGATCTGTCTTCTCGCACTGAATCTCAAGCCAGCTCACTGGAAGAAACTGCTGCATCAATGGAAGAGCTGACCTCGACAGTATCTCAAAACGACCAAAACGCCATACAGGCGAATCAGTTGGCCAAATCGGCTTCTGAGGTGGCACAAAAGGGTGGATCCGTTGTTACACGAGTGATCCATACCATGGACACCATCAACACCTCTGCTAAGCGCATTGTCGATATTATTAGCGTCATTGACGGCATTGCTTTCCAGACGAATATTCTTGCATTGAATGCTGCCGTTGAGGCGGCACGAGCAGGAGAGCAGGGACGTGGTTTCGCAGTTGTAGCGAGCGAAGTGCGCAACCTTGCACAGCGCAGTGCAGCTGCCGCTAAAGAAATCAAAGAACTAATTGGCGATTCAGTCAGCACTATTGAAGCAGGTAGTGCCCTTGTTGCACAGGCTGGATCTACGATGGACGAGGTCGTAGCCAGCGTTTCCCGAGTGACAAGTATCATTGCCGGCATCACGGCGGCCTCACATGAGCAAAGCACCGGGATCAGCCATGTGAACCTGGCGATCACAGAAATGGACTCGGTAACACAACAAAATGCCGCATTGGTTGAACAAGCGGCGGCAGCGGCAAGTAGCATGCAAGATCAGGCCGCCAATCTTGCGCAATTGGTGTCACGGTTCAAATTAATGTGACTGATTTTGTCCTGAGAATTTGTCTCACCTATGGAGGGCTTTAATGTCTCTATTTCGGAGCCGATTGAACACTTGCATTCTCAACTGATTTTGACAATCGCGTGTATCCAAACTCGTAGAAAGTCCTGACGGTTTTTTCATTCTTGTAGCATAGATCTATTGCAGCACCGAGTTTAATATCTCGATCAAGTAAATGAGAAAAATCAACTGCAGCTTTGAATTTTGCAATAAATGCTGGTGTTGCTTTTAACGTTTTTAGAAAATCCAAGGATACGTTAATCTCTCCACGCCATACTTTTTCCTCAAGCAACAAGGAGGTCTTGTTCAGGGACAGGCAGGTTGCATACAGCCTGTGTTCGGCTACTGTGTCCTCTGCAGCGCGCATGACGTCTACTTCATTAATCTGTCGGGAAACCTGCTGCGCAGTGGATTGACACGACAGTACGATTGCCAATGAGAATAGTGTCAGTTTGGGAGTGATATGCTTTTCCTTCCAAAATTTCGTAACCATATTGTATTTACCGCCTTAATAGACGATTCATTCTGAACCGCAAATCGATTTAAATGCCGGATCAATAGTAAGTCCTATTTATGTGTGTTTCAAGGTGCGACCCAGGCAGTTGCAGGTAGCTAAATCAAAAATACGCATTCAGTTCGGTATAAGGGGTGGCGCCATCGACTAGCGGTTCTGATCGGCCATCGGCAAGAAAGTCTGTCACCAGTGTTGATGTATGAGCACACAGTTTTTGCGGAATCCAGGAACCAATGCTGACCCGTCGCACACCGAGCGCGGCGAGTTCTGCCACGCGGAAGAATGCGTGCTGATAACGGGGATGCGGTCACGCAAATTTGCATCGATGGGCATGGCATTGCTTTTCATTCAGCAGTGACAATGCTTGAATCGATACGCTCAGGCGACCTGGTACAAATACTTCCAGAGTGGACCGGGAGGGAAACCGGTGTCTATGCCGTTTGCCCGCCGGGGCCAATCGGGCTAACAGCACGGACTTTTATCGATTTTTTGAGTAGCTGCTGGAAAGAAAGTGCTGAACCCGTATTGACAAGCCCGTAATTGCTGAGGTACTTTTTTTGTTCCTGTGGGCCTGACCAGTGCCTTTGGTCCGTATGTCTGACTTCAGTACAAAGTACGACCTGCTTATTGTAGAAGAGTGGTGTGGGGAAACTCAACCAGATATTAACATCCGTTGCTATGCTTGTAAGCATGAATGGTTCGTGCCACGCCAGCAATATGTCAATTTGTAGTCGCAGACAGCAGAAGAAAATCATCAAACTGGTGACGTATCATTTCGCCTCCTGCTATGTTGGGGTCGTGCCGGGATAAAGCCGGAAATGATACATAATCCTAAAAGTTATATGGATCTAGCTGCTTATGCGGAATATTCATAGTTGCGAGCTTAAGCTGCTCGAATGGTTCCGGGCTAAGTTTAAATGGGGGCAATCGTCCTTTCGGTGCAAAAGTGAAATCAACAATTTTCGGCATCAAGGACGAAGTGCGACTAGCCGTGCTACTGCTTCCTGCAGATTCTCCATTGAATTGGCGGTGGAGAAACGCACAAACCGTGCGGCTTCCGCATTACCAAAGTCACGGCCTGGTGATATGGCAACATGGGCGCGTTTCATCACTTCAAAAGCGAACTCCCAACTGCTTGGCACGCCCCAGGCTTCAAACCACGACGAGCAATCGGCCCAGGCATAGAAAGCACCATCTGGTACGACTGGCACCTTGAAGCCTGTTTTCTCCAGGGCCGGGATGAACCAGTCACGTCGGGCCTTGAACTCTGCCCGGCGGCGTTCGTACTCCGCAATGTTTTCTGGCTCGAAGCAAGCCAGCGCTGCATGTTGTGCAACGGCACTCGGACACAGGAAGAAGTTTTGTGCCAATCGCTCGATGACAGGTATCAATGGTTCTGGAGCCACTATCCAGCCCAGTCGCCAGCCTGTCATGCCGAAGTATTTTGAAAAGCTGTTGATGCTGATGACATTGTCATCAATCGCCAGTCCGGTGTGACCAAAGGTATCATCGTGGCTTAGGCCGAGATAGATTTCATCCAACAGTGTGAAACCGCCTTTTGACTGGACAAATGTATGGATGCGTCGCAATTCATCCGGGTGGATGGAAGTACCAGTCGGATTGGATGGCGATGCCAGTAGTACCCCGCGCGTCTTGTCGCGCCAGTTAGCCTGTACTTTTTCTGCGCTTAACTGGTAGCGTTCAGCGACTGTCGTAGGTACCAGCACCGGCTGGCCTTCTGCCGCGATGATGAAGTGCCGGTTGCAAGGATAACTCGGGTCAGGCATCAAAACTTCGTCACCCGCGTCGATCAGTGCCATACAAGCAAGTTGCAATGCAGCAGACGCGCCAGCGGTTACGGCAATGCGTCGTGCAGGAATGTCGATGCCGAAGCGTTGGCGGTACCAGTCGCTGATTCGTTGACGTAGTGACTCAAGTCCGATGGCAGGTGTGTACTGTGTCACCCCGTCGCGCACCGCGCGCACAGCTGCCTCTTGTACCAGCGGTGGCGCAGTGAAATCTGGCTCACCGATGGTCAGATGTATCATTGGTCGATTGGTACCAGCTACTTCACGGGCTAATTGTGAAGCAGCCTTGGCTACTTCCATGACGTAGAACGGTTCAATGCGTTCGGAACGTTTGGAAATTCTCATCGGGTGTCTCCTGTAGAGTGGTGATATACCGGTCCTTCACAACTCTTCGCAGAGCTGCCCGGCAAAGTGGATGAACGCAATTTTTAGAGATTTAGGGCGGATTCAGGGCGTATTGAGAACCAGTTTTGGATGGCTTTCCCGGATAGGCAGGTTGATCAGGGAAGCTGCAATGGCAAGTACGATGTCTGCGTACCACATCCATTCATAGCTCCCAGTCTTTGCAAGAGCAATTCCACCAAGCCATGCGCCAAAGAAACCACCAATTTGATGGCTGAACAGTGCCAGGCCAAACAGGGTTGCAAGATAGCGCGGCCCGAACAGTTTGCCGATCAGGCCGGCGGTTGGCGGCACCGTCGAAAGCCAGGTGATACCAAGCACAAACGCAAAAACATAGAAGGTCAATGTCGTCTTTGGTGCTGCCAGGTATAAGGCTATTGCGACGGCGCGTGATGCATACATCCAGACCAGTATCATTTTCATGCGCTGTGTTTTCCCCAGCCAGCCAGCACTGATGCTGCCGATAATGTTCGCCAGACCGATGATGGCAATCGACATTGCCCCGACGGCTGCTGGCAAACTGCAAAGGGCAACTTCGCCAGGTAAGTGCGTCACCAAAAAGGCAATATGGAATCCGCAGGTAAAGAAACCGGCGTGCAGGCAGAGGTAGCTGCGGTCACGAAAGGCAATGCCAGTCTGCTTGCCAAGAGTCATGCCATCAGTTAGTGCTGCTGCGTGAGTGTCATGAGCATTCTTCTTTTCTCGCAGTGGCAGTGCTATGAGTATGGCGCTAAAGGCAGTGGTGGCAAGGGCGAACATGGCAGCAACCCAACCGAAGGCATTGATCATACCTTGAGTAAAAGGAGCAAACACGAACTGACCGAAGGAACCACCCGCATTGATAAAACCTGACGCAGACGAGCGTTGCTCGGGCGGCAGACGTTGTGCTGATGCTCCGATCAAAACTGAAAAACTGCCAGCACCGGCACCAGCTGCGGTAAGTATGCCCATGGCAAAGGTCAATCCAAAGCCAGTGCCCATGAAAGGTGTGATCAGTAAGCCCAATGCCATGAGTACTGTACCCAGGACAATGACTTTGTATGAGCCAACGCGATCAGCAAGCATGCCGAACAAAGGTTGCGCCGCACCCCATATGAATTGACCAATGGCAAAGGCAAAGCTAACCGTCATAATGCCCAAGCCGGTAGCCGTATTGAGCGGCGAAACAAACAGGCCGGTGGATTGCCGTATGCCCATAGTGACGGCCAAAATTGCTGCCGAGGAGATGACCAGTATCCAGAAATGTCTTTGCGCGTTCATATTGACTCTCGTTGTAAATTTGCTTGCTGGCCAGGGCATGTCCTGGCACCGTTTGCGATAGACACGACTGCGGCTACGCAGGTGCCCAGTAAGCTTTGCAGGCAATGATTTCACATGAAGAGGGTAGGTGTCTTGTACGCTATTGCAGCTTCTATTGGACTTGTACTGTTGACTAAACAGCCCGAGGCATGCCGGGGTGCTGTATCTGACCAAGCTTTGGTTAGCTCAAAAATATGGCGTGTATTGCAATGGAGATGATATGGATTTTTTTCAGAAACCAGGGATTCAAGAGCCATGTAGCCAGGGGAAACTGAGGAGAAAAACTAGGCAGGGCCATGAAACCACACGTTGGCGAGTGGCTTCATTCTGGCTGGATACCCTTATAGTTCGTATTTATTTCCTGCTGTCGACCGGATTGGATGCGTGTCATAGATCAGGTCTAAATATTCCACTTTGTTGGTTTCTGGCTTGAACCGGAACAAATCCATCACCTTGAAAGTAATCAGGGTTCCATCTGTGACAGTCCAGTCGTACTGGAAGTAGGCAATCGCATGGTTCTTGTCACTTGAACTCGAAAAGATATCGATCGGTGTGATGACATTTTTCTCTGAGGCGGTAGCCAGTTTTTCAAAGAAAGGTACAGCTGCCATTTCCCCAAGAAATGGAGACCGCACTCGACCTTCTGGCGCAAACAGGGAAACGATGGTGGCGTAGTCGCTGTCCCCCAGTGCTTTCATATACGTTTCGAGTACGGGTAGGTAGTCATTCATGGAACTTGTTCTTTCAAAAAATGATGTTCATAAGGCTATTGAGATTATTACGTCGGGCATATCTTGCTAAATGATTTATTATCTGGCTGATCTTGCTGTTCCACCAGTTACTGCTTTTTGATACTGGCCCGGGGTAACCCCCATCAACCGCCGGAACCAGCGCGTGAGATGTGCCTGGTCAGTAAAGCCGGTCAACACACTGGTGTCGCCTAAAGAATGATTTGCGCGTATGAGCCGCATCGCTAAACGTACCCGCGCTTGGCGTTGATAAGCATGCGGCGTCATACCAAGTGCCCGCTCAAATGCGCGAAAAAGCTGGAATGAGGGCAATTTTGCTATCGCTGCCAAATCTTCAAGGCTGACGTTGTCTTCCAGATTTTGGTCAAGAAATTCGCGTACCTCCTGAACACCAGTGGGCTCCAGCCCTGCTGGTCTGGATGATGCAGGTTTAAGAACATGGCATCGCGTCAACTGTGAGGCGAATTTGATATAGGTTTCATCCCGAAACAGGGCTGATCCTTGCACTTGCGAGCAATGATGCACAGAATACAGCCATTGCGTAAGTTGAGCATCGCGCACTACCGGCCCGGCTAACTGAAACAGTCTGGACCTTTGCTCGCTGCCTGCCAAAGCCCACAGGTGTGCCAGATCCACGTAAAGTGTACGCAAATGCCAGCCATGTTCATTGACGGCCCAGCCAGCGTGAGGCTCGTCTGCATCAATGGCATAGATGTCACCCTTTTGGACAACAAACTCATTCCCACGCATCCTGATCCGGATAGCACCTTCTGTCAGCAATGCAAAGCACGCGGTTTCATGGGTATGGACATCGTAAGAAAAATCGACAAATCGCCCGCACAACAACTCTGCCTTCAGGTCAGGAGCTTGCCATATGGTGATATCTGTTTGTTCTGTGTGAGATGCCATAAATAAAAAAAATAAATCTGATGCTGGCTTGATAAACATGCATGTCAACACCTTTTAATACGACTATTCTATCGTACTGCACGGGGTTTCTGCCTGTCGCGACTAATAATAGCCTGACGATGCGGCATATGTTTTGATAGTACGATATTACAAATATTTTGCTGTGTCCTTGTCGTTATAACGACATCGGGCTGGTCGTGTACCTGCTAATCTGAATTTGCAGCTGCTGTCGGCTGCCACATGATAAGGAGACAATATGGCATGGGATATCGAGGTGATAGACGCATGTGCTGTCGTGCACATGAACACCAATAAAGTCAATGTACAGAACGAGCAATTCTTTGCTGACCTGCATGGCGCCTTTGACCGGCTGGAACGCGACTTCAACGAATTACCAGTCGTGCTGACAGGGCAGGGCGATGTTTTTTCTGCCGGGATAGATTTTCAGTACAGCTTTGACATTTTCGGCAGTGGAGACCACGAAAAAATCCGGCAATGGTATAGAACTTATCGCGAAACCAACTTGCGCATTTTTACCTACCCCAGACCTACTGTTGCAGCAATGAATGGTCATGCTATCGCTGGTGGCCTGATCACCGCACTTGACTGCGACTTCAGAATTGCCGCACGTAAACCGGCGAAGTTCGGGCTAAACGAAGTGCCCATCGGCATCCCTATGCCAGCGGCATATGTCGAAATCATCAAATACACTTTGGGTGATCAGGTCGCAGCGCTTGCCACTCTATGTGGAAAGTTATACGACACGGAAGAGGCAGAGCGCCTGGGCTTCTTCCATGAAGTGGTCGCACCCGATCAATTGCTAACCACGGCTATTAACTACGCACGGTGCATCACACCCGATAGCAATGTAGCCTACGCCATGTCCAAAAAGGCTTTGCAGGACGGTGCCCTGATGCAAATCGAAGAGCGAACAGTTGCCCTTGACGAACACCTGCCGGCAGGCATGAGTGAAGAACGTAACCGCCGTGCGCAAGACCGGCGCAGGCAAGAAATCATGCGCAAGCGGACTACTCCGGGGTAATCACATGATCGATCTCTATAGTTGGCCAGCACCAAATGGCCATAAGGTGCAGATCATGATGGAAGAACTGGGTGTTCCGTATCGCGTCATTCCCATCGACATCACCAGTGGTGACCAGCACGACGCCAGTTATCTTGCCATCAATCCTAATGGCAAGATCCCGGCAATCGTGGATCATGTCCCTGTGGACAAGGGAGCCCCGGTGACGGTGTTTGAGACTGGAGCTATCTTGCTGTATCTTGCAGAGAAAGAAAAACGCTTCCTTCCCACGGAAATGCGCCAACGCAGTGAGGTGTTTCAGTGGCTGTTCTGGCAAGTCGGTGGGTTGGGGCCGATGATGGGGCAGGCCCAGCATTTTTTCCGATACGCGCCTGAACCCGTTCCGTATGCAATCGAGAGATACCAAAAGGAAACTCGACGCCTGCTAACACTGCTGGATGAACGTCTACAAGGGCGTGACTATGTTTGCGGTGAATATTCAATCACGGACATGGCCTGCTTTCCATGGATTCGAATTCATAAGCTGACCGGCATCGCTCTGGAAGATTTTCCCAACATACAAGCCTGGTACGGCCGGGTACGCAGTCGGCCTGCTGTTGGCAGGGCGATGGATGTGTTAAGGGATAGGTGGGTGGACGTGAGCAGTTCAGCCGAAGCGAAGCACAATCTTTTCTTGAGAACATAGCAATCATGAAAGAAAATAGTGACCGGACTGTGCAGGTATTTGTCGATTTGCGAAGTCCTTATTCTTATCTCGCCTTACAACCTGCCCGTGCACTGGCACAGCGGTGTGGCGTAGTCTTTGAATGGTGGCCATACATCACTGACTTTCGCTCTGCCTATGGGGGAGAGATCGAACAACGGTCAAGCCGTGATATCGCGAAACTGAAATACCTGTATATGGATTGTCGCCGTATGGCAAAGCTGCAGGGTCTCACGATTCGTGCCACGACTCGGCTATGGGATGCATCCCTGGCGAGTCAGGCGATGTTGTTTGCCAAGTCAAAAGCCCGGCTCTGGGAATTTTGTGATCCGCTGCTGGCTGCATTTTGGCGTCGCGAATTCGACCTGGAATCGCCAGTGCAACTTGAAACAGTACTTGTCAGCGCAGGGTTACAGGCCAGCGATTGGCGTGCATATCAGAAGGCCAGCGCACAACACGATTTGGCCACGGTGTCAGCGCATGCTGAACAATTGGGTGTCTTTGGTGCCCCAACGTTTATCTACCGTGAGGAATTGTTTTGGGGTGGCGACAGACTGGATTTATTGGCTGCGCGGATAGAATCAGACCTTTCGGGTGAGCCGGGTCCGGCTTAGCCTCCCTTCATGACGTAGTTGCGCAGGCTGCTTACATTAACGACCAAAGAACCCTTGCGAGGTTCACTGTGCACCAGCCCATGTCGATTGAATGTCCGGATCGCTGCATTGACACGCTGCCGGCATAAGCCGCATATCAAGGCCAGCTCGTGCTGCGGGATCGATAGTGTTTGTGCGTCTTCCCCTCTTTTGTCGGCAAGCATCAGAAGTGCTCTTGCCACTTGCATTTCTGGCCCAAGCAGACGGGATGCTGCCAGCATTCCCACAAATACACCCATGCGTTCATTCATAGTGTCGCAAAGAAAGTGATTGAATGCGATGGATGACTGACGCAGTGTTTCAAAAGTCTTTGCCGGAATCATGCAGAGATGCGCCGGGGTAAGTGCGCGCAGATCGTAGCGCAGCGCTTCCTTCTTCAGCAAGGACCCGTCGCCGCCCCATTCACCCTCACGCAGACAATACAAAGTGGTCTCTGCACCATCTGCACTGACCACATACATCTGCAGGAAGCCGTGCATGAGTCCGTACCAGTGATTGCACGGCTCACCCGCTCTGGCGACGTATTCCCCTGAGCTGACTGTGCGTGCAATCGCGGTTGTCTGCGTAAGTGCACGTAATTCGGGGGACAGTGTACGGAACCATGGCCATTTTTCCAGAAATTCCTGCAATCCGGTCACCGGCACTGTTGGTGATGTTGCTTGTTGGCTAGCTGACCACTGACTTTCATTGGCGACAACTTGTTCTGGCGAGCACACAAAAGACGTGTGTGTTGCTTCAAGCGTGACGCCCTTATTGATCTTTGTCTCATTCATCTGTATTTCTCCACAGCGAACTTTCGCATCTGTTGCGGGATTGCTTATGATGTTTTGCTTGCGTCCTGAATGGATGTCCGGCTATTTTTTTCTACGTCTTGTCTTTGGTTTATGTTTGTTGGATATCAGATCTTCTCTGGGAGGATTGTCATCGCAAGTCCATGCAGAAGACGTGTCTTAAGTGAGTCGTCATGCAGTTCCCTGCGTAGCCAGGTAATCATGCCGGGAACGACGCGCGTGATTTTTTCTGCGGCGCAATGGGTCAGCCCGCGTAGCCGCCAGACCTCTGCCGAAGGATAGCGTCTGAATACTTCCACGTCTGCGATTGGAATGTACTGGTCATTGGCTCCGTTCACCACAAGCATGCGTGCTGTATCAGGTTGATCTAACAAACCCTGGTCTTTCAAAGAGAAGTCCTTAAGCATCAAGCCTGCCGCTTCCCGATCGGGATAGGTCTCCAGTCGCAACGCGTTTCCCAATATGCCTGGCATGCCGTTGGGTAAGCCAGCCACGTAGGCTGCATTAATGCCTTCGACACCAATTGGCCCACCGAAGTTGATGGCCGCATCAACTTTATGGCTGAGCGCCAGCTTGGCCGCCCAATGGCCACCGAAGCTTACGCCAAGAAAACCTAGCTTGTTGTTACCTCGGTATTTGTCAATTACAGTCTGATAGATGCGATCCGCGTCGTATGTCAGTGGCATGTCACTTTCCCCAGTTCCGGGCATGTCCATCGAGACAACCCGGAACTTCCCGATTTTGCTGAGCAGCAGGCCCATGCGGTGCAGCTCCATCTTCCCGGTGTCCACTCCGCCAGAAAGAATCACGACCGGCTGTGTTAACGATGAATCCGGTGAATAGATGTGGACGGGAATGGAAACCTCGCCATCCCCTGCATTGCACACGACCATCTCTCGCGCGAAATGCAGGCGAAAGTGGGACGACGCCCGCATGAAGCATTGGACCTGCTCCTGGAGTGCAGCAACCCGGCTTGGTGTGGCCAGACAGGGGAACCGGGCCGCGCCATAAAGCGCAGATGCCAACAACCAATTTCCCTGCCCCTTCGCATGATTTGCTTCTTGTACCCACTCGTAGGTCCAGCCACCCGGCCCATCAGCCCAGTTGTCAGTGACGCGATCTTCAACCCGCGCAACAATGCTTGACGAAATGCCCCATCCGACGAACTGCTTACGCCGTTCCTCAAAAAGCTGATGCGGCGACAATGGAAACGTGAACATAGTTGATCCTTATGTGCTTGGCTGTGCCGTGACTCGTTATGTCGAATTGATGAACAGGGGCCAATAAAGCTTGTGATCTGGTATTTTAAAATTTTATCAAATATGCAAGAACTGATTTGCAATATTAAAATTACCTAAAAACTATTATTATGCGCAATTTATTCTAGAGTAACGATAGTATGGATAATTAATACTTCTTACATGATATAAATTAGAAGGAAGTGGATGCACATTTGAAAAATATAGCCATGAACAACGAAGCGCAGCTCTTCAAACTCTTGTCGCAGACCCCCCATCTTTTAAAGGATGTCTTTGACACTTTTTCAGACGTTCTTTTTTTTATCAAAGATTTCGAAGGCCGTTATCTTTGGGCCAACGCCACACTTCTAAGTCGTAGTGGCCTAAAGAGGCCTCAAGATATTTTTGGAAAAACCGCCGACGATCTTTTTCCGGCTTCTGGGCTCAGCACAATGGCACAGGATTTGTTAGTTGTACAAAACAGGTTGCCAATCCAAAATGTTCTACGAATGTATAGAACAGCGAATGGCGCAAGATATTGGTGCCTTAGTTCAAAGTTTCCGATGCTAGATGCAGCAAATAATGTAGTTGGACTATTTGGTCTTTCTCGGGATCTTCCAAGCCCGAATGGTCGCCACCCAAGCTATTTTCGATTGGCCAAATTCCTCGAATATATCGATGCCAGAATTGGGGACGGCGTATTGATTACTGATGCGGCGAGAGTGTGCTCTATTTCAATGGACACCTTGGCCAGGCATGTCTTCGATGTGTATCATCTGACGCCAAAACAGCTTTTGACAAAAAAGAGGATCGATCACGCTTGCAAGCTCCTGGAGCAGACCAGTCGGTCAATTTCAGACATCGCAAGCGCATGTGGATACGCGGATCAAAGTGCATTCACGCGCCAATTTAAATTGGCAACACATATCACGCCGGTTCAGTATAGAGCTACACACAAGCCAGGCAGTCTTTCAGCTTTGGATCTATAGATTGATAAATTGCCGAAAAAACTCTGTCTGAGTAAATATCTGGTAAATATGCGACACCAATATCTCGCGGTTCAAGTTGATTTTCGAGTTAATTGAAGTATCTGTAATAGAGCTTACGCAAAATTGTCCCGGCAAGGCTATTGCTTTTAGGAAACCTCCCTTGCAAGGGAGGTTCGTTACGTCGGCAGGCAACATGTAGCCTGAAACCCTGTTTAGGCGAAATCCCGACTTCAAGTCAGCAATCTAGAACAATACGCTTTCCCATCAAGGTGCAAATGACAGTTTGTACCTCACCCACACTTCTACAGAAGCGGTGTCACGAGCTGACACTGGCAGCGGAATAGTGTCGAAAAATCAGCAATACACTCCCTCCGTAACACGGGTGCATAAGCCACGATTGTGCAAAATTCCGCAAATCTTTGGCCGCTTTTGTTCCATACGAGGCAGGGGGACCTACGTAAAATTGGTGGCTATGGAATCACACGACTGAGCATATGCCAAACTGGCTGAATCAAGACTCAATGTGCCGTGAATAGTATGCGAAACCCAAAAACAATCAGGTTGCCAAATGTCAAATCAAGTTGTAATTGTTGGTGGTGGTGCAATGGGATGTGCCGTCGCGTATTTTCTTGCGATGCAAGAAAACGCCCCTTCAAAAATCATTGTTGTTGAGAGAGATCCAACCTATCGCATTGCATCCTCAAGTTTATCGGCGAGCTCAATCAGGCAACAATTCTCAACACCGGTCAGTATCCAGCTGTCTCAATTTGGCTATGAATTTATGGTGGACGCTGACGCCACCAGTTCACCCGAAATAGGCGGGGCCGGATTGACTTCTCGTGGTTATTTGTTTCTGGGTCGTCCAGATCAGGCAAATGAGTTGAAAGCTCGTACTGAATTGGCACGGTCGCTTGGCGTTTCGCTGCGGGAGTACTCCCGTGATCAACTGGCTAACAAATTTCAATGGCTCAATACCAGCGACCTGGAGTATGGCGTTCAAGGATTGAAGGGCGAAGGCTGGTTTGATGGCTATTGTCTCATGCAGTTATATCGGTCACGGGCAAAAGCCGCAGGAGTTGTTTTTATGACCGGTGACGTGGCTGCCTTCGAACATCATAGCGGACGAATTGAGAGTGTACTTCTGGCGGATGGTAGCAAATTAAATGCTGACTTTGTCGTCAATACATGCGGTGCCTGGTCAAATGAACTGGCTTCGAAAGTCGGCGTTGAACTGCCTATCCGTGCACGTCGGCGGACTGCGTTTGTCGTGTCATGTCCGGAAAAAATTCCGGAATTTCCAATTCTTATTGACACTTCGGGGATATTTATCCGCCCCGAACAAAACCACTTTCTTTGCGCCACTTCACCCAACCCAGAAAATGATCACGATGACCTGCCCCTTGACCCAGACCTTGCTCTGTTTGAGGAGCTTATCTGGCCAACCCTGGCGGAGCGCATTCCAGCGTTCGAAGCGCTTCGGATAGAACGTGCATGGGCTGGCTATTACGAATTCAATACGATCGATCAGAACGGCATTGTGGGAGGAACTGACGTAGAAAACTTCTATGTCGCAGCAGGTTTTAGCGGCCACGGCCTGATGCACAGTGCGGGAGTCGGGCGCGGACTGGCAGAATTGATCACTTACGACGAATATCGCTCTATCGACTTATCACCTCTTTCTCCAACTCGCTTCGCCGAAGGTAAGGCCATTGTTGAACACGGTGTCTATTAACTACAATTTTTTGTCAAATATTTGGAGAAATATATGCAGATTGGCCCATTTAAAAGTGAACATATTGAGCAATTTAGTTCCGAGGTAACGCAGCGTGAAATGAAGGAAGCTTTAGCTCGTATCCGGACGAATTCAAAGCATGTTTATCCGCTGGTCATTGGCGGTGAAAAAATTAGTACCCAAAAAACGATAGTTTCAACAAATCCCTCGAATGCGGACGAAATCATTGGTGCATCCGCACTTGCAGATACAGCACACGCCGACGCAGCAATTGCGGCCGCATGGGCAGCATTTGAATCGTGGAAAACCTGGCCACAGGAAGAACGTTCACTTTTGCTGCTTAAGACTGCCCAGATTATTCGCAGCCGCCGGCGCGATTTTGAGGCTTGTCTCGTATTGGAAATCGGGAAAAATCTTGTCGATGCAAGTGCCGAAGTTGCCGAGACCATTGAATTTCTGGAGTACTACGCACGGCTGGCAATGAAACATGTGGGATCGATCGACGGACTGACACCATTCGCAGGTGAACATAACAGCAGTTTTTATGTGCCACTTGGCGTTGGCGTCGCTATTGCACCGTGGAATTTCCCTATGGCGCTCATGACAACCATGATGGCTGGTGCAATCGCAGTAGGGAATACGATGGTCTGCAAGCCGGCAGAAGATACCGTGGTTTCCTGTGCCATGTTGCTTGAAGCTTTTGATGAAGCAGGTTTACCCGCAGGCGTACTAAACTTTCTTCCAGGAATAGGGCGCGAGGTTGGGGAATATTTGGTGGCGCATCCCAAAACGCGTTTCATCAGTTTCACCGGAAGTCTTGCAGTTGGAGCACGCCTCAACGAGGTTGCTGCAAAGCTGGCGCCCGGCCAAAAATGGTTCAAGCGTGTATTTTTGGAACTAGGAGGAAAGAACGCAATCCTCGTTGACGAAACGGCCGACCTCGATTTGGCTGCTACCGGCATCATCGAGGGAGCTTTTGGCTATCAAGGGCAAAAATGTTCAGCATGCTCACGCCTGGTGGTAGTTGATGCTGTCTACGATGCGCTGATGGAAAGAGTGGTGTCGCTGGCAGAAAAAGTTGCGGTCGGACCAGCTGAGAATAATCCTCGGATGGGTCCGGTTATCAATGCTGCCCAGACTAAGAAGATTTCACAATACTTCGAAATTGCCAAAGAGGAAGGCAAGCTGCTCACTGGTGGACGTCGATTGGACGGACCTGGCTTTTTCTTTGCTCCGACAATTTATGGTGACGTTGATCAAAACGCGCGGATCGCACAAGAGGAAGTTTTTGGGCCATTCGTAGCTGCCATTCGTGTGAAAGATTTTGACGAAGGCATGCGGGTCGTTACAAACACGGATTACGGATTAACGGGAGCACTGTATTCCCGCCAGAGAGAACGTCTGGAATATGCTCGCAGAGAATTCCACGTCGGAAATTTATACTTCAATCGCAAAAATACGGGTGCACTGGTTGGCATTCAACCATTTGGCGGATTCAATCTTTCCGGTACCGATACTAAGGTTGGTGGGCCGGATTATTTGCTGCAGTTTCTTCAAATGAAGGTCGTGTCGGAGCGTTTTTAAATAAGTGACAGAGTCAAGTCCATTCGCCAGCGTGAAACTGACTCGCGCTGGCAAGCAATCTCTTCAATTCTTTTAGGTGAACAATAATGTCTGCATCCTGGCCAGAACAAATATTTGATGAACTGAAATCACTGAACGTGCGACAGGTGGCCTATGTGCCGGATGCCGGTCACAGCCAATTGATTAAAATGTGTGAAGCCGACCCGGATATTCACGCGATTTCGCTGACTACCGAGGAGGAGGGAATCGCCATGCTCGCCGGCGCTTGGCTGGGTGGTGATCGTGGTGTCATGCTCATGCAATCGAGCGGTGTTGGCAACTGTATCAACATGCTGTCGCTGAATCATGAGTGTCGCATTCCCTTGCTGACTATCGTCACCATGCGTGGCGAATGGGGTGAATTCAATCCGTGGCAAATCCCTATGGGTAAATCAACCCAGGAATCAATGGAGGCGGCCGGCATGTATGTTTACCGCGCGGATTCAACTGATGAGATCGCGCCAACGGTGCGTGCGGCAGCCTTGATGGCATATCAGACCGGACGTTCAATTGCTGTGCTTATTGCGCAGCGTGTTATCGGAACCAAAAACTTCAATAAGTGAGTATCGCAATGTCATCTACAGTCTCGAAACTTCTTAATCGCCGCACCGTGGTAGCACAAATCCTGCAAAATCGTGGAAATGCTCTGGCGGTCACCAGCCTCGGAAATCCGACGTTTGACGTTGCCGCAGCCGGTGACTCACCACAGAATTTTTACTTGTGGGGGGCAATGGGAGGCGCAGTCATGGTCGGTATGGGAATAGCACTTGCTCAGCCTGATCGTCGCGTCGTCGTATTCACGGGCGATGGCGAAATGATGATGGGCATCGGTTCGCTAGCAACCGTTGCGGTCGAGAAACCTGACAACCTCGCAATCATCGTTCTGAACAATGAACATTACGCTGAAACGGGTATGCAACCAGCCCACGCAGGACGCGGCGTGAACTTGACAGGTATCGCACGTGCATGTGGCTTTGAGCAAGCGCACAGTATCGCTACAGAAGATGAAGTCGCCTCGCTCGCATCACGCTTATTCACAGAAAAGGGACTGATATTCGCAGCAATCCGCATTGCAACGGACCCTACACCTGTCGCGCTGCCGCCACGGGATGGTCCGTATTTGCGCAGTCGCTTCAGGGAAGCGCTGCTCGGGCAAGCTGCATTGAAATGAACTGAGCAGGGTAACCAGGCGATATTCATGGAGCTTTCTCGTGTCATTTTGCAAGATCGCGAAAGACTGATCATTCGTGGGCCTATTGGCGCTATTGATTTGTATGTCGATCATCCGGCAAGAGATCCACAGGGAGTGGCGCTACTTGGTCACTCACATCCTTTGCTCGGTGGTTCACCAGAGGATCAGGTCACGTCTTCAATTGCACAAACTTTATGTGATCTTGGTTATGTCGTTTTGCGACCATGGTTTCGCGGTACCGGAAAGACCGAAGGCAATCACAGCAATGGAGCAGGGGAAGCAGAGGACATGCTTGTTGTCCATGCATACGCTGCGGAACGGTTTAGTGGGTTGCCTGTATTGCTGTGTGGATTTTCATTCGGCGCATATGTTCAAAGCAAACTGGCAACGAAGCTGGTTGCGCAGGGGCAAGCGCCAGCTGAAGTTATTCTGACATCCATTGCGCTTGGGATTGTGAGGAATGTGCGCTTTTATGACACAGATGATTTGCCCGTGCATAGCGTGCTGATACATGGAACCCTGGATAACCGCGTGCCTATCGGGGATGTCATGCGGTGGGCGGAAAGGCAAGCACTACCAGTCTTGGCAATTCCTGATGCCGACCATTTTTTCAATGAGAAACTGCAGTTACTTTGCAAGGCAATCCAGATGACAGCGAGGCTCCGTACGTCAGTGACATCGCCAGCTTAATGATAAAAAACGTGGATTAGATAAAAAGGTTTGTATGCAACGTTATCAAATGTATATTGATGGGCAATCGGTTGATCCCATCTCTGGCAATTGGTTTGAAACCAGCAATCCCTATACAGGATTGCCATGGGCAGAAATTCCTGAAGGCGGCGCTGCCGATGTCGATGCTGCAGTTAATGCGGCACATCGGGCATTTAGTAGTGGACCATGGGCTGCCTTGTCGCCAAGTCAGCGTGGAATGTATTTGCATCGCCTGGGTGATCTGATTGCACGGGATGCAAAAAAACTCGCAGAGATCGAAGTCCGTGATAACGGCAAGCTGATGGCTGAGATGCACGGCCAGCTTAACTATATTCCACAATGGTATTACTACTTCGGCGGCTTAGCCGATAAAATCCAGGGTGCGGTTGTTCCTCTGGACAAAAAGGGCTATTTCAACTTTACCGTGAATGAACCCTTGGGTGTAGTCGCAGTCATCACACCGTGGAATTCGCCATTGCTGTTGGCGGCGTGGAAAATTGCCCCCGCCCTTGCAGCAGGTTGCACTGTTGTGATCAAGCCATCCGAGTTCACGTCAGCTTCGACTATCGAATTCGTGAAATTGTTTGAAGAAGCAGGATTTCCTCCGGGAGTAGTGAACGTTGTCACTGGTTTTGGCAAAGAGGTAGGATCGCCACTGGTTGAGCATCCGCTTGTTAAAAAAATTACATTCACCGGATCTGATAGCACAGGCCGGCAAATTAATGAGCAAGCGGCAAGGCATTTCAAGCATGTCAGCCTGGAACTCGGTGGCAAGTCTCCCAATATTGTATTTGCCGATGCCAATCTGGACGATGCCCTGAACGGTGCGGTGTCCGGTATTTTTGCGGCAACTGGGCAGACCTGCATTGCTGGCTCGCGTCTGCTGTTGCAGGATAGCATTTATGACCTTTTTGTCGAGAAATTACTTGCCTTGACCCGTACTGCCCGCATGGGCGACCCGATGTGTATGGATACACAGATAGGCCCGGTAACTACGCAGCCACAGTATCAGAAGGTGTTGGGCTATATCGACATCGCGAAAGCGGAAGGTGCAAAGCTACTGCTGGGTGGTGGGCCTGCACAACGAGCCGAATGTGGAAACGGATGGTTCATCGAACCAACCATTTTTGGTGAAGTCGACAACAGTATGCGTATTGCCCAGGAGGAGGTATTCGGGCCAATTCTCTCTATTATCCGCTTCAAGGATGAAGACGACGCAGTACGCATCGCGAACGATTCACGATTTGGTCTAGGTTCAGGTGTCTGGACCGCAGACATCGGACGCGCATTTCGCATGGCACAGCGCATCCAGGCGGGAATGGTATGGGTGAATAGCTATCGTGCAGTGAGTTACATGTCACCGTTTGGTGGTTACAAGGATTCTGGCATGGGGCGTGAAAATGGTGTCGACGCAATACGCGAATATTTACAGGTCAAGAGCGTCTGGATCAACTCAGGAGTGGTAACGGCGAATCCCTTTGTTTTGCGCTGATTCAAGCTCTGACCGACACAGAGCAGAGGAGAGTTTAATGTCTATGGACATCACATCTTCCATCTTTGGTGACCAGTATTTCCACCGGGAGCTCTGTCTGGTGACCGAGGTTCTGGCACACTTCTCGCGCTCTGCACCGAAATCATTGAGCGTTGAGCAAGTGAGCGTACGTGTCGATCGGCCTGTCAGGAAAGTGCGAGATCTTTGCCGGAAAATGGTGCAGGCTGGCTTGCTGGAAGACGATGCTGGTAGTCAACATGCCTGGCATATGCAAAACCGACGGAACTGCTTGACTTTGTCTGAGGTATACGAGTTCGTCATTGCAATGCGTGCCGACAACCGAATCAAGTCTGCATGCAACCGGACAAGCCAAACCGACGACTTCCGGGCCCAAATCTATTGGATGCAGGCTGCATTGGCGGCCAACCAAAGTGTGATACGTGATCTCAGGCAGTTCTCTGTTCATCAGATTGCCAGGTGTTCAACAAATCCGCTTCCGATGACCTCGGTTCCGATGCCGTTTTGTTGGGAAAAACAGGCGATTAATGATGAAACGGTCACAAGGTTTTAAAATTGACTACTCGGGGACAGCAATGTTGAGTATTTATTGCAGAAGTCATCAGGTGCCATATGCGCTGACCAGATTTTCCGCCACCTCACTTGAAGGCAGCTAGAGTATGCGATTACATTTTGATCTTATCGATTTGCGGCTTTTCGTTAATATCGCAGAAACCAATAGCCTCACCCGAGGTGCTGAGCGATCGCATATGGCTCTGCCATCGGCCAGTACGCGTATCAAGAATTTTGAGGAGCATCTTGGTACCAAGCTGTTGTTTCGTGCCAATCAAGGCGTAACTCTAACTGCGCCCGGGCAGGCATTTCTGCACCATGCTCGTTTGATACTGCAGCAGATCGAACATCTTCGTGGGGACTTGCAGGAGTATGTTGAAGGTTTGCGCGGACATGTCCGTATCTGGGCGAATACTACAGCCATGTCAGAATACCTGCCGGCTGTATTACCTGCATTCCTGGCCGAACATTCTGATGTGAGTATCGACCTATGCGAACGCTTGAGTCACGATATCGTGCTGGCCGTTTGCGAGGGAAAGGCTGATATCGGTATTGTTGCTGGCAACGTGCGCACCGAGGGGCTCGAAATCATTCCTTATCATAAAGACCGGCTGGTGCTTGCCACAGCACTCAATCATTCCCTCGCGAGCCGCTCTGATGTGTATTTTGAAGAGACGCTGACCTTTGATCACGTTGGCCTGTCGGAAGCCAGTGCGATTCACACGTTTTTAAATCAGGCAGCAAGTGCGATACACCGTGCCCTGAAAACCCGCATTCAGGTCGGCAGCTTCGAGACGATTTGCCGTATGGCTGAGGCCGGCGTGGGAATAGGTATTTTGCCCGGTTCGGCGGCCCGGCGCTACGCAAGGACAATGAATATTGCGATTGTTCCACTTGCCGACGAATGGGCGGCACGCAATCTTCAAATTTGTGTACGCAGCTTGAGCTTACTGCCAGCATTCGCCAGAGATTTGATCCAGATTCTTGTCGATGATGCACGGCGCTTGAGTTCTTAGTGGGTAGTTTCCAGGCACCACCGTGATGGTGCCATTGGAAATAAGTAAAATTATTTTCAGAAGGGGTGGCCGGAATAAAAAGCAGGAATCCAATTCTGGAAAGTCAGTAATGTAATTTAAAAGAAACATCAACTTCAAAAGGTATTGCCATGAAAGTCCTTATCGTTTTCGCTCATCCGGAACAGGCGTCCTTCAGCGCCGCGCTCAAGAACACAGCAGTTGCCACCCTGGAGCGGCTCGGTCACGAGGTGGTCGTCAGCGACCTTTATCAAATGAAATGGTCGGCAGCACTGGGGCCAGCGGATTTTGACAGTCGCGCAGATTCTGACTATCTGGATCTTTCCAAAGAGCAGGAACATGCCCTGGCGCACAACTGCCATTCAGCAGATGTGAAGGCTGAACAGGAAAAGGTGGCAGCGGCTGACCTCGTGTTGTTTCACTTTCCTGTCTGGTGGTTTTCCATGCCAGGAATCCTCAAGGGTTGGGTCGACCGCGTATTCAGCCGGGGTTTCGCGTATTCAACCGGGCGTAAGTATGAGTCTGGCCATTTCAAGGGGAAACGGGCGATGATCTGCCTGACGACTGGAACAGCATCCACCCTGTACGAACCTAATGGCATCGATGGTGATCTGCATCATGTGCTATGGCCTATTCACAACGGCATCCTTGGCTACACGGGCTTTACTGTATTACCACCATTTGCAGCCTGGATGCCTGCCCGTGTTTCAGCAGAAGACAGGAGCGCCTACTTGGATGCATATGCGCAACGACTGGAAACGCTTGACACCTGTGAACCTTTGTTCTTCCACCCCTGGAGTGACTACGACGAAACGCAAAGACTCAAGCCTGGTGTGCTGGCGCGCTCAGGGGTGCAATGGAACCCGACTGCCGGACAAACCTTTGAGGAATCTGCAGCGCTATTCTCAATGTCCAGGGAAGCGCAATCCTGATTTCGCCACCACGATCCCGTTACGATATCCGTCACATATATGGAGTCCCCAGAAATGAAGCATCCAGATCTCTTTCAGCAGTTGCACCACATCTGTATCGTTGTCCGAAATTTGGAAACGGCGGTGGCTTACTATGAATCAATAGGAGTCGGTCCGTGGCACGACTTTCCGCCATTGGATGCGTTCAAGTCAGATCTGAAAGTACCTGATCCTGCGGCTTTTTTCAAGCTGCGCTATCGTTACGCTGATTTGGGGAATGTACAGCTACAACTATGCGAACCAGGTGCAGGCAACAGCGCGCAAATGCATTTTCTGAAAACACGGGGCGAAGGGGTGTTCCATCTTGGCTTTACCGTGCCTGATTGCAACAAGGGTGAGGCGCAAGGTAACGAAATGGGGCTGCAGACATTAATGCGTGGGCGGCGGCCGGACCTGAGCGGCTTTACCTATTTTGACACGGCGGAAAAGGGTGCCGGTGTCACGCTTGAGATCCGCGCTACCAAGCCGTCGTAGAAAACGTTTCTCATCAACGGCATTCTGTGCATTGATTGCCGATCATCGCTGACGCACCCCAGATGTCAACTGGGGTGCCGTCTCGACTACGTGCAATCCAGTCGCGCATCCCCACTGACTGCTCTCACCACAGCCTAACTCCGGGTTCGTGACTTACGAATTGTCAGCACTGCCGCCATCACTCACACTTGCTCCGATTCCGTCAGATATTCCAGTGCAGTTGCGATTTGGAATGCCGGAGAAATTTAATTAAATTTTGGAGAACTTCATGAAAATCTTAGTGCCGATTAAGCGCGTCATTGACTACAACGTGAAGCCACGGGTGAAGGGCGATGGATCCGGGATTGAGCTAACGAACGTGAAGATGTCGATGAACCCGTTCGACGAAATTGCTGTAGAAGAAGCAATACGTCTGAAGGAACAGAACCTTGCCAGCGAAGTCATTGTGATCAGTTGCGGACCAGTTGCATGCCAGGAAACTCTGCGCACCGCACTGGCATTCGGAGCTGATCGGGCTATCTTGGTACAGACCGAGGCTACATTGCAGCCACTGGGCGTGGCGAAAATTCTAAAGGCAATTGCCGATAAGGAGGCTCCTGGTCTGGTCATATTCGGTAAACAAGCGATTGATGACGATGCTTGTCAGACAGGGCAGATGTTTGCTGGATTGATGGGGTGGGGCCAGGCCACATTTGCCTTCAAAGTAAGTCTGCATGATGGCGTTGCTACAGTAGTGCGCGAAATTGAAGGCGGCCAGGAAACGCTGGAACTTGATTTGCCAGCAGTGATTACCACGGATCTGCGACTAAATGAACCGCGCTACGTCACACTTCCCAATCTCATGAAGGCAAAGAAAAAGACTCTGGATGTCTGTACGATCGGGCAATTGGATGTGGATTGTCACCCGCGCCTCGAAGTCATCAAGGTTGAGGAGCCTCGCAAACGCAGCACAGGAATTCGGGTGCCAGATGTTGCTGCATTGTTGAATCACTTGAAAAACCAGGCAAAGGTAATCTAATGAAATCACTAGTCATTGCAGAGCACGATCATGGCTCACTTAAAGCCGCTACGCGAAACACGGTCACGGCAGCACTAAAACTTGGTGGCGAGGTACACGTGTTGTTAGCTGGCAGCGGTTGTAGTGCAGCAGCAGCGGATGCTGCCAACATTGGTGGCGTTGCAAAAGTACTTGTTGCTGACGCGTCTCATTATCAAGATCAACTGGCAGAAAATGTTGCGCCATTGGTGGCACGGGTAGCGGGCGGGTATACACATGTTTTTGTGCCAGCCACGGCTTCTGGTCGTAACCTGGCACCGCGCGTTGCCGCGCTTTTGGATGTGGCACAAGTGTCCGATGTCATCGACGTGCTTGATTCGGAAACATTTGTCCATCCCACTTATGCTGGTAATGCACTGGCAACAGTGCGCAGCAGTGAGCACATTAAGCTGGCAACGGTGCGCGCGACAGCGTTTGAGGCGGCGCCAAGTGATGGTGCCGCTGCCATGGAGACAATCCTTCCAGGGCCGGTGGTAAACACAACCCGCCTGGCTGGCAGGGAAGTACTCAAGTCCAGCCGGCCGGAATTGGGAACGGCACGCGTCATCGTGTCCGGCGGGCGCGGGCTGGGTAGTGGCAATAGTTATCAAAGCCTGCTTAGTCCCTTGGCCGACAAGCTCAATGCCGCGTTGGGCGCTTCGCGTGCTGCAGTAGATGCCGGATATGCACCAAACGACTATCAAGTCGGGCAAACCGGCCATATCGTGGCACCGGATCTGTATCTTGCCGTCGGCATTTCAGGTGCGATCCAGCATCTCGCCGGTATGAAAGACTCAAAGGTGATCGTCGCGATCAACAAGGATGAGGAAGCGCCAATTTTCCAGATTGCGGACTACGCATTGGTTGGAGATTTGTTCGAGATCATTCCAGAACTGACATCGGCACTTCAGTAAAGCATTGTTAAATGCATTGCTAAAAGGGCGTGCGTCATTGTGAAGTATTCACATGTGAATACACAGAGATCACAAGAGGTCTGCTTATTGAGTTTGATTGAGTTCTGTCAGATGGTAATGAAAAGGGAGGTGTGATGATGCGTGACGTGATGGAGTTCGATGTTTTGATTGTCGGAGCCGGACCTGCAGGGCTGAGCGCGGCGATTCGTCTCAAGCAATTGGCAAGCAACACAAAAAAAGAAATCAATGTTTGCGTAATCGACAAAGGGGCGGAGGTTGGTGCGCACATTCTTTCTGGTGCGGTAATCGATCCACGTTCTCTGGATGAACTGATTCCGGAGTGGCGGTATATGGAGGCACCACTCCAGACCACGGTCACCGAAGACAGGTTTCTGTTTTTGTCTGAAAGCGAGAGCTGGCAGGTCCCCAATTTTGCGTTGCCGTCATGTTTCAAAAACCACGACAACTATATAGGCAGTCTCGGCATGCTTTGTCGCTGGTTGGCACAACAGGCAGAAGCGCTCGGGGTGGAGGTGTTTTCAGGTTTTGCGGCGGACAGCGTCGTTTTCGGTACTGCAGGCGAAGTAAAAGGTGTTGTCACAAGCGATTATGGAGTGGGAAGCGATGGTCAGCCTACTGCGCAGTATCAACCTGGAGTAGAGCTGCACGCACGCTATACCCTGTTTGCGGAAGGATGCCGTGGGCATCTTGGGAAGATGCTGGAAACGCGCTACGCGTTGCGCGACAAAGATAATCCGCAAGTCTACGGTCTTGGATTCAAGGAATTGTGGGAAGTGCAATCAGATAAACACAAGCCTGGCACTGTGGTACACACCGCTGGCTGGCCGCTACAGAGCGATACCTATGGTGGTTCGTTCCTTTATCACTTCGGTGAAAATCTTGTCTCGGTTGGCTTTGTTGTCGGTCTCAACTATACGAATCCATATTTGTCTCCCTACGAGGAATTTCAGCGATACAAGAATCATCCCTCGATTCGCCCCATACTTGAGGGTGGGAAGCGCCTTTCCTACGGCGCACGAGCAATTGCAGCCGGAGGCTTGCAGGGAATGCCCAAGCTAGTGTTCCCGGGAGGGTGCCTGATTGGCGATAATGCGGGTTTCCTGAATGCTTCCCGCATCAAAGGAAGCCATGCAGCGATGAAATCGGGAATGCTAGCGGCGGAGGCGAGCTTTCAAGCATTGCAGGATGGTCGTTCGAACGACGAACTGTCGGATTATCCGCAGCGGTTCCGCGAAAGCTGGCTGTACGACGAACTGCACAAAGCGCGGAACTTCAAACCGTTGATGTCCAAGGGACTTTACCTGGGTTCCATTCTGTTTGGCGTCGACCAGCATGTGTTCCGTGGCCGTCTGCCATGGACACTACAATTGACGGCGGATCATGAAAAGCTTAAACCGGCAAGCGTAAGCCAGCCTATTGGCTATCCGAAACCGGATGGCAAGGTGACTTTCGACAGACTGTCGTCAGTGTATCTGTCCAATACCAACCATGAAGAGAAACAGCCTTGCCATCTGAGGCTGAAAGATCCGCGCAAAGCAATTGAAGTCAATCACGCGCTCTATGACAGCCCGGAGCAACGCTATTGTCCAGCAGGTGTGTATGAGATTGTCAATGATAAGACGAACGCACCCCTGCTGCAGATCAATTATCAGAATTGCATCCACTGCAAGACATGCGATATCAAAGATCCTTTACAAAACATTGACTGGACCACGCCGCCCGGTGGTCAGGGGCCGATTTATTCTGGGATGTAGTGTTCATTGTAAGCTAAGCCGAACTTCCAAATATCCAAATTGTGCAGATCCGGTGATTCGATCAGACTAAATCTGTATTGAAAAAATCAATCCCTTACCTTTAAAGAGCTCGATATGTTAAACCTGACTGATATGACGCAAGATGAGCTCAAGCCGCTGCACCAAAGCGTGGAGCAGCGCTATCAAGAACTCTGCTCAAAAGGCCTGCACCTGAATATGGCACGCGGTAAGCCTTCAGCGGAACAACTGTCATTGTCGAACGCTATGATGGCGCTGCCTGGTGAGTATGATTGTGTGCTGGAAGAAGGAATTGATGTCCGCAATTACGGTGGCATTCAAGGCATTCTCGAGGCGCGGCGCCTGTTTTCACCGTTGGTCGGTGTGCGACCTGAACAGGTTGTGTTAGGAGACAACTCCAGTCTGGCAATGATGTACGACTGCATTGGCTTCGCTTGGCGACATGGTTTTTGCGACTCGCCCCGGCCGTGGAGTAAGGAAGAGTCTGTATCTTTCCTGTGCGCCGTACCAGGATATGACAGGCATTTCCGCATTTGCGAAGACTACGGCATCAAATTGATCCCAGTGCCGATGGCAGAAGATGGCCCAGACATGGGGAAGGTGCGGGAACTGGTTGCTGCCGACGCCTCTATTCGTGGCATGTGGTGCGTACCGAAATACAGCAATCCGACCGGCACCGTGTATTCGTCCGACGTGGTGGAGTCGCTTGCCGCGATGCCCACCGCTGCAGAGGACTTCAAGTTGTTCTGGGATAACGCCTACGCTGTTCATCATTTGACTTCAGAAAGAGTCGAGATCGGGAACATCGTGGAGCTGTGCCAAAAGCATGGCCATCCGGAACGTGCGTTGGTCTATGCATCAACATCAAAGGTGACCCTGGCCGGAGCAGGCTTGGCGATTTTCGGCTCGTCCATAAAAAACGTTGACTGGCTGCTCAAGCTGACAGATGTGCGCACAGTAGGACCAGACAAGATCAACCAGCTCAGACATGTTCGCTTTCTGAAGAATGAGGATGGTTTGCATGCGCTCATGGCTGGACATCGGGCAATCATGGCACCTAAATTCCATGCAGTGATCACGCAATTCAAGACTGATCTTGAGGGGCGCGGCATAGCAAATTGGAGTGAGCCGCGCGGAGGCTACTTTATCAGTCTTGATGTATATCCTGGTTGCGCGAAACGTGTTGTTGAATTGGCTGCTCAGGCCGGCGTTATGCTGACCACAGCAGGTGCCCCGTTCCCCGGAGGACACGACCCACAGGATAGCAACATCCGTATTGCGCCGAGCCTGCCCAGCCTGGACGAAATCCGATCAGCGTCCAAGGCTATTACTTTATGTGTGTTATTGGCCGCGACTGAAAAATTGATGATTGAAAAATGCGCAACTCCCTGAGCGTGAAATGTCCGACCGTTCCTATACTTTGAAAGAGACAAGCCAATGAGTGAGATCACCACATCCCCGAGCAAAACGCTCGCAGACTTTGCTGCGAATTTGAAATTTATCGACATTCCTGAACCAGTAGTGCGCCGTGCGGAAGACTTGTTTCTGGATTGGGCTGGGTCTGCCATAGCGGGTGCATCAGGCGAGCCAGTCAAGATCATCAACAGGTTTTGCCAGAGGATGGCACCGTCCACCGGACCGTCGGAAATTCTTATGTCGCGCAGTAGCACGACTCCGCTGTTTGCAGCCATGATCAATGCGGCTGCGTCTCACTATGCTGAACAGGATGACGTGCATAACGGTTCCGTCTTCCATCCGGCTGCTGTGGTTTTTCCGGCAGTGCTGGCAGTAGGGCAGGCGTTGGCTTGTTCCGGGCGAGAATTGGTGACGGCGGCGGTAGCTGGCTACGAAGTAGGTATTCGCACAGGTGAATTTCTTGGCCGGTCGCATTATCGGATTTTTCATACTACAGGCACTGTTGGTACGATCGCTGCGGCCGCTGCCGTCGGACGGCTTTTGCAGTTGAACGAAGAGCAGATGCTCAATGCTTTTGGTTCCGCAGGTACGCAGGCTGCAGGCCTGTGGGAATTCCTGCGCGATGCGGCAGATTCCAAGCAATTGCATACCGCACATGCAGCTGGTGCCGGATTGACCGCCGCTTATCTGGCGGCAGATGGATTCACCGGTGCCAGGCGTATCCTTGAGGGGCCGCAAGGCTTGGCTGCTGGCATGTCCAGTGACTCCAACCCGGCCAAGCTGACCGACCGCCTGGGAGCACGATGGGCGCTTGCTGAAACCTCGTTCAAGTTCCACGCTTCGTGCCGTCACACACATCCCGCCGCCGATGCACTGCTTCAGGTAATCGTGCAACACGAGCTGACTCCGGACCGGATTGCAAATGTGACGGCGCGGGTGCATCAAGGTGCAATTGACGTACTTGGTCCGGTCGTGGATCCCAGAACTGTGCATCAGGCGAAGTTCTCGATGGGTACCGTACTGGGCCTGATAGCACATTTCCGTAGTGCTGGTATGAAAGAATTTGCTGAACATTTCAATTCAGATGCCGTTGTTGCATTTCGCAACAACGTGAAAATGGTACTGGATGACGAGGTAGACGGCGCGTATCCGGCGCGCTGGATAGGCAAGGTGACAGTAACGACTACGGATGGCGCTACCTTTCATGGACGGGTTGATGAGCCAAAAGGCGATCCTGGCAATACGCTGTCGCGCACAGAATTGGAACAAAAGGCGCTAAGACTGGCTGATTTCAGCGGTGCTGCAACTCCTGAGGACATGACACGGATGTTTGGCAGGATATGGAATATCACCAGCACGGATCAGGTGCGGTCCCTATTCAGTTAGCAAAGGAAGATGATCATGAAACAACACATTCCACGTTCCTATCTATTTGTCCCTGGCAATCGTAAAGAACGATTTGATAAGGCGCTCAAGTCAGGCGCTCATGCGGTCATCATCGACCTGGAGGATGCAGTACCACCAGGTGAAAAAATTGTTGCCCGCGCAGCAGTCGCCGATTGGCTCAGCCCCGACCACTCAGTGTTGATACGCATCAACGGTGCGGATACACCTTGGTTCAGGGACGATCTCGAAATGTGCCGCATGCGAGGGGTGGCAGGTGTGGTGTTACCGAAGGCTGAAAGAATCGACGACATCTTTCTCGTCGAATGCGCAGCTGCTACACAAACCATTTTGCCACTTATCGAAACGGCGCAAGGGATTTCCAATGCGAGGGTGCTTGCCCAGGCGCGTCATGTGCAACGCCTGATGTTTGGAACAATCGATTTCCGCCTGGATCTTGGCATTGAAGGCGATGGCGAAGAACTGCTGTATTTCAGGTCACAGTTGGTGCTGGCGTCCCGAATCGCGAATATTCTTCCACCGGTGGATGGTGTGACGACCGCCATCAATGATGGGGGGCAAGTGCTTGCGGATACCATGCGCGCCAGACGACTAGGATTCGGCGGCAAGTTCTGCATCCATCCCAATCAGGTGGAGATGGTCAATCGTGGTTTCAGCCCCACTGCGGAAGAGATCGAGTGGGCCAATCGCGTCATACAATCCGCAGGCAATACGGATGGTGCTGCGCTAGCACTGGATGGCAAGATGGTTGACCGGCCAGTCATACTGAAGGCGCAGCAGATTCTCGAGGAATCCTTGCGGCGAACCATGCACTCAGCCGAAATGCCAAGCAGAAATTAGGCCCGGGGTAGGGCAGTGATCGCGCAATATATCGACAACGCTATTAATGGTTATACGGCACCTTGATCCGTCGCTAAGCCAAAACCAAAGTCGCCCTTTCGATCTTCCGAATTGTGGTGATGGTCTGGTTAGCGCAAACTAGTTTCCATCCAGTCCAATCAATATGCGCTATATCTCATGAACACGACTTACTTGAATGAATGGCTTGGCCGTACGGAAGAACGGAGCGATCAAATTTCCGGAACACCAATTGCAGCCCTTGCAGCTCTGTTGGACAAGACAAATCTCCATCCGCAACATGGCGACCCCATTCCACCCTTGGGGCATTGGTTGTCCTTCTTACCAATTCATCCACAATCTAAAATCGGGCGTGATGGTCATCCCGAACGGGGAGGCTTTCTCCCAGCTGTTGATTTACCTAGACGGATGTGGGCCGGAGGGCGACTCAAGTTTCATCATCCGTTACGGATCGGGGATGCGGTAACCCGGATGTCATCCATAGTCGACATCAGTAGCAAGATGGGAAAGACAGGGCAATTGGTATTTGTGTTATTGCGTCATGAAATCTGCAATGCAGATGGTGTCGCAATCACCGAAGAGCAGGAAATCGTCTACCGGGACTCCCCTCGACCTGGAGATGCTGGGCCGGCACCTATCGCTGCGGATACCAATTATCAATGGATACGAGAAATCTATCCTGATCCGGTGTTGCTGTTCAAATTCTCCGCGCTGACTTTCAACAGTCATCGAATTCACTATGACCATCCGTATGCGACGAATGTAGAAGGTTATCCCGGGTTGGTTGTACATGGCCCCTTTATCGCCACCCTGCTCATCGATTTGGTACGTAGGCAACTGCCAGACGCAGAAATTGAAAATTTCTCATTTCGCGCGATCCGGCCGTTGTTCGATATTGCGCCATTCCATGTGTGTGGTCGCCTGGAACAAGACAAGAAAACACTTAGTTTATGGGCAAAAGATGCCACTGGATCGCTAGCCATGAGCGCTGTGGCGACCTTGGGTGCTCCACTTCGATTGAATTAGTTGAAAAGAGGATTTGACATGTTGAACGTAAATGACCAATACCAGGACCTGCGTGACGCCATTCGTGGACTTTGCTCGGAATTTCCCGCTACCTACTTCCGCAATATTGATGAAGCGCGTGCGTATCCAGAGCAGTTTGTGGATGCCCTGACCAAAGCAGGCTGGCTTGCCGCATTGATCCCTCAGGAGTACGGAGGCTCGGGCCTGGGCCTGACCGAGGCTTCCGTCATCATGGAAGAGATCAATCGTTCTGGCGGTAACTCGGGAGCTTGTCATGGGCAAATGTACAATATGGGGACCTTGCTCAGACACGGTTCCGATGCACAAAAAAATATCTACTTACCAAAGATCGCAAGCGGTGAACTGCGCCTGCAAAGTATGGCAGTGACAGAACCAACTACTGGTACCGATACCACGAAGATCAAGACTACAGCAGTTAAAAAAGGCGACCGCTACATTGTGAACGGGCAAAAGGTGTGGATCTCGCGCGTGCAGCATTCTGACCTGATGATCTTACTGGCCCGCACAACACCGCTTGCCGATGTCAAGAAAAAGTCAGAGGGCATGTCTATTTTCCTGGTCGACTTACGTACGGCAATCGGGAACGGGCTGACCGTGCGACCAATTCCGAACATGGTCAACCATGAAACAAATGAATTGTTTTTCGAGAATCTGGAAATTCCGGAAGAAAACCTGATCGGTGAGGAGGGTAAGGGGTTTAAATATATCCTGGACGGTTTGAACGCAGAGCGTACTCTGATAGCAGCGGAATGTATTGGCGATGGTTACTGGTTTATCGATAAGGTGACGAAGTATGTTGGTGAACGCATGGTGTTCGGTCGTCCAATAGGCCAAAATCAGGGTGTTCAGTTCCCGATTGCGAAGGCGTATGTCAATCTGGAGGCTGCCAATCTGATGCGATTCAAGGCTTGTGAATTATTCGATGCGCATCAAAATTGTGGCGCCCAGGCTAATATGGCGAAATTGCTCGCCGCCGATGCATCGTGGGAAGCGGCGAACGCCTGTCTGCAGTACCACGGCGGATTTGGCTTTGCTTGCGAATATGATGTTGAACGAAAATTCCGCGAAACCAGGCTCTATCAGGTTGCACCTATCTCGACCAATCTCATTTACTCGTATGTTGCAGAGCATGTGCTCAATATGCCTCGCTCTTTCTGAAAGGAATCGTCATGCGTCCTCTTGAAGGAATTACTGTCGTCACGCTCGAACATGCAATTGCTGCACCATTCTGCACCCGTCAACTGGCAGATCTTGGTGCACGGGTAATCAAGATTGAAAGGCCCGGCACCGGTGATTTTGCGCGTGCTTATGACGAGCGAGTGCGCGGATTGGCATCACATTTCGTTTGGACAAACCGGTCAAAAGAAAGCCTGACGCTTGACGTAAAACATGATGAGTCCAACGTCATCTTGCACAAACTGCTGAAAGATGCAGATGTACTGGTTCAGAACCTTGCTCCCGGAGCGGCGGCGCGCTTGGGTCTATCATATGAGGCACTGAAAGAAAAATATCCTCGCCTGATCGTATGTGATATTTCGGGATATGGTGCCGATGGCCCATATAAAGACAAGAAAGCCTACGACTTGCTGATCCAGAGCGAATCCGGATTTCTATCGATTACAGGAACACCTGACGAACCGTCAAAGGCAGGATGTTCGATTGCTGATATCGCTGCTGGCATGTATGCCTACACAAACATTCTCGGCGCAGTTATGCAGCGAGAAAAGACAGGCGTCGGCTGCAAAATCGACGTATCCATGCTCGAAAGTATGGTCGAATGGATGAATTTTCCTCTTTACTATGCGTTCGATGGAGCCCCGCCGCCTCCCCGTAACGGTGCCTCGCACGCGACGATTTATCCTTATGGTCCGTTCAAGGCAGGCGATGGCAAGGTTGTCATGCTCGGTTTGCAAAACGAGCGCGAATGGGTTGCCTTCTGCGAGTCAGTATTGGAGGAACCAGCACTGGCACAAGACTCCAGATTTTCGATGAACTCGCGCCGGGTTGACTCACGTTCCGAGTTAAGAGATTTAATCTTGAACAAGTTTGCGACGCTGACTGCGGAGCAGGTGATAGATCGTCTGGAAAAAGCACATATCGCCAATGCACGGGTCAACAATATGCAAGATGTCTGGGAGCATCCTCAGCTCAAGGCACGCGCTCGCTGGACTGAAGTGGAAACGGGTGCTGGCAAAATTCCGGCACTTCTTCCTCCAGGTATTCCCAATACATTTGTGCCGCGAATGGATGCTGTACCTGTGCTTGGGGAGCATACCGATTCCATTCTAAAGGAATTGGGTTATACCGATGAGAGTATTACCCAATTACGTGAGCAGAAAGCGGTTTAAGTATTTCTGATCCACAACCAGTCTGTTCATGCGTGGCTTGGTTTTGTGTCGTTGGCTACTTACTAATAGCAAGTATTTTATAGCGCCAAGTGTTCGCGATTTATGTAAAGTTTAGGCTAGTCACCAACTAGGGTGTTTGGGGTAATGATATCTAAGCTAGAGAGTCCAATCAATTGATTTATTCGTCTTGTGCAGCCAGAATTGCGCATTGTGTATGTGCAATATGCTCTTCCAGCAGCCTGACGGCTTTATCTTCATTGCCCAAGCGCAATGCAGCAAGAAGTTCATAATGCTCGCGTTGTGGCTGCTCTCTTCCCACGACATGGGAGATATAAATTCTTGTGTAACGCTGTGATCCCAGTACCAGGTCTTCGATCATCTTTGTCAGGCGGGGTTTCCCTGCTGCGCTGTACAGTGTCAAATGAAATTCAAGATTGAGCGCAGACCAGACACTGGGCTTGCTGGCCTGGTCATATCGCTCAAGTATGGCTTGGCAACTGTCAAGATGATTTTTTGTCAATTTGGGCATGGCGAGCCTCAACGCCCTGGTCTCCAGGCCTATGCGTATATCCAGCATCTCGACAATCTCTGGAATCGAGTGCCTGGTGACCACAGCACCTTTATTGGGTTCATGTTTGACCAAGCCTTCTGCTTCCAGCTTCTTGAGTGCTTCTCGGATGGGAATGCGGCTGACGCCAAATTGCTCAGCCAATTCTTCTTGCTTCAGAGGCACTCCTGCAGAGAGCAGCCCATCGTAAATATTCTTTTTCAGCGAAAAGCTGATCTGGTCTGATGTTGGCTTGGACATAAGCGCTTAATTCTAGTATTTTTTAATCTGCAAAAAAATTATACATTATTGGATCCAATTTAAGATACAATTTTTTGGCGGCTTCATTTTGCTACAAGCAAGGAAATTTTCACAAACAAGGATAGTAATGGACGCTATAGAAAAAACTCATTATGACGTGCTAATCATAGGCGGGGCCATCGTCGGTTCATGCGCGGCTTACTTCCTGAAAAAGACCAGCCCAGACATAGAGATTGCGGTGATAGAACCAGATCCTACCTATGAGTTTGCATCCACTGTCCGGGCATCTGGTGGTGCCAGACGCTTGTTTTCCTGCCCAGAAAATATCCAGATGTCGAACTTCAGCATTGATTTCATCAAGTCGTTTCCAACAACAATGGGCGTCAATGGTGACCTTGCCCCAATTGACTGGAAGGAGCAAGGTTACTTGTTCATCGTCCAGGGTGAGCACCTGCGTGTCATTGAAGAAAATGAAAAAATACAAACTGCATTTGGTGCAGAAATTCACTTACTGGATCGCCAGGGATTGCTCAAGCATTTTCCATCGATGAACGTCGATGATCTGGACGGTGGCGCATATTCCCCAAGAGATGGCTGGTGTGACCCATCCAGCTTCTTGCAAGGTGTACGCAAAAAGGCACGGTCGCTAGGCGTAGAATACATACAGAACAAAGTCGCAGGACTGAACTCCAGCAGACATGCTGTTACCAGCGCCATTTTGGCAAACAAGCGCGAAATCAACGCCGACTATTTTGTCAATGCTGCAGGTCCGTGGGCCAGCCAGATCTGTGACATGATAGGCATGCATTTACCTGTCAGTCCGCTACGCCGTTTTGAGCATTACTTTACTGGTCAAAACAAGATCGAAGCACTGCCCTACGTCAAAGATAGCAATCGCCTGGCATTCCGCCCCGAAGGTGTTGGCTATTCTGGTGGTCTAGTCAATTCTGACGAACCACGCGGTTTCAACTTTGACGTTGATCATGACTACTTTGAGCGCGTCGTCTGGCCAGTATTGGCACACCGCTTCCCTACTGCATTTGAAGGCAGCAAATGCCACCGCACATGGTCAGGCTTGTACGAACAATGTGAACTGGACGGCAATCCCATTATTGGCAACTGGAAGGGGCATTTCGACAATTTCTACGTCTCTGCAGGATTCTCCGGCCACGGCATGATGCACGCCCCAGCTGCTGGCCTGGCCATTACAGAGATGATCGTCAAAGGCCAACAAGAAACGATGGATCTGTCGCGCTTGTCTTATGCGCGAGTAGAAAAGAATGAGGCATATCGCGAGAACGGCATCCTGTAATTGAATGGGGAAATCTTAATAGCGGAACACACGATTCTCATACTAACAACGACTTCGATCCTGCGACTGTACGCTGCATTGTCGACGCGGTCATGGCAATAGATGCTGGGTTGGAGCCAATGCTGAAAAACCGCTGATCGTTCAAAGATTCAATTCTATGTGGGAGCTATTCTGGCGCTCATGAGGGCCTTAAGTTCAGTCATCATCAGTTGCTGCGCCTCAATTTTCGCAGCAGCGCTTGCCAGTTCAACCTCCATCTTGTGTAACTGTTCCTTTTGGTTGTTGGTTGTTGCGACGGATTGAAGCAACCGCGCCTCCAATTCTTTAATTTCGATGTCTTTTTCAGCTACTTGGGGCTCCAACACCTTTGCCCGTTGCTCTATTGCCCGCAGTGCATCTACCTGACTGCTGAGTTTTCGATGGCTGGTTTGCCCGTCATAGATCGTTTTTTGTGCTTGTGATATTTCCGTTACCCAGCGTGCTCCATCCTGGTTGAGACGAGTTATTTCATTCTGCTTGGTGACCAAGGTTTGCTGTAGTTGTCGTAATTCAGCCTGAAGTTGTTGCACTTGATGTTCGTGGCTCCGGATATCCTGGTCACGCTGCTCTTTCACTGAGTTGCGGTAATGTTCAAGTGCATCTCGGGAATGTTGATGTTTTTCTTCGAGTGACTGCCGATGCACATCGTTTTCTGCCAAGCGCTCCTTGAGATCTGCCACTTGCTGGGCCAGAGTGTGGTGGGCCATGGCCTCATTTTGAAGCGCCTCTTTTGTTTGCTCGTGTGATTCGATTTCTTGCTTGATAGCAGCAATTGTCAGATCCAGTTTTTCTTTTACTTGTGCATGTTTTGCTGTGATTTCTTCAATTTCTGCGGCATGTTGCCGATCCTTTTCAGCACTCTCAATAAACATGTCAGCAATACGGCTGCTAGTCTCGGATTCTAGCTGAGCAGCAAGCTGAGCAACCAGGTTTTGTAGGGCTGCACTGATTGAGGTTTTTCGATCCACTGTACTGCTACTTTCTTCTTCTAACTCCTTCAAATATTTGTGGATAGTGGTTTTGGAGCCAGTATTGCCTAGCGCAATTCTGACGGCATCTACGGATGGATGGCGACCCTGAGCTAACAGACTATTACGTGCTTTTTCGACTTCCGATTTATACAATCCGGTTCTGGCCATCATTTACTCCGTCAAATATCATAATGTATTACGTACCATGTAATTACATACTAAAATAAATTTAAAATCAAGGTAATAAAAGCAAGAGTTAAATACAGGATAAAGTAACTTTATCCAGTGTTATGGTCAAAAATGGGCTAAAATTCACAAGAAATTTGATATGCCCCAAATTGGCGCAATGAAATGAGAATTTGAGGTGGATGTAGCATGAGCAAAATCGATCATTACTTGCACGCTGGTACCCGTGACAATACGCGGGTCGCTTATCAGTCTGCCGTTAGGCATTATGAAGTGGAGTGGGGCGGTTTCTTGCCGGCCACCAGCGAAAACATTGCTCAGTACCTAGTTGATCATGCAGAAAAGCTGGCGATCAATACCTTACGTCAACGCCTGGCCGCGCTGGCGCAATGGCATGTCGATCAAGGGTTCCCTGATCCAACCAAGGCACCTCTCGTTAAAAAAGTCATTCGAGGCATACAGCGAGAACATCCAGCACAGGAAAAACAAGCCAAGCCATTTCAGCTTGATCAGCTTGGAATTGTTGATCGCTGGCTAGAGCAGGCGATTGCTACTGCGAATGCATCCGGTGACCGAGCTGCTGAACTGAGGCATACCAGGAACCGGGCATTGCTGTTCCTGGGCTTTTGGAGGGGATTTCGCGGTGACGAGCTTACTCGTCTGCAAATGGAATACATTGAAATCATTCCCGGCCAGGGCATGAGTTTTTTCTTGCCGCATACAAAAGGTGATCGGCAGAACAAGGGCGTGACTTTTAAAGCGCCCGCACTCAAGCAGTTCTGCCCTGTTGCCGCATATACGGCATGGAAGGAGCTGGCTGGACTTGAATCCGGGCCGATATTCAGGTCAGTGAACCGCTGGGGGCAAGTTGGCGATCAGGGCCTGCACATGGACAGCTTGATACCGTTGCTACGCACCATATTCAAGGATGCTGGCGTAGCTGGTTCTGACGATTACTCAGCTCACTCATTAAGGCGCGGATTTGCCAACTGGGCAACCGGTAATGGCTGGGATCTAAAAACACTCATGGAATACGTGGGTTGGAAAAGCGTACAAAGTGCCATGCGGTACGTGGATGCAGCGGATCCTTTTGCTCAGCAAAGAATTGAATCAAGTTTGACTACGTCAGATCAAATAGCTGGATCTATGCCTCTTATTTGAGTTTTCCCAGGGCGGCAGCTTTTGGACATGCATGAGACACTTTGTTTGCCATCGCAATCTGTAGTTTAATCGGGAAATTTCCTATCAGCGGTTTCATATTGGACAGGAATAAGGTAGCATGCGCGCCCCGATACTTACTCTCCGGTTGCAAATGATTCTGTTTTTAGATTTTGATGGCGTCTTACATCCGGAACCTTGCTACGATAAGGATCAATTATTCTCATGTTTGCCCCGACTAGAGGCAACTCTTCGTGATTACCCGACAGTGCAGATCGTCATTTCCAGTACCTGGCGCGAAAACCGGTCGATCTCTGAGCTGAGATCTTTTTTTTCAGATGATATTGGTGCACGGGTTATTGGTACCACACCATTGTGGGGAGACATTCCAGATATTGTGGAAGTGATTGGGTATCAGCGACATGCGGAAATTGAGGGATGGTTGCGACAATCTGGAGAGCCTTGGAAAGATTGGGTCGCAATTGACGACAAGTCCTATCTGTTCAAGCCATTCTTGAAAAATCTCGTTAAGACTGATTCATTAAAGGGATTTGATGGATTGGCCGAAAGGGATTTGCGCCAGCGCTTGAAGGAGGAGGGGAGTTAGGTACAATTTTCTGAAATCGGCTTTTGTTCAAAATGATCGGCATGAAATTCACATCTGAAGATGTGATTTGACTATTGCATTTAGTGCATCACATACCGTTGTTTGTCATAGGAATAGTTAACATGCTGATCCATTCAATTCAATCTTGCAATGCCCCTTTGACTGCATTGGTCATTTTCACCAATAACCCATAATCTGCTTTGCTTGCTGTTCTCAAGAGAAAATCGCGCAACTCCTCGGCTGACGGTTCTCCATCAAAATCAAAAAAATCTTTTAATTCGACGCCCAACTCGCTCCGAATCCGTTCCAGGGTTTCAAGGGAAGGGTAGTGAAGGCCTCGCTCTAATCTGCTTAGCGATTTTGTATCTATGTCAATTTTTCCAGCCAATTCTTCTTGTGAAAGTTGCTTTCGCTTGCGCAAAATCTGAACGCGCTCTCCGACTAGGTGCCGAACATCCTTCATGTAAACCTCCAAAGTTGACTACCGCTAGTTAATCAACATTGAGGGCTTCTTTAAACTTCCTATTGCGTTTATAATTTAATAAAATGAACGCACAAAGTTTACTTTTTGTATTTATATTTAAAATTAATTTGAACTACAGGCCATTTTAGTTAAATGGAGGCGCTTGAGCTTGTTCCTGTTGGAAAGGACTATTCGAATTGCATAGTCAATTAATGATGAGCAATCCTGGAAGAGAAGCACAACTGCCATTTGCAGATTGAAATACGTCCATCACTCAAACTGTAAGAAATAGGAGGTTCACTTGGATACGATAGAATGCCCCTACTGCAAGCATGAAGGCTTACCGCACCTGTATCATTACCGTCCATTTTTACTGGGAAAACTGCGCTATTCAAAAACTCAGCACCAATGCCGCATCTGTGGTGACGTGATGTACGTGACAGGTGGCGAGATCACTGGTTTTGGCTGGATTTGCCTGATAGCGTTGGGATATCTGCTTGGCGTGTTTTTTCTTCAGCGAGCATTTCCCAGTCTCGGTCTGAATTTGGATAATGTCATTAATCCTATTATCAGTATTTTTATTTTTGGCTTTTGGTTTTTGATCTTGCGAAAGATCATTCAGTATTTCAGAAACAAATCTCGAAAGCCGCCGTCAAAGCGATAAAGATATTCTCCCCACACTTGCCATACCTTTTTACAAGCACGACTCTGTATTTTTGAATTCAAATACATTGAAGTGACTGATAGCACCTATGATTACAACGAACGATTCCTATCTGAAGCGCAATTTTTTACCCTCCGGCGATTTCCCTATCTATACCTGGCTATGTGTTGACCTTGAATTAAACGCCCCATACTTTTTTATTGAATACGCGCAGACCGAGGAATATGCTCGTCTCACTGGCAGAAAGATTGTCAGCAATTTCCCCGATCTAGAAAAGGTTTGCAAACTCATTCATGGCGACGCCAAATCGGAATTGACGCAAATTTCCCTGCTGTCGCCTGGGTGGTTAAACAAGTCAGCTGGCTGGCAATTGGATGAATTGTCAGACGTCCAGTTTGGGAATTTCGGTCAGAAAGAGCCTTGGGTGCAAATATATACGCTAAAGGACGGTCGCCATCTGATTGAAACAAGCCTCAATTTGGACGTAGAGGATGCACTGGAACTCCAGTGCCAGTTTTCGGTAAAAGCCTACATGTAGACCGTCGGCCCTTCTGAGCTTTCTCCGAAAAATATTCTATTGGCCAGGTTTTGGACTCAAGGGGGACTGTAATGAAAATTCGCCTGAAGAAAAAATTCCTTTACGCCCGTTCTAAAATAGCCGCAAATGCCCGTAAAGAAAGAAGCGTATGCGAATGGGACAAGATGATCCCTGTCGGCCGAGAGTTTGGCAGCAAGGATTTTGATCGTTTAATGGAGCTCGACAACTTGGTGTATGCAGCCAGTTGTGCCGCCGATCCAGCTTCACTGGCCCTGCGCGTTTTCCTTGACGACGAACGAGCTACCCCAGAAGGTTGGGTACGAGTGTATTGGCCAGATGAAGCCATCTACTTGCTTGAAACCAAGGCAGTCGCAGAAATCAGTCTGGACCATGATCTGGGAAATGACGAGCGTGGCACGGGCTACGATGTCGTGTTATGGATAGAGGAAGCCGTCGCGCTTCATGGATTTACTCCACCGAAGATTAGCGTGCATTCTGCTAATTCTTCCGCCCGGGGAAAGATGCAAGCCGGAATTCGCGCCATCAATACATTTGTCAAAAAATAGTTGCCTGACAGGTAAATCGAAGAAAATGTGGCTTGCGTTACCCTTACGTAAATATGGCTCGGACTGCAGTAAAGTGTAGTCGCGCAGCATGTTAGCGACGTACCGTTCTCATTGACAGGGTAGGGAGCTCAGGCTGGTGTAAAAAATCGCGCTGGCTATGAGCAAAAATTCTGATGTGGCCCGGTTCACCGCGCGGCACTTCAAACTGAAAGGCCCTGTCCGGGCGCCCGATCCCGGCCATGAACCCGTCGACGCCCTTCAGAACCGAGGAAACGTCCATCCATGTGCCATTTCCTTCGACAAAGAAGCCGTGTGACTTGCCTGCGTACTTGAACTGTACAATGCCGCGACCGTTCAGCTCGAAGACGCGCACACCCTCCCGCGAAAGCTGCGGATCGTCTTCGATCCGAAAAGTTCGTTCGCTTTCGCCGACCAGCATCAAGTGTAAGCCCTCAGCCTTTCGCAGGCCCAGAATGAAGTTTGTGATGTTCCCGCAGTGCCTGTTTCGTGTCGTGATGATGTCAATGCGGTCTTCGCTGTCGATCATCGGGAAGTGTTCTGACAATTCAGCACCGGCACCAATCCAGGTCTGCGTGGTGATCAAGAGTATCTGTTAGCTTGCGCTGGATGATGACCCATCAATTGATCTGAATAAACATGCGTCATAAGGAGTAATGCAACGTTGTTCCAAAATATAATATTTTTCACAATAAAATTGGCTAAAGTGATATACACTTAATGCTATTGTTAAAAAGAAAACTTGGAGAATTTATGGCGTTCAAAACCCCATTTGTCGAGTCTATTGTTCCTGAAAGTCCAGATAGACTATTCCGGGACTTAACGCGTCGGCGTTTGCCGGATGTTCTGCCGCACCAAGCAGAGATCATGCGCAAGTACGCAACAGAAGCGACAGACCTCCCAGATGTAGCGTTGCAGTTACCCACTGGTAGCGGTAAAACTTTAGTTGGATTACTCATTGCTGAATGGCGCCGACGCAAGTTTAAAGAGAGAATCGTATATCTTTGCCCAACAAAACAACTTGTACACCAAGTGGCTGCGGAAGCTCATGAGAAATATGGTCTTTCAGTTTCAACGTTTGTTGGCTCAAATAAAGAGTACTCACCAACCGATAAAACAGATTACCAACAAGCACAGAAAGTCGCGATAACGACATACAGTTCACTGTTCAATACTCATCCATATTTTGATTCAGCAGACATAATATTTGTTGACGATGCACATGTCAGTGAAAACTATATCGCCAAGCAATGGACTGTGCAGATATCTCGTACAAATAAGGATCATGAATCCCTGCATCGAGCATTGACAAACCTCTTGGAACCGCAACTTTCTGCAACTGATATCACTCGATTGAGGGGAGTCTGGGATGATATTGTAGATCGAACCTGGGTAGATAAAATCCCTACACCTGTACTTGTGGAAATTGCTGACGAATTGACGGAAATCCTTGATGCCCATACTGCGGATACCTCTCTGGCATATCCTTGGTCATTAATCCGGTCCCATTTGTTGGCCTGCCAACTATATGTGTCCTCTAATGAAATTTTGTTGCGTCCCTTATTGCCGCCTACTTTTTCTCACGCTGCATTTGATCGCGCAAAACAGAGAATATTTATGTCTGCTACGCTAGGTGTCGGAGGTGATCTTGAGCGATTGACCGGTCGGAAAGACATATACCGTATTCCGGCACCAAGAGGATGGGATACTCAAGGAGTCGGGCGTCGATTCTTTATTTTCCCTGAAATGTCATTAAAGCAGGAAGAATTGCCCTATTTCCGCGCTCAGTTGATGGCACGTGCTGGCAGAAGTGTAGTATTGGTTCCATCGGATCCATTGGCAAATGCGACAGCAGAGGAAATTACTGAGACAATAAAATTTCCAGTATTTCGAGCGGAAGACATTGAAGATTCCAAAGAAGCGTTCGTAGCTGAGCCGAAAGCTGTCGCCGTGATCGCTAATAGATACGACGGTGTTGACTTTGCTGGAAATGATTGTCGCCTCCTCTTTATTGATGGCCTACCGAAAGCGACAAATTCGCAAGAAAGATTTTTAATGTCCCGCATGGGGGCAAATATCCTCTATAACGAACGTATTCAAACAAGAGTCATTCAAGCAATAGGGAGATGTACACGATCACTGGAGGACTTTTCGGCAGTAGTTGTTTCTGGAGAGGAGTTGCCAGATTACTTGACGGATATCCGCCGTCGTCGTTACCTCCATCCAGAATTGCAGGCAGAAATCTCTTTTGGCGCTCGACAGTCACGAGATACTGATGCAAAAAATATGATTGAAAATTTCGAAATGTTTTTTGAAAATCAAGAAGACTGGGAGCAAGTTAATAACCAAATAGTTGATGAGCGCTCAAGAACAACTCAGGAACAACTACCTGCAGTTAGCGAGCTTCAAAAAAGTGCAAATTTCGAAGTTGAATTTCAGACATTTATGTGGCGGGGTGATTACGAAGCTGCAGTAGATGCAGCAGAACGAGTATTGGGCAACTTACAAAGTCATGAATTAAAGGGGTATCAGGCGCTTTGGCACTACCTCGCCGGCTCAGCCGCGCATATACTGGCCACTAGTGGTAGTCAAACGATGAACGCAAAATCTCGTCAGCATTACATTGAAGCTCATCGATGCGCACCAGATATCAGTTGGCTAGCGACATTTGCTCGCAAGCATCAATTGATCGAAGCTACAGCTCAGTCGGCAGCAAATACTGCTGTACTAAAACAAGTCGAACGCATTGCTGCGAATCTGACGCGTTTAGGTACGACTCACGATCGCGAATACGCTAAGCTCGAAAGTCTGATTATGGAAGGGCTGCGCAAGCCAGAGACATTTGAACATGCACAAAAAGAATTAGGAAGTTTGCTTGGATTCATTGCTCAGAAAGTTGAACGCGAAGGTTCACCGGATCCCTGGTGGCTTTCCGGCGACAAATGTATCGTATTTGAAGACTATGTAGATACAACTAGCACAGCTACATTATCAGTTGAAAAGGCACGCCAGGCCGACTCGCACCCTAACTGGATCAGAGCAAACGCTGAAGATGCAAAAGACTGTGAAATTGTCTGTGTCCTAGTTTCCCCTGCGCGAAATTTCCGTCGCGCTGCATTGCCACACGTCAGCAAATTATTCTATTGGGAGTATGAAAAATTTGTAGAATGGTCCGATCAAGCTTTGAGTACTGTTCGCGAACTCAGACGAGATTTTGTAGAGGCGGGAGATTTGATTTGGCAAGCACGTGCTGGAACAATATTGCAAGAACGGCGTTTTGATATGGCTTCAATGATTGCTGATATAACTCAAAATCCATTGGCACAAAAAATGACTGCAGTATAGTAAGCCGGGACTGTTACTTGAATTTAAGTGAACTATGACTGGCTTTTAGTTCGTGGGAAAATAAAAGCTCCTTGCTTTTCACCGTAAGGGCCAGTAGCCAACAAAAGAATTTGGATACATTCGTACTCAGGAGGCACTGGGGCCATTCAACGATGAACAACAAAGAAGAAAAACGCGAACCATTACAGGGTACCAAAGTCGCAAGCCCAATCGCCACTGGCGGCGGCGGGGGAGTATTCCAATCCCGAGTAGGGGCGCTCTATTTGGCCAATATGCTCACCGGGTTGCCAACGGCTTTTAGCCTGCACGGTAGCCGCGTCGAAGCGCTTCGATTCGAGGCGCGCTACGCTGGCGCACACACTGATGATATTTACTGCAGGGTAAGAAACAATAATTGCACGCATCTTCAACTGATTCAGTGCAAGCGGGGACTCAACGCAACAGTCAGCAACGATGAATTTGTCGAAGGGTTGCAAGGTACTTGGCGGGATTTCCTTGGTATCGAGGGCAGTCCGTTCGACCGTTCGTGTGACGTGCTTGTCCTCGCTACGATTGCCCCAGCTACCGCTGCCAATCAAGCTGCCAAGCGGCTGTGCGAGCTATCCCGTGCTTCTGCAGACCTGGCCGACTTCCTTCTGAAGCTCAATACACCAAAACTCCTTAGCCACAAGCACAATGAGGTTTGGGGCACCTTCAAGGAGGTCTCGAAGAGCATTCTTGCGGACAAATACACTGAAGAGCTAGTCTTCCAGTTACTCCGCCGTCTTCGTGTTGACATACATGACCTCGGCACCGATTCCTCGCAAGAACTCAGTCTTGTCCAAGCTCTGTTGACATCCGGTGAGTCGGGAGACTCCGGCGAGCTCGTTTGGGATGGACTGTTCTCTTACGTCTTTGAACAAGGCGTTACCGCAGGCACTGTTACCAGAGCAACTTGGGCATCCACTGCCAAAACTGGCCTACAGGAAGCCATTAGTCGCCTGCGCCCTCGGCGGGGCCTTGGCAGCATCGCCGAGAATTTCAGCGAAAGAGCACGCCTTCAGTGCTCGCTCATCCCCACGACACTGCCCAATGACATCCACATACCACGCGGTGAATGTGTCGCTCGTGTGCTGGCAAGCCTGGAGGAACGGCAACTTGCCATCGTCACCGGAGGACCTGGTGTAGGAAAATCTGCTGTGATGGCATCCCTTGCGCCTCTCTTGCGCGAATCTGGTCCGCTGTTCTTCTTCCGTGCCGATGAGCTCGATGCGCCGAGTTTGGCGGCGGTACAGTCACTCACCGGGGTGTCCCATCCGATGTTAACAATTGCGAGCCTCCTGCGCGGAGGTACGCCTACTATTATCATCGACTCGCTCGAAAAGGTACTCGAGGCGAGAAACCCGGGGGCACTAGAGGAATTGCTGGGGCTGGTCCGGCAGAATACAGGGGCGAAGCTATGCATCACGACGCGCTCCTATGCTCTCAACCCACTTTTCACAAATTTCCTAGCCAGCTTTTCCGGTCAGGTTGTCGACATACCGCCACTCTCAGACGCGGAGATCTCTGCTGCGGTAACAGGCAGCACTCTGGAAGAAGTTGTAGCCAAAGATGTTGGTGTGCGCGAGGTGCTGCGTGCACCATACTATCTACGACTTGCTTTCGACTTCATCGCTGGTGGTGCAGCGCTGCCGGCTATATCGGGAAACGACTTGCGGCGCATGCTTTGGACTGAGCGCATTGCTCCTAGTAAGGGGTTACCCTCAGGTATGGCAGTGCGCAGGAAAACAGTCTTCGACCAGGTGTGCTACCAACGCACCGAGCGCTTCGCCCAATTTGTTGAGGCGCCAGCCGATGCAGAAGCGGTGGCGTCTCTTCTACATGACACAGTACTGATAAAGGACGCCGTTGACCGAGTGGCCCCAGCACATGATGTCCTGGAGGACTGGTCGCTCTTCTTTCGGATTGAGCGAGAGGTTGGCTCGGCTGAGCGCGACTGGGAAGCCCTCTTTGCCAAGTTGGGGACGCACGCAGGTATGAGGCGAGCTCTGCGCACATGGACGGCACAGCGGTCTGCTGAAGGAGACGCTGACGCCTACGCTTTACTCGAAGCAGCGTTAGAGCAAGAATCAGAAATTGCCCAGTTGTGGCGCGATGAGGTAGCCATAGGTCTGCTGCGATCCGACCGAGTGGAGGATTTGGTTTCAAAGCTTGGCAGCCGCGTGTCGTTTGACAACGCGAATCTTTTGAAGCGCCTGAGTCACCAGTTGCGGGTTGCTTGCAAAGGCCCGACGTCCATCGACTACTCACACTTGGCAGGTGACCTTGCGAATAACGAGATCATCTCTCGCATTGCAATGGGCACCCCTGTGGGCAAAGGCTGGGACGTGATGGTCAGGTTGATCACAAAAGCCTTTCCTGCTTTGCCTGTGGAGAATCACTCCTGGGTCGTCCAGTTTGCAGAGGATGCTATCGCGCACGATGATGATTGGTACCGACCTTCACAAAGAGTACGCGATGTGTTCAATATTGCTGAGTACCACTGTTTACGCGACAACGAGACTTGGTACCGCGAACAATCTGTCGGGAAGCGCTTCTATGGGGTGTTGATCAACTCCTGCGGCGCAGAGACGACGCGGTTCACGGAGTTTGTCGAAGCATTACTAAAGCGCGTTGACCAAAAGCCCGATAGCCGAGATTTCTATTCAGAAGAGCGTTTGGAATATCTGATTAATTTCAAGAACAGCAAGAAACCCAGTTACTTCACTCCAGACTTGGTGCGTAAAGTGTTCTGGAAACTGTATACCGAGGCTGGGCCGCGAACCCGACGTCAATTTGGAATGGGTGGTTGGGAACCCGATCTTGGACTCAGTGATCGGGCGGCTCGTGAGTTCTTCCCCCCATCTGTGCTACAAGGTCCGTTTCGCTGGCTCTTGCTCTATTCTTACACGAAGAGTTTACGGTTTGTGGTCGAGCTGTGCAATCATGCAGCCAACGCTTTCGCAAAGGCACAGCCAGACAGTGTAACCATCTTACCGCCAGAGTTTAGTCCCAACGGCCGTCGTCATATCCATCACTCCTGCTTTTGGACTACCTACCGTGGCCACTCTGTCACTAGCTACCTCATAAATTGCGCCCTAATGTCACTAGAAGAGCGTCTGCTGATCGAGGCAAAAGATCAGCAAGAATTCACGACTCGGGCGATTGAATTTATCTTGGACATTGGCGAGTCAAGCTTCACGACAGGGCTCATGGCCGGGGTGTTGATGGCGCACCCGAATCTTGTGACCGAGAAAATGCTCTCGATCTTTAAGTGCCATGAGTTCTTTGCTGATGACATGGCGCGAAGTCGGCAGGAAATCAACTCCCTTGCCATTCGTGGCGGGCATGATGGCTTGGATAGTGAACGGCAGAACGAGCGCCTAGCGAGCAACCAGCTTCCGCACAGACGGCACAGCCTGGAAGGTCTGATGCTGCAGTTGCAATTCAACCGACCGGACCTACGGGACTCCATCTTTGCAATCCTTGATGGGCACTTAGCTGTCGTAGCTACTTCTGCAGAGGTCTCTGACGGTTGGCGAATGACGCTCAAGCGCATGGATGCTCGTGGGCTACAGTTTGGTAATCGGGCAGGCGACGGAAATCTAAGAACTTTGGAAATTGCAAACCTTGAACCCGAACTGAAGCAAGTCAGTGATCAGGCTGACGCTCGCATGCAACTCCTAAACCGACTAGCCACAGTGCAGCTTTGGGTAAAGGCAATATTAGACCGCGAATCTATCGCAGACCCCAGTTGGGTCGAGAGCTTCAAATCACCTAATGAGCCTTACAACGAATTTTTCCAACTGAGTACTGAGTTCCAAGGACAAGAAAGTGTCATGCTCATCGGCTTGGAAGATGAACTTGCCTGCGCCTTAATTCAGCGGTGGCCATACGACCTCTCTAAAGCTCTACAGTGGGCCAGAACTCATTTGCTTGATATTTCTGCGCAGCTAGAAGATAAGGATGCTTGGTTGCACCACAGAGCCATGGCGGGTGATATCCGCGCCCAAACATTGATACTGCTTGCTAGCGTAGACCCACAGCTCCCGAAGATGGCCGAGGGCCTGGCTAATTTTGTCACAGAGCCAGCCTGGAGCGTAAGGCTGGCTACCGCCAACGCCATCTCAGATGTTTTAAGGCCAGGGCAACCTTTACTGGCTGACGTGCTGACATCAGCTCTCTCTCAGTATGCTGAGGCGCTAGACATTACCAGCAAACGACCTCCCAGGTGGGGTCTTGATTTCGTCGATGAGGCGCGAGCAGCCACGGTCAAAGCGTTACTTGCATCCTTGCGCGAGATGAAACCATGCGCGCGCGCTATGCCCACGAGCTTGACTGCAGTCAAGGAATGGGCGATTGCAATAGACGCAGCTCGCAGCGAAACAACTGGTACTTGGCGAGTTCAGGCGCTCACCGCACTTATTCGTCTCATGGCAGATCAGGAAGGTAACCCCAACATAGGAGAGAGCGATTCTGACTACGTTGACTATGAGGTTTACTGGGAGGTTGGAGACTTGTTTGCAGTGGAGTTGCTTGCACAGCCTACTGACCAGTCTTCACTATTTGAGCTCCTTGACTATTGTCTGGAGCACGCGCCAGATTTAAGTGAAAGAGTACTGGATTCAACGCTAAGTGAATGCATGAAGCAGGAGTTTGCAAACGGCGACGCTTTTTGGCAAGTGTGGAAACGAGCGGTTGCGAAGATTCTTCCTGATGAGTCACTGAGGACTCAATCGAAGCGGTCTTACTGCCAGTTTGAGAAAGTACTTCGGACCTTGTTGTTTTGCTCGATGTCATGGCCCAAGACTTGGAGTGACCTGCCGCTGTTCCAGTCTTATCCTAACTACATAGGCAATTGCATAACTATTGCGGGCGATAGCCGACCCGCAATGGAGAATATACTGAGGCTGATGGCCGGGGTAGGTAGGATACGGTCAGTGCCATCTGCACTTCCCCAACTGCGCGATGCTCTCGATCGAGCGCCAGCCGATCTCTTTGATGACGGCAACACTCTTTGGTATGCAGAGACCGTCTGCCGAGTAGCCGTACATGACCATCGAGAGATACTCATTCGAGATGTCACCCTTCGTAGGGCAACGCTTGACATACTTGACCGTCTGATAGATGCTGGTTCTTCTCTAGCCTTCCAATTAAGGGACTATCTTGCGGCAAGTCCGGCTGAACGGGCAGGGCGAGCGTCATAGTAATGCGTTGTTGCTTTTGTTTGCTTCTTGAGCAAGTAGGTATCGTTGCCCGATAAAAAATACGAGTTACAGCTGTTTTGGCAATAAGCCTGAAATTTCAAGAGTTTGCTGCAAACGGATTTATGCTAGCCACTTGTAATTTCAAGTTTTTTGCTGGATATTATTTATATGATACAGAATTGGTTTTGAATACCCCTTTGAGGGTAGATATTCCTTGTGTAACAGTGTTCGCCAGAAAGTAGAAGGTGGATTAAATTACGTAAGAAATTTTGCAAGGAAACGAACCCATAAATACCTAAAAGTACGAAATCTAGAAAATCTCATTTTATCTGACAGAAATGAAAAAAATCTCAACTATTGCGACAATCAATCTCAAGCTGCGCGACAATTTTCTGTTAATAAGTCCGTTCTCTACCAAATCCAGTCTCAACTTTCGTGGCACTTTACGCTTTTTCTGTGATTTCACATAGACCTCATAATGTTGTCGCTGCGAGCCTCGGTTTCTTGTCGGCTAACTTTTTACGTCGCCGTGACCAGAGCAGCCCAAAGCGTTGTAATCGTAATAGATACAGCTGGCAACTCAAAGATTCGCCATTGGGTTTCGTAAAGTAACTGCGACAGCAAGGGGAAGAACAACTTTGTTCAAATGAACGGATATTTTGGAGGGCTGCCCATTTTCTGCGAAACTTAAGCAAAATTGCACATTTCACGCATAACTCGAAAAGTTCCCGCATTATGGAATCTGTGCAAAATGCGCAAATAAAACAGTGAAAGATATGCGAACGATCTTGTGGAGGCCATATTTTCTAGTTTTTGCATTGTCCACTTACGCAGTCTATTTAACATAATATAAATTATGCGAAATTAAGGGTGGCATTAAGATGGCTGCAAAAGGTGCTGAATTCGGCCGTAAATCGGTCGATACTCGCCTTTGCAAATGGGCAAACTTTGCTCTTCTCACTGGTCGGCAGCACGTTAACTGGATACAACCTAAATTTCAAAACAATCCGGAAGCAATATTGATTGTTAAAGCTAACACCGTGGTGTTGAAGAAAAACGCTAGCACGCAATGAATGGCGCCAATTCTTCGCATAAAACGGCAAGTAAAACTGACATCTGCGGTCTGTCCTGAAGTACCAATGACACACGCAAAATATAAAAAATCACCGTAATCTGGAGCGTGTCCGCCTGGGAACTCCAACCCACCCGAATTGCCACGTGCTTCAGCCGCATAAAAATCATGCGCGTAGTGCAGCGCGAACATCAATTGAGTAAATGTCCAGGAAGACAAAATCGTAAGTACAGCCAATGCAATATGAGCATAACGCAATTGACCGTGCATTTCTTTTACCACTCCTAACTCTGCAACGATGGCACCAATTGACATCAGTGCTGCAATGACAACCGAACTTAATATGATCAATCGGCCTTCATTTTGTTCCATCGCACGCTTGCGCATGCGCTCATGACTCGACCAAAACATCATTCTAACGGCGAGTATCAAATACAGAATTGCACCTACATTCCAGCCTACAATCAATCTTGTAATTGTGTGCTGGGCAAGTGATATTGGTAGAAATAGAACTGTTACAACACCAATTAACGCACTGATGAAGAGCCTCGGCCGCGCAAGGACCAAGCGGATTGGATTGAATTGCGCAGATCGTTGCAAGGAGGTGTTTGTCATTTGCGCATGTTTCTTAAATACTGGTTTTACCGTCGGCTGCTGATGCAGAGTTTTTTCCGAGCAGATCAGCAACTGCCTTGTCTATAACAGGTGAAATTTGTGGATCTGTTTCCATTGCAGTCTGGATATCGTTCACCATCCGATAAAAAGCAGGGTCATTAATTAAATTTTCACCTAATTCGCTAAGCAAAACAGATTCCAAAAATATTCTAAAGGCTTTTTTACCCTTTTTAGGATCGTCAGGGTTGATGCTCTTAATTCGCAGGGAAATCATCTTTTCAATTTTCTCTGACGCTTCAGACGATGCTTGAGAGCTCTTTTTTTTAGCTTGCTCCCCTTTAGTTGTATTTGAAAGCTTTTCCCCGGGGCTAACTTTATTCGCCATCTGAGTACGCATCAAGGCAACAATTTGATTTACGCTATTTATTCCTACCATTGGTGTTTCCTTTTAAAAGCGACGCGGCCAGTCTTACAATACTACATCACGCAATTCAGAATTCCGAATGGCCTTATGCAATAGTTTCAGAGCTTTTTTATGTAATTGCGCAATTCTGCCCCTGGTCAGTTGCAAAGTCTCAGCGATAACGTTGAAGGGCAGATGATTGAGGTAGTGGGATTTAATGACTATTCGCTCTTTATGCGGCAAACGGTCAATAAGCGCCCTCACCTTTTCGCACAGCTGTTTTAATTCTAAACCACCGTAAACGCTATCTTCAATGGATGCATCAACGTGATGATAAACGTAAGGGTTGTCTAACATATACCCTAAAGCAAAACTAACAGCGATTTCGGCCAATTGCTGAAAAGCATCAAATTCAGGTTCGGAAATGACGGCCTTTACTGACAAACTTCGTTCATCACGTAGTCGTCTTTGAGTCGAAATTTGCTCATGCTTTTCGGTCATCGACCCCAGGCCATTCAGAACTGAACCGTTGATACGATGGGAGGAAAATGTAGCAAACAAGATTCCTTTGGCATGGTCAAACTGATCCACTGCCTGTATCAGACCTAAACTGGCAAGCTGCATATAATCTGCAAAATCGATATCGTTATCCATCCGTTTTGCAAAAAGCCTGGCTGCAAGTATGCGCGCAAACGGCAAATAGTTTTCTATCAGTTGCTGGCGCGCCAAGTCATCCCCATGTTGCATGCGCTTCCACAAACTGGCTTCTGCTGTCGGGGTAGTCGAGTTGTATTTTTGCGGTTGGTCTATATTCGACACGTGGCTAAACTACGCTATTGAAAAGTACCAAGCAAGGCACGTACGACGATATTCCAACCGTCAATCAATACAAACATCAGTATTTTCAATGGCAAAGAGATCGATACTGGAGGCACCATCATCATGCCCAGGGACATTAAGATGGTGGAAACTATCAAGTCGATTAAAACGAATGGTAGAAAAATGACGAAACCAATTTGAAATGCGGACCGCAATTCGGATAACATAAACGCAGGTATTAACTGCACCGTTGAAATATCGTCAATTGTCTTAGGTTCCGGACTTTTGGCGATTTCCACCATGAGCTGCAGATCTTGCTCACGTGTTTGACGAACCATGAATTCCCGAATGGGTTTTAGCCCATTTTCAAATGCCGGCCCAGCAGCCATCTTTCCATCCATAAATGGCTGAAAAGCATTTTGATTTACCTGCGTTATCACTGGTGACATCGTAAACAAAGTCAAGAACAAAGCCAAACTGATGAGTACCGTATTAGGAGGAGTTTCAGGCATGCCAATGGCATGACGCATCATCGACAGAACAACAATAATACGAATAAATGAAGTGACAGATACCAATAAGGCTGGCGCCAGACTCAGGACCGTTAGTCCTAACAGTACCTTCAAGGCTGCAGACACTTGTGACGTTTGCGAAATGTCATTTGCAACACGCACATCTACGCCGGGTAGTGAGAAAACACTTCCATTGGCAGCAGCCATACTTTGAGAAACCGTAAATAAAGCCAATAAAACGAAGGTGACTTTCAAACTTTGCGAGAGCCGGGAATTAAACATCACTCGCCACACTTTCTTCCTGAGGCTTGACAGGGTGACTATTGAGCAATTGCAAGCCGTGCGTGCTTTCTGCAATCAACAATTCTTCCCCATTATATTCAACGACATACAACATGCTTGTTTTTCCCAGGCGTATGGCTTCGACAGTTCTCAACCTGCGTGAAGACTTAGCCCCTCCACCCATTTTGTCTCTATATCGTTTCAGACCCAGCACAATGCCATATGCTGCGCAGGACGCGAGGAATAAAGCAGCAATACTTTGATATGCCATCGTGTCATTCGATTGCTTGTCTTGTTTGAACGGGATACTTGTATGCGGTGTAGAGGCCAGCGTTTGGCCCACAGCTGGTCCCGCACCGAAAACAATTCCGAATGCAAAGAAAAAATGCAGATACCTTGCTTGCATCAAGTAACGAAACATTACTTCTTGTCCGATTGTGGTAACTCAGAAATTTGCACGCCAAAATTGTCATCGACAGCAACCAATACACCTCTGGCAACCACATTACCATCCAATAAGACATCAACAGGTGCATCAACAGCTGTATTTAATTTCAGAATATGATTTTCACGCATGGACATGAGCTCGCCTATACTGACCTCTGTCTCCCCTACCCTGATCGAGAGTTTGACTTTTACGCCCTGGACTACGTTCAGATTGCCATTCAATAAAGATTGACCTGGCACATGCGCATTTAACTCTGACAGTTCGATGGTATGTGTTGAAGAATTCATTTTTGTTTCCTATTTACTCTACGGTACTTCTTATCATTCGTATCAATGAGGTTTGATGACTTCAATAGCGAGCGCACCAGCTTTACTACCAAGGTGGGCGTGGCATACCGTAGTATTGTCACCAGTCATTACTCTCAAAGCCTGGTCAAGTTTATTTGGCAGCTTCAAGACGTCCCCAATTGCCAGGGTACTCAAGTATCCTAACGTCAATTCGGCATCACTTACCTCTACATGCAAGTTCACAGGTATTTTTTTCAAAGCTTCATGCAAGGAAGTCAGCCCCAGCTTTGGCCGTGTCGTTTGTGCTTTCCCGCCTTGGAGTATTGCTGCAGCAGGCAACAGTACGCGCAGCGTATGTTCACCAATACTTATCTCACAAATAACCGCACCTGATCCAGGTTTGAATAAATGTGCAGGTGGAGGAAAGACTGCCGATTCTGGCTGGATACTTAGCTGACAAATAGTACTTATGATAGTGTCGATCAGTTCATCCAGCGCTTCAGCGATTACTTTGCTGGCAAACGCAGAGCTTTTATTTCTTTCGACGGTAGCATCTGCATTGTGAAGGCCAAATGCAGATTGCTCCAAGTTTCGACTCAATGCTTCAGAAATCTGGAACCAGGCGGTGCTACCATTTTGCAAATGCCGCTGCCCCCAGGTGGCATCCAGGAAAAAATCATTTTTATACTGACTTGCGGGTAAGCAAGTGGCCGAATTTTTCAGGGGCATTTCCCAAGCGCTTGCCCAGTTTTCCAGACAGGCCTCAACTTGCGCAGAAATCGCTTTAGCAACACTCTTCTTTAACAATAAATACGGAGATACATTCACTAACTCACTTAGCCTTTCATATGCAGTAAGGTATCCAGCATTTGATTTGCTGTACTAATCAATTCTGAAGATGCCTGATAGCCACGTTGCGTAATAATGATTGCGCTAAATTCTTTGGACAAATCTACGTTAGACCCTTCTAATGATCCGCCGTCAATGGTACTCAAATTACTGCTTGCCACACCCAACGAGACATCTTGCTGGTTCGTACTCTTGAATTTATTTCCACTAATGGCAATCAGGTGGTCAGTAGAACTAAAATTAGCCAATGCCAGGGTCTGATTTTTTGATGTCTGGCCATTCGTGTAGGTGACAACCAGGTTGCCTTCTCCATCAAAACTGGTCTTGGACATGTCGCCCTGCGCAAAACCATCAATACTTGCAACAGCCAGTGTTGACGCCCCCGTCGCTGCACTGGTGGTGCTGGAATCAAGAGTCATGGTAAGTGAGAGAGGGGCAACACCTGCAGGTGAATAGGTAAAAGTAACTGAGCTGTTCGCAGGGTCTAATGCACCATTGATGAACTTCACCTCGCCTGTTCCCACGGTATCATTACCATCCTTGATGGTTACCAGCCAGCTGCCTGGGGTTACAGCAGTATTATTTTTAAAATCAACTGCGAGCGTGTGTGTACCACCTACTGCATCAGTAACGATGACACCGCCGACAGCTTTATCTGTATCTGCAGTTGATAAGCGGCCTGTTAACTGAATTGCCTTGGTTGCTGAAGCTGCATTGTTTTTTAAACCGTTGATACTGATATCTTGTAACACGCCTTGTTTTGTCAGGGCCTGTACATGGTTACCGTCAGCATCAACCAAAAAACCCTTGCTGTCGAATTTGAATGAACCATCACGAGTATAGAAAGTTTCGCCTTTGCTATCACGCAATACAAAAAATCCATTACCGTCAACCGCAACATCCAGGTCATTGCCAGTTTGATTGATCTGCCCTTGAGCAAAATTGACCACGCTAGGCAAAACTGACAGACCGCCACCTGAAGACCCACCTTGATGACCGCCGCTGGCGCTATCACCTTCGTGTGAAAAAAAGCTGCTGAATTTAGCGTTTGATCCTTTAAATCCAGGAGTGTTCAGATTGGCGACGTTATTACTAATCGTCTGCAATTCTTTTGAAAAGCCAATCAATCCGGTCGTTGCAATTTTAATTGAGTCCAACATAATGATTCCTTACCGAAGTGGCTTTAACGAATATCGAAGACTTGTTTGAGTTCGACACCAGAAATATCTTGTCCTGTTGTCGGATGTATTGTCAGTACAGGTGCATTTCCACTGACAGAAATATCCGTAACAGTACCGGTTGCAGTCGTCCCGTTATTGGTGATGCTCACGACATGGTTGAGCAAACCTACTGACTGTACGGCAGTTTGTACTGCCAACAATTGATTCACACTGGCAGTCAATTCCTGCGTCTGCGCCAACTGAGAGAATTGGGCGAGTTGCGCTACAAAAGCGGTATTGTCCATTGGCTTCAAAGGATCTTGCGCATTTAGTTGCGTCAGCAAAATCTTCAGAAAGTCCTGTTGATTGATATGCGCCTGGCCAGTTGTTGCCGTGCTAACCGTGCTTACACTATTGAGTGCCATATTAATGTGCTTTCTTTATGAAAGTAGTCGGTACGTTGCGGGTTTCTTCGTCGCCCGAAGAAAGTACAAATTCATCGCTTTTTAATATTGATGTTTCATCTTCCGTATCAACATCTTTATATTTGAAAACAAGTTCCCCGTTAATCGTTGCGCCATTCAGACGCAATCCAGATTCGGCCATTTCACTTGTCAATTGCTTGATAAGCTGTGGAGTCTGCTCTGCGCTGATATCCTGGTCTCTGATCCAGACGTTAACATTTTGCTCTTCAGTCGTTACATGCATCATGCGTTTTTGCCAGACTTGCTTATCGTCTGTCAGCTCTGTGGCATGGCCCTTTTCTTCTTCCGCAGCATCTAAATCTTCGCCTTGATTTTCACTGTATTCAGGATTGTTTGCACGGGATATGTCACGTGAAAATTGAGATGCACGCGGCAATATCGGTTGCGCAGAAATCTGATCAATAGCGTTGTTCCTACCCACAGGCGATGTATTTCTAAGAGCCTGGGCAACAGCACTTCCAGTAGAGCCCGTTGGCAATGCGATGACAGCAAGCCCTTCCTGGTTGAGTTCAAATCTACCTGACGTTACGTCAAGCATGTTATTTACCTTTGCGCCCATTGCCTCGGCACTCGTTGTTGCTTCGCTGGAGGCTGTAACCGTTTGCGCAAGCGTTTCCTGATGGAAGCCGCCAATTTGCCCTTGCCCCATAGGTTCAGACACATTGTCGGTAGTGCTACCATTTTCAACACTGCTAACCTTCGTGGCTTGTGGAGCAACGGGATAAATATCCCTTTTAATTTGCGATGTTTTTTCTTGAGTATAGGGTTGCTCTAATACTGGCTTTCCATTACTGGATTCAGATTTCACTCCAGGCTTTTGTGCCTGAATAGCCGACGCATTAAAACTACCATGCTGATTTAAATCAGACATCATGGAAAATTCCATTTGACGTAACCAGTTTTCATGCTGACTATCCAGGTCATTTTTCCCAGAATACATGTCACGCTTGCTGACATCAGCTGGCAACTGCAAGAATGCGCTAATTTTTGTCACGTTGATTTCCTCCAGTGCATACGTTGCAGCCAATTGTCATCCGACAATTGATATTCTTTTTTTGCAGCTTCCTGGTCAAATTCATTACCTACAGCTTCTTTATTTTTTTCCAGGTTGTCGACAAATTTCCTGACTTCATTCAGTTTAACTTGTACTTCATCACGCGTTACAACAAGCTGCTGCAACTGTACACTTTCTTCCTTTTGCTGATGCTGTATTTGCACCATATAGTTATGTGCCATACGTTGAGCGTCAATATTGATAATGGCTTTATGCTGCCTTTGCTTCATCAATTCCAGCCGCGCAGAGGCGATTGCCTGATTAAGTCCGTCAACTTTCAATTGCTGCTCATTCACTTTGGCATTGTGTTCTGCCAGCTCCTGAAACAAATCATTCATTTCCCATTCTGTCATCTTGAGCACAGGGTCAAGAGCATATTGGAATCCGCGCCGGTCTTTAGTCATTGCAATGCACCTTCACTCAACACTCTATTTTTGCCAGCATTTACCATGATAGCGCGTAGTTGCATCAGGACTTGTCGCCGGTCAAGCACGGCTTCATCCCGTTGACGTAAAAACTTCACCAGCTCTGGCCATAACTGAATCGCCAGATCAATCTCCGTGCTGCTACCAGCACGATACGCACCCATGTCAATCAACTGACGATTACGTTCATAAGTCGCCATACTTTCCAGGGCGTCATGAACCAGGATCTGATCCTCAGAAGAAATCAAATCGCCCAACAAACGACTCACGCTATGTAATACATCGATTGCCGGATAATGTCCCTGCTGCGCCAAGCGGCGCGACAACATGATATGTCCGTCCAAAGTTGCTCTTAGCATGTCAGATACAGGCTCATTGAAGTCATCACCTTCAACCAGTACCGTATACAACGCAGTAATTGCACCACCAGATGACGCCGTTCCACAACGTTCACACAATTCAGGTATTTCCGCAAAAACGGAAGGGGTATATCCCCGCGCCGTTGGCGGTTCACCGATGGACAGACCAATTTCACGCTTGGCCATTGCAAATCGGGTCACCGAATCCATGGTCAGCATGACTTGTCTGCCGCTATCGCGAAAATACTCAGCGATGGCCGTCGCAGCATACGCTGCACGGGCACGCGCCAAGGCAGGTTGGTCAGAAGTGGCGACGACAACCACAGATCGTTTGATTCCCTCTTCTCCCAGATGCTTTTCAATGAATTCGCGTACTTCCCTGCCACGTTCACCGATCAAGGCAATCACATTGACATCAGCAATGGTATGACGGGCAATCATGCCTAATAAAGTACTTTTCCCTACCCCACTACCGGCAAATATACCTACACGCTGACCTTTACCTATGGTCAGCATGCCGTCTATGCAACGTACGCCCGTCTCCAGAATGTCAGTAATACGTGGCCTGGAAAGCGGATTCAAAGGGGCTGCTTTCAAGGGGCGGTACTCAGACGCTGTTGCCAACGGTAAACCGTCAAGAGGATCTCCAAACGCGTCAATCACTCTGCCAAGCAAATGTTCGCCAACTGCAATGCGTGGTAACTGCCCGGTGGCGAGAACTTCACTTCCAACGCCTATTCCATGAATTTCTCCATAAGGCATCAGCATTACCCGGCCATCACGCAAACCAACCACTTCGGCCTTTAATTTACGGTCGCCATAGCGGGTACGTATTTCACAGATTTCACCAACCAGTACATCCGGACCTGTTGCCTCAATACTAAGGCCAGCCAATTGGCGGACGTAACCTAATTTTTGAATAAAATCAGCTGCTTTGATGGCATCGAGAACAGTTTGCATTACACAGTCTCCAGCCATTCAAGAACCACAAGCGGTACGTAAGCACGGCATGCTGTCATTGCGTTATCGTGATCAAAGACTGATTTCATGTTCATCTGCCAATTACCTGCAAAAGGCGCTGGCTCCATTTTCGGGGTGCCGGCACATCTTCCGACAAGTTCGATACCTCAGTACGGGCCTGTTTTAATTCTTGTAGCAAATGAGACCTTAAACTTTGCCTTGTGCGTGATCCAGGTGGTGGCAACTTCATCTGCTGAAGTTTATCTGCCTGCGCTGAATTCAATCCGGCCAGGAATTCATGTTTCCATGGCCAATTTTCCAGTGACAAAACCTGCTTGATCAACCATACAGGTTCGTCTTTCAATAGCATTTGCATATCTGCAGCAGATGCCGCCTGCAAATCATCGAGCTTGCCACCTGTTTCAGAAATTCCCAAATTGGCCAGCATATTCCGGTCAGCCGGGATACCTAAATCCTTTAGCTCAGCAAGATGGCTACGCAGTTGCACTTGATCATCTTTGCTCAATTGATCAAGTATCCAACGCTGGTCTTGTGTGCCAAGACCGTGCAGTAGCAAAGCTGATTGCCTGTATCCGGACATTAGTTACGCTCCAGCGAGTTTTCTCTGCTGCTTTCCAGCCAGTCAGTCACCTGTGCCAAAAGCCGTTTTCTTTCATGCTCGCTCAAACTTCTGACGGGCGCAGGGCGACGTGTCAAACGAATGGCAAGTATGATCAAGAAAAATCCAGTCAACCCAGCCAGGGCCCAGACAACATACTCATTCTTATAAACAAAACCCTGAGACGCAGTATCTGCAACGGCTTTTGCCTGTGACGACAAATGCTCTTCATCAATCAATACTTCTTTTGCAGGAGAAGTGACTTCAGTGGAAGGAATAGTCGAAATCTGTTCAACCGAATAAACAGCAACTACATCACCACGTGCCTTATCAATACCAACTGCAGCAGCAAGCAATTCTTTCAAACGTTCCTGCTGTGCTGGCTGTAGACTACGTTGAACTACAACGGCGATATTGACATGATTGACAGCACCAGCAGCCGAAATCACCTGCTCTACCTTGCGCCCAACCTGGTATTCCACTTCACGGCTACTCTGGGTGAGGTCACCGGTTGCGGGGTTATTTGTGGTTTCTGCCTTATTGCCACGATTAGTTTCATTCGCCGTCTGCTTGTCCTTGATAATCACGCCTGTAGGCTGACCTTCAAATTTGGAATCAGCAGCCAAGGGGCTTTCTGTGGTGGTCTTCTTTTGCTCATGATTGAGCGTGACATCAACACTGGCAATACCTTGTCCCACACCAAAAGTCTTGTCCAATACTTCCACGACTTTTTTATTGAGATACACTTCAATCGCACGTTTCTCATCCAGGCCGCTGGACGATGAAATCATGTCCTGACCAGGTTCTCCGCTCTTCTTTGTCAGGGCAACGCCGTGCTGATCCAATATGGTGACATCATTAGGCTTAATATCTGGAACAGCCGCGCCAACCAGACGCTGGATACCCTGTATTTGTGCCATATCAAGAGACTTGCCCGGTTTCACTGCAATCGTGATTGATGCCTTTGGCTGAGTGCCAATTTTCTTGAATAAAGCTTGCTCAGCCAATACCAAATGAACACGCACGGACTGTACTTCGTCCAGGGCAGAAATGGTACGCGTCAATTCGCCCTGCAAGGCGCGTTGATAATTGATCTTTTGGGCGAACTCCGTCATGCCGACTTCGCTGTTATTGAACAGTTCAAAGCCAACAGCACCGCGCAAAGGTAGTTCTTTGCCAGCCAGTTTCAGACGCGTCTTGTACACCATATCGGCAGGCACGAGAATGGTATTGCCATTACCTGTCAGACGATAAGGCACCTTCATCTGATCCAGCTCGGCAACCATGGTCGAGGCATCCTGTGGTGCCAAATCGGCAAACAAGACCTGATAATCGGTACGCAAGGTCATGGCACCAATTGTTACGGTAGCGATTACGATCAGCAAAACACCAAAAATCAGGCCAAATCGTGCACGGCGATCAATGCGTCGCCAATATTCAATAAAATCGTTCACTTGCTATTGCCTTAAACTTGCATCTGTAAAATTTCATGGTAGGCATCCAGCACGTGATTCCTGACTTGCATCACGAGTTGCATAGACAGCTTTGCTTGCTCAAGGTTGATCATGACCTGATGCAAATTGCTCGCATCCCCTGCGGCAAGTTGCTGCACACCTTTATCAGCCGTTATCAGCTGATCATTCACTTGTGATAATTGTTCTGAAAACCAGTTGGCAAATTGCGCTGCCGGCGGTGCAGATAAAGATTGCGCCGCTCCCATTCCCATTCCCGCAGTTCCCACTGAATTCAATTCAGGCATGGAAATCGCGGGTAAAAAATTGATCGCATCGACAGTCATCATGCACCTCCCAGTTCCAAAGCTTTCAAGGCCATGCGCTTGGCCGCATTCATGGCGACCACGTTCGCTTCGTAGGCGCGCAATGCGCTGGAGATTGTGACCATTTCCGTTACGTGATTAATACCAGGCATGGATACATACCCCTTGTCATCCGCATCAGGGTTACCTGGTTCGTAAACCTTGCGTGGTGCAACATCAACTTCCTCGACTTTGGCTACTTGCACACCACGTAAAGTGGCACCGGACATGCGTTCGAAATCAACTGCAAAATTATCACTGGCCTCAACCACCTTAACGCGCAAAGGTTTGTAAAGCTTTCCATCTGCACCCTTGGTACTGTGCAGATTGGCAATATTGTTTGCTGTTGTATCCAGGCGCAGCTTTTCTACATTCATGCCTGTCGCGCTAATTGCGAATGCATTACGGTAATCCATTAACGTTTCCCTTCTGCTACGGCTGAACTCAATATGGACATATGTTTGCCCATTGCTTTCAGCAAGGCTTCGTATTGCACTGTGTTTTGCGCCATGTTCGACACTTCCGTGTCCAACAATGCAGTACGGTCTGTATCTGTCACTGGTGCCATTCGTTCTATAAATGGGAGTACGCCGCGCAGCATATCTGGCTGTACTGTTTTCCCCTGCGCCAGGGTAGAACGAATAGCGTCCATCTGCTGTTCGAAATTGACAGTGGCCGGGCGGTAGCCAGCCGTATTAACATTGGCAATGTTATTGGCAATAGCCTGATGCCTGAGACTGGCCGCATCCAGGGCCGTCTTCAACATATCCATCGTGACTGCTTCAGCTTGTCCAAACATCTGAATTTCCAAAATGAGTTAATTGGTTAATATTTGCTACGTTTTTTTTGTACACATTACTGAATAATCAAATCTGCCCGTAATGCCCCCGCTGCTTTCACCGCACGCAAGATGGATATAATATCCCTCGTACTGGTTTTAATGCGGGTCAGCGCCTGAATCAAATCTGCAACCGTATTATTCGAAGCACTGACTAAACCGGATTCATTTTTTTCGGACACATTTATGCGAGAATTTGACACAGTTTCGGTCCGGACTTCTGCCGCCATATTTCTGACCAAAATAGGCTGCGAAACCGAGTTATCTGTGATGATGGACAATTTAAGATCACCATGAGAAACAACCACTTTTGCAATACGCACATCACCACCTGAAACAATAGTCCCGGTACGCTCATCGATTACAACGCGGGCACGGGTATCAGGTTCTATGCTGATTTTTTCTATACGTGTCACAAAATCGACCAGGTATTCACGATTCGCTTCTGGTACGCGGATTTGCACGCCTTCAGCATCTTCTGCCTTGGCCAGTTGCTCACCAAAGGCATCATTGATCGCGGCAGCAATTCTTGACGATGTTGTAAAGTCCGCATCAGCCAAAGTAAATGTCATGGTGTTTTCACGACTCAATATCTTGGCCTGCACACCCACTTCTACAATGGCTCCAGCGGGAATCGAGCCAACCGTAGGATGATTTTTTTGTGCCACATTGCCATTCATATCGTACTTGTAACCGCCGACGAATAATGCCCCCTGCGCCAATGCGTAGACTTTGCCATTGGGTGCTTTCAGTGGAGCAGTCAATAAAGTACCACCAACAAGGCTGCGGGCATCACCTATAGAGGTCACGGTAACGTCAATATTGTCACCCTGTCGTGCAACTGGAGGAAGCTTTGCGGTTACCATAACCGCGGCAACGTTACGGCTCAGCACCAGATCGGGTTGTACTGCCACATCAAATTGTGCCAATACATTTGCTATAGATTGTCTGGTTGCCTTGTTATTGGGGGAATCGCCGGTATTTGCCAGGCCCGTTACCAGTCCATATCCAACCAGCGCATTTTCGCGCCAGCCAGCAAATTTGCCTATATCCTTAAGCCGCACCAATTCTGCGCCAATGACATTGCTGCTGAATGCCAAGGTCAACAAAACCAGCAAGACTTGACGGAATGGGGAACGAAGTGAAAACATCAGAACCCCACCCAGGCAAATAATTTGGTCCAAAATCCCGGGCGCTGATGATTCGCCAATTCTCCATCACCGGCATAACTTATTTTGGCATCAGCCAGTCTGGTAGATAAAACCGTATTATTGTCAGCAATATCAAGCGGCCTTACCCGTCCTTCAACAGTGATTCTTTGTTGATCGGAATTAATTTCCAGCAATTGCTGGCCCTTAACCACGAGGTCACCGTTATCTTCAACGCTCATCACAGTCACGCTCATCTGTGCCAGCAATTTGCCGCTGCGCTGAACGGTACCGCCGCCATCAAAATCATTATTGACCGCAATACGTGCCTGATTATTTTTTTGATTGACACCTACCTGCGCACCTATTTCACTTTTTCTTTTCAAATTTGTGTCCGCATTGGACGATGCACTTGAACTTTCGTAGATCAACACGGTCAATACGTCACCGGGCAACTGTGCACGCTTATCACTTGCCAGCGACCTGTAATTGTTCTCGTTATATAAATTGTCGGACCATGCCGAAGATGGCAGTGCCGACAATAAAAACATAAATGCAAAATAAAATGGTTTCATTATTCTCAATTTCCGATGACCTTTGCAACCCCTGGGGCCACCACAACCGCAGCGATGGTATCTGTTGCCGCAGTCGGCTTAACTTGTATACGTTGACCAATTTCACCATCTGCCATAGCAATACCACGCGATTCCAGTATGAGTGCGCCAGCGCTCAACAGCAGATTAATCGTGTCCCCATGGCTGATAGCCATCGGTGCCTGTATATAGCTGCGGGTTAAAGCTGCACCGGCCTGGATATTTCTTTTTAAACTACCCTTCAATATTGCACAATCTGCTGGCACGTTCGCACCATCCAGGCTCGCCACATCCAACTCCTGAACCAGCAAATCTTCACACGTGGGTGCAACACCTTTAGGCAAATCCCGCCTGGCAACCAAGGTCTTATCAAATACTTTGACTTTAACAGGCACACGTACCGAACGACTAAACACACCAGCGACAGCAATATCCAGCCATACCGTCACCTTGCTGTGCATAGCCTCTGCCACCGTTAAAGGGCGAGGTTTAATACCGACCTTACCTTCTGCCAGCAGCAACTCTGGCAGATGTTCTACAAGTTCAACTTCAACCTGATTTTGACCATTGCCCAGTAATTCTTTCAGATACGATTCGACAGTTACTGCAAGTTGGTTGCTGTCAAAAAATTTGGCCAGCCGTTCTACCTTGACGGCATCTGCACCTCGCCACTCTATGCTTTGCGCCTGCCCATTGGCGCGTACAATTCTGTCGATTTCTTTGCGGCTATAACGGACACTGTAACCAGGCAAAGGCGCAGTACCCAGATCGATTGATCCCAATGCTTTGCTGATTGTGCTGATTGCGTCACCCGGCTTTGCATTGTCTGTTTCAACCTGAATAATATCTGCCAGCTTGACTCTTGAAGCATTGACCATTGCTTCAGATTTCAAAGACGCCACTACACCTGCCATGGCAGTCGTAGCAAACATTCCAAGAACAAATAAAAGCAAGGCAGATAAACGCATGGGCAATGCCGGTTTAGCGACGCAGGTTATTTGTTAACGACATCATTTCGTCGGACGCCTGCACGATTTTTGAACTCATCTCATACGCACGCTGGGCAATCATCAAGGTCACCATCTCGTCAACCAGAGAAACGTTCGAGCCTTCCAGAGTATTCTGTGCAACTGTGCCAAAACCTGCTGCCCCTGGTTTGCCATAGGTCGCATCACCTGAAGTTGCCGTTGGCTGGTAAACACCACTCGCCACCATTTTTAAACCAGCAGGGTTAGAAAAGTTCACCAATTCTATTTGCCCAACTTCTGTCGCCTGTGTCTGATCTGCACCCTGTGCCATCACCTTGCCATCGGTGCCGATGACAATACTGGTCAGATTGGGGGGTAAATGAATTGAAGGCTTTAACACCTGGCCGCTGCTGGTCGCCAAATAAGAATCCTGATTCACCTGCAAAGTACCGCCGCGCGTATAACCGTGGCTACCGTCAGCCAGTGTCACTTCAATAAAACCACTGCCATTGATGGCAATATCCATAGGCGAATTGGTCTGCGTCAGTGCACCAGACACAAAATCACGGGATATATTTTCTATGCCTATACCCAAACCAACCGGGTTCAGCGTTGCCAAAGGGCTTTGCGACGATGCGCTGCCATCCACATGCAACATCTCTTGGAAATTCACACGACCTTTTTTGAAACCGGATGTATTCACATTCGCCAAATTATTAGCAATCGTATCAATGCTCGTTTGCTGGGCCTGCATGCCTGTGGCGGCGATATAAAGCGAATTATTCATAAATTTCTGTTTTCAATACTTTACGAAGTGTACTAAGGGGTGCTAAAGCGCGCTAATTAGCAATCTTTAAAACTCACCCAGTTTTTGTATGGCTGTGTTCAGCATATCGTCATATCCTTGAAACAACTTTTGAGCTGATTCAAAGTGACGCGTCGTTTCCATCATGGCGACCATTTCACGCATGGGTGTGACATTCGAATTTTCCAAAAAGCCAACCTGGATTTCCGATTTGCTCTCCATCGCTTTATTTTCCGCATTAGCCGGCTGCATCAGTCCACTAAGCGTCTTGACCAAATCCTTGGGGTCATCAAACTTCATGACCTTCAATTGAGCAATCTGCATTTCACCCTGCATCACACGTCCAGTATGATCAACACTGACATCATTTCCACGTACCTGGATATCGCCCCCCAACCCCTGCACGGCAAAACCCTGAGAAGAAACCAGACGACCACTGCCATCCACATGGAAGTCCCCTGCCCTGCTATAGGCCAGACCGTCCGGTGTCATCAATTCAAAATAACCATCGCCAGCGATAGCCATATCCCAAGGCTTGCCCGTTTGCTTGATTGCGCCAGCGGACAAATCCAATACGCTACTCAGCACGTTCGATTTTTCAATAGTACGGCTAACATCACCAGCAAGTTCCGTGCCTTTCATGACCGTATCAAAAAGGCCAGATAGCGGCTTGGCTGTCGGGATAGCACGTTTATAACCAGGTGTAGCCACGTTCACCATGTTCTGGCTGACGGTATCCATATATTGCAGATCATTCTGCATGCTCTGTACGGCGGTAACTAATGCATTTGCCATCTGGTTCACTTAAAAATTTCAGGGTTCAACAACATACACTGCAACCGAAGATCATTACAATGACAAAGTTGCAAAAGCACGCAACTCTAAAGTGTTTGGGACTTCAGCCAATGACACCACCCGCAATTGCGGCACCATACGTTCTGACAATACACGCATATGCCGTCTCAATTCTGGTGCACACAACAACACTGGCAACAAATTACTTTTCATCATTTTTTCTGCATGCTTGGCCACGCCGGTAATTACCTGTTCAGCAAACTTCGGCTCCACCACCATCGCACCACCGGTTTCCACTGCACGTATGCTTTGCATCAAACTGTGCTCTATCGTCGGGTCCAGTGTCAGCACCTGCAATACATTGCTGCCTTGCGTCAATGACTGGCAAATCAAAGCGCCCAAACGTTGTCTGACCATTTCAGTCAGGTACAAAGTATCTTTATTAATCTTGGCCGCATCAACGATGGTTTCCACAACAGCATCCAGATTGCGGATAGAGACTTTTTCTTTCAATAAATTCTGTAATACTTTTTGTATCTCGCCCACACCCAGCACGGTTGGCACAACTTCTTCCACCAGCCCTGGCTGCGATTCACGCACGCGTTTTAACAAGCGCTCAGTTTCCTGGCGGGTTAACAAGGTGGCAGATTGCTGGCGCAATACCTCACACAAATGTGTCATGAACACCGTAGGTGGTTCCACCAGGGTATATTTGCCTGCCCTGGCTTCTTCCGCCTGGGATTCCTCTATCCACAATGCAGGCAAACCATAGCTAGGTTCCTTGGTTTCCACACCGTGCAACTTGATACCCTCTACTGCTGGTTTTATTGCCAACAATTTTTGCGGCATTAAAGTACCACCTGCAACCGTCACACCAAAAATCACAACCTCATATGCATGTGCCGCCAGCCTGCCACCTTCACGGAAACGAATATTCGGCACCACCAAGCCCGACTCCAACGCATATTGCTTACGGAATGCGGTAATGCGCTCTGCAAAAATAGCGTGTTCAGTGTCCAGCATCGGTATCAAGTCCACACCCAGCAAGACTTCGGCAGCCTCAACTGGCAACAAACCGTAGGCATCCTGCTCTTTGTCCGCTGGCTTGGCTGATGCACCAAGAGCAGTGTCGACAGCAGCCCCCTGCCCGTCTGCATCTCCTTCCTGATTAACAGCACCACGACGAAACATGACCAGCGCCACATAAAAACTGATCAATATCAGCACTGGCCATGCCGGGATACCCGGTAAAAATAACAAGCCCAGCAAAGCCGCAGCCACCAGCCACAAAGTCTTGGTGAATGAAGTAATCTGCTGAAATGCCTCCACACCCAAATTAGTATCAGAAGAAGAGCGCGTTACAATCAAACCCGTCCCCACCGAAATAACCAATGCCGGCACCTGCGTCACAATACCGTCACCAATGGTCAGCAAGGTGTAACTCTTCAATGCCTGGTCCCAGCGCATGCCCATTTGCATGACACCAATCACCAGGCCGCCCACGCAATTGATCAGCATGATGATAATGCCGGCAATGGCATCGCCCTTGACGAATTTACTGGCACCATCCATCGCGCCATAAAACGCCGCTTCTTTACTGATGTTCTTGCGACGACGCTGGGCCTCTTCCTGATCAATAAAGCCCATATTCAAATCAGCATCAATACTCATTTGCTGACCAGGCATACTGTCCAGTGTAAAACGTGCAGCCACTTCTGAGACGCGCTGCGCACCATTCGTCACCACCACATACTGCACCACCACCAGAATCAAAAATACAATCAGGCCAATGACGTAATTACCGCCGACCACATACGAACCAATGGCACCAATCACCCTGCCCGCATCCGCATCGCGCAAAATCAGGCGCGTGGCAGAAATATTCAAAGCCAGCCGGAACAAGGTGGCCACCAGCAACATTGATGGAAAAGTAGAAAACTCTACCGGCTTTGCCATGTAAAACGTCAACAACAAAATCAGCAAGGCAAAACTGAAATTCGCCAGAATTAAAAAATCCAGCATCTCTGACGGTATCGGTGCAAACAGCATGAACAACACGCCCACCACCAGCAACACCATCACGATGTCAGTATTTTTTTGCAATACCTGTCTTAATGCACTCATGTAAACGCCCCACGCACAGAACCAGCATTAGCTTGCTGGCGGTTCTTGCGCATCGCATAAACCCAAATCAAAATCTTCGCCACTTTAGGATACATATCCTCAGGCACAAATTGATCAGAGTTCAGGCGCTTATACAATTCCCGCGCTAATGGCGGGTTTTCCACAACCGGAATATGATGCTGCCTGGCTGCCGCACGCATTTTGGCTGCCAGCTCCCCCTTACCCTTGGCCAGCAACTTTGGCGCTGGCATTTCGCCGTGGCGATAAGATATCGCCACAGCAATATGGGTAGGATTGGTAATCAACACATCTGCTTGCGGCAACTTACCGACCGCCTGCGACTGCTTCAATAACTCTGCACGCAATTGCTTGATGCGCTGACGGATACGCGGATCACCCTCTCTTTGCTTATGTTCATCACTGATATCTTTGTGACTCATGCGCATTTTTTTTGCAAATTCCCAGCGCGTGTACAGCAAATCAATTAATGCGATGATCAGAATCGCTAAAAACAGTTTGAACAAAAAAGGCCCCACAGTGCCCAACACAATCCCCGCATGGGCACGTGCATTCACGTAGGAGAGCTTCAACATCTCTGGCATCAGATGTTTCAACGCACCCCAGGTCACACAACCAAGAATGGCAAGTTTGACCAGGCTGCGCAGCGCATCATAAATAAGACGCTTGGAAAAGAGTCGCTGCATGCCTGTAGCCGGATTCAACTTGGTAAAGTCCGGCGTAATTGGATCAAAGCTGAATATGCCGCCTACCTGCCCCACGTTTGCCAAAATAGCGACCACGCAAATAGCAACCAATAATGGCGCAATGGCACCCATGCTATCCACTAAGGCATTCAACAACCACTGCATGGTTGCCAGGCTTGACCAATCCGTCCGCCCTGCATCTTGCATCACTTGCTGCGCAATCCCCAGTTCTTGCCGGGCAATGCCAGGGCCAACTGCAAAACAAATACCAACCAAAGCTGCTAACACTGCAGCAAAAATGGCCTCATTGCTTTTGGCAACCTGCCCCTTCTTTTGCGCTTCGCGCAGCTTATGGGGCGTGGCTTCCTGGCTTTTGTCAGTATCTTCAGACATTTACAGAATGTCCTCCCAATATCCAAACAAAGAACCAAATGCCTTGGTTGCCACAGATGCAAAATGGCCACTGACATACGCCAGCACGGCCAAGCCCACCGCAATCTTGATAGGCACACTCAACATAAAAATATTGAGCTGCTGCAAATTGCGCGACAACACTGCCAGACCAATCTCCACCAGAAAAAGACAAAAGAATGGCGGCGCAGCAAGCATCAAACCATAACTGAACACCGTACCAAACTGTCTGGCCAACAACATAGGAGGCGGCAATTCCAGCATCTGACCAAGAGGGATTTTTTCAAAAGAATATGCCAGGCCACGCAACAAGGTGTGATGCGCATCCATGGTAAAAAACAGCGCCAGCGCCACCATGCCAAACAGGGCTGCAATCAAAGGCGCATGGCTACGGGTGGTTGGATCAAAAATGTTGGCAATATTGAAGCCGATTTGCAAATCCAAAGAATTGCCAGCAAATGAAAAAGCAGCAAAGGCCACAAAAATACCAAATGCCATCAACGCACCCAGCATCACCTCACCCAGGCCCGCCATGACCAAGCCAGACAAATCAGTGGGAATAGCCGCCGGTGTCAACTGCATGCCCGACACCAAAGAAAACGCCAGTGTCACCACCAAAATGACACGAATACGCATCGGCAAGCCCAATGCCTGCCAGATAGGAGTCATCAGCAATAAAGCGGCCAAACGAAGGGAACACAATAAAACGGCAGTTACCCAACTGACTGAAGTAGTAAAAATCATGGGTAACTAAAAATAATTGGGGATATTCATGATCAGCTCTCGTGCAAAAATCAAGAGCTTGCGCAACATCCACGAACCAAACACTGTCAACGCCAATATGGTCGCCACCAGTTTAGGGATAAAGGTCAGCGACATATCCTGGATCTGCGTCACCACCTGTAACACACTGACCGCCAAACCAACAACGAGAGTACAAATGAGAATAGGCGCACAGATCAACAGTGCGCCCCATAACAATTGCTCCATCAAATGCAGTGCAACATCAGACCCCATTACCCAATTCCTTCAAGCCACTTCCCTAAAACACATTCCAACACTGGAAAACGGCAACCCAAAATCAGGCGCAGCCCTCTTAAAATACAAAGCCGACCATTAAATTCACGGGAATCAGATAAGCGAAAATGACATCAAAATTGTTGCTTTGCAGCAAAATTTAATGCAATTGTGATTAGATTGTTTAGCAATGTTACTGAATGTTACACTTCAACTTGTCGTGTGTCAATACCAGTAAAAATTAACTGCTCCATTGCGAAATTTTCAGGCGCTGCCATTAGTGTCTTGCTATACGCATTTTTTTGTAAGGCCACGGCAAGACCAGTTCTATTTTTTAGAGTCGCCAATCTAATGAGCTTTAACGTCAATGCATCGACATCAAAAATACAGAAAGTATCGAAAAACAGATTAATTTGCTTCAAACAAGCGCCGGACAGAATACTCAGTTCACTTATTTCCCTTGCCCCGTTCACAACAACCGCCATCTATAGTATTGTCAATATTCGCGCCGTGACTTCACGGCATCGCAAAAAATTTACCCTGCCTTTGAAAGTTTTTATTATGACTGAAGATGCATCCTCAAATGCTCCTCCACAATTCACATCCGCAGAATACGAGCTACTTGCCATGCTTCTGGAAGAGGCCGCGCGGGAATTCTCAGACCATGGCTGCAACGACTTCAGTATGCCCAATACATCAGAGATGAAGAAATTATTTAATGCCATCACGAAGTATACAAAAACAGTTGCAGGTGATGTGAGTAGCGTTGAAGAAGATGAGGATGAAGCCGGCACAAGTACTGTTGAAAAGCACGAGGAAATATATTCCTACGATACAGATGCAATGGCTTATCTTGCATCTCGCTGTGGCGCACTCATCAAACATCCACAAACCACACCCCCATTGACACTTGCAGAATTAAATGTCATGGGGGAAATGCTGCTATTAGCTTATGAAGACCATCAGGAATCGGCTGAAAATGTTTGCTATGACCTATCCTTCAATACGTCTGAAGAAAACAAAGTTTTAATGTCGGCGGTGCTCAAGAACTTTGCGCCGATTATTTACGATTACGAAGATGGTGATTTTAAAGAACAAGCACTGATATCCGCAGAGCAGGCCAACAACACCATCAGCGCTGCCGAAAATGGCGATAGTGAAATTGATATCCCTGATTACTGGATAATGTATTATTTGGGGAATAAATGTAAAACCCTGTCTGGCAATCCGATTTTGTAAATAGAGTTACTATGCCTTACGCAAAATCATTCATGCAATGTTGCAGATCACAACCATACTAATCGAACAGGTTTTGTTTCAGACAAGATGTCATCTGAAATGATTTATGCAATCTAAAATTGCACTTGTGAGACTTGCAATCTCATTGCAAGTCTCAGGTGAAAATTACTTGTGCCAAGGTGCATTGCGATTATTTGCGTTATATGCCTGAAGTTGCGCTAGGGCTTGCTCATGTCCCTGCTCTGCTGCCTTACGACACAATTCTGCCGCTTTGACACTATCCTGGGTTACACCCAAGCCATTTGCATAAAGTGCACTTAAATAAAACTGCGCGCCCGCCAAACCATTATCTGCTGCTTTTTGCCACCACAATGCAGCCTGCCCAAAATCCTGCGCGACACCCTGGCCATTGGCATACAAAACACCTATATTAAACTGGGCATTGCTGTGTCCCTGTTGTGCCGCTTTTTGATACCATCTGGCAGCTTCTGCTTCGTTTTTTTTGAAGCCTTGCCCAACTTCATACATCATAGCCAAATTGTATTGTGCGCTGGGATTGCCCTGCTCCGCCGAAACACGTAGATGTTCCAGACCATCTTGATCATTCAGAATTTTTTTTACATCATAAAGATCCAAATGCTGCGTCAACAGCCAATAGTAAAATGCTTCATTTTGTTTGAAAATTTCAGCTTTTGCTGTCACTGTCAAAGAAATGAGGATTTTTTCTGTGCTTAAACAAAGCACCAGATAATGACTGGAAAAGTCTTGCGCTGGAAATTCACCTTGATATTCGGCTGCGATGCCCGTCCAAGACTTACCTATTATTCCATAACTGGTTTTAACACTTTTCAAAAAAGGCATTGCTTCAGCAACTATCGCCTGCCTGGTGTCAGCCCACGTCTCCAATGAAACACCTGGGTTTTCATAAAAGCTGGCTGTGAATTGCACATTATTTTCGGGGTCAACAATTTGAAAATACGTATCGTCGCTATGATCTTGCCAATTGTCGGGGGCATTCAGCAGCAAGCCATTTCGGGCACTAACAAATTGGCGCAAGCTTACTTTTGAAAAATTATCGTAGTCTTCAGTACCTTTCATCAAGATATTGACAATGTTTTCTTGTTTCTTATCCATAAACGCATCAATCCTTGCAACTTTCTGCATAGATAGCATCTTCATCATAGCCATCCAACACCATGCGTTCACGCACGCGCTGAATTAAAGTATCGGGCTGAAAACCCACTTCTTCAGGCAAAACGCCGAGTGGTGTATTCATTAATGGATGATCTAGCTTTGGATTTTGCAAACCGGATAGCTGACGCAATTTAAACAATAACAATATCTCGATCGGCAAGCGCGTCCATCGCCCCTCTGGAAACTCACCTTCCGTATCAAATTTACAGCTGCGGGTATGATAGTCACAGGCCGCAAGACAAATCAGCGTTAAGTCTTCTGGGTCTGGTGTTTTCCAATGCTCGAACAGCGCCTGGAAAATCGGTTCTTCTGTTGGAGCACCGTGTATGGTTAACGGGCCTTCGCCCAGATGATCTGCCAATAAACGTAAGATAAAAGTAAATATGGGATAACGCCAGGTATCTCCTATCCAACCTTTGTAATAAGCCGCTATATACATCCGTGTGAGTTTTGCAGATTCTTCCTTGCAACCAATCACCATGCCAAGTGCGCAATACAAAACCTCTTCCATTTGCAAATTAGACAAGGGCTTGCCAAGGCGTATTTTGGCCTTATTGTGTGTTTCAAACTCAACTGTTCGTGCAGTAAAAAATGCTGCAAATGCGTTTAAAGCCAAATTCGTATCGAAGGGGATACCAGACATGCCGTTCTTTTCCAATTCAAATAAACGCAATAATCCATAAATTGACAAGTCGTTGCTAAGTGAAAATCGTTCCCAGTTTTTATAGGGAGGATTGTATTCAGGGGCCTTTCGAAGAGCATCTTTCGGATGGCTACCAGAGTCAGCGTAATGTTTCAAATTGTCAAATGTGGATTGATTTATTTGGTCGTACCAGCCCTGTAGATTTTTACAAGCAGCCTTCCAGCTTTTGGACCATTTTAAATCTACCCCTGGCCGTTCTATCGTTTGCATATATATAAATCCCAGATTTACGTTAATTTCGATGTAATAATTTTACCTTAAGGGCGACAACAATACGTTAAAACTTGACATCTCAAGCTTGCACCTATTATCTCATTCGTTGGTGTCCCCTAAAACACTCGACACGCCCTGTTTAGCCAGCCCATTCCTATCAGGCCAGATAAACAGGGCATATTCCTCAAGTTCCTTGTGCCAAAGTCTTATCCATCTGCGCCTGCAAAGCACTATCCAACGTCGCCCCCAATCCCGCCAACAAAGCCGCCATCGCCAGATCACTGTCTGCATCGGTGGTCGTGCTGTTGCTGGTGCTGGTCGCATTACCTGACATCACCCCTGCCGGTATCACAATCGCACTGCTGCTTGATACCGCTTGCAAGTTCGTCGCCGTGATCGTGCTGTTGCTTGTCGTATCAGCCGGTGTCGCCTGGCTGATGACGGTGGCATAGGGGTTGGCTGCGGCGACTGATCTTGCCATGGCACTGGCTTGTGCCGATATGACTTGTGCTGGCAAGCCTGATGCCTGGAAGCTGCGGTCATTGGCGATGTAGATACTGCTGTTCCAGTTATTGACGATGACGTTACCATTAATCATGCCACCACCGCCTTGTACTGTCGCCAGTGGTGCCAGGATGCTGGCGTTGACGCCGACATTGTTAAACGACAGTTGTTGTGCCGTGCTGAAGTTGAACAAGGCATTGTAGTTACTAAAGCCATCTGGCAAGCCACCTTGCATACCACTGTCACCACTGACGTTGACGATGACGGTTTGCCCTGGAGTGAGATTGACGAAGTTGGCATAAAACACCTGCATCAAATCAGACCCTTTGACATTAAAGATTTGGGCATCACTGCTGCCGTCACCCTGGAAGGTCATGCCACCATACTGGATGCTGGTGCTGCCATTGGCTGTCAGTGCCGCCAGACCGGTAGAGAGATTGGTCAGTTGTGCCTGGGTCGCAGCAAAACTGAATGGCGGTGCCGCATGCACCAGATTGTCTGTGCGTGACATGTTGCTGGTGTCCTGGGTGCCGCCATAGCTTGCCTGACCTTCGATGTCACCACCATGGAAGCTCAGTTGATTACCGACGATCAAGGACAAGCCCTGATAACTGCGTTGGGTAGGATCGATGCTGTAAGAAGATGCTGCAAAGTCATGCCCCACTGCCATATTACCGGCAACTTCACTACCGCTGGAATTGAAGTCATTGAAGATGAAAGCACCAAACTGCCCTGCCAGACCCAGATCAACACTGGTCAGTGCCGGTGCTGCTACCGCTGTCACGGTCAGGTTGACGGTGGCCAGATTGGAATCTGCCTTACCATCGTTGACCACATAGCTGAAGCTGTCATTACCGATATAGCCTGTGGCGGCTTTGTAGGTAAAGCTGCCATCGGTATTGAGGGTGACGGTGCCATGGCTGGCGGTGCTGATCAGTTTGCTGGTGAGGCTGTCGTTGTCCGCATCGCTTGCACTAGCCAGCGGATCAATGATGAAGCTGCCCGCGTTGTCGAGAGTGATGCTTTGGTTGCTGACCACAGGGGCGTGATTGACTGGTGCCGGTGGCGTGGTAGCAGATGCATTGGCCACGGTGACTGGAGTAAAGAAGTGGTAGGCATTGATTTGCACACCAGAGTTCCAGTTGTTGACGATGACGTTGCCATTGACCACGCCAGAGCCACCATTGATGCTGGCATGCGGAGCCAGGATGTTGCCATACACGCCGGTATTGATGTTCACCTGCTGGGCGGTGCTGAAGTTGAACAGGGTGTTGTAACCATCAAAGGCATCCGTGACACCACCATCAAAGCCAGAATCACCCACCACGTTGACGATGATGCTTTGACCCGGCTGGATGTTGTCCACATGAGAATAGCTGGCACTGGCAAAGTCAGCACCGCTGACGTTGAATATCTGGACAGCAGAATGACCATCGCCCGTAAAGGTCAGACCACCGTATTGCAAGACGACGGTACCAGTGGCCGGTGCACTGGCCAAATCACTGCTGAGGGTGGTCAGCTGGGCCTGGGTATCGGCAAACGAGAACGGTGGTGCAGCATGGATGAACTGGTCATCAACCCGCTGGCCATAAGTGTCTTGCGCATGACCATAAGAGGCCGTGCCATTGATGCCGCCATTGTGGTCTGTCAGGTCATTACCAACGATGAGGGACAGGCCGTTGTATGGCAGGTTGACATCGTTGACGCTGTAGTTGCTGACGTTGAAGTTGTGACCAACAGCAACCGCACCCTGGACGTCACAGTTGTTACCGGTGAAGTCATTGAAGGTGAAGACGTTGAATTTGCCAGCTAAGCCCAGATCAGCATTGATGCCTGTCTGGGTAACTGCGGCAACGTTGATGCTGACGGTGGCGATGTTGGAATCAACCGTGCCATCGTTGACGACATAGGCAAAACTGTCGCTGCCGCTGTAATTGGCAACGGGGGTGTAGGTCCAGGTATTGTCTGGATTCTTCACAACCGTGCCGTGAGCTGGTTGGGTGGTGATACGGACTGTCAATGCATCACCATCCACATCTGTTGCGGTACTCAACAGGTTCAGTATCTTGTTGCTGCCGCTGTTCATACTGATGCTTTGGCCTGTGAGGACTGGGGCATCGTTGACGGGGACAACGTTGATGCTGACTGTAGCGGTATTGGAATCTACAGTACCGTCATTGACGACGTAGGCAAAACTGTCGCTGCCGTTGTAGTTGGCGGCAGGTGTATAAGTCCAGGTACCGTCAGCGTTCTTCGCTATCGTACCGTGTGTCGGCTGGGTCGTGATGCGCACTGTTAAAGTATCGCCATCCACATCGCTGGCTGCTGTCAGCAAGTTGAGTTTGGTAGCATTGTCTTCCAGCAGGCTGACACTTTGATTGCTCAGTGTCGGTGCGTCGTTGACAGCCGTGATGTTGAGGGCAACGGTGGCAACATTGGAATCCGCAGTGCCATCGTTGACGACATAACTGAATGTGTCGTTGCCGTTGTAGTTAGCTGCTGGCGTATAAGTCCATGTGCCATCAGCGTTCTTCACTACTGTGCCGTGCGCTGGTTGCGTCGTGATACGTACCGTCAATATATCACCATCAACGTCATTGGCAGTAGACAACAGATTCAATACTGCTGTGCTGTCTTCTGCCAAAGTACGGGATTGATTTGCCAATACTGGCGCATCGTTCACGGCGATGATATTCAGGCTGACAGTGGCAACGTTGGAATCCACAGTGCCGTCGTTAACAACATAGGCGAATGTGTCACTGCCGTTGTAGTTGGCGACTGGCGTATAAGTCCACGTGCCATCAGCGTTCTTCACTACCGTGCCGTGGGTCGGCTGCGTGGTGATATGCACAGTCAGTACATCGCCATCAACGTCATTGGCTGTGGACAGCAGATTGAGTTTGGCGGTGTTATCTTCCAACAGGCTGACACTTTGATTGCTTAGTGTCGGTGCATCATTGACAGCTGTTACAGTCAGGCTAACTGTGCCAATATTGGAATCCACTGTACCGTCATTGACAACATAGCTGAACGCATCGCTGCCATTGTAGTTGGCGGCAGGTGTATAGGCCCAGGTACCATCAGCGTTCTTCCCTACCGTACCGTGTGCGGGTTGGGCGGTGATACGGACGGTCAATGCATCACCATCCACATCTGTTGCAGTATTCAACAGGTTCAATACTGCTGTTGTGTCTTCTGCCAATGTACGAGATTGATTTGCCAATACCGGAGCATCATTCACTGCAGTGATGTTGAGGCTGACGGTGGCAATATTAGAATCCACCGTGCCGTCATTGACAACATAGCTGAATGTGTCGCTACCGTTGTAGTTTGCGGCTGGGGCATAGGTCCAGATGCCGTCCGCATTCTTCGCCACTGTGCCATGTGCTGGTTGCGTGGTGATACGTACAGTCAACACATCGCCATCAACGTCATTGGCTGTGGACAGCAGATTGAGCTTGGCAGTGTTGTCTTCCAGCAGGCTGACACTTTGATTATTCAGTGTCGGTGCATCGTTGACAGCCGTTACTGCTAGGCTGACGGTGGCAACGTTGGAATCCACCGTGCCGTCATTGACGACATAACTGAATGCATCACTGCCGTTGTAGTTGGCGGCTGGCGTATAAGTCCACGTGCCATCAGCATTTTTCACGACTGTGCCGTGGGCCGGCTGGGTCGTGATACGTACTGTCAACGCATCGCCATCAACGTCAATGGCTGTGGACAGCAGGTTCATTACGGCTGTCGTGTCTTCTGCCAGGCTGACGCTACTGTTGTTGACCACCGCAGCATGGTTGACGTGTTCTACGTGCAGGCTGATGGTGGCTTCTTGTGAATCAAGCTGGCCATCGTTGAGGATGAAGCGCAGGCTGTCGTCACCGTAGAACAGCGGGTTAGGTACGTAGGTGTAGCTGCCATCTGCATTGGCGGTAAGGCTGCCGTGTGCTGGCTGGGCGCTGATACGTACGTTAAGAGTATCGTGCTGTTCATCTGTGCCATAGTCAGTCAGACGGATGGTGATGCTGCCGTCTTCTTGCAGTTGCAGACTGGCGTTATTGGCCGCCGGTGCGGTGTTGGCCGGTGTTAAATGGAAGTGCACCGTTACGCTGGCTGAACTGGCCGTGCCATCATTGATGTGATAGACAAGGCTGTCTTCACCGCTGTAAGTGCTGTTGGCGGTGTATGTCCAGGTGCCATCAGCATTGATGACCAGGTTGCCATGCGCAGGCTGGGTATCGATGACCGCGCTGATGCTGTCGTGATCCACATCGCTTGCGGCTGGTGTCAGCAGTGGATCAAAGCTATAGGCTTTGCCTGCGGTGACACTGGCATCCAGATTGCCAGCTACCACGGTTGGTGCGTGGTTGACGTGGTTGACCGTCAGATGAACAGTGGCGATGTTGCTGGTGTTGGCTGCACTGTCCGTTGTGCCTGTGGTACCTGTGCCTGCATTGTCAACAGCGACGCCAGCAACAGTATAGCGGTACTGGAAGCTGTCTTCGCCATAGTACAGGGCTGATGGCGTGTAACTGATAGTGCCATCGGCATTGACGACCAGGCTGCCATGGGCAGGCTGGATCGTGATTTCGAGTTGTGGTACAGCAGCAGGTACGCCGAACAAGTCATTGCTCAATGGGTTGAGAACAACGGCCTGGTCTTCATTGGTGCTGATGCTGTCATCAAAGGCGACCGGTTTGCTGATGAGCTGGATGTCACGCAGGCTGACATGGCTGTTGCCAGCACCAAAGCCAAGCAAGTCAAATGACAGCAAGGCAGGTGTGGCTGCAATGGTGGCACCATTGTTGATGCCTTGTTGCAGGTCGATGTAGTAAGTGGCACTGCCGTCCGGGTGCATGACTTTGCGCACGGTCTGGGCCAGGTGTTCTGTGCCATCGGTCTGGATGTTGAGCAAGGCATCGCTATGGCTTAAGCCATCGGTACCAACCAGGGCTGCACCGGTGTTGGCGTTCAACAAGGCCACTTCGAAGGCGTCTTTAGGGCCAGCTTCATCACCACCAATCAAGCCATTGCTTTGCAGGTCTTGGCTGCTGATGGTGAATGACAAATATCTGTCACCTGGGTTGAGCATGAAGGCTTGGGACAGGTGGGCGTTGGCGGATGTACTTTCGCCCAAGTTTACGCTGCCTTGTGGGGTGGTGGTGACGTTGCCGGTGGTTTGCCAGGCGTTGGTACCAATCGCGCCTATCTCACTAAATGCTGAATTGATCTGCGTTTCAACTGGTTTCCATATGTTTTCATTTGTGAGTGGAGCAGGTGCATTTTGAGGTACAAGAACAATCGACCCAACATTGGATGTACTGGTTCCATTGGCCTGATTATCAAGCAAAGCCATTAAGTCGCTGGCGCTTGGAAGGCGACGTGTTCCTGGCGTCAGGTAAGTCGCCATGATGCCATGTTCATTCGTTGTGCTGTCCAAACCAAGGATATGCCCTAACTCATGTATTACCACAGTTAATAAATCCATTTTTCCAAAAGCCAAACTATTTTCGTCAGCCTGGAATTCATTTGTTACTGCTGTTGGAGTGTATTCATCCTGCTGTCCTACAGTAGGATCGATGTACCAACCCCACCCGGCACCGTCAACAGATATCGTTATTTTATTACCTCTGGTAACCCCAACCAGATTTGGCTCCAATACGCCCACATCAATGTTTACATTGTCAAACTTCGATATAGCTACACCAGCATCTAACCAATATTGACGGGCCTGGGCAAACACAGACCCAATATCACTAGCAAGCAACGGCGCGGATGCTTGATTTGGCCCATTTACGGCAACTGCCTGAGGTTTCTTGACAGGTATTGAAATTTTTGCCTTGGGATAAGAGGGGCGCCATATCCTGGCCTCAACAGGCCCGGGCGTTGTACCATGTGGTGGAACTTTTATTATTACCCCTAAGTTTTTCAGCGCGTATCCTTCTCTACTTATTTTCTCTTTCATCTCAGCGGCATTTGCAATGTCCGTTGGCAATAACGGCTGTCCGTTAAGTGTCCCATTTGCTCCATTTTTAATCCATGAATAAACGTTGTCGAATTTTGGTTCTTTGGCATTAGTAGGTTCATTTCCAATCGTACTTTTAATTTCCAATGCCCAAATGGTATGGGTCGTATCATCAATCCAGAAACCATCAAACCCATTGCCAGATCTATTAACCAGCTGTTTAAAGTCCGCTCTCGCGATTTGATTGATGAACAGACTCGTTAATTTTTCACCTAAAACGCCATTATTTTTTGCAGTTGATGGGCTTCCATCTTTTCTTGTTCCAATTATGTTAACTGCAGTTGTAGTGAAGAATGGAATTGAGTCGGTTTTGTAGCTTGGCCCTGCTGGTAAGATATTCAAATCCAAGTAAAATCCTTGAGAATCTTTTCTCATTCTGAGCAAAATTCCTGGAGCAATACGGAATGGTATTTTTTCAGTAACAATTTTTACAAATTTATATGGCTTGGTATTCCCCGCAACTTTCTGAACAGAGTTGGTCATCGCCAATACTTTTCCGTTCAGGTTTGATTCCACCTTAGCCAATACTTTTGCCTCGGCCGCAGCCATCTTTTGCGCACCGAATTTTTCTAACTTGGCTTTCGCCAATCCCAATGCCAGGTCTACTACCGCCCTCCCTACGCCCGCAAAGTCACCTCTTAAGGTATTTGAAGCTATATCCCAAACGTCAATTGCCGCAGTAGCCACCCGGTTTTTATATGCAAGGTCCTTGGCGCAGTTTACAAAAAACTGTCTTTCCGTCAGCTCTCCTCGGGCTAAAGCTTGAGCATTTTCCCCCAGTGCAGGTAGCTCAGTTGTAGGCTCATTGAGCACCAGACTTTTTAAGCCATATACAACATGCAATAACAAGTCGGCACATTCAACGGGTAATGTTGTGAACCCCTGCGCCATGGCTTCAGCTGTTTTAGCAAAGGTTGTAGATAAGCCGCTGCCTTTGTAATCGACATCATCCATAATCTTGGCAGCAGTCTCCATATTTTCGATTTGAGATGAATTATCTCCACCAAGACGATCAATCAACCCACCAGCGACGGCACTGAACAAGAACGTGCCTTTAGCCATCAGACGAAGCGCCATTTTGGAAGCGACATCGCCTGTCGAGTCAGGCAGTTCTTTTTCATATTGTGCCGGAGCATTTTTAGCTGGTGTTCCTTGTATTTGTTCGGCGTTTTTAGGTTCATAGCCTTCCAATGTCGTGACTGAATCAGTCGGAGCCGAGCCTATGCCAAAAATCCAGTCAAATTTATTATTTTGATCTAAACCGTCATAACGGAAAGGCTGCGCCGCTATGATTGGGGCCGAAGAATCCCCTTTTCCAGTGACTATCCTGTCGATCGGGAAAGAAAGGGGATTTTTCATATTCAGTGCAGCATCAATCAATGCACTGGCGTTCCACACGAACAATGAGTTATACATACTATGTCCGTCGTCAGAACGGTCATCTATGAATACATTGCCGTATAACTTTCCATCTGCCCCCAAGCTCAACTGATTGACCGCGCCACCAGGAATTGGCGTGGTCGCACCGAGAAATTTCGGGCCATCCTTTTTTCCAAACGGATCTTGAATAATGCCGATTTTTCCGCCGATCTGATAGCCAACTCCTCCGCCCGCCCATGGATTATTATGGAAATCCTTGAAAAGGAAGTTGTAGTCCGCAACGAGCGCGAATTCTTCGCCGTTATAATTCGCGATTACTATCCCAGCCGCACGCTGAATGTTTTCCTGATGCTTACGATCAAACCATGCAGGATCACTTGCAGCGGGCGTCAATTTTGTTGAAACTGATCTGACTGTACTAACCGGGTTGCCTTCCTGGTCGAGGGTGACAGTCCAAGTCATACCGGCTACGCCTTTTTCGGCATCTTTGGAATTTGATACTGCAAATTCACCTGGATTGTCACCGCTTGCAATATATTGTGGACCAGAGTTGGCTGTCGGTGATCCGCTTGAAGATGTTGGACTTAAAATCTGTACTGCATCTTCAGCAATTTCCCCTGTTGACTTTACTTTTTGCAAGTCAAGCACATAAACATTTCCTGGTGTCGTTCCCCAATTCAAAAGATTAATGGCTTGTGCAGGTGCGGTGATAGCAAGATAACGTCCAGAATTAACCGCTGCGCCTTCGAAGCCATATGGGGCTTGCACATTCGGCAAATTAAGTACTTGTTGCGTCTTTAGGAATGTAGCTGAATATTGATCTATGCTCACTCGAACTAAGCGACCGTTATTTCTACCACTCAAATTGCCTTCAGTTACATAAAGCCAATTACCGTTCGCGACAATGCTGGTGATATTTACACTTGCATGTTCAATCTTAATTGAATCAACGACAGTTTTTGTTGCCGTATCCAAAACATAAATTTTGTTATTGGCTCCGGCTATAAACGCTAAAGTACCGTCATCTGTAAACGCGATTTGCTGTGTAAATGTGCCGCGTAAATCCAATAAATTTCCAAGTTCATCAAATTTAACTTCCTTCACTAAACTCAATAAAGGGGTTCGTTTGTTTGGATCTGGATTCACATCTGCGGCAAAGGGACCAGGTCTGAAGATATTGATCGAATTGGCACTAGTGACCAAAGTATCAGTAAAGGAATGGTCATCCCATGCTTCATAGGACGTGCTAACTACTGAATTAGTCGGATCTTCTTCACCGCCGTTTGGGCCAGAAGCACTTACCAGTCGTTCGACATAGAAATAGTGCTGCGTGAGCGCCATTCCTGCTGGCAAATCAACTTGCAAGGTATTGTTATCTATCACTTTAGCGTTAACCGCCTGCCAAACGAAACCATGAGCTGGTGCGGTTCCAGGGTTAGTAGAATTTTCTAATTGATCTCCTCTTGGTTGAAACCATACTTTTAATTGAAACTGTTTGTCAGATTGATTTGGTGGAATAAAATTCGCTCCACTAACTGTGAACTGCCTTTTGTCCGGATCGAACTTGTACCCAGTAACGACAGGTGCGCTTTTTGATCCTTCAGGCGCATTTGGAACAGGTGGAAAAGTCACACTCAGGATATCTGGGCTCTTCGCGCTTGCAGGTATTTCTAATTGATAGCTACCGTCTATACGATATGAAATAACGGTAATTGGTCCTGGTATACTATTGAGAAGATCAATTGATGCCGCACCCATATTTTGGGTAATCATCATCGAAGCATTGTGCTGACGGTTCCACAGGACTTGCCAATCGACAAATACGGCACTAACAGATTTCTCACCAGTATTATTGTCAATAACCTTGGTGACGGTTACCGCCAAAATACTGTCAGCACTAATGCCAACATAAGGTGGGCTGGAAGTACGTGCCATGCCGTCTTCACCTATCACTCCATTATCAACCAGCCACCAAGTATCGTGGACTTCCCCCGAAGCGTCCTTGATAGTGCCTTTTTGCCAGAACATCACTTGCGTCCCTGCTGGCAGAACTTTTGGCTCACCAGTTTGCGGATCAATCGGTGCGTTGACTTTCAAAGCTAACTGTAATGGCAACGAAGCCTTTTCTCCTCCAATTTTAAGATCGACCACTGCGAGGGTGTCTGTCAGATCTGTCAATGGAAGTGGCATTCCTATTTCGTCATATGAAAGCGCTTTGATCGATACGTTAGTATCTTCTGGCAAAGCACCGGGTGCCACCATGACCATGTTGCCTGAGATGTCTTTGACGATTCCACCTTCCGCACCTTTAATGAAGCTTTCACCCACAGTAGGTTCTTGCACTCGCAGGATAATGTCATGCTGAGTACCGCCGTTAATGACTGATACAATAGTGACGCCACTTGCCTTAGCACGGATTAATCCATCGGGTGTAATGTCTGCAATGCTTGGATCTTGAATAAAGTATTTTGTCCCTGCCGATGCAGATGAAATATTTGTATGATCTGGCAGAGTGACCTTCAATTGTCGTTCACCTATCTGCGCAGGCAAATCTATGGCACGAGGATAGACATCGACTTCAAAGCCGTTTTCGTCCAACGCAGGCTGAGATGGATATGTATCAACTGTAAATACGTTTACACCTTCAATTCCACGAGCACGCACTTTTACTATTGCGTTACCACTGGCGTTGCCATGCACGGCACCAGCACTTGTTACGTTGACGACACTGGTATCGGTTGATTGTATCTGTAGATAGTTGTTGGATAAGCTGACACCAGTTTCGTCCTCAAAATCACCCGTAACTTGCAACATTTGTGTTTCACTTGTGCCTAGAGTGGCAAGGCGTGCGACGTGAATTTGCACAAGCTTGGAATTGCTTACGTTAATATTCAATGTGATAGGCGCGCCGACTGCAAAACCGTCGTCAGCCTGAACTGTGACTGTCGCAGGACCGGAATATCCAGCCTCTGGGGTAAATATCAAAGTCTCACCATCGCTACTGAGTGTTGCTGTTCCGTGCGTTGGCGAATTTACTCGCCAAAAAACAGTATCGCCTTCCAAATCTTGAGCAATATCAGCCAATGAAGCATTTATCAGCAGATCGGTGTGGGTGTGAAGTATGCTATCAGCATTGTTTTGCACTTTGGTTGGTGCGAAATTAGTTCGCAAGCCAAAATTGGCATACAAAATTTGCCTGTCTGAAGATGTGATTTGGCCATCACCGTCGATATCTACCCCAACATTATTGTTATTCCTTGCTGCATCAAACATCGCACTATCAGTGCTATCAACAAGTCCATCATGATTTAAGTCGCCAGCAATGTTTATATGTAAGGCTACGTTACCGCTTCCTGTTAAGGTCAACAATTTCATGCCTGCTTCTGTGACAGAAAGCAAAGTGGTGCGGCGATTACCATTTTGGGAAACACCTAAAACAGTTGCGCCGCCTGCTTGAAGTTCCACTTCACCTTGCGTCTCTACTGCAAAAATAATTCGAGCAGTTGTACCTGATGTCTTAATGGTGGAAGCTATTTCACTATCTCTTACGAAATAACTGAGTGTGATTGGTTGTCCAGAGTTTAGGCTGCCGCTCCATGTATTGCTTGAGGTGGTATTACTATCGTTAATCCAGTTAACAGCTGCGCCAAGATTAGCGGTGATATCATTTTCAATAAGGCTACCGTCAGCGTGATAACCTATCTGTTTTCCAGTATTTGTGCTACCTACTGTTCTCACCAGAGTCAAACGTCCTTGAGCATCGTAGCGGTAGGCTATGGTTTGGTCATTTTGATTGCTATCTCCTGCAACTGGCCCATTAATCTGAACAATCTGCCCTTTATCATTACGTAAAAAATCAACTCGGGCACTATCGTCGGCACCAACTGCAACTACGCCTGCGTCACTTATTAACCACTGTTGACCATCAGCAAACTGGACACTGGTGATTTTTCCAGCTGAGTCTAATTGATAGCGGGTACCGTCAGGGCCGGTCAAGGTAAACGCTTCCGGTTGCCATGGTAAGCCGGTACTTTGATCATACAGGCGTTGCCCCTGACGTTGCAGAGGGATTGAAGCTGAATTTAGGCTCGACGCATTAATTTGTGCGTCGATAGTGGTCGCTTGCAAGGTCCAGCCATTGTTGGTATCGAAAGCTGGATAAGCTACGGCGGGTGCGCCCACGGAACTATTTTGCGCTGAAGCCAGAGGTAAGCTATTGGTCTTGAGATTAAAACTCAAATACCGACTTTTCTCATTGAGTGAACTTAAACCATCAGGTACCTGTAGCCAAACTCGAGCACCTTCCTGCCATGGCAGTATGTTGCCATTGCCATCAACGTTAGCTTGATCGCTACTCAGTCTGGTATCAAGTAAGCTCAAATTCCAGTTGCCGAGATCATTACTGCTACTTACTTGTTGTGCAAGTGTACGAGTCAATGAAAGGCTGTGCTGACCAAGTTGGTACACGACATCAGTAACACTGGCCTGTTGCAAATTTTTCGTTCCCGAATCAACGACAATACGACTGTCTATCTCGCTGGTTCTGCCAGCCAAATCCCAGGCTGTCAAGCGCAGGCTATAGACACCATTTGCTAAATTTTCTGGATTAATTGTTGTTAAATCGACGAGACCGCTATTGTTCGTGGCGGAAGTTAATTGCGTAGCCAACGTACTCCAACTTCCACTGCTACCTCCGATTACAGGAGCAATTTCCAACTTCCATCCCATCAATTGCGCTTCTGAAATGCTGGCTTGCAAAACACTAGCTTTGCTTACACTGTATGGTGTTTGTACATTACTGTCGGCTTGAAGTGCTCCGCCCCAATTCAATATCGGAGCACTAGTGTCTAGTGGATCACGTACCAATATTGTTTGTACATGAGTAGTGCTAAAACCATCGACGTCGACGGCGGTAACTTTTAGTTCGAGCACTCCAGATTGTGTTGGGGTCACCTTTACACGCCCACTAGCATCCAAGTTTACCGTTTCCCATTCATTGCTACCTACATTGCGTATTTGGGTGCTTATATTGACAATGGAACCATAACTACTAGCACGAACAGTTGCTAAAACTGTCTGGCCAGGTAATACCGGTGTAGATGGGGTAAGATCTACCAAAATAGCTGGCTGATTTGCACTGGCTTCTGTTACAACACGTAAGGTGAGGCTTTGCGTACTGGTACTGTGCCCGTCACTTACCCGCACCGTCACTGTAGTATCACCAACTTGACCTGGCCCTGGTGTCCACAGCAATTTGCCAGTTTGCGCGTCGTAGCTAGCGCCTTGCGGAAGATTGTCGAAAGCGACTGTTAATGCTTGAGTTTGTGCGGCTCCATCTTCATCAAAAATGCGGATACCATTGGCTGCTAATGCAATTGCGGATGGTCCGTCTCCTTTGATGATCGGCAGAGCAAAGGTCTGACCTACAACCAGAGCATGGTTAGACGCCCATATCTTTGGTGCCCGATTTGTATCCAATACACGGACTTGCACATTACTTAGACTTGTCGCTTTGCCATCTGTTGCAGCGAAATGGAAGGTGAAAGTACCATTATTGGCATTCAGATTATTGACAGTGTCAGCACCTGGCGTCCATTCAAAATAACCTGTTGAGGCATCAAATAATACTCCCGCAGGCGTGTTTTCGTCTCTCAGCAAATTGACCGATACAGGGTCGCCATCTGGATCAATCTCGTGCAGCATAAAGCCCAGGGTATCTCCCTCGGAGACAAGTTGCAATGGCGTATTCAGGATTACTGGTGCCTGATTAGTGTTCGCCACATGGAGCTCTATATTGTGTGTAGATGTCGCACTACCATCGGTCGCATTAACTGTTAGGTAGTACACTCCTGCGGGCGCGTTGGCTGTATTTGATTGCGCAGCAAACATATCCGGAACCCATTGAAGCAAAAGACGTGCTTGTCCGTCACTACCAACAATGTGATCCATACGCATGCCTGGTGGCATCCCGGTCACTGTCCAATTTAAAGCATCAAAGTCACTGTCGCGAACAAGAACAGATATCGACAACGGCACACCTTCAGTAGCATTGATGACGCTATTCACATTTGGATTGACGTTATTATTTGCTAGCTGCCCACCCTCAGGTAAAACAGCCAATATCTCAGGTGCATTGTTCGATTCTCTGACAATTATTCGCAGGTCAGAAATAGTTACGTTGGGCTTGGCAACAAAGTCTTCTGGCAAAATAATACCGGAATTTGCTGGCGGCAAACCACTGTCTGCGACTTCCAGACTGACGTCGTGATTCCCTAAATCTTCAATTGTAGGAGTCCAGACTAACCACGCATGTCCATACACAGCATCTTGTTCAATATGAGCACCATTTGGCAACCCTTGAGCTGTGTAATTTAGCGCATCTTGATCTGCATCTGTAACCAAAATCGGGATGCGTAATTCTTGACCCACTACCGCTACAGATCTTGGGGCTACTGATACAACCGGAGGTTCAGTGAAACTTGTGGCTGAAACTACAAAAGTCGTCGAAGTAGCAAGCGCTTTGGTTGGATCACCGCCGCCATCATTTTGAGCGGTCACCGTAATCGTGTAGTCGCCGCGATCATTGCTACCGGGTGCGAAATGTAAAACTGCTTTTGCATTGCTGCCTGTGCCAATTTGTGTAAATGTAGCAAAGCGCGGCAGACCTGTTGCAGTCAATGTGAGTGTTTGTCCGCTTGGATCATTTGCGCTAATTGGAATATCAAGCGAGCTACCTTCTCCAACCGAAGCAGTTGCTACGGTTCCCAAAATGGGAGCATGTAAAGCTTTTTCTACAACGATGGGAATCGTTATCTGATTCGATGCAACAACGCCTGTACCGTCACCATCATCTGTGGCAGTAACCGTAATGTTATAAGCACCGGCTTGTGCTGCCTCTGGCGTCCAGTTTATTAGAAGAGTTTCTGGATCAAACGTGGCACCTTGTGGTAAACCACTAATCTGATATTGAACCGTGGAGGAGCCTTGCCCCCGGCCAGCTGGGTCCTGAGGCGAGAGTCTTATTTTAGGTTCAAAGTCTGGATTATCTGCGTCGAACGCAAATACACTAATTTGGAGAGTTTGCCCTTCCTGAGCGTACCATGTCTCAACTGGAGCAAACTGTGGTGCGGCATTAACGTTTGCTACATCAACAATGAAATTTTCTGTAACTTCCGTCGTTACGGGGTCATTGCCGTCTGCTGGTACGTACGTTGCTGTCAGCGTCACAGGAATGCTATATTTTCCATGTTGGTTGAAATCAGGTGTCCAACTGAACCAACCTGTATCAGCATTTAAAATAGCGCCGCCTGGCAACATTGACGCACTATAACTAAGCGTCACTTGTGTACCATCTGCCTGTGTGAAAACATTGCTTACGCCTGGTTTTTTGCTGGTACCTGGCAAATTCCCTGCCAATTGAATTGCAAAACTATCGCCCTCGCGCAACTGCTGCTCGGCTACCGGCATTAGTACTGGTTTCGCATAATCTTGGTTTACTTGAATATTGAAACTTTGTACTGTTGTTGCTTTGCCGTCACTTATGATAATGCTGACATTTTTATATTCCCCTGCTTGATCATAACTCGGCGTCCAATTGAGTATCCCAGTGCGGACATTGTAGCTAGCCCCAGGAGGTAAATTGCGGACACTTATTGTTATCGGATCACCGTCAGCATCAGATACGGAAATTGGCAGGGCCAATGCTTGCCCTTCAGTTAAGGTAATATCCTCGATCGAATTTAGAACCGGCGCATGATTGCCACCTGTTACTGGAATCGTATAGTGTTGTAACGCAACTCCACCGCGACTGTCTTGCACTCGAATTACTATATCGGTATTCGCTAAGTCCTGTTTGCCTGGAGTCCAATTCAGGGTGGCAGTATTACGATGACCGGTACTAGTGTTGGTCACTACGGTATTTGGCGTTATGCTAAGTCCAATTGGTCCCTGAACAATCTCCCAGAAAAATTGGGCGCCGTCAACGTCGTCTGCTGCGAGCGTAGCAGTCCAAGGAGTATCAACCGTCGCAACTGGAAATTCCGGTGGCAAATCAGTTGTATTTGATGACGCATCACTCATTCCTAACATTGAATACAAGATGTCCAACTCGGGAGACGGAAGATCAGCAGGTAAGTTCAGTAAGCTTAAAAAAGCATCTTCTGTTGTGATGTCAGTAAAATCCGTAACCTCTAACAATGCACTCAGAGCTGCCTGATTTGGCAAATTCATGCGCGCTAGTAAGGGAGCCAAAACTATTGGGTCAAAATCGCTTTTCCCTACTGCGGGATCGCTCACAATACTCAACACCGGCGGCGTATTCGCATAAGGCAACGCATACACATTATGCGCCGCATCAAACTTCACAATCTGCCCGGTTGACGCATCGGTGCTGACCAGACCTGCCATGGGTTTCACCGTCACGGTCTGGTTCGCCAGTGTTTCACCTGCCTTGATTTCATTACCATTGGCTGCCATGGCGGCGCTGAGGTCAATTTTCCAGAGACCGGCTTGCTGGCCTGTACCCAGGGTGGCGTTATTGACTGCCCCACCAAAGTACTGACCCGGGTCGATCAGCAGGGTGATCGGCGCATGCAGATCGTCCAGGCCGATATTGGTGATGCTGATGTCGTAGCTGATTTCACCTGTCGCATGGTTGGCGCGTGTGTTGTTGAAGCTGAGTTTGACGTTGCTACTAAAGTTCATCAGCGTGGTGAAGTTGCTGATGTAGCCGGTTTCCAGCGGTACCTGGTTGGCACTGCGCAGGGTATTGGCAACTTGCAGTACCCAGCCCCCTGCCGGTAAATCTGGCAGGGTCAGGATGACGGACCGCGTTGCCGCATTCCAGCGGGCGGCTGTGGGGTGCAGGCTGAGGCTGCTATTGGTTCCTGTAGCGACGAAGGTGTAATTTTGCGTATTCAATACACTGGACGCATCTGTGGCGTCATCTCCGCTTGCGCTTGTCCACATGGCCTGATCGAAGTTGATCGCGACCTGGTTCAACGGTAAAGGCAGCATGGCCCCATCAGGGATGGTACTGGCCAGGATGTGCGGTGGCTTGATCGGTGATATCTCATCGATATGACCAGTCTGGGCCACCAGGATGCGGCCATCTGTGGTCGATACAATGGCTTCGCCTTTGGTGCCGCTGCTGGCGACTTGCAAGACACGGTGCGAGGCCAGTTCTATCATCCACACGCCTGCGGTGTGTGGTGTTGTAGCTGTATCTGTTGTTGATGCGGTTGATGTACTAGTGGGATGTTGTGCCGGGCTGCTGGACGCCAGCAACAGACCTGCCAGCGGCGAGCCTGCCTGACCGAAGCTGATGCTGTCGATGATGCCCGCCATGCGGTATTCCAGCTGTGCCCTGCCGGTTTCTTTGCCCGTCATCGGGAAGCTGATGATGTCGGTGGTGGCGGTTGGCAATGCGGTGTTGATGTTACCACCGGTCCAGCGCACACCCCACAGGCGGCCATCTGTACCAAAGGCCAGGTCATTCACCCTTGTGTTCGAGAAATGCGTCCAGGTTTTGCCATTGGTTGCTGTGGGGTTAAAGATTTCTATACCATTGCCAGAAGACACGTAGATGGCATTGCTGTTGGGGTCAATGGCCAGTGCCTGGGTCAATGCCAGCCCACCTGGGCCGGTTTGACGGGAGATGATAGACCCACTATGGGCGTCAAGCAGTAAAAGCTCATTGCCGGTCATGACCCACAGTTGGCCCAGTTTGTCGACGGCCATGTCCAATACCGGGGTGTCGAGTGTAAACAATGGGGTGACATTGTGACCACCGTCTTTGCTGTAGGCGAAGACTTCATTGCGCTGGCTGCCGGCGCTGGCGAGGATGCTGCCATCTGGCAGTTGTACCATGGCCATGGCACCGATATCGCCCTGGCTGGCGTCATAGCCATCAGCAAAGCTGCGCAGTGTCATGGGGGCGATGACGCTTTGCAGATCACCTGTTTGTGCCGGTGCTACCAGGCCAGGTAATGCTTGCGTCGCGGACTGGAACAGGTCATTGCTGACATAGGTGCGGTCATTGCTGGCGGCAGGCAGTTCTGCAGTGGTTTGTACACTCTGGTTGTTACCCAGGGTGGCGCTGCCGCCGTCGTCTGGTAACACGGCATTGCTGACGCTGGCGGCTTCGCGGTTGCCGGCATTGTCGGTGGCGGCTGCCAGGAATTCATACTGGTGCCCTGCGGTACCGGTGAAGACGGCCTGGCCTTCGGCGGAGGCGACTTGTTTTTTCCAGATATGGAAGTCACCACCATCTTCAGATACGTAGAGCGTGACGGTTTTGACGCCGCTGGCGTCGTCAGTGGCTTTCCAGATGACGCTGTAATTAGGGGCATCGGGGGCACCACTGGCACCTGCCGCTAGGGTGGATACGGTGACCGTGGTTTGTGGGGCTTTGGCGTCCAGCAGGTAGCTGACGTGGGCGCTTTCCAGTGGGGGCATGCCGTCAAACCAGATGGTCGCACTGGCGTCAACCTTAATATCAACGTTAGCACCGCTGGCCGCATTGGGGCTGGCCTGTACGGTGTAGCCAACAAAGCCGCTGATGCTCTTGCCACCATCGTTTTGTTGTGGCAACAAGAGACCACGGGTGGCGTCGTTGAGTACTTCGCCGGTGGTTGGGTCGATGGCCTGCAACAGCCAGGTGGCAGTGTGGGTGGCTGCATCTACCCCGCCGCTGACGCGCAGGATGAAGCCTTTGTTGGCGGTAAAGTCAAAGTCGCCCTGGAAGTTGGCACGGTCTGCCGGTACATGAACGTTGAGGTCACCGATCTTGATGTCGCTTAAGCGCAGGGTACGGGCATCAAGGTTGCTGTCGAGCTTGGTGACCAGGCGTACTTGTCCCAGTGCATGGTCAGTCGGGTTCTGGAAGCTGAAGCTGTAAGGCAGATCCACATTGGCCGGTATATACGACACACCCTGGGTGTTTGGCAAGACTTGTGGTCCGCGTATGCCTATGCTGGTCTGGTCTGCGGTGGCTTGCGTGGCTGCCTGGCTCAGGTATTGGGCCAGGTTCAGCGCTTGTGGGCCAACTGGCTTGAAGTTTTGGTCAAGCAGGCCGATATGGCGCAGGTATTCCAGCTCTGACTGTGAACCGGCAAAGACGTTGAAGTTGATGAAGTGGGTGGACTGGGCCGCATTGGCATTGTAGTCCGCCGCATTCGGTTCAACCGGTACGGGTATCTCGACGATGTCACGGTGCGGTGTCTCGCGGGTTTCATTGTAGGCAACGGTGGCTGTGGCGGCATTAGGGTCGCCGGCACTGCGGGCGGTATCGCCATACCATTGCTGCACTTTACTGAAGAATTCAACCACGCTGGCTTGGGTGACGTAGTTGTCACCGCCCTTGCCCAGCAAGATGCCGGTAGCCAGGGTGGCGTTGAGGCTGACCACTTGTGGGTTGAGGCGGATAGGTGGTGCCTGGTCAACCGGGCGCAACATGCCCCCTGCTTCCAGCGCAGCCAGCCAGCCTTGGGTCCATTGTGAGGCATCGGCAGCCAGAATTTGCAGGTTCAGCGGTGCTGTCTTGTCAGCCAGGATGGCGGTACGCAGTTTTTGGGCATAGGTGGTTTGTTCCGCAATGAATTCATCGCGGGTAATTGGTGTTGCCACACCAAATATGTTGAAGCGGAAAGCCAGCGCGGTGGCTTCGTTTTCATTGAAATGGATGTTGTCTGCGGCCTTGAACTTGGCGGCCAGACCTGCTGATATCTTGTCGAGATCATTCACGCCACCATCGAGCAGGCCGGCGGCTTTCCAGTCGGGGCGGATTTGGTACAGTTTGTCGCGCAGGCCGGTAAAGTCACGCGCCATCCATTCAGCCAGACCAGGATAGGTCTGGACGTTGAAGCTGGCGCTGGCCATGCCGTCGGCGGCCACGTCAAAGGCATAACCCGGTGTCAGGTTGAAGCCATTGGTGTTGACCTGGCCATCCAGTGAAGCCCATGGGATGTCTTTGCGTGCGGTGCCGTCGGTTGGCGTCGTGCCATAGCTTTGGTTGTTGGCAATGTCAGGAGAAATCTGTCCTGTCGGTTGGCCACCCACGTTGGATGCGAAGGTGACATACGGCAATTTAAGACCATCGATGATGTTGTTGCTGTTGCCCATATTGGTGGCACCAATATCAAAGCGGACATACGGCGTGTCAACGTTGGTCAGGCTTTGCAATGCCACGCTATAGGTGGCACTGTCACCCGGGTTGATGTTTTGTGAACCACCGATACCGATGGTGACATCGGGTTCTATCATGCGGTCTACCAGGTAGCGGAAGCTTTCGGTAACGGTCTGGCCATCGGGGTTGATGACCTGTACGTCGTACAGACCATGCGGGACGTTTTGCAGGTTAAAGATCGCACGGATATGGGTGGCGTCTATCACTTGCCAGCGGTCTGGCTGGATTTCAAATACACCAGGGCGTGACAGTTTAACCAGCGCACCGGCCTTGAATTGTGCACCTTCAATATCCATGGTGACCCAGCGGTGACCATCGTCACCAGTACCACCGGCGTCTGGGGTAACACTGGTAATCGACAGAGGTACCAGATCAGCACGCACAGTGACGGGCGTGCCTGCGGCGGATTCGCGGCTACGGATCAGGACGTAATAATCCCCTGCCTTGGTGCTTGGGATGATGGCTTGCTGGTCTGGCGAGACGGCTTCGCCATAGGCGGCGTCGTAGTTGTAACCGCTAGGGATATCACCATAGCGGATATACACTTCATTGGCACCGTTGGCGCTGGCGGAATCCAGCAATACCCTTAAGGTCTCGCCTTCTGCCACTTGTACTTTGTAGAGCAGGCTTTGCCCGCTTGACAGCGTGGTGTTGACCGGCGTTGCCAAAGGCAAAGCTGGAACAGTAACTGCCAGAGTGCTGCCAGAGGCCAGTAAATTATTGGCTTTGCCTGGTGGCAGGTGTACGCCATTGGCGTCATAGCTGATCGGGCCTTCATAGACCTGGTTGTAGATATCAGGGCGGACAATCACGCGCCATGAACCTTCTTTTAAAGGTGGCAGGCTGGCGATCAGTTTGCCAGTGTAAGACTGTTGTGCGCCCAGATCACCGTCGTGCGGTACTTTACCCAGCAAGATATCGCCCAGATCCCATTGATTGTCAGAGGACAGGTAGATGGAATCAGTCCAGCTGCCATAGGCCGGGTTGTCGGATACATTGTTGACGGTGTAGTTGATTTCTACACTTTGGCCGACTTGCGCGGTCGCTGGCAAGGTGACGGCAGCCACCACCAAATCTGCCGGTGGTGGTGTCGTGATCAACAAAGGCTGATCAGCAGCAGCGATGTTGTTGTCTTTATTGGCTTCATACACGGTGGCCTTACCTGCCCCCATGCCGGTGTCGGGGTCGGTCACGACAAACACGTAGTAGGTGCCTGCTAGTGTACCTGGTGCTGTGAAGCTGATGCTGGCGTCGTAGGACGAAGAGGCTGTCAGGCCACCATCGTGGCTGACCGTGCCTAAGTATTTGTCTTTCTTGATATCAAGATTGCGGTCTTTGGACAGGTAGATCAGGTCATTCCAGCCATGTTGATCGGCAGGCGTATCGCTACCCTGGTTGACGACATGGTATTTGACGGTAAAGCCCTGGCCGGCGACGACGGATTGAGGGATGTCTATTTTGGTGACGACCAGATCCGGCGGTGCTACCGCGGTAATTGGCAAGGCGATGCTGGCAATGTTATTGCCTTCGTTGCTGAATTCGGCAACTGCGCCGCCCGGCCCGCCACTCTGATCGACCACCAGCAAACCATCGCGAATGGAGCTGAGCGCAGGTTGTGTGCCGCTGTCACGTATGATATCGGTGTCAGCCTTCAGGATCAGGTGGAAGTCACCACTGATGGAGGTTGGCAAGGTAAAGGATACGGTATTGGTATAGGATTCACCCGGTTGCAGATAACGTGGCACACCAAATGCATCCACCAGCGCGGTGGAACGGACGCGGAAGAATTTTTCGGCATCACTGCCATTGTCGACCACAGGATAATCGGTGTTGTCGATGGAATCATCACGCGACAGGAACAGGCCATCCGCCCAGGAAGATACCCTGGTCGCACGCTGGCCAGCATTGACAACTGTCCAACTGGCGGTGACGGTCTGACCGGCTTTGGGGTTAGGATCAGAAAGGGTAAATGCGCTGACTTGCAAGTCAGCCTCTTTATAAACTACTTTGAGGCTGCCCTGGCCAACATTGTTTTTATTGTTGACACCTTCAAATACGCTGACGCCGTACAAATGGTCACGTGCGTTGGCATTGGTGGTCGGGCCACCCGTCAGTTCTTCATAGGTGGCGCCATCAGAATTCTGCGGTCCCAGGCCGTCGCCGACATAGTAAATAGCATCGGTGACGACATAGATATAGTATTGCCCACTGATACCGGCAGGTAATGCAAAATTACCTGTGGTGGTATAGCTTGCCCCTGCAGCCAGGCCATCATCGTTTTTATGGACGACGGAACCGATCTGTGTCTGGTGTTTGGGATCAAACTGTGGACTGCTGCTGACATAGATATTGTCTACCCAGCCTTTGGTGCCATTCCAGACGGCAGCACCTTTGTTGGTGACGGTCCAGGTAACGGGCGTGAGTTCGCCAGAATCATTATCAGGCCGCGTGACAACGGATGTCACTTGCAAGTCTGATGGTGCATTGGTGATGTTGGCCGCGACGGCTAAGGTATTGTTGGTTTCATCAAATTCATCAATAGGATGATAGGTATCAGTATCCGTTTGGACCACCACATAAAGCCCGGAAACAGAAGGCCCCAGGCGAACGGTGTCGCTGACGGTATATTGTTCACCATTGCCGAGCGTGCGGTCTTGCTTGTAGTCACCCAGCAGCCATTTGACTTTGGCTTTACTGAGATCTGCATTGTCGCTGAGCCAGACGCTGTCGCGCCATGTGCCGCTGACTGAACCGGCGACGCTCTTGACGGAGTAGTTGAAGCTGAAATCAGTACCAGCGACGATATTGTGGTCAAAGTTGACGGAAGCCACCGTCAGGTCAGGCTTGGTGACACCCAGGATGTTAATGGCCCTGGCCTTGAAGTTGTCACTTTGTATAGCAGTTGGATCGTCCGGGTTGACGTTGGATGCCAGTGTGTCTTGCGGGATGACGTTATAGGTATCGGTCCAGACGGTCACATTGTATTGACCAGAGCTGATATCGTCCGGCAAGCGCACAGACAAGTTACCCAGATAATCTTCCCCCACACCCAATAAGCCGGTGTGGCTGACCTGCCCCAGCAGGATATCGCCTTTGTTGGGGGATGGCTTGCCTGCGCTCCTGGTCAGCCAGACGGTGTCGGTCCAGCCATTGACACCGCTGCTGTCGCCACGGGTGGCGGCTTCGCCCTTGTTGGTGACTTTGTAGCTGATATCAATATTGGCACCAAATGAAGCTTGATCCGGGGCGACGACATTGCTGGTCACCAGGTCAGCAAACGGGACTGGTTCGATATTGATTTTTTTGACAGCGATGTTATTGGCTTCGTTAGGGAATTCTTCTATCTGATTATCCACATCGGCTGCCACAAGGATGTAGGCATCACCGCGATACCGCAGCGGTATGGTGAAGCTGTTCAACTGGCTGCTGTAGCTGTCACCTGGTACCAGTGCCTGTGCGTTGTCGATTCTGCCCAGCAAGAGTGAATTGGCATTTAACTTGCCATCCAGTGACAGGTAAACGGCATCTGTCCATTTGCCTGAAGTCGCTACGGAACCGGTATTGGTGATCGCAAAACTGACACCGGCGTTGTTGCCTGCTTTGAGGTCACCGACCACGGTGATCTGACCCGCATGCAAATCGGGGCGTGGTGTCAGGTCAACCTGAATCTGGTTGCCAGACAAGGTGACGTTGTTGGTTCTGGCTGTGCCGTATTCATAAATCTGTGTGCTTGCATTATCGCTGCCCAACAGGCTGTTGGTGGTGACACGGACGCGATAGGCACCTTCAATACGCAGCGGCAGGCGGATTTCTTCTTTTCTGGTGTAGCTGATGCCGGAGTCCAGACCCTGGGTATAGGTGTAGCTGCCCAGAGAAATCGCGGCACCATCACCTGTGATAGGTACCAGTTCTACGGTGTCGGTCCATTTACCGCCAGCAGGCACGACGCCTTGATTTTTTACTGTCCATGCCAGATCAACCAGGGCACCTTCTTGTGCATTGGGTGGCACATCAATTGCGGTGACGGCCAGATCAGGGGAGCTGGACAATTGCACCGGTACGGTCACTGTGGCGGTGTTGTTGTCTATGTGGGTAAATTCGAACGGGCCGCCGGTTTTGACGTTGATGTAGTAGTTGCCTTCAATACCGTCTGGAATATTGACAGTTAAGCTGCGGGTGTAGCTGCCGTCAATGGCCAGTTGCCCTAAATGGGCGGAATTCGCCAGATCATAACGGGTGCCAGTACCATCCGGGTTGCTGCTTAACCAGATGCTGTCTGACCAGTTGCCGAGATCGGTAATGCCGATACCGCGATTGGCTACCGACCAGGTGACTTGCAAAGGCTGACCACTGCTTGCGGGGGACGAGGTGCTGACTGATTCTACGCGCAGATCGGCATAAGGCTTGGGCATGATGTCCAGCGCAGTGGCAGATTCGACGGTGTTATTGTCTTTGGCGTCGTTTTCCCAAACCTTGCCGTCTTTATCCACTTTGACAAAGACATGGCCATGACGGCTGAGGCCATCCTGGTTCAAATAGGTCACGGTTCCGGTATAGCTGTCGCCCACTTGCAGGCCACCTGTGTGTTCTACGGTGCCGAGTATCATATCGTCGCTATTGCCGACGATATCATCACTGGAGTAAATCACCACATCGGTCCAGGAAGCGGTTCTGCCCGCGCCTGTACCCTGGTTGATGACGCTGTAGTTGACGGTGACGTTTTGTGAATCACCAATCACCAGGCCTGGATTAGTTACCGATTGAACGGCCAGGTCGGCGTAGCTGTCCTGGGCGACATTGATGTTGATGTCGGTCTGGTTATTGTCACGGGCACCGTCTTCATTGATGGCATTGTCGGGATTGGTGACAATAATGAGGCGGTATTGGCCCTGGCTGTCGACAGGCAATGTGACATCCAGGCTGCCAGTGGCACTGCCGCCGGACGCAATGAGGCCATGCGTCAGTTCGCCCAACTTAATGTCATCGGCACTCAGGCTGCCATCGCGTGACAGGTAGACGACATCACGTACATTGCTGGCGTCGGCTGTGCCGTTGTTGCGGGTGGTCCAGTTCAGGGAAATGCTTTCGCCGCCTTTTAAGACGCCGCTGGCATTGAGTGTGTCTACTGCCAGATCAGGGCTGACGACGGTGATCTGGGTGGAGCCGACATTGTCTGCTTCGTTGAGTTCAGAAATATAGTTGGGTGCATCGGCCACGACATCCAGACGCCATTGACCGACGGGCACATTGCTTAGGCTGAAACTCAACTGGCTGGTGAAGGAATCACCTGGGAGCAGTTTTCTGGTGGTGCCAGGTGAATTGGCGATGGTGATGGACTGGCTAGGATCGGCGATATTGACCAGGCGCAGTTGTTCTTGGGTCCAGCTGTCTGCAGTGTCATTGCCGCTGTTTTTAATGGTGTAGTTGACTTGTACAGTCTCACCTATTTTCCAGACCTGGTCACCGCTGACGGCAGTGACCGTCAGGTTCGGTTTTGGTTGCGGTGAAATCGTGGTGGCTGTCAGCGCTGCAGCAATATTGTTGTCGGTATTGCCTGGTTCGTACGCATTGGCGAAGGCATCGGTTTTGACGACGAAGTAATATTGCCCGGTGACAGATTCTGGCAGTGTGACATCCAGTGCGCCGGTATAACTGCCACCAATATTGACGGCACCAACATGGGTCAGGGAACCCAGCAGCACAGCGTCGCTAGCCAGCGTTGGTGTGGAAGACAGGTAGACCTGATCGACCCAGCGCGTTACGTCGGTTGCCAGGTTGCCTTTGTTCTGGACGCTCCATTCGACTCTGCTTGGGCGACCGGCATAGGCTGTAGCCGGTGCGGTCGTGACGACTGGTACCAGGTCGGTGTAGGTGGATGCAATGGCGACCGGGCCGGACAGGCGCAGGTTGTCTGCGCGGGTATCGGGTTCTAACACGGCACGATTGACATCGGTGATGACGGCAAACCGGTAATTACCGGTCAGGCGCGCTGGTATATGGACGGTGGCCGACTGGGTGTAGCTGTGATTGACATCCAGGGATGCCGTATATTTGACGTTCGCCAGAACAATATCATCACTATTGCCAGTGATCGCATCACTGGTCAGTATCAGCCGGTCTGTCCAGGTGCCGGAAGCCGGTGCCGTACCGGAATTGCTGACTACCCAGGAGATGACGACATCATCACCAGAACTGATATTGGCCGGTATGGTCAGGCTGCTGACGTTCAAGTTGGCATAGTCGTGGGAAGACGAGTTGAACTGGCCGCTGGCGGTGTTATTCGTCTCTGCATTACCCAGCAGATTGGTTTCAAAGATGCTGCCAGCACCAGAGGTATTGCTGTCGGCGACGATGCTGACATCAAATTGGCCACTGCCTGTCAGGCCTTTTGGTAAAGCCAGTTTGATGGAGCGGACGCGGGAAGCACCAGCGGCAAGGGTCTGGCCTGCATCTTCGGGGAAGCCGATCGCGGTGTCGAGAATGACGCTGCCAAGGGAACCATCAAGATTGTGTTGACGTACCACTACCCGGTCTTGATAACCTGCAGGTGCCGCAACTGCACCGTGATTAACATCTTCCCAGACGACGGTGACCAGATCACCGTCTTTGATGCCGGTTTCCAGAACGCCTACATTGCGTACCTGCAAATCCGGACCGACAGCGAATGTCTGTTCACCGACATTGTCACTTTCCAATGCGCCGGATGCATCGTATTCTGGTACTTGCGAATTGGCGTCAACAATGACGCGCAAGCGGAAACTGCCGATGGCACTGATGCCACTTGGCCAGGTGATATTGGCGCTACGAGAGATGTGCGTGCCACTTGCCAGATTCTGATCAGCAAAGCTTTGGGTCAGGTCAGCAACGGTAACACCGGTGGTCAGGTTGACCAGTTCCACGCGTTCAGTCCAGGCACCCCAGGCACCACTTGCTGCGGCATTGCCGGTGTTGGCGGTGGTCCATTGGATGCTGACCGGGTCTCCGGCCTGCCAGTTTGATGCAGGCGACATACTGACATCGCTGACCTGTAAATTCGGATACGGTGCCAGGCTGCTGCTAAAGCTGGTGGTTGCCAGGTTATTTTGCGCGGCATTGCCGGTTTCTTCCTGCACATTGTCGGAATTGGTTTCGATGGTGACTTCGAGGTCACCTGCACCAATAGGGCCAACCGGCAGGCGCAGGGTTGCTGTCCTGCTGACGGATGCACCTGCTGCTAGTGGGCCATTGTTTTGCGATTCCAGATAAGGCACGTTGGCCTGCAGGACGATGTCACCAGTATGCTTGTTGCGCACCAGCAGGCGCTCGTTAAAGTCACCAATAGTCGGTTTATTGCCGTTATTGACGGTCTGCCAGTTGATGCGGATTTCGGCACCTGACTGCAACGGGGTGTCTGCCGCCACGGGAGCTACATTGACATTCTGTACTGCCAGGTCAATGCCAGTTACGGCGGTATTGTCCAGGTCAATGGTGCGTGGATTGGTTTTTGGGTTAACGAATACGGCCAGGGTGTAAGGAACAGGCGCATCAGTGCGTTCGCGGTCTTCTACATCGATGGTGTATTTGCCGGCGACGGTGGCAACCAGTGCCACGTCACCCAGGTCACCATAGGCGACCTGGCGGCCATAGGGATCGACCACGCGGACGTTGGCTGTGTAGTTGTAATGCCAGCCCCCTTTTGATGGTTCGTAGACATAGCTGCGTTGTGCCAGGTCGCGGAAATCAAGATAAATATTGTCGCCCGCCTGGGCGTTAATACTGTAGCTGGTGGTTTCGCCTGATGGCAATAAGCGCCCTTCCACAATTTGTGCATTTACCAGCGGCGTTGCGGCATCGGCATCCAGCAGGCGGAAGCCAAAATCGGTGGTCGCATTACCATTTCCGTAGACCGTGAGTGTGTAGGTTCCTGGTTTTAAATTGAAGTCACGTGCACCGGTGTCATAGCCATCTGTGTCTGGCAAGCCCTGGTTTGCCAGGTTACCATCGCTGTAGGGGCCATCCAGACGCCAGGCGACAGAACTGCTGGTGACCATGTTCAAGCGGTCAAACTGAACCAGCTTTGCCTGATCCAGGGTGAACGTGAATGAGCGGCTATGCTGCCCCGCCGGTAAGGTACCGGTGACGGTTTGTCCCAGGCTGATGTTGCGGGCAGCGCTGTTGGAGGCTTGGGTCAGTTGGAATGCAATGCTGCTGTCGGCGCTGTTGCTGGCGTTAGCTGGATTATCCAGCAGCAAATAGACAGGTGCCGTATCTGTGACTTCATAGACGGGGTTATCCTGATTGACATTGCCTTGTTGCAGTAACTGACCAAACTGATTGAGCAAGCGCCAGTTTCTGGTGGTGTAGTTACCTGTTCCCCCCTGGACATTGAGGCTCAGTTTGTCGCCTGCTACCGCATCTATTTTATAGGCAAGCGTTGCAAAACTACTCAGCGGTGTGCTGACTGACTGTTCCAGTTGCAGGCTTAGGACCTGGCTGTCATTCAAATTACGCAGCGTGAAATCGTAGTTGCTTGGGTAATTGCTTTGCGTAATATTGAGTGTGTAACGCCCTGCTTTGAGGAATTGTGCTTCGCCATAGCTATTGGATTTGAAGCTGACGCCATTGGCGTCGGTAATCTGAGCACTTTGATAAATGGCATTGCCATCAGGCTTGACATTGCGGTCCAGGTACCACAAGCCGGACTCACTGATTTCAAACGGGAAGCTTTGCGTTTCGTTGGCATTGATTGTGCCCGATGCGCTGAAGACGGAAGTTATGGTGTCCGGCACGTCGGCTTCACCGATGGTGGCGGTCAGGGAATAGGCGTTGGATGGCACATTCGACAAACTGTCGCGATGAACCTTGACCAGGAACACGCCGCCATCGCCAGCAGTGATATCAGCATCTCCACTGGAAGGATTCCAGGTTGCCAATACGTCGCCTGTAGTGGTGCGTATTTCAACAATCCCACTGCCAGCCCATTGCTGGGCAGACAGATGGATATGGTCTCCATTACGTGCTTTGATGGACCAGACAGACAGGGTGTCGTCACCACTAGGCATGCTTAATGTCTGCGCAACGCCACCTTGTCTTTCCAGGTTTTGTGGTGCAGGTATCGAGGCCACGGTGAACTGGGTTGTGCCTTCTGCTGCATCTGTATTATTGCTGATGCGTACAAAATAGTCGCCGGCATCCAGGAAAGCATCTGCTTTGCTACTGCGGTCTGCGACGACATTACCGTTGGGCGCCACAATTTGCACTGTTGTGTACTGGGAGTTGATACTGATATCACGCAACTGTACCCAGGCTGCGGTATCCAGGCGGAAGTGATAGCTGTACTGGTCCTGGCGGGTTGCCATGGTGACCGATATGGGCTGATTCCAGACCAGTTCAGCCGTTGCTGCTGCGGGTTGCCTGAGGTTCAGTTCTATGTGTTGAGGAACATTGGCGTCAGTGGACTGTTTGGCGAGGAGGTAGACCCCACCTGTTTCTGGCGTAGTAAAACTGATGGAATTCTCATTGCTCCAGGCATTGCGAATGGTGCGGCCAAACTGATCCACGATAAGGTATTGCAGCGCATCCTGCCCATCAACCGGGCTGGTAAAATCCAGATTGTATGCACGGCCAGGTTGGGTATCGAGCTTGAATAATCCCAGGCTACGCCCCGCCCCCAGGTCTGCACTCAGGGTGCCTGGTGTGCTCTGGGCGATTGCGGCATCGGTCAATGACAGCAGTTTAAAGCCGAAATCGCCCGTATTTGCACCTGCAGCGCCCACATTGATGGTGTAACTGCCGGCACTGAGTGTTTTCAGGGCATAGCCAGACTTTTCGGACAGCGGCAGATTCAGCAGATTGCCTTGCGGACCTGTCAGGGAAAGATAAGCCTCACCACCCATCGCATCAATCACAACGATGGTGTCATGATCCAGTGTGAAGTGGTAATGATTGATGTCGCCGGGGTTGGTGATAGCGGCATTGATCTGGTCGCCGACATGGATGTCGGTGACGGGTTCGGCGATATTGCCTATATACACGGTACTGGTGCGGGTTGCGGCGTCGCTTTCAGTGTCGCCTGTCAACGCAAATATATAGTCGCCATCAGTTGGCAGAGTGATTTGTTTTGATTGGTCATTATTTGAATATTCCGTACCGGAAATGACTGTTTTGCCGTCAGGGCCAATCAAATCCCAGCGCTGGCTATTGGAAACACCGCTGATTAAACGGGTATCGATAATGATTTTCTGGCCAGCATTACCGTGCACACGCCACGCTGTCGTCTGGTTACTGTGTTCAACCGTAACAGGGGTAACTGTATCAAGCGGAAGTGCGGGTAAGGCACTGACAGGTGTCGTAGAGAAATGGAAAGCACCGGGCGCATCCTGACTTGGGATAAACTGTAAGTTGTATTGTCCGGCATCTAAGCGATATGCTGCTCTTTGCACGAATGCATTATTATTTCTTACACCAAAAACACTTGATGCAATATCAGTTCTCTGCAGGACGACCGTGTAAGCACCACCGCTGATATCAAACCAGACGGTAGTGGGTTCGGTCAAAGTAAAGAGATAATTTTTATTATCTGCAGGAATGTTGAGAGAGTCACTGACGGCACTACCGAGCACATAATTATCTTGTTCAATTTTGCCTTCGGTGAGGGTAAAATCCACGCTGCCATTCAAGCCAATTTGCCCACCATGTGCGTACATTTGTATCGTGTAAGTACCACTTACTGGGGCGGTAAAGGCGATGCCAGTCTCTGGAGCATCATTGTAATTGCGTGTGAAGTGCCTGATCGAACCATTGGAAACGGGCAATCCATTTGAATCAACTACCTTGTAGAAAATCTCTGAATTATATTGAAATGGAGTAGTCGCATCCAACCAATAGGTCCTGCCAGCTTCGCCAGCGATATTGATCACTTTATCCGGCGCACCATTCGTCCAGTTGACGGTTGTGGTATCGCCAGTCTTGATTGCATCTTTATTTTGCAGTGGCTTATTGCTAAACGAAAAAGCGACAGGCCACTGATTCCCCCAATAATTCGACACGCGCAACGTATATGTGCCTGCAGGAATACTAAACGCATATTGCCCATCATTTCCTGAGCCTGCATTCAGGCTGGATATACTGTTACCAAATGCGTCAACCAGACTATATTGGGCAGCATTAGTCAAATCAGACAGGGTGAATTCAGATGCCGTGTCTGCCGTGAAGGAATAGCTATAGGTTTGGTAACTGCGCAGGAATTGATTCTGAACAGTTTGTCCAAGTGGCAACGGTGTAGCAACATTCGATTGCTGGTTAACCGTAAACCGAAGCGCCGTGCCACCTATCGCATCAAACGCATTGCGCGCCACCAGCAAAGTATAGTGACCGCTATGTGCAGGGGTAAATTGCAGGTCCTGATTTCTGGACGGATCACCCTCCCAGACTTTTACTCCGGCAGCATCATACAGACGGAAATAATTACCCAGCGACGCGCCAGCCAGACCAGTCAGGAATGTGTCACCATTGGCCACGAGGTCTATGCCGAACAGGGCATAATTTTGATCTGCAGCCATATCTACACTGATCTTGTCGTCTGACAGAATTTGCTGCGACTGACCAACATTAACTAACTTGAATCGCGCAGCACCACTACCATGGCTTAAGCTCATTTGGTAATGACCAGCAGGTAACCATTTGACTGGCGTTTTCCAATTGCCGTCCCGTGAACCATACACATTCAGGTTCCCCGAAAACGGCTCACCTATATGGCCATTCGCCTCTACCCCACGTGGCCCGGTAAGGGTCCAGTCCTGGTAATTCCCTTCTTGCCATTCAAGTGCAACCCAGCCATCGGTGGCGACATCGAAGTCATAACTTTGGGTTGGCAATTGCAAGGATTCAGGTGTGTTGACCTGGATCGGCGTGCTATCAACACCGGAATTGGATGCAGGCTGACTGGATACCAGTAATTTCGCATCTTCACCGGTATTGGCTACGCGATGTACCATCACATACAAATCGCCATTTGCCGGCATGGTTTTTGAAACGCTGTTGGGCAAAGTACCACTGGACAGGAATGTCGCCAGCCCGGAACTGTCAAAGGTATCAAGGGCATTGAATTCAAAATCGGTACTGGTGGAGAAATGAAGTCCATCAGTAGATAAACCAGCAGATGCCGTACCGCCCAGCGTTCCAGCTACGCGGTACCAGGTAGTTTCACCCACTTGCATCTGTTGCAGCGAGGCGCTGTTACCATCTGTAAGAGGTGTCGCAGCGACCAGCGGCATTAAACGCACAGAGGCGGACGACGCAGGGTCAGAACCATTCGTCAATACCAGCGTGTAATGGCCCTGTTCCAGATAGATCACTTGATCATTGTTGCCAATGACGGAGGATAAATCGTCCAGATAAATTTTGTTGCCGCTTGGACCGGACAATTGGGCGTGGGTGCCCAGGTTGGCAGTCAGCGCAGCGAATGCCCAGGGGCCGCTTTGTGTGACATCAAAACTTATTTCGGCAGCTTGATTAGCTGCATTAAATGTCGTGCCTATCGTGGTCGGTGCCGCTGTTGCCAGTACTACCGATGAAGGCGGAATAGTTGCGGCTCCGGACGCCGGGCTGGTATTGGTGGTGATGCTGACGTCGCTTGCATCATTGGCTTCATTGTTGATACGTACAATATAGCGGCCTGTCTTTTGGATTGCTACCGTACCTGCGGTGGCATTGCCAACAAGTTGCTTGCCATCTGGATCATACAGGCTGAATCGCGTCTGATTTAATGCATCTAAGCTGAGGCTCCAGTTGTCACCTGCCGTTAAATCCTGATAAAACAGGTTGCTCGGGTCATGCGCATTGAGATGCACTGGTGTTGCGACATTGCCTGGCAATAATGCGGCGTTACGTGAACTCAGTACACGAACTTGGCTAATCGAATTGCTGGATTGGAATAAATCAAATTCATATTCGCCCGCAGCTACTTTATACGCATCCGTTGAATCGGAGGCTAAATAGCTACCATCTGCACCATTCAGTCCCAATTGGATAAAGTCACGGGTGCTAGGGTGAGGGATTTTTGTATCAACAAAAACCATGCCATCTTCTGGCACTGTTACGTTGTAACGGGACGTGTAATTGATATAGTTGGTATCAGGCGCAAACCAGTCATCAATGTTGATACGACCATTGTTCTGGGCCGGTGCTTCGTTAGGCGTGACCTGGGCAGACACGGTTAAGGCAGATTGTGCACCTGCGCCAATACGATTCGTCAAGACGACATAGACCGGACCAGAGAGATAGTTTTGTGTGACATCAACGATTTGGTCACCACTGACGTCATCGATACGAGTATTCACACTCAAGGACTGCCCCGCGCAATTGTAGGCACGGACATCGTAGTGATGGCTGCCGTCTTCGGCATGAAGATGCAAAGTAAGCGTGTCTTCCGGCGTCACATCAAGCTTGAGTACAAGGGCCTGACTATCCGCCAGGGCACCCAGGCTGGTGCTGACATCTGCTGTGACAGGGACGGTTTGCAGCGCGCTGAATTCGAGACCGAAATCGACCAAGCCACCAACTCCACTCTGCCCCTGCATTCCGCCATTGTTTTGCACCAATATCTGATGCTGGCCTGCGGTCAGGTAAACAGAGACCGATGTGCCATCAAAGTTTGAGTACATTTTTCCGGAATTCAAATCTCCCGGGTTGACTGGGTCGAGTGACCATGCGCCAGAATGATTATCAATGGTGACATCGGCAGATTTGATGTTCCACCAGCCCGTTTGCGAAACGGTAAAATTGACGGTGCGATATTGTCTGCCAGCGATACCTGGAATCTGCACATCAACGGGTGCGGCATCGCTGATGGTTCCGGCATCAGCCTGGCTAATATGGTTGGACGATTCAATTTTAAAATTGATTGCAGCAGCATCAGCACTGAGCGCTGGATTTCTGTAAACCGCGATATAGCAAGTCTGCCCGGGGTTGACTGCCCAGCTTTGTCTCTTCAGGTTACTTAAACTACCACTGTCAAGGGGATTACCAAAGCTGTCAAATACGGTGTATAGCTGATCATTGGCAATATCAGAATTGAAATCATAGTCTTTTCCGATCTCAGCATCAAAACGGAACAATGCCAGGTTTTGACCTGAAGAGAAGCTGCTGGTATTGACCTGATCAGGGACGATAGCTTGCGCGCTATCGCTTGTACGTACTGCAAAAGAAAAATTGCTGGCCGTGTTTGCAAAGCTGAGTTCATAGTGACCGGCGGGTGCCCAGCCCAATACCAATGGGCCATTGTTGCCGTCAGCATTAACCACAGGCAAATCAGCCTGGAATTTGCGCATGGCACCTGTCACCACAATCGAATTCGCCGTGGAAGCAGGATATTCTACAAACAATAATCCATCATGGGCAAGATCAAAACTATAGTTCGCTTGCGCCTGAGCACTCGCACCTGTCGTAATCAATTGCCCGACATCGATAGGTGTACCAGCAGGTTGTGGTGCTATCACTGCCGCTGTGCGGACAGTTGTTAAACTGAGGTTTTCATTGCCTGTCGCTGCAGCAACGCGGGTAACACGCACAAACACATCGCCTTGTGCCTGTGTCTGATTAAACTCCCCCGTTGCTGTAGTGCTGCCACTGGACGCAATACGGCCATAGCGATCAAAAGCCTGGACGCTGAATTCGCCATTTTGGGCGTTGAGGGTGTAGCTAAAATGGTCTTGTGGCGTGGACGCAAGGCGATACACCGCAGATTCACCCACTGCCAAGGTCGGCAAGTCAGTAGCGACATTGTCGGCCAGTGCCTGTGCGGTCTGTACTGAGCTGGCATTGACCGCATAATCACCGGTTGCATTACCTGCTTGCATGTCGAGTTCATAGTCGCCCGCAACCAGGTAGGCAGGAATGGCATCCGTGTTTTGGGCTGCATTCAGGGAATGCCAGTCTATGGTGCTTCCATTTGGTCCAGTTAATTGCCATTGTCCGTCATTCAAACCGGTAGCTGCCTGGAACATCCAGGTACCGGACTGTGACACATGGAAGCTGTTTTTTGCGACCTGTCCAGGTGCAACAATGGTTCCACCAAGTTTGGCGGTCGCTGTGTTGTCCAGCGTTCCATTGTCATGGGTGGCATTTGTCCAGGTTTGTACGGTCAGGTTTCCAGTGAAGCGTGCATTGTTTCTTATCGCGCCGCCGAGCCACAGGTAATAATCACCGGTTTGAGGCAAGGCAATCGAGGCATAATTGCCATTTCCTAGCTCACCTGCTTTGACGATATGACCTGCACGGTCTGTTACCTGGTAATGTGCCACAGCGTTTGGCTGGTCGAACTGGGCGTGAAAGCCAAGATTCGAATTGGCATCGGCATGCAGTTTATACACACTGTCTTCATAGCCGGATGTTGACCCGACAGGAATGATTTGCCCATCACTCACATTGGCAGGTGCTGATTCTTCGATTGACAGTAATTTGAAATCAAAAGAGCTGGTATTGCGGTCTGATGCTGAAAATTCGACGCGATAACGCCCTGGTAATACCGCTGCAGGTGGTAAGTCGTTTTCATCCCGGCCTGATGACCAGCCTGAGATAACTTGTCCCTTGGCGTCCAGCAAGCGCCAGTTGATGTTGTTGAGATTGGACAACTGATCCCATTTGAGCCAGCCGCTTTGCGTCACATCAAAATCAAAATCGGCAGCGGAACCAGGGGTCGGCAAATCAACATGATAGGTTTGCCCTAATACGCCGGCGACAACGGGAGGTGTTTGCTGATACAACTGAAATGAAAACGGTATCGTATTGCCTGGCGACGCAGCTTCGATGCTGACCCAATATTTACCTGTTTTGCTGGCAACGATGCTGTTGCTATCCTCCCAATAAGCACCATTCTTTACTACGCTGGCATCGGGGCCAAAGATGCGCCAGTTCCAATTGGAACCCGCGCCATGCGCGAAATACAGTCTGTCCCCTGCCTGTACATCAATCGCATACAGGGCAGCCTGGGTGGATGGGTTTAATTCGCCGCTGACCGTTGCATTGGCCTGTACTGGAATGGCCGCTTCTTCACCCAGCAGGCGGAAATGGTAATTGCCAGTCTTGCCTTGCTGCGCGTTGACGGTCAGGTGATAAGTGCCTGCATTCAGGTCGAGGAAGTTATCATTGCTATCTTCAAGGCCTCTGTTTGAAAACAGGCTTTTGACACCATCATCGAGTTGCCACTGGATTTGATCGCCCTGCACGCCGTCGAAGAAGAAACGGGAGCGTTCTTTGACGACGAACTGATAGCTATCCTGCTCACCAGGCTGGACGATACTGCCTTCAATATCGTGCACGCCAGGCAAGATGACATCGGCATAACCAGTCACTGTCTGCTGGGAAACCACATCGCCCTTGCCGTCATAGGTGGTCAGGGTGCGGACATCCCCTGCATTTTTAAGACCATCTGTCAATTGAGCAAGTGTGCCTTCGGCTCTCAGTTCAACACTGACTTTTTGGGCGTAAACGCGCTTTTCAGTGAGTTGTTTGGCACCGTCATACAGCGATTGAGTTAATACGCCGCTGGCATCAAGTGTAGCGAGCAGCAAGCCATCGCGGTCGTAGAAGTTGCGTGTACGACTGTCTTTAGCCGCATCTTTTACCAGACCAAGATCGGCTGCAGCCGGGCTAGTACCCAAACTGCTGGTGTCAATGTGCGTGAAATAAGAAATGACTTCTGTCAGTTGGGAGGTGCCGTCATAAAGGTTTTCTGTTACGGTGCCGTTGCTGTCAATTTTATACACCAGACGGCTGGCACTATCAAACACTTGCCATGTGGATGTGTCGGTTGCCGTAGATGCAGGTCGCAGGTCTGCAAGATTCAGGTTCTTCGGCTCGCCATTTGGTCCTGTGAGGGTCGTCACATCCAGTGCGGTGGCGTACAGATGTGTCCTGGTCAGGTCGCCCGCTTTGTTGTAGCTGAATTCAGTCAGTTTGCCAGCACTGTCGATGGTGGCAATGTTATGCCCTGCATCATCGTAAAACTTCCAGGCTTTTGCGCCACTTTGGTCTTGATAGGAGGTAACCTGTCCTGCTGCATCATAGTTATAGCTGGCAACGGTCGCTGCGCCGTCGGTTGCTGATGTGACGAGGTGGCCAAGGTTGTCGTAAACATTGACAGTCTTGACGCCTGCTGCATCGGTCAGTGTGACGCGTTTTGCGAGGTCGTCATATTGATTGACCGCAGTGGCCTGATTGCCTTCCGTGACACTCAGGACGCGGCCCAGACCATCATAGGCATAGGTGGTTTGTACGGCAGTCGCCACATCCAGTTTGGAAAGAAGATGACCCGTCTGGTCGTAGACGTAGCGGGTTTCTGCCTGTCCATCTGCTACACCATCAAATGTGGAATTTACCTGAACTTTGGCAAAACGAATGACGCTGGTCAGTTGACCATGGGCGTCGTAGCTCATATCTGTGCGCAAAATATCGGTCCGGCTTTGCGCCTGGCCATCTTTGCCATGGACCAGGTTTTGTACCATGGTGTTGATGGCATCGGCAGTTTCATTGCCGGTAAGGCTGACGGCATCCAGCGACTGGCCGGTATAGGCCAATGCGGTAATGCGCTGGCCCTGGGCGTTGTAGCGGTATTCGGTGATACGTCCTTCTGCACTGACAATAAACCGGAGCAGTTCACCGCGGCCAGATGGCGCGGGTGCGTAGTAGTAACGTGTGGTGCTGCCATCAGCAGGCAATGCCGGGCCTGATCCATCGGTATCCGCGGTCAGGTAAATGGTTTCACTGCGCAGTTGTCCAAAACTGTCGTAAGCGCGGCTTACGGTGTTGCCATTGGCATCGCGGCTGGAAGTTTGGTTGCCTTGCTCATCGTAGGTCATTTCATTTACATGACCGTTTTCGCCGGCAACACTGAGTAGATTGCCGTTTGCGTCGTAATGCAGGTCGGTGTGGGCTACGGACAGATCAGACAGTGGCTGGTCGATGGCGATCAGTTTACCGTCTGGTCCATAGGTCAGCACGGTGCTGTGATGCAAAGGATCATCAATGGTCGTTATGCCGTTTCCGAAGTCATAGGCAAAACGGGTGATGCCATGCTGGGCATCTTCAATTTGCGTGACGCGGTAGTCGCCTGCAATTTGTTCATAGGTGAAGCTGAGTTGCGACCCATCGTCCTGGGCGATGCTGGCCAGGCGCTTGCTATCGCCGTCATAGGTATAGCGGGTGCTGTAAACGCTGTCGGTACCACCCTGCACGCCTGGTGCGATGGTCAGAGTGACTGTGGACAGCCGGTTCTGGGTGTCGTAGACGTAATGCACGGTGCTTTGGTCCAGCCATTGCCCGGTCTGATCCTGATAATCGGTGACCACTGCGCTGAGGTTGTTGCCGTCATATTGATAACTGGTTGCTACGCCATTGTCTGCCGTTGCCTTGGAGAGTAAGCCGTTGGCATTGTATTCGTAGCTGACGCGATAGCCGAGCTGATCGATGGTAGCCAACAGGCGTCCGCTGGTGATGTCGTAGGATTCGGACAAGCTACCATCGCCCTGACTCCAGACCAGTTGGCCACCATCGATGGTCAGGGTGCTGTTAACTTCGCCATCCTTTTGTCCGGTATATTTTTGCTGTGCATCGTCCCAATGGAAGGTGACTTGCGAGCCGTCAGCATCGGTCTTGACAACACTGCTGCCAGCAACGCCAATCTGACCTATGACATCCAGGCGCTTTGCATAAAAACCTGTCAGCCAGTTATCGCCATTGTCGTCTGTAAATTGGCCGTTGCTATTGTAGGTACGCAAAACACCGAGGTCGAGGCCATGGTCGAATAATTGGAGGTCCTGATTTTGAACAACTAAATTGCCATTCTTGCCGTTGACGTAAACACGTTGTCCATTTCGTCCAATCTGGGACTGACTCAACTGGTTCTTTTGCCCCAGCAAATTCAATGCATTCAAATTTGCGCCCAAACCTTGACCATTTACTATTCCGACCATTTTGCTAACCCTTTGCTGTTCGTAAATATCAACCCGCTGTCATTACCAAATGGAATTTAAATTGGCAAATACGCAACGGACTAACTGCACTATTTCTTATCTGTGCAAGGTATCCACGGAATTCAGAAAATGTTTAGCGATTTTTTCCAAATATTTTTAAATAACTATATTTATTTGAAAAATGAATGGTAAAACAGCAATTTCTTAGAGGGATTTAACAAAAATATTTTTTAATGGAAACTATTCGAACCGCATTGACAGCGTGGATTTTTTAAGACTTGATTAACCATGGCTATGCCGTAGGCATTCTTGGTATCAGCTATTTGCTGCACCTCATCAATAACTAGCACCCCTCCCCCTGTGTTGCGCTCGTCCGTCAAAGACATCGTCTGCCAAGATCAAGGAATTGCCGTCTGCATTCGGTTACCTGGTTCGCGTGAACTTCAAATTACTGAACCAGTTCCGCCATGCTTGTGTCGCTCTTGTGCGCCGCCAACACTACCTTGGCTTTGAACGCCAAAGTGTGGTTCCTTCTTGTCTTTTTGGTTATGCTTGCTCTTACAATCGGGCCTTTCAGCCTGGATCATGATGCAAGGTTTCCATTTAACCTGCTGTTCGAATTGCCGGGGTGGCTGGATCTGCCAACGTATCGCTCCTGTCTACCGTACCGGCAGGCGATGATTGCCTGGTGAGATCGGTGAGACGGTCGCGCACGTCATGGCTCATCTCTTGGCCGCGATTGGCCGCCTGCCGGGTCATGGATAGCGGAATCTGGGCCAATAGCTGGCTGATCGGGGACGTGACGGATACATGCATATTATTTGCAATTATCCCGGTGCGCCGCATCTGAAACCTGGCCTTGGTGCTGGCTGACGCCTGCTTGTAGCGCCAGTCGAAATAGTTCGATGTGCCGCTCAACTTGCCGGTTGCGATACTCTTCCCGCCAATCGAAAGCTTGATGTCGTCTGGCAAGTCCGCGAGCCTTTCGAGGTCATCGACCAATTTGTCGAGCGCGACATCAATCCTCGGATCGCTCATATCCATCGCTGAAGGATCTACCTCGGCAATGTCCAGCCTCAGAGAAACCGGATCGCCATGCCGTGCCAGCGTTCCCAACAACTTCGCCATGCTGGTCTTCTGGAACCGGGCGCGTTCGGCTGAGTTGTATGGCGCCGTAACCGGAGCCGCTCCCTGTAAAAACGCACGCGCGTCGTTCTGATCGTTGAATATTTTAGGAACATGGACACCGTGGCTTAGCTTGATTTCATTCTTGATGTTCAAGCCCAGGCTTGCCGCAGCACCGGAAATATTGGCGACGCCCCCCAATGTCGCGGAACCTGCATTGGTTAGGGTGTAACGTTCAACCTCGCCGGCGGTCAATCTTTTCGCCAATTCGGTCGCTTCTACCTGACCACGGCCATCGCCGGTGAACAGCGTCTGTGCATCGACATTCCTGATCGCCGCAAGAGCCCGGGCAGCCGATTGCAACCCGGCCTGCGCAGCAGGACCGTCCTCCTCGGCTAGCACATTCTTGATGCTGGATTGCGCCAGTTCGAATGAGATCCAATCGCGCAGGCTGGCTTTGACGTCTGCGCGCAAGCCAGCATTAATCTGTGCCTGCGCAAATGCGCGACGTTCGGGCCGGTTGGACGATGGCTGTCCGGTGCGGGCAGCGGATTTCAGCAATGCCGTCAGGGTCTTGCTGGTCTTACCTAGCAAAATACGGCCCATGCTGTCCAGGCGCATGCGATACGGCGTTTTCCAGGCGTCGGCGAGGGTCGAAGCTTTGAACTCGGTCTTGTGCGTCTGCGTAAAAGCCGCTTCCAGCTCCTGTATGGTCTGCGGGTCGGTGGCGGCTTCCATCTGCTGCCGGTAATCGGCATAAGCTACCCAGTTCGCCAGCGGCTTGACGTCATGCTCTGTCGTGTCATGGCGCGCAATATCGTCTAGCGTGGCGAGTAACTTGCCTTTTGCCTGTGTGCGTACTTCCGGGTGGCGCCAGAGGCGTTTTTCCTTGACGTAAGTTTGATAGGCTTGCGCTCTTTCTTTTTGCTGTATGGCCGCATTGCCGCCTAGCAGATCGAGCGATTTTCCAAGCGCCACGATGGCGCGCTTGGCCTTGGCCTCGCCATCTTTACTCGGCCCGGAACTGAGCTGATAGCCCACATACATCAATGCCACTGCTGTCACTGCTACAGCACTGACGCCGCCAGTCACGGCGGCCGCAGCAGCGTGGGGCAAGATACCCAGAATGGTCGACGTGACGGCAAACGCAGCGCTTGCGCCACTGACGCCCAGGTAGCGCTTGTTGCCCTCATATTCGATTTTGGCGCTTTCAGATGCGGTTTTGTAGTCCATCTTCTGTTCGTTGCGCAAGCAGAACCGTGCATACTCGATGCTCAATTTTTTTCCTGCTGCGCGCACATCGTTTTCAGCTTGCAACCGCACCGTGGGAGAGATGCCAGGAACAGCAAGTCTTGATTTCGCGGCATCGAGCAGGGTCTGCGCTTTTTCCATCCGCTGCACGCACTGGCGGATTTTCGGTAAGCGCCATACGAGTGTTGCCGCTGCACTCAATACGTTGGGGCCGGTTTTCGCGCTCGGAGAGGCATCAGCTTTGCCCAATGGCATGATTTCCTCGGTACCTGCGTTACGCAAGCGCAATTCGGCGGAATCAAACGACAGCTTGGTAGTCACTGCTGTGAGAATTAATTGCATCGCAGACAGAGCGGTTTTTGCTGCCGGATGGGAGGCAGCGGCAATCTGCGCGATGCTGCTTAGTGCACCGCCCACGGTAGCCGAAGACATGACGGGCTGTCGGTGCAGAGCGCCGGTTCCGGTCGTCTTGAAACTATTGAGCACTTCGTCGGGATTCTCGATCCCTGCAGCCTTGAGAAAGGTCGCGATCATTTCCCGATAGTAGTCGTTGTCTCCCGCCTCTTTGGGAAGAAGCCTCTGCCCTCGCCTTTCCTCGGGAATTGCGCTGGCATGGGCACGTTCGAAATTAAGCGCCATGAGCCTGGACAATTCCGGTATAGCCGGTGAGCCAGTTTGGCTGTTACGCCACCCCTGGCAAATTTCAAGCGTGTTCTCCAGATTCCACTGTCCGACCCGGATGGGAGGTGTGAATGGGACTTTTTTGATATTGACCAATTGCGCTAATCGGTCTTTGACTGTGCCGCGAGAGAATTGCGAAGCCGCCGCCGGTGTGCTGGATTGGTTCTCCCGCACCTCCGGCTGCGACTTCACGCTACCACTGCGCCGTACGCCGGAACTCGTAGAGGGCTCGGTGCGTTGTTGACTCCGCTGGTCATCCTGATGCTCGGCAATGCTGGACAAGGAGATGACGCTACGTCGGGAAGAGCCCATCGGCGGCGCACGCAATGTACTCGACGAGGGCTCTGCCTCACTGCCCCTTCGCGAATTGTTTAATTCAGCTTGTGACAGCCATGAGGCGACGATTTCCTCGCTCGCAAGCGGTGTGACCGACGAGTGCGAGCCTGGCAAAACGTGAAGATCAATCACGGCGGACAGATCCTCAAGCTTGGTCTTGCCCTTCGATATAATAGATTGCGCTAATGGTTCCTCACCCCATACCCCATCGTCACTACGCGCCGTGCTATCGAGCAGTGCTACCGAGGCGGACGTTGGTGGTTCTCGAAAACTACGCGATGACGGAAGACCCGGCGTGGCATGGCGCGATAGCCCAATATCAGACTGAGAGCGCCGTGCGGTCTGATCGACTTGCGCGGATCTTTCATCCATACGCAGGGAGACAGACGGTGTCATGCGGATATTCACATCCGCGTTCGCCCCTTTTTGCGACGAAATATCGTCCGCGCCGACGCTTGCGTCCAGAACGCTTTCCCAATCCTCGTCCTTACCATCGGCGGTTTCGGCTTCTTTGCCAGAAGGCATAAATGGTTCTCGAAAGCTGCGCGACAAGGAAACGGCTACTTCCGTTTTGCGTGGCAGGTTGAGTTCAGATTGGGAACGCCTTACTCTAGACATATCAGAAAGCGTGGACAATTGCACTGACATACCGCTTGCTTGCCCGCACTCCACTGGCGGGTTCTTCTGTGTGGTCGACGATGCGGTGGATGGTGGTTCCTGCGCAGAAGTTTGCGCTGCGACCGGAATTCCCCTATCAATAATGGGGCGAATAGGCATAGCAGACTCCAGGTAGTTTGCAACATTAAGCTGCCATGCCAAGCATTGAAAAAATAATGCTACGAATTTCATTTTCGCGCCTGGCTGGCTTCAAGCTATACTACAAGCAAGCCAAAAGCCATTTCCCAACACAGCGAACTCCAATCGCATACGACGAAGCAATTGGAGTTCGAATTGACCAGTGTTAAGACAAAGATTAGCTGTTGGCGACACTCGCGGCAATCAACAGGTCTGCATTTCATGGGCTGATAGTAACCGTAGTTTCTGCAAAGACCACAGTCTCTATTGCGCGCAGCAAAGAAACACCATCGATGCCAGCCTTACTTTGCAGCAGGTGTCAGTACAATATTTGACCAGATTGTAATCGGCCAGGTAACGGGTCATCATCACAGTGTCATTACCCAGACCGCCATCAAGCAGATAATTGCCGTTGCCGATATTTTTCGGCAGCATGATCGTATCGTCGCCTTCACCGGCAGAAACGATGCTTGATGCCAGACTGGGTGTGAGTACATCATTGGCAGCGGTGCCGTTGAAATTGTATTTGTATTTGTCCACTGCATCGACCGGCGGCAGGCTGTGGTAGTTTTGTATATTCCAACCGGCGTCGTGCAAGATCAGCAAGCCCCGCTTCTGAGGAGGCACGGTAAGAGTTGGACACCTTCCATCAGTCACGGCCTTCAGCACCGCCACCGCCAAAGCGACCACCTAGTCCGGTTGCAACTGCAACAAAGAAGCCATGCCGGGTGGCCCACCACAGAACGCCGCCAATTGAACCACCGCCCGCTAACGCATGCCCTACACGTGACTGAAATTCTCCGCCCAACGCAGCCTGCGCCAACAACAGCAAGCCAAAGGGGAAGCCAATCAGCAAGGCCAATCCAACCAGCCATAGTGACCAACGCCGCCCGTTAACCTGGCCGGAAGCGTCACGCGCGCGCTCATGGCTATCGAGGTAAAGCGACAGTGCCACAATGGCAGTGAACGCGCCGGCCACGGCGAAGGCGATACGGGCTGGGTGAGGCAAAAACGCTTGCAGTGCCAGATAGGCAATCAACAGCACAAAAACGAAATGGCAGAAACTGCGCAACAGCAACATCAAATACACAGCCGGTTTGCCGGGAAACAAAAACACCGCCAGACCGATCGCCAGCAAGCCTGCAAAGATAGGAGCGGCCCATACCTCATCGACGTTACCGGAAAGACCAGCACCGACAAAGACCGTGATGATAGAGAAAAAGATAAGCACCGCTGCGACGTTGCCCACAGCCTTGGCAATTCCCAGCCAGCGTGACAGCATGGTGCCATTGGTTGAAAACAGGTTGAGACTCCACAATAGCGGAAGCACACCAGCGATACCGGCAACGCCGAATGCAGCCGTTCTGGAATCCCATAACATGTAGGCCGCAGAGCCCAGAAAGCACGCAAACAACGGTGCACTAATCAGACCACCCCAGCGGCTGAAAAAAATAGGAAACAAGGCGAAGGGCGAAAAAATGACCATCACAAAAGGTAGTTTCCATTCCGGATGGCGGTCCAGAATATTCTCGGCACTCGGGGGTGCCGCATTGGCTGATGCGGCAGGGAGTGCCGCTTCGACCTCGTCCAACAGTTGATTCAGGCTGGTCGCAAGCGGCTGATCCTTCATATCAAGCAGCAGCTTGTCGACCCATCGCGCCGCCTGTATATCGGGAATCGTGCCCTCGAGACCATAGCCCACTTCGATGCGCGCCGCACGGGTAGTCGGTACCACAAGAATCAACAAACCGTCGTCGCGCCCGGCGTGACCGAGCTTCCAAGCCTCTACCACGCGTAGCGAATATTCGGCCAGCGCCTCATCGTGGATTCCGCTGGAAATCAAAATCGCAATCTGTGCCCTGTCTGATGCCTGGATGCTGCGCAGTCGCTGCGCCAGGATCTGTTGCGCGTCGGTGTCCAACAGCCCGGCTTGATCAACTATCAAGTCGTGCAAGTCGGGGACTGAATTGGGCGCGGATGCACCCATCGCCACTGATGCGGCGAATAGACAGCACCCGACTATCCATCTGTAGAGCTGTTGACGCATCAATCTCATTCCTCATAGACGATACAGGTCAAGTCCAGTCGCCGCATCTTGCCCTATTCGGGCCACTGAGAGGCACGGCCCCAGCCCTAGCATGCATTCCACGTAGAGTATAGCACCGTGCACTGATAGTGCACTTTTATGACGACTTTACCGTGCCAGTGACCCCTGTTGGTCAAGCCCCCCCCCCACCTAAAGGCAGACGACAACGAGCTTGAAGCGGGCCTTCTATGGCCGCGTAGCTTGTACAGATAAACGGAGGGGGCGGAAAGGCTTTCCGCATTTTGTTAAATCAGTTCGCTGAATCTCACATCCAAAGCGCCCTCCTCCTTGCCGCACAAATAAAAAAGCCCTTGATAATCAAGGGCTTTTTCGTATTCCGTGGCGGAAGCTGTGAGATTCGAACTCACGAAGGCTATAACACCTCGCCAGTTTTCAAGTTCTCCCCATAAATCCATCAAATCAAGCATGTATATAAAAATCGTTTCCGTCTGCCCCCTCCTCCATAAAACCCGTTTTCCCTATGAGGCAAGAGGCCGGAAATACCCCTTTGCGGAAATGATTTACAAGCATAAGCCAGGCACTAGATCTGCTGGCCAGCATTGCACTCATTGGGGCAGATTCAAGCTAGCACAAACGATCGTTCTAAAATAAAGTACCCCTCGGGAAAAGAGTAATTTAAGTAAGATTAATTTTTGATTGCCTGAAAACCATTGATACATAAGGCTTTTAAGAGAATAGCAAACTGTAAGAATTATGTAATGAAGAAGTAAGCTAATTACCTATATAAAGAGTGTTTTTTCACTTTTTAAATATCCTTTAATATCAAGCACTTAGATTTTTCTTACCTTTTGAATTACAGAATCTTACATAAAAATGTAAGATAATATCCCTATACAAATCAAATACTTAGACCATCTTTTTCTTTCGACTTACTTAAATTACTCTTTTCCCTAGCCCTCCCCAAATCTCAGGAAAATCTGTGTTTCACTCTGTATGGCCGCATAAAGGTATGTTCATTTTGGATACACCTGCGACTTTGCATGAAATCTGCGTCAAACTGCGTCATCATTTGAGGCTATCCGGGCGACCGCAAACGTAAGCCGGGCTTGGTCCTAACTCGTGACGCATATTTGAGTCAAAAGCGACCTATTTAGCGGGCAGGCGTGGTGGGGGGATGTCTGCGCGCCAGGGGATGAAATGGGTTTTGATGTCTGAAAATTGCTTCGGTGCAAGTACGGGGGGGTGAGTTGCCATCAATGCATTGACACATCGACAGGCTTGCATGTGCATGGGAATGGCGCATAATACTGATTATTTATACAGTATGTGCATCATGAAAGTACATCTATTAGAAATGCGTCGGGCAGGCATAGCTCTGCACCGTAAACAGGTATTTGACAGGTTCAATCACGGCAACCTGGGAGAGCTGACGATCTCAGAATCCACCGACCAAGGACTGCACCGTCTTGTTCATCTTGCCCGCTTCACTCGTGGCACCTATGAAGAGACATTGTTTGAACCACGCCTGCTATGGATGAATAAAGGCCGGTTCATGCTCACTGGATTCCAAAGGCGTAAGACAGAAGACGGTATTGTAGAATACGCACAATCTTGGCTATGCCTTACGGAGGACGCGCCAGATTTACCGGAGGGACGATAACAAGCGCATCACCCAAAGTAATCTAACCTACCCACATCAACTAAAACTGCAAAGGTCACAACATGGGTATGTCATGGGTCATTGGTTACAATCCAAGTTTGCCCAAAGATCAGCAATGGCAAGAAGTTTATGTCAATTCAACTACTGACATGTATCTGTCGACGCTTCTATCGGATGCTCTTGAACATTGTCTTCCTGACTTATATAGCAAGCTCACAGAGCAAAGCGGATGCCATTTCATACACTTTGATGAGCTATCAAAAGAAGAATTCAAGCTTGTTACAGATGCGATACTTCAATTTTTGAACAGGACTAACCACACGGCCGTTCAGAAGGAATGCGTAGAATTATGGGTCACTTTGCTTCTTCCCTTGTTTGAACTAGACGAAAGAAATGCTGCATAGTTACACATGCATCTTTCCTGATACTCCAATCTCTTACATATCGCAATGACCGACGAAGAAAAGTATCTTTCTGGGATGAATTTGGAAGGTCTCTCGCTACAAGCCATACAAATATATATTGCGCTCGCTCAATCCAGCAGTGGCGACCCGATAACCCAGTCATGTCTGGACTGCAACCAGATACTGAATGTGGAAGCACTGAGTATAAATAAAGGCATTAGGCCATGTGCGTGGGCAATTTCGTGTCCATGCGGAAAATGCAATACAACTTTTCGAGGGCTTTAAATGCGCCAGCTATTGCGACGCTTGCTAAGAATAATCACTGGCCCCAGCTATGAAGAAGCAAGGGAAAAAGCGCGGCCTTCGAAAACAATCAAAGACCGGTTCGGAAATGAACTTGAAATCTGTAAAAAATGCAACGTACCTGTAATAACGCAACGGGGCACTAACAAATGCCTGAATGGTTGTGATTTTGGCCACTGGAATATGAAGTTTTACGATTTACCCAAGGCTAGTAACAATTACAATCCTTCAAAGCATCGGTGGTGCGATATATGCCACGGTAATGGCAAGCATTATTTCCAAGAAGGTGGCGAATGGTGTGCAAAACTCTGCGACCCATGCCAGGGTGTAGGATCTTTTCAAGACAAAAAGTACACCGAGGCAGAAGAAGTAGACCTATCCCAGCCACTAACACTGGATGTAGATAAAGAAGGATGGACGCACTGTCCTAATTGCAACGTCCAGTTTCAAGTAGCAGATCCCAACGAATGGCTCGAAGACCGCCATAGACGCTGCTACCAAAAACTGATCTACAAAATTTAAATAGTTCGATTGTGCCCATGCAAACAACTGAAGACGAAAAAAAATGTCCTGAATGTGGCTGCTGCCTATCTAGCTTTGAACTTGGATCTTCGGCTGGCATGCAATGTAGCCAGTGTCATTGGATGGTGGCAACAACAAATCACAATACTTTCTTGCATGACAGCACACTTTATACCGTGTGGGCGAAGTCATCCACTTTAGATCGATCACACTTCATCACCGGGTTGGCAGTCGCATTGTCCCTAGGCACACTAAAAGCAAGACAAATTGTTGACACCGACACACCCATTGCCGCGTGCATAAGTGCACACGAAGTCATTATGTTGCGCAACAAACTAACCCCCAAAAAAATATTCTTGAGAATAGAACCAGCCTTTCCCTGGTGACTAGCAATCAAATTGCACCCGCCCTAACCCGCGCCGCCCTCTCCCTCTCAAAATCATCCCGACAATCCCGATCACAAAACAGCGTATCGGGTGCCACTGGTTCATCACAAAACCGGCAAGACCCTGTACAGCGCATACGCATACCACCCTGTGCATGCGCAATCGCCGAAGCAATAAACGTCTCGACATTTTTATCTGACATATCCGCAACATCACTCATTTCGCATTACCTCCCTCATCCCCCAATGAATAAGGCGTGAAGCGGATCACCTCTTCGCCCAGCCATTCGTTACACTCCCTAAACCGCGCCTGCAGCGGTTCCAGCTCATTCATGGCAAACACCTTGGCCGCCGGTTCAACAGCGCCGAAACCGCCCGTATTGTTCGGCACCAGGCCCAGCAGCTGGGGCGGTACGCGATGTGCGGCCAGCATGTCGTCGCGGGTCACGTTCTTGATGCTGAAAAACTCATCCTTCGCCGCCACTTCAGACACCGGCAATATCTGGATACCGTCCTTCTTGCCATTGGGCGCATACATGAACACATTGCGGAAATTGCCCGGCCCCTTGCTATCGCGTAGTGCCTGGCGCATGTTGTCAACGTCACTTTGATTCTGTGCCGGGTCTGTCATGTACAAGATGAAGCCAGCGTGTGAGCCGTTCTTGTAATACTTGCGGCGGAATAGCGTTGCCGCCTCATTCAGCCAGGCAGAATGCAAAGCACTCAAATACTCAGGCAGGCCGTACACCTCTTGATTGATGTCAGGCTCCATCAAATGGAAAATCGCCCCAGACTCAAAGACATGATCTTCCTGCCAGCCCCGCACAAAGGCGTATTGGTTTAAGTCATCACTGCACCGGCGCATATACTTGGCAAGCGCAGGATCAAGCTGCAAAGGCTTGCCAGTGCGACTTTTGCGGTTTTCCAGATAGGCATTACCAAACACAAGGAAATCCAATGCAAAGCGGCTAAACGCCTCGCGTGACAGCAAGGCATGCGGCACAAACGTGGCTGCCAGCAAGTTGCGCTTTACATAGATCGCCGTTGAATGGTGCACGCTGGCACGGAACGACTTAGCCAGGCCGTCCCAACTGATAGGCGGCTCGTAATATCGGCCATTCGTCCAGCACTCGATATAGTCCAGAATCTCAGCCCGGTCTAATACCGGCGTCGGGTCGCCAAAGCTGAACACCTCAGCACCCGGCGACGCTGGCAAGGCCGGTACCGCTTCAGCCTGACTACTTGGCGCGGCACTATGCGTTATAACTTCCTGGCCGCGCCTTTTCTTTCTCGTCATGAATACACCTCCATAAATGATTGATTACTGCCTATGCCGCCGTCCAGTGGCTCATGGTCCAGCGCATGCATACACGCCCAGGCTAAGTCCGCATGCCCGGTTTCTTCGCTACGGTCTGCCACATAGGTCACATGCTGGCCGCTGGCCGTCAGCGTCTTTTTAATCGTCATGAATGCCTGCGCCAGATCCGTGGCCCCGGCGTCAAATTCCAGCCGCCCCTTGCTAATCACATCGCGGGCCTTGATGACCATGCGGCTCTTCACAGCCGGGTCATAGTTGATTTTGGTTACATTGGGATAGAAGTTCTTCACCAGCTGGTGAACACCCTCACCCATGCCGGTGGCGTCAATGCCAATAAAGGCGACGTGATAGCGAATGGTGGATTGCCGTATCTGTTCAGCCTGGGCCGCAAAGTCCATGCCCCTGAACTGCATGCGCTCCAGCACCCGGAACTTGCCGCCCGGCGTGCGCGGTGGCGCAAGTATCACCAGCCCGGCACTATCGCCAGTGAATGCTGGGTCGTAGCCTATCCAGACCGGGTTATCACCATATGGCCGCGTGGTGAAGGGTTTAAAGTCTGTCCAGTCCACCCAGGCGTCCACCATGCACTTTTGCAGCTCTTGCAGGGGGAACACAGACGCCGTGTCATCAATAAACTGACACATCAACAGGTTTTCAAACTGATCCGGGCTGTACTCATACAGGCGCAGCTCGTCAATATCGAACAGATCACAGCCCCCAGCCTGGGCGTCCATGATGGTGACGATTTGCCGCCACATCTTGTCTTCGCCAGTGAAGCCACTGGCAAGCCGCTTGTGACTGACATCAATATTGACCTGGTCTTTTTTAGGCCGCCGCTTGTTGAACAGCTCACCTGTCCAGAACGGGTATGCCTCATGCGTGATGCTGGAAGGCGTAGAAAAATAAGTCTTACGCCATTGCTTATGCAGCGCCATACCTGACGCTACCTTGTTCAATTCCTGAAACTTATGCGTCCAGAAAAATTCATCAAAATAGAAATTGCCGTGATAGCCCTGTGCAGTACGCGCATTCGTACCCAAAAAATACAGATGCGCGCCGTTCGGCAGCACAATAGGATCACCCGCCAGCTCGATGCCTGCCGCCTCTTTGGCAAACTGGATAATGTATTGCTTGAATACATGCGCCTGCGCTTTGGACGCAGACAAAAAAATCTGATTGCGCCCGGTTTCCATGGCATCGGCCAAGGCTTCCCGCGCAAAGTACCAGGTAGCCCCAATCTGCCGCGATTTGAGTATCACCCGCGTGCGCTCATGCCCATTGCGCAGCCACACCTTCTGATAATCAAACAGCGAATCGCGGAATGCCTCTAACAACTGGTCGCGCTGCTCATCACTAAAATCATTGCGCGTCGGCTTCTTCTTCGGCCCCGCATTGCGGTTAGCCAGCTTAGGATTCAGATCCACTTCATTGCCGCCCGGTGCTTCATACCGCCGCACCCGAGCCGTCTGCACGGCCTGGCGCATCAGCAAATCAATTTCCTTGAAGTCGCCGCCGGTCTTAACGTCCTTGGCAATCAACTGAACCAGGCGTGTTTCAAGACTCGCTTCGATTTTCTCTATGAACGGCGTGTCGTCCCATTTCTCCCGGTCGCACCAGCTCTGCACAGTGGTGCGCTTGATATCCAGATGCCGCGAAATCGAAGATACCCGCCATCCCTGCCAATACAAGGCCTGCGCGTGTTTCTTCAGGTCATAAGTAGGCGCAACCGTTGCGCCATCAGCAGGCGCATCCAGTTCGTTATCGGGGGAAAGTTCAGACGTGTCATCGTCGGCAAGATCAATCATGCCGCCAGATTACGGGCTTCGCGCCCGCGCAGGCAGTCCGAGCAAGTTGTTATAAATCTTATCAACTCCCTGCTGATTGAAGCAAAAACTCACAAGGCAGACTATGCCAACTGCACAGCCAGAATCCAATTTATACCTTACTTCAAAAGCACACCATGTCAAAAAAATTCACATCAAAATTTTTCCGCGTCGCAGTTGAAGGCGCAACCACCGACGGCCGCAAAATTGATCGTAGCTGGATCGAGCAAATGGCTAAAAACTTCGATCCCAAAACCTACGGTGCACGTATATGGTTAGAACATATACGCGGCACCGTGCCAGACAGCCCCTTCAAAGCCTACGGCGATGTAACAGCCGTCAAGGCCGAAGAAGTCACCATCGACGGCAGCAAAAAATTGGCGCTGTATGCCCAAATCGAACCTACCCCTGATCTGGTGGCCCTGTCCAAAGCCAAACAAAAGATTTACACCAGCGTAGAGATTAACGACAAATTCGCCGACACCGGCGAAGCCTATCTTGTCGGCCTGGGCATTACTGACAGCCCGGCCAGCCTGGGTACCGAAGTATTGAGTTTTGCTGCCAGCAATCCCAACGCCAACCCCTTTGCAGGCCGCAAAACCAACCCTGCGCATCTGTTCTCTGCCGCTGTCGAAGTGAATCTTGAATTTGAAGAAGTCAACACTGAAACCACCAGCCTGGCTGCAAAAGTTAAAGACCTGCTCAAAGTCTTCAACAGCAAAAAAGGCGGTGACGATGCCCGCTTTGATGATCTCGGTCAGGCAATTGAAACCGTCGTGGAACACACCGCAGACCAGGAACAGCGTTTTAGTGAATCAAGCAAACGCGTCACCGAGCTGGAAAAGAACCTCAAGACCGTCACCGACAATTTCAACAGCCTGAAAACCCAGCTCGACAAAGAACCCGGCAACCAGACCGCCAGGCCAACTGCCACAGGCGGCAACGGCACAGAACAAACCGACTGCTGAACCCGGCAAGGCACAGCAAACACCACAACATCAACGCACACACACACAAAACACGGAGTAAGCACGCATGAGAAACAATACCCGCCTGGCCTTCAATTCCTTGCTGGCCCGCCTGAGCGAACTCAACGGCGTCGATGACGCTACCAAAACCTTTAGCATCGCCCCCACAGTGCAACAAAAGCTGGAAACCAAGATACAAGAATCCAGCGAGTTCTTAAGCAAAATCAACATCATCGGCGTGACCGAAATGGAAGGCGAAAAACTGCACCTCGGCATCACCAGCCCGGTCGCCAGCCGCACTGATACCACGCAAACAGAAAGACAGACCCGCGATTTGACCACCCTGTCCAATGACCGCTACCGCTGTGCCAAGACAGATTTTGATACACATATCCCTTACGCCAAGCTCGATGCCTGGGCCAAGTTTGCCGACTTCCAAACCCGAATCCGTGACGTCATCGTCAAACGCCAGGCGCTGGACCGCATGGTCATCGGCTTTAACGGTACCGCCGTGGCACCCAATACCAATATCGCCACTTACCCGCTGCTGCAAGACGTAAATAAAGGCTGGCTGCAGCAAATGCGAGAAAACGCCCCTGAACGTGTCTTGTCTTCTGGCGCTACGCCCAACAAAATCAAAATCGGTGCCGGTGGCGACTTCGCCAATCTGGACGCCGCTGTCTATGACGCCATCAATCTGCTGGACCCATGGTTCCGCGAAGATGCAGGCCTAGTTTGTATCGTCGGCCGCCAGCTCATGCATGACAAGTATTTCCCCCTGGTGAACAAGAATCAGGCCGCAACCGAAACCCTGGCCTCTGACATCATCATCAGCCAAAAACGCATCGGTGGCTTGCAGGCGGCAACGGTGCCTTACTTCCCGGCAAACAGCATCCTGATTACGCGCTATGACAATCTGTCTATCTACTTCCAAGAAGGTGCGCGCCGCCGTCAGGTTATGGAAAACCCAAAACGTGACCGCATAGAAAACTATGAATCCTCGAATGATGCCTATGTCGTTGAAGATTACGGCATTGCTGCAGCCATTGAACATATTGAGCTGGTGGCCTGATCATGTCACACACCAGCCTGGCCATGCGCCACTTTGCCCGTATCACCGCCGAGCGGGCCAATGCACAAAGCAACCAAGGCGGCGAACTCACCGGCAACGCCTATGAGCTGATGCTTGCCAAGCTCATCAACGACAAGCAAAGACTGAAGGCCATCAAGTCTATCCAGCGCAAAATCGAACTCAAGCGCGAAATTCTGCCTGAATACGACGACTGGATTAACGGCGCACTGGAAAGCGGCAACGGCGCGCAAGACCAGGTATTAACCACCGTCCTGGTCTGGCATATCGATGCGGGCACCTATGCCCGCGCCCTGGACATCGCGCAATACTGCCTGGTTCACAATCTGAGTCTGCCAGACCAATACGCCCGTGACGTGTCCACCCTGCTGCTGGACGAAATCCCTGGCGCATATCTCGAAGGCCGATTTGAAAGCCCGGCCGCAGCCGTGGAAACTCTGCGGGCTGTGCAACTGCTGACCGTCAATGCAGATGTACCAGACCAGGCCAGCGCCAAGCTGTATAAGGCGCTGGGCTATGCGCAGATAGGCAAGATGGGCAATGGTGACATTGACTTTGAACAGTTGCCAGAAGATGCCGCCAGCAAGGCGCTGGACAACCTGCGTCGCGCCCTGGACCTGTTCCAAAACATAGGCGTCAAAAAAGACATAGAACGGCTTGAACGCCGTTTAAAGAAAACTGCAGACGATGAAACGGGCACCAGCCCGCCACCCCCTGCATAACCAGGCACCCTCCGGCGCCGGGCGGCGTGGGCCGATCAGGTATTTCTAGCCATTTACCCTGTGACAGCCCACCCACCGCCCACTTGATTGACTCAATGAAGATCCAGACCCATGCCCTCATTTATTGCCAACCCACCAGGCGGCCCGACCAGCGCAAGCCAACCAGACAACATCATTACAAATGATGGATTCTTTCCGGATCTGGATGTCAACGCCATGCGCGACGCCATCAGGCTGGACGGCACTGTCACTGATGCCCGCCTGATCGCGGCCACCGTGGACGCCATTATCTTTGTGAATGACCAAGTCAAAGAGCTGAAGGCATCTGCGCAAAACGCAGGACACAGCAGTATGGCTGCCATCCCCGCAGCCCAGGTCAACCGGCAAAGCGTCCTGATATCCCATTACCTGCGTGCTGTCTATTGCACGGCAAAAGCGGAGCTGATTGAACGCTACAAGGATTACGACAGCACCGCCACGTCATTGGATGACAAGAAGCTGGTCGGCTTTCTGGCAAATGGCCCGGATGAAGAACGCAGGAATGCAGCCTGGGCGATATCTAAGCTGATGGGCCGCCATCAAGTCACGGTAGAGCTGATTTGAATTTGCTAACCCTATGATAGTGCGCGCCCAACAAAACGACACCTTAGACCTGCTGATCTGGCGTCACCTGGGCAGCACCAGCGGCATCGCTGGCGTGCTGGCCTTGAATCCCGGCATCACCAGCCTGGGCGCGTTTTTGCCTATGGGCAAAGCAATCACTTTGCCAGACCGCGCACCTGCAGCACCCGTGCTGCAAATGATTAACTTGTGGGACTAACCATGAACGACAACCACATGGAACCAGTGAAATCTATGCCACCTATCGCCATCAGTGCCATCACCTTGCTGGGCATTCCCCTCAATGAATGGGTATTCATCCTGACGATTGTTTACACCGCGCTGCAAATCACCTTCTTTGTACGCGACAGGATGTTAAAGCCCTGGCTGCACCGGCGCGCAAATGCGCAGAAAGGCAAAAGCCAATCATGAGTACGGATATCAAACAAAAACTGATCGCTGCAGGCATTGCCGCCGCCTTGCCATTGATTGTCCTCTTTGAAGGCACCCGGCAAACCGCCTACCTTGACCCCGTCAGCATCCCCACCATTTGCCGGGGCCACACTGGTGGCGTCAAGCTGGGCCAGACTGCCACCATAGAGCAATGCGACGATATGACAGTACAAGACCTACTCAAAGCCAAGGCATCAATGGAAAGCTGTCTGAAAGTCCCACTTAACGACAACCAGCGCGCAGCCTTCACTTCATTTGTCTTTAATGTAGGGCCGGGCCGCAAAGGCGTTAAGGACGGTTTCTGCGTGCTGGAAAGCGGCAAGCCTTCAACCATGATTACCTTGCTCAATAAAGGCGACTACACCGGCGCATGCAATCAAATGCAGTTTTGGAACAAAGCCGGTGGCGCGGTGTATGCAGGCCTGACCAAGCGCCGGGCCGCAGAGCGTGCACTCTGTCTGAAACCAGTATAAGGAAACCGCCACCATGCCAGACTTCATCAAACTGCTGGACCCACGCCCATGGATAGCCCTGGCCGTGGCCGCCGCCGTCCTGTTCTGTGTCGTCAAATACAAAGACGCCATACACCAGGTCGATAAACTCACCGCCCAGATTGAAAAGGACAAAGCAGAAGCCACCGCCGCCGCACGCGAAAATGAACAGCTCATGTCCCGCAGCTTGGCCGCCATCGCCACCACCCACCAAAAGGAAATGCAAGATGAAAAAGACAAACGCGACAAGTTTATTAGTGATGTGCGCACTGGTGCTGTGCGCCTGTCAATCCCCGTCAAAGCTTGCACCGCCCGTAGCAGCAGAGATACCGCCGCTGGACCCGGCAATAGCCCAGAAACGCGAGCCGAACTTACGCCAGAGGCTGGAGCAGCTCTTGCAGCCATCGCCGCAGACGGTGACGACGCCATCAGGCAATTAAACGCCTGTATAGACAGCTACCAGGCAATCAGGGCCATTACCAACCATGTACAAACCAAATAGCCTGCGCGCCCACCTGACAACCGCTTTGCCGGATCTGCAGCGCAACCCAGACAAGCTACTGGTGTTTGCAGACAAAGGCAGCTTGCGCACCACGCGCACAGCTTCACGGTCTTTTGAATATGCCTATGTCTTGAATGTCATTGTGACCGACTACGGCGGCGAAGAAGACGCGCTCATGGTGCCATTGCTGGACTGGGTGGCAGTCCACCAGGCAGACTTGCTGGGCAATGAAGACAAGAGCAACAAGGGCATACGCTTTATTGTTGACTTCAATAATCATGACAGCGTTGATATTAGTCTAGAGCTAGACATTACCGAGCGCGTCATTGTCAAACAGACCGGCAACAAGCTTGATATCACCCACGCAGGCGAAATAGCCGCCACGCCCGACTATACCGCGCCATTCTGGCAGCTCTACAACGGCAACAACCTGCTTGCAGAATGGCAGGTACTCAACCCAGCGCAAGACAATGGCTGACGATCTCAAGGCGCTAGAACAATGGGCAGGCGTCCTGCTTGCCCAGCTCGATCCAGCCAACCGGCGCAAAGTCAGTTTGAAAGTGGCGCAGGATTTACGACGCTCACAGCAACAGCGCATCAAAGCGCAAATGACACCGGAAGGCCTGCAATACACGCCAAGGAAGCCGCGTAAGGATTTGCGCAATAAAAAGGAACGAATAAAAAAGCAGAAGGCTGCTATGTTCACCAAGCTGCGCAACAATACCAATCTAAAAGTAAAAGCAGACGGCAATGAAATTGCTTTGGGCTTCTTTGGGCGTGTTGCCCGCATAGCGCGAGTGCACCAGTTTGGGTTAAATGATCGCGTTGCCAAAAATGGTCCTGAGATTAGATATGCAGAGCGCCGCTTGCTGGGTTTAAGTATCTCCGACAGAAAAACGATACAAGAATCTCTTATTAAGTATATCCATAAATAGAAAAAAGGTCGTATTTGGCGGGCAGTTCAAATATCGCTAAATTCAAATATTCCAGAGTAAAATATGATCTTCTAGTCATCGTTAGACCACTCAAGTTTAATGCTGATCGTACGCTAACAAAAACTCCTTATCCAAGTAGGGTTTTCAAAGGATCAGATGCCATGGTGAGCTGCTATATGTGTGATGAGGTTGCGGTCAGTGATGAACACGTACCACCACGCTGCCTGTTCCCGAAACAGAAGGATCTACCAACCGATGTCAACTTGCGCAGGCAACTGCTGACGGTTCCAGCCTGCGCCCAGCACAACATGAAGAAGTCAAAAGATGACGAATACTTTCTCAACGTAATCGTCGGCTCTGAAAACATCAATGCAGTCGGCATCGAACATTACCGCCGTCAAGTCCGACGGCAATATGAAAAAAACAACAGCCTGCTGCAGCGGATCGGAAGGCGGACTATCGACTTCGGTGACAAGCTAGGGTACTTGGTGGAGATCGAGCGGTTGGACAGTTTCATTGAGCAATTGGCGCGAGGTCTCTACTTTGTTCATTTTGATCAGAAATGGCAGGACCGCCTCGGCTGGTTCCCCGAATTCATGTCCCGTATCGTCGAGTCGAACCAGCAACACGAACGCGTTCGGCTAAACACGATTACCCACAATGAGAATAGGTTCTCGACCATACCTTTCCTTGGCGAGAACCCTAGCGTCTTCACCTATCAGGTGATCGGGACGAAACAGGATTGCGAAATGCGTCTGCACTTCTATGGTACGGCGAGGATACTAATCAGCTTCCCGCATCCGATGGCGGCACTTCCCGGCCATTTACGCTCTATGCCCGCACAGGAAGCACGCCTAGCTGTGAATAACACCATGTATAAAAGTGCTTAAATGCACTATCTTATTTCTTGGGTAAAAGCCACTCGTTCCACTTTCAGGCACGAGTGGCGTTCTGTTAGGGCAAAGAAATTTCATAACCGGATGTTCATACTTACCAGTTCCGAATAATCAATTCAGCAGTTTTATTCTTAGACCGCCCATTTCCCCCAATGGTATAAGTAATATCAACTGAACTCATGTTCAGCCCTGAGTAAATTTCTCGCATCTCAGGCAAATCATTAACGCTAATCAGCATCTTGCCCTTGATAGACTTAGCCAGCCCGGCCATTTCCTCGAATTGATCTAAGCCGAATTTGACGCCGTAATCAGCCGTCTTATGGTACGGTGGATCACAGTAAAACAACGTATGCGCCTTGTCATAACGCCTTACACACTCTTGCCAGGGCAGGTTTTCAATCACGGTATCTATCAAGCGAAATTGCGCCACCTGAAAGTCTTCAATGAATTGCCGCTTGTTCAGACGCGTGCCGCGATCAGTCATCGTCCCAAAATGCTGACCAGTCACCTTGCCGCCGAAAGCAGTTTTTTGCAGATAGTAAAAACGGGCAGCGCGCTGTATATCCGTCAAATGTTCAAGCGGCTGACTCTGGTATAACTGGAACTGGCGACGGCCAACAGGCATTAAGTTAATTTCTTCTGCCAGTGCATCACGGTGGTACTTCACGACACGGTACAGGTTCATTAATTCGCCGTTGATGTCGTTGATAATTTCAGACTTGGCGGGCGTCTTCATAAAGAATAATGCCGCCGCACCGCTAAAGGGTTCTACATAGCAGGTATGTTCAGGAAACAAGGGCAGGATGTGTTTTGCCAGTCGGCGTTTGCCGCCCATCCATGGTACGAGTGGTTTGCTCAAAATTGGCTCCGGTGTTAGATGTGGAGCTCGTGGCCCTCAAGTGGTTCAAGGTTTTACAACGTGGGCATTTAATGGCGAGGGTTATAAATTCACCCTCGCCAAGTTTGCGGGAGCATTTCCCACAGCGGATAGTCTGCATTTTAAAATCACTCAAAACATGATAGCCTTGGCGCGCCTGTGCACAGGTGACGCGGTCATCGACCAATCTGGCAGCCCTATCTGCTGGTGCGGTGGCGTACTGGATGTTAGCGCATCCGGCACGTCGCCGCGTCCTGATGGCAATATCTCATGCTCCATTCTTTCTCAGAAATTCTTGTGAGTTGCTAAGACCCATAGTAACCTTTCAGAATCAATCAATTTTGGCAATAATGTTTCAGCTCATTTTTTGATTTGTTTGTGTTTTCCACAATGACAGGATATTTATGTTCAAAAAAATCTGGATAAATAACTTGAATGAATATAGTTCGGAAAAAAGCAGTCAACACTTTTTAGACGTGCATAGAATCAATTTACTTATTGGCGCAAACAATTCTGGGAAAAGCAGGTTATTGAGAAAGCTGTTTTCTTCAACAGAAGAATTATTATTGGTGGACAACCCAAATAACAACAAACAATTAAATGAATTAATTGCTTTGATCTCCAGCTACTACCCAGCAGATGAGAGTATTCTCCCTGATTATGTAAGTGGCTCTGAGTTGAAAATTTACGGCAGTGAAATTCTTGCAGTAGCTGAACGAGAACGTATTTTTAAAAAAATTTTGAACTTAATCAACGCATGTTTAAACAATGTGCAACTAAGTACTCATAGCCTTGTTTTCGAAAATATAAAGAGCGCAATCAATCAACATTGTTCGAGTAATGCCCAGCAAGTATTAAATGATCTCAGAATACTTTCAGATAACTTTGTCACTCCTGATAGACACTACATACCCATTCTACGAGGAATGAGAACTCTTCCCGGCGGGGTAGACCATTACAACGCTCGAACCAGAACAGATTATTTTGAGACTGACGGAGTTCCCTCGACCATTTCTGCAGGAAAACACACGATAGAAACTGGGTATGAACTTTTTCAAAAATTTAGGAGATGGCTGCTTGGCAAACCAGAAATGCGCAAAAAAATGCGTGAATACGAGCAAATAATCGGAAAGGAATTTTTTGAGGGAAAGCAAATCATAATCGTCCCAGAGGATGGCAAGGATTCGATTTCCATGCAAATCAGCAATGGTGACCAGCGATTAATTGCAGACATAGGTGATGGACTACAGCAGATCATCATCATGACTGCTGCGGCATACTTAAATGATAGCCCTAGTCTTTTTTTCATTGAAGAACCTGAACAGTCTTTGCATCCTGGACTACTTAGGAAACTCATGCTATTCCTATTGCAAAATACCAATCATCAATATTTCATCACAACTCATTCAAATCACCTACTTGACTTAACAGAGATTTCAAATGAAATTACTCTTCATCGATTTTCAAAAACCGTTGATATAGGTGGAACGGAAAAATTCGAAATTATAAGCACACCAAACAATCGCGACCTATTAAAAGAACTTGGTGTTCATCCATCTTCTGTTTACTTAGCAAACTGCACAATCTGGGTTGAAGGAATCACAGATAGATTTTATGTGCGTTGCTTCATGGAAAAATATTTGAACGAATTATCCGAAACTGATCACCACAAAATAATTTACAAGAGTTTTATGGAAAATTTTCACTATGCCTTCGTTGAATATCAAGGATCAACTCTCGGACATTGGGAATTTAGCGATCTAGAAAACTATGAAAAAGATGAAAGTGTATTGTCCGCAATTAAACTTTGCGCAAAACCTATTGTTATCTGTGACGGTGATATAAAGACAAAAGGAAACAGAAAAGAGATTCTTGAAAAAAGTCTTGGGGATCAGTTAGTTATATTGCCAGTCAAAGAAGTTGAAAATTTGCTCCCAAAAGACATAGTTGTTTCGATAGCTAAAAACATTTTTCAAAGCGCCAGAAGAAACAAAACTCAGTTTGATATTGATAAATTAAATGTGATCAAGGAAGGCTATTTCTTAAATGAGCAATACGGAATTGGCAATTTACTTGATAAAAAAACTAGAAAAAAAGATGGTGCAAAAAAAATAAAAGGAGAATTTTCGTTTGCCGAAACTACTGGGACTATTTACGATAAAGTAGCTTTCTGCAGACGTGCAGTAACAGAAATGAATAAAGCTGATTGGAAGCTGACCGAACCCATTCGAAAATTGTGTCATAGCATCTTTGAGCATATCAGGGCCAATAATCCAGCTTAGTTTGTAGCTTCCTAAATAAGGGGTTGCTATTGATCATAGCAACCCCTCCCAGCGTGACCTAAACCCGCCCAGCCGTCACTATAGACGGCATGAACTTCACTCTTGCCGACCTCTCCCGCCGCCTAGAAAACCTGCTTCGCCTCGGCACCATTACCGAAGTGAAGCACGGTCTTGTACCGCAAGTGCGCTTGCGCATTGGCAATATCGTCACCGGCTTTTTACCAATGGCAACTGCGCGTGCAGGCAAAACAAAGACGTGGAACCCGCCGACTGTTGGCGAGCAATGCGTATTGCTTTCACCCTCTGGTGAATTTGCGGGCGGCGTGGTCTTGCCAGGCATTGCCAGCAACCACAACCCGGCACCAGACGACAACCCAGACAACACCCGCACCGAGTACCCAGACGGCGCGACGGCTGATTACAACCACGCAGAACACCACTACATCATCACTTTGCCAGCAGAGGGCAAGTTTAGTTTTGTCGTGGGTAACACCACGCTGGAACTGCGCAATGATGGCGTGACTTTGCGTACGCCTAAATTCGAGGGCGTCAAATCATGAGCCACGGTATCGCTGTTAAAACTCTTGACCGTGCAGGCGGCCCTCACCGCGCTGGTGGGCAAGATTTCTTTGCGGTTGATGGCGCGCTGGTCGTGGTGCTGGGTGACAGCATTACCCCGCATGGTCCCGTACCGCATGCCAGTCCAGTGATGGCGCAGGGTTCCCCCTGGATGACTTTGGACGGCGTCCCCGCATGCCGCGCTGGACACCTGGCGTCATGCGGCCACGCCAGTACCGGCCGTAGCTGGTTTGTCATTCCAGAATGAGGCGCACATGTCAGGCATGAATCTAAGCACCGGTAAACGTATCGCAGGCCTGGCGCATTTGCGCCAGAGCATTGCCGATATCCTGACCACACCCATAGGCACCCGCGTGATGCGCCGCGACTATGGCAGCTTGTTGTTTGAACTGATAGACCAGCCAGACAACGGCACCACGCAAGTGCGCCTGTATGCCGCTACGGCAGAAGCATTACTCAAATGGGAACCACGCATCAAGCTAACGCAAGTCAAGCTGTACCGCACAGACCAACCCGGCAAGGTCATCATAGCTTTAAAAGGCCAACTGGTGCGCGCCTCCAAGGCGTTTAGCCTGTCTTTACCTGTCACGGTGAAAGCATGAGCATGATTGATCTGTCCAAGCTGCCACCGCCTGCAGTCGTCGAAGAACTAGACTTTGAAGCCCTGGTCACAGCCCACAAACAAGACTTGATGCAACGCCAGCCAAGTGCCGCCAATGTGCTGACCTTGCCGTCTGAACCCCTGGTCAAGCAGATAGAAGCATTTTCTTATCGTGAAATGCTCTTGCGTGGCCGCGTCAACGACGCCGCCCGCGCCAACCTGCTGGCGTTTGCCACCGGCACAGACCTGGACCACAAAGGCGCGTTCTACAATCTGGCCCGCATGCCAGGCGAAGCAGACGAGCGTTACCGCAGCCGCATACAGTTGCGCATTGCCGCCCTGGCTGGCAATGGCTCGGCAGAGCAATACCGCCTGCTTGCCCTGTCTGCCAGCCAGAACGTGCGCGACGCCAACGTCACCAGCCAAACACCAGGCGTCATCAATGTGGTGCTGTGGCTGATCGACGCCAGCCAGGCGCAAGGCACCAGCGCCACCGTGCTGGCCGCCATGAACGCACCCAACGCCCGCCCGCTGGGTGTGCCTGTAACTGTGGCCGTGGCGCGCCCTGTGGCCTTGAATGTGACTGCAACACTGTGGCGCGAGGCCAGCGCGCCCGCCGATATCGTCACAAAAATTACTGCCTCTTTCATGGCTTCGCTTGCCACCTATGCCAGCCTGGGCCGTAGCGTGCCACTGTCCTGGGTAACCGCACAACTGCAACAGCCTGGCATTGCCCGCGTTGAATTCCCCATTGCAGGCCAGCCCGCCAGCAATACCGCGCTGGCCGCAGATGAATACGCCATCGCTGGCGCCATCACCCTGACAGATGGCGGTGTGGTATGACTGATCTTGCACAACTGCTGCCTCCCAACGCCAGCGAGCTGGAACGCAATCTTGTACGCATTGCCCCGCGTGCGGATCTGGACACAGCTGCAGACGCACCGGCCAACATCACCAGCAGCATGCCTGAAGCCTTCCAGCCCTGGCTTGCTGCTGAATGGAACCTGGCGCAATTCTCGCTGCACTTCGCCAGCAATGCCGAGCTGATCGCCGCTGGCTTGCCCTGGCTGCTGGAACGTGGCAGTGCTGCCAGTGTAGTGCGTGCCTTGTCCTGGCTGGACTATGACCAGGTGACGATAGAAGAAGACGAATTCTTAATCCACATCGACCCAGGCACCACGGCCGCAGCGCTGGATCTGGCACGTATACGCCAGGTGGTGAATGCATCCTTGCCCGCACACAGCCGTTTTTATCGCCTGTATCACGGTCTTGACCTGCGAGCTGGCCGCTTTGACGCCAACAGCTTTGATCAGTGTTTGTTTGACGATGATTCGGGTATCTGGTCCGGTGACCCGGCTACTGATGGCGTAAAGCTGTCTTTTGGTGAAACGCACACGGCCGCAGTGAACGCGCCGCCAGCACTGGCACCCATTGCAGCGCACCGTCCGCGCCAGTTAAACACCATCGTTGACGATGCCTTGATGCAGTTGGATAGCTGGGTACTCGATAGCGAGATCCGCTTAAACAGCGTGGTCAGCATCAGCGACCTGACTACCGGCCAGGTGAATCAACCGGCTTTGCTGCCTGTTGTTGGGAATCACCACGCGACCTATTGCGCCGTGCTGATGGCGCGCGCCATGCCTGCACCTATCAACGCCATTGCACCAGGAACCACCACCAGCGTCACCAGCCCGGCATTGCCTGTTTATGGCTGGGCTGACCAATGGGCCAATGGCTGGGCCGTCTGCTACCCCTTAATTTCAAATCCATAGAAAGGCACTGACATGGCAGTCCTGCAAGACCAAGGCCGCATCGAGTTGGCCGAACAATTTAAAAACCGCCCGCTGCACCTGGCATGGGGCCACGGCCTGGCTGCATGGGATGCCACGCCCGTATCCGAGTCCATCACCGCCATTGGCCTGATGGATGAGATAGGCCGCCGTATCGCTTCACAAAAGCAATTCGTTGTGCCTGAGTTAGACCCTAACGCACCCAACACCATCAAGGTGCCAGGCGGTGACCTGTACCGCATTGTCAATACACCATCACGCTGGGTATTAGTCGAATTTGTTTTTGATTATGGCGACGGCGCAGGCCAGGACATACGCGAGCTGGGCTTGTTCGTCGGTACTGAAGTGGTGGCTGGCCTGCCAGCCGGGCAACGCTATTTCACACCGGCGCAAATCACCGCACCAGGCCGCCTTTACATGCTGGACCACATCCCGCGCCTGATACGTTCCGGCGCGACTGAGCAAGTCTATCGCTACGTTTTGCCTTTCTGATTGGATTTTATTAAATGGATCAAAACATCAACTTACCCGGCTACCTGAACCGGCACGATGCAGCCAAGCAGTTTGACACCGTGCTGTACCGCGCTGACCATGTCATCCAGTCAGACGAACTCAACGAAACACAAAGCCTGCTGCAAGCCCGCATCAAGGGCGTTGCTGATGTGCTGCTGGCTGACGGCGCGGTTATCCGTGACGCCCGTATCGTCGTCAATGCCACGACCGGCGCAACCACCTGTGAATCTGGCGCGCTGTATGTCGATGGCGCGGTGCGTGGCATAGCGCCTGCAACCCTTGCCATTGCCGTGGTCGGTATCGTCATCGTGGGCGTGTACCTGCAACCCCACATCATCACCGAGCTGGAAGACCCGACACTACGCAACCGCGCCCAGAATACCCGTGGCTTTGACAAAGCCGGTGCAGGCCGCCTGCAAAAGCTGCTGGCCTGGGGCTTTGCCGGTGACGGCCAGGCTGGTGATTTTTACCCTGTCTACACGGTCGAAGACGGCACGGTACGCAGCAAAGAACCACCGCCCCAGCTCGATGGCGTGACCCAGGCACTGGCCCGCTATGACCGTGATTCATCCGGCGGCTCGTATGTCGTCAATGGTTTGAACGTCACCGCTGCAGACGATCTGCCCAGCGGTGAACAGGTGTACACCGTCAGCGAAGGCCGCGCCCGCGTGTCTGGCTTTGCCGTGGAACTGCCCACCAGCCGCCGTCTGGTGCGCGCCGTTGTTCCTGACTTGCGCTACATCGAGAACGAGCCGCACCAATCCACCTGGCCAGCCGCCCAGCGCGTGAACTTTGACCGCGCCCCGGCTGCGAATGTCACCCATGTGACCATCACCGCACAAAAGACTATTGATGTAGCACACGGCGGTTTTACAGGCGCGCTGGACCCGCTGGAAGATGGTTCTGTCCTGGTCGTGCTGTCAGTCAAGCAAGGCGCGACGACTTACACTAAGGATGTGGACTGGAAATTTACCGCCCAGCAGATAGACTGGTCTTTACCAGGTGCAGAGCCAGCACCCGGCACCACCTACAAAGTCACCTATCAATATCTGGCTACTGTGCCAGCCAGCGCCATTGATGCCGACGGCTGCACCGTCACCGGCGCGGTAGCTGGTACGGCTATCCTGATCAGCTATAACCGCATGCTGCCCCGTATAGACCGCCTGTGCATGGACAGCGCAGGCGCGCTGGTCTGGCTGTCTGGCGTAGCGGCAGACCGCAACCCAAGGCCGCCCAGCGTACCTGCCAATCTCTTGCCGCTGGCATCTGTCTTGCAAAACTGGCGTGCTGGTAATCGCACGGTAATGATAGACAGCGTGCGCGTGGTTCCTATGGACACACTCGCCGCCTACAGCAAACGCCTTGATACCTTGACCGAACTGGTGGCGCAGCAGCGCCTTGAATCCAGTACCCAGCTACGCGATGCAACAGCAAAGCGCGGCTTGCTGGTGGACCCGTTTATCTCTGACAGCGTGCGCGACCAGGGCTTGCCCCAAACCGCGGCCATCTTTGGCGGTGAGCTGACATTGCCGGTGGCCGTACAGCCTAACTTGCTATCCATCAGCCTGGCCGCGCCCCAAACCTTGCCATTCAACCCGGTCACGCTGTTGGAACAGCCATGGCGCACCGGCAGCATGAAGATTAACCCGTATGACGCTTTCGACCCGTTGCCCTCTGATGTCACACTCACACCAGCAATAGACCGCTGGACAGATGTAGATACCCAATGGAACAGCCCAACAACTGAAACCATCACAGAAAACATTACCCGACGCGTGGGCCTGTGGATAGTTGAAAACGGCGAAGCCTACGACACCACCAACCAGATTACACGCGACATCAGCCACACCAGCAAGGCCGCTGAATACATCCGTCAAATCAGTGTTGCCTTTACGGTTAAAGGCTTTGAAGCGGGCGAAAACATCCAGACATTGCGCTTTGATGGCGTTGCTGTTGTCCCCACCGCCGTGGCCGTGCCAACGCCTGGCACCATCACCGGCACGTTTCAAATACCAGCCAAGGTGCCAGCAGGCAGCAAGCGCGTTGAATTTGTGGGCAGTGCTGGCAGCTTTGGCGTGGCGATATATAGCGGCACCGGCGTGGAAATTCAGGATGTTAAACAACTGGTGACCGTGCATGCGTCCGGTTGGGTAACTTTCCTCAAAGCTGACCCGCTGGCGCAAACTTTTACACTGGCTGCTGATCGTCAGATAGCCGGGCTGGACTTGTGGTTCACAGCAAAGGGCAATTCATTGCTGGCGGTGCAGATACGCGAAACCACCACCGGCATCCCTAACCAGAAAGTCATTGCCCAGGCGCGCATCTCAGCCGCAGCCATTAACGTGGACGGCCAGGCTACCCGTATCAGCTTTGATTATCCTGTCTCACTGACTGGCGGCGTGGACTATGCCCTGGTGATTTTATGTGACGATGCCACCACGGCCGCCAGCATTGCCGAGCTGGGCAAGTATGACGACCACAAGGGCCAATGGGTAGCAAGCCAGCCTTATACCGTGGGCGTGCTGCTGTCATCGAGCAACGCCACTACCTGGACACCACACCAGGACCGTGACCTTGCTTTCCGTTTGCTTGCTGCTGAATTCACAGCCACCACGCGCACCATCGCCCTGGGCAATGCCAACCTTGCCAACGTCACAGACTTGATGCTGTTAAGCCTGGTGGAAACGCCCAGCGCACAAACCCGCGTTGAATATCAAATCACCTTACCAGGCGGCAGCATCATGAATGTAGATGACGGCCAGCCGGTGCGCCTGGCTGCACCCATGACCGGGCAATTCAGCGTTACGGCCAAGCTAACCGGAACGGCCAGCCTGTCGCCAGTGCTGCACCCAGGCGTCACGCTGCTGGCTGGCACGGTCTCCAACCAGGGCAATTACATCAGCCCGTTAGTCCCTGCAGGGCAGAACGTGCGCGCCCGCATCGTGGTGGATTGTTATTTACCTGCAGGCGCAACCCTGGCCGTGAGTGTTGCCCCAGAAGCTGCAGGCGCACCAGTCTATACAGCCGCGCCTTTTGTATCCAGCCGGGACATCGCCGCTGACTGGCATGAACTGACTTACGAGCTGAACGGCATCACAGCCGACCGCCTGCGCGCCAAGCTTGATCTAACCGGCAACACCGCAGCCCGGCCGCGTCACCGCAATTTGCGCATTATTGTTCTATGAGTGTCATCTGAGGATAACCATGCAAGATCAAAAAACAGCTAACCGGGCTTATCCATTGCCCCACATCCAGAACCCCGGTGCCGTGGAAGTGGAACGCCTGCGCGGCACCATTACAGCCATTGATGGCGACGTCACTACATTAGATGAAGGCATCACAGATTTACAAGCCACGAAGGCCGACAAGACCACCACCGCCAACCTGCAAGCGCAGATTGACGACCTCTCTATTCTCATTTTTGCAGGATTGATCTGATATGAGTTCGACCAACTTAGCCGATTTCCGCGACCAGTACATCGCCCGCGCCAAGACTCTGCTGCAGGGTACTGACCTTGCCAATGCAGACAGCAAGACCTTGATTTTAACGGGCGCTGTTTTTGGTGGCCTGGACAAGGTCATTAACGCCCCATTGATAGGCCGCGACACCCTGGCCTTGTTTGATGCCATGACCAGCGCGGATATCGATGTCTGGCTGGCAGACGCAAGCCACCGCAGCGTATGGCAACGCCTGTGCAGCGACGAAGCAAAGACAATACAAGTGGCGCTGCAAGACGATGTACTGCGCCCCAAACTGCTTGGCAGCACCTTGGCATGGACAGACATCATTGCATCATCCGTCATGCAGACATGGATACAGACAAAAGCTGTCTATCTGGTGTCATACATCGCCGCGATACCTGGTTGCCTGGCGCTGACAACATCCAGCCGCACCACCATGGACAAGTTTGCCAGCGTCCAAGCCGCTATGACGCTGATCTATGCATCAACCAACTGGTTAAACGCGATTGCGGCCAACACACCAGCACAAGACGCTATAGGGGCCAGCCTGACCGCCTTGCGCGAATTGGCTAAATCAAGTGCGGCCATGAATGCGCTGTACACCAAGCTGACCACCATCATGGTCTACCTGTTTGCGGATATCACCGCCTCAATTGATGCCTGGAACTTTGTATCGAGCGAAATCACCGCAGGCCGCACGACGCTGGCAAGCACATTCTTTGGTGATGCCGGTGTACGCAATGCCTTGCACGGCAATACTGGTATCACAACTGCTTTGACCTCAACGGCCACCGCCCTGTATCAATGGCTGTTCACCAACAAAATGACCGTCTTCCAGCGTACCTATGCGGCCAGCACAGCACAAAGCGGCGCGGCCATCGGCGGCAAGATATTGATGCTGGCGATGTCAGGCGCGTATAGCGGTGCTGGGCCGTCTTATTTCTATCTGACTGGTTCAAGTAGCCAGGCACTGGCAGCGGCCACCGGGGCCAGCTACATCACCCTGAGCACCGCACACAAGGCCGTAGGCAGCCAAAACGGCCCGCTTTATTTCACAGACGCCAGCACCGGCAGCTATTACATGACGCTGGGTTATCTGGTTATTTAAGGATCATCACCATGACACTACTTATCATTGACAACGCCAATCAAATCACCGGCTACAGCCAGGACGACAACCTGCAGGCGTGGGACGGCGTGCGCCTGGTCCCAGCTCCGGACGGCTTTAACCCGGCATTACTGAGCTATTGCATAGTTAAAGTCTCCAAGGGTAAGACCACCGTTTCCCTGAACTTGGAAGCAGCATTGACGGCCGCCAAAGCTGCCCGCTGCAGCCAAATCAAAGACGAAGCAGCCAGGCTGATTGCCGCCACAGATTGGAAGAAGCAACGCGCAGAGGAACGCGATGCTGCAGGCTGGGGCAGCTTAGGGGATATCGATACTGTGCTGGCCGAGCGTGAAGCGATACGCCTATCCAGCAACGCCGCCGAGCTGGCCGTAAATGCGCTGACCGATGTCACGGCCGTGCAGGCCTTCACCTGGTCTGTGGACGTGGCTGTACCCGCACCCAACCGCCTGACACGCGGCCAATTCCTTGACCGCTTCACCAAGGAAGAAACCGCCGCCATTTTGGCCGCTGCAGATGCCAACGCCAGCTTAAAGGCCTGGGTGATGCGCCTTGAAAACTCAGACTGGATCAAACCAGCCGAAGCCACACCCGGCCTGCAGGCGCTGGAAATCGCCGGTCTGATCCAACCTGGCCGCGCTGCAGCCATCCTTGCTTAATTATTTGTTTCACCAACCACAGGAGCAAACACAATGCCCGCAACAACTTACCACCATGGCGTGCGCGTCATCGAAATTAACGAAGGCACGCGCCCAATCCGTACCGTTTCCACAGCCGTCATAGGTCTGGTGGCGACTGCAGACGATGCAGACGCAACAGTATTTCCGCTCAATGTGCCGGTGCTGATTACCAACGTCACCGCCGCCATTGCCAAAGCAGGTCACACCGGCACGCTGGCAAAAGCCTTGAACGCCATCAGCCTGCAGACCAACCCGGTCACCATCGTGGTGCGCGTGGATGCTGACGAAGACGAAGCAATCCAAACCGCCAACGTGGTCGGTACCGTGACACCAAGCGGCCAATACACCGGTATTAAAGCCTTGCTGGCCGCCCAGACTAAGCTTGGCGTTAAGCCGCGCATTCTGGGCGCGCCTGGCCTCGATACGCAAGCCGTGACCACCGAGCTGGCCGCCGTCGCCCAAAAGCTGCGCGCCTTTGTGTATGCCTCTGCCTGGGGCGCACAGACCAAGGAAGCGGCCATCGCCTACCGCCAGCACTTCGGCCAGCGCGAGGTCATGATTATTTGGCCTGACTTTGTGCACTTCGACACTGCCAGCAATGCCAGCGCATCCATACCGGCCGTCGCTTACGCCCTGGGCCTGCGCGCCAAGATTGACAATGACACAGGCTGGCACAAGTCTTTATCTAATGTCGTGGTGAACGGCCCGACCGGCATAGCGCGGGACGTGTTCTGGGATCTGCAATCGTCGGCCACAGATGCCGGTGTACTTAATGCTGCAGGCGTCACCACTCTGATTAACAAAACCGGGTACCGCTTCTGGGGATCGCGCACGGCTGAAGAAGCAGAATTCTTTTTCTTCGAGAACTACACCCGCACCGCGCAAGTGTTGGCTGACACCATTGCTGAAGTGCATTTCACTTATGTGGACAAGCCCATGCACCCGTCCTTAGTGCGTGACCTGATTGAGTCCATTAATGCCAAGTTCCGCGCCCTCAAAACGGCCGGGCTGATTATTGATGGTAAAGCCTGGTTCGACCCAGCAGCCAACAGCAAGGACAGTCTCAAAATCGGCTCACTGGTCATTGATTACGACTACACGCCAGTACCACCAGTCGAAGACCTGGTATTGCAGCAGCGCATAACAGATAAATACCTGGCTGACTTTGCCAAACAAATCACCACCTAACAATTAATTGCCCGCCACCAGGCGGGCCACCTTTCCCAACCAACAGGAGCAAACCATGGGATTACCCAGCAAGTTAAAAGACTTCAATCTGTTCAATGACGGCGCGAATTATCTGGGCCTGGTGCCTGAGCTGACCTTGCCCAAGCTGTCGCGCAAGATGGAAGAGTACATCGCGGGCGGTATGTCTGGCCCTATCGAGGTTGACTACCACACAGAAAAAATTGAATTCGACTGGACTGCAGGCGGCCTGCTGGTGGACGCGCTCTTGCAATATGGTGCTGTCACTCACAACGCCGTGCAATTGCGCTTTGCCGGTGCTTATCAGAACGATGACACAGCAGAAGTCACGGCCGTGGAAATCGTCGTCCGTGGCCGCCATAAAGAAATCGAAATGGGCAGCGCCAAGATGGCCGACAAGAGCGACCAGAAATACAAAACCACCTGCAGCTATTACAAGCTGATTATCAACGGCCAGGACATTATCGAAATCGACTTTATCAATGGCGTTGAAATAGTCGGCGGTATTGATCGCCGTGCCGAGCTGCGCGCCGCTATCGGCATGTAATCACCCTCCCCCTCACCCTTATTGACCACCTACACAGAAAGCACACCATGAGCAATACAGAAAAAACCATCATCCTGGACGAACCAATCAAACGCGGCGATACAGAAATCACCACCATTACTCTACGGAAGCCAAGGGCTGGCGAACTGCGCGGCGTCTCACTGGTAGAGCTGGGCCAAATGAATGTCGTCGCCCTGCAGCAGGTTTTACCCCGTATCACCACGCCTATCCTGACTGCGCAGGATGTCGCTAATCTGGACGTGGCTGACCTGGTAGAAATTGGCTCGGAGGTATCGCTTTTTTTAGTCAAGAAAGCGGACCGCATGGCATTCCAGAAAGAGTAGAAGACGCTATGGCAGACCTGGCTATCGTGTTTCATTGGCCGCCGTCTGCCATGGATGATGTAAGCCTTTTGGAACTCATGGACTGGCGTGAACGCGCCAGAGTCCGCAACAGTACGGAGTAACAATGTCAGAACGTGACCTGAAGCTGCAAGTGGTGTTTAACATGATAGAGCGCGTTACCGCGCCTCTAAAAAAAATCATGGGACAGTCCAGCGCCAGCGGCAAGGCCTTAAAAGCCCTGCGCGACAAACTCAAAGACCTGGACACCCAACAAAAACACATCTCAGGCTTCAGGCAACTGCATACCGGCTTGCGTGAGACTGGCGGGCGGCTCGATGCTGCCCGCCATAAAGTCAAAGAGCTGGCCGAACAGATGGCCGCCACCCAAAACCCCACGCGCACCATGACGCGGGAGTTTGACCGCGCCACCAAGGCCGCCAGGCTGATCAAAGAACAGCACCAGCGAGAAAGCCAGCAATTGCAAGTATTGCGCGACAAGCTGCACGCTGCAGGCGTCAGCACCAGCAATTTAAGCGGGCATGAGCGCAGCTTGCGCAACAGCATCACCAGCACCAACAGTCAGATAGACGCGCAAAAGCATAAGCTGGCCGAGCTGGCAAAGCGGCATGAACAAGTATCAGCCGCCAAGCAACGTATGGAAAAATCCCGCATGGCGGCCTCAAATGCCAAGTCAACAGGCTTTGACATGGTCATGACTGGCACCGCCATGAGCATGCCGGTAATCAAGTCCCTGGGCGAATCCAAGCACTTTGAAACCGAGATCCAGCGCATCCACGCCCTGGGCCTGGGTGCAAAAACCGCCGCCGACGCCATCCAGTACAGCCAGGCAATGAAGACTTACGGCACCAGCAGTTTAGAAAACTTGGAGCTGATGCGCGATTCGCTCACAGTCTTTGCAGACCTGCACCATGCACAAATGGTCTTGCCCACCCTGGCAAAAATGAAATTTGCCAATGCCGCCATGTATGGCGAGGAAGAAGGCGCAGAAAAAGGCCAGACCTTCATGAACATGCTCAAAGTCATCGAGCTGCGCGGCGGCCTTGCCAGCAAAGAAAAATTCGAGCATGAAGCCAACCTGGTGCAAAAGGTATTAACCGCCACGGGCGGCCGCGTAGGCCCCAATGAATGGCTGAACTTTATCAAGACCGGCGGCGTGGCGGCCAAGTCACTGCAGGACGAAGCTTTCTTTTACAAGATGGAACCGCTGATACAAGAAATGGGCGGCCACCGCGTTGGTACCGGGCTGATGTCTGCCTATTCCAATCTGTATCAGGGCAAGACCACGGTACGCGCCGCGCAAGAGATGGGTAGGCTGGATCTGCTCGATACCAGCAAGGTGGAATACAACAAAATAGGCATGATCAAGCAAATCAAGCCAGGCGCACTTGCCCGTGGTGATTTGCTCAAGTCTGACCCCATGGCGTGGCTGGAAACCGTCTTGCTGCCCAAGCTGGCCGCCAAGGGCATCACCGACCAGGAGCGCGTCAAAGACACCATTGCCACCATCATGACCAACCGCACGGCGTCTAACCTGTTCACGCAAATGTATTTGCAGCGCGAACAGATACACAAAAACGCCAGGTTAAACGCCGGTGCGGCAGATATAGACACCCTGGACAAAGGCGCAAAGACCACCGCCAAGGGGCAAGAGCTGGAAGCCCTGGCAAAACTGCGCAGCGCACAGAAAGAGATAGGCGAACAGGTTTTACCCATCTACAGCGCCGCCCTGCAAAAGCTGGCAAGCGGATTAAAAGCGGTTACCGCATTCATGCAAGAACACACCACCATCACCAAAGTGCTGACAGTGGGCTTTGCTGGCCTGGCTGCTTTCCTGGTCGTTATGGGCGGTGCAACGATTGTGCTTGCCACCTTGCTGGGGCCGCTGGCTTTGGTGCGCTTTGGTATGGTCATGCTGGGGCTGCGTGGCGGTCTTCTGGCTGGCACCTTTGGCCGGCTGGGTGCGGCGTTTGCCCGTATCGGGCCATTCATTGCCCGCGTTGGCGTCTGGCTGCGTGGCCTGTTACCTGCCTTGCGCATGGCTGGTAGCGCTGTAATGTGGCTGGGCCGTGTATTCCTGATCGCTGGCCGCTTCTTGCTCATGAACCCGATAGGCCTGGCAATCACGGCCATTGCCGGTGCGGCTTACCTGATTTACCGCAATTGGGACAAAGTGAGCGCCTTCTTCATGGGCGTATGGGGTGAAGTCAAACAAGCCTTTAATGGCGGTATGGGCAGCGTGGCTGCCCTGATACTGAACTGGAGCCCGTTAGGCTTGTTCCATCGTGCGCTTGCTGCTGTGCTGGGATATTTCGGCCTTGAGATACCCGCCAAATTTACCGAGTTTGGCAGCTTCATGATGCAAGGCCTGGTCAATGGCATCACCAGCGCGGCCAGCACCGTGCGCGACACCGTCAGCAGCATGGCGGATAACGTTGTCTCCTGGTTCAAAGAGAAATTAGGCATACACAGCCCCAGCGTGGTGTTTACCGAGCTGGGTGTATTCAGCATGCAAGGGCTGGCAAACGGCATTGCCAATGGTTCCACCATGCCATTGGACAAGCTGCAAGGTGTGACCAGGCAAATGACCGCCATCGGCACAGGCCTGGCATTTAGCGCGGCAATTAACCCGGCATTTGCCCAGGTGCCGCCACCAATGTTTAACCCCCAAGCCAACGCCCTGGTGCAGTTTGCAGCGCAACAGCCACAACCGCCACACCTGGCCGAGCCGATCAAGTTTGACCGACGCCCGCCGGTGCAGAACCAGAGCAACAACGCGGCCAGCGCAGGCAATAACACGGCACCAGCCGCTAGCAATATCCAGATTGTGATTAACCCGGCTGCTGGCATGGACCCGCAAGCAATTGCCAAGGCAGTAGCCGCCGAGCTGGACAGGCGCGAGCGCCAGCAGGCACAGCAGCGCCGGTCTGCCATGCATGACTATGACGAATCATAGGAAGGACACACCAAGATGATGATGAGTTTAGGCCAATTTGTATTCAGCCTGTCCACGGCCGCGTATCAGGAGTTCCAGCAACAAATCGAATGGAAGCACCCGAACACCAGCCGCGTGGGCGAGCGCGACGCGCACCAGTTTTTAGGCCCAGGTGACAACACCATCACCCTGTCTGGCTGGATGGCCCCGGCCTTTGCCGGTGACCCGGCGTCTTTGGATGACCTGGAAGAAATGGGCGATGCTGGTGACGCCTATGTGCTGGTGGAAGGCACCGGGCGCATATACGGGCAATTTCTGATCACCAACTTGACCAAGGGTAAAAACACCTTTCTGGATGATGGCATGCCGCAGAGGATAGATTTTTCTATTAGCTTAAAACGGGTTGACCTGGGCGACCAGGTGGACCCGCACGCAGGTGGCCCGGATCTGGGTGATGACGCTATCGAATGGGAAGAGGTAGATTTAGAATGAGCCACAACAAACCAGCCTTTGCTATTACCCTGGACGGCCAGGACATTACCAGCAAAATCTACCCGCGCCTGGTCAGTCTGACACTGACCGAGGCGAGAGAAAACGCCGTTGATGAATTGAACATCACCATAGACGATAGTGACGGCCGCGTGGCAATACCACGTAAAGGCGTCAAGATCACTTTGCAGCTAGGCTGGCAAGGCAGCCCAATGGTAGATAAAGGCAGCTTTGTGGTGGATGAAGTGGAACACGAAGGCGCGCCAGACATGCTGGTCCTGCGCGCCCGCAGTGCCGAGATGGCAAAGCCAGTACGCACCCGCAAAGACCGTAGTTTTGATCAAAAGACCGTGGCCGATATCGTGGGCCAGATTGCCAAGGACAATGGTTTAGCACCCAAGGTAAGCCAAAGCCTGCAGGGCGAGGTAATCAACCATATAGACCAGACCAATGAATCAGACATTAATTTCTTGAACCGGCTGGGCAAGCGCTTTGATGCGGTCGCCACCGTCAAAAAAGACGCCCTGCTATTCTTGCCCATTGATGAAGGCAGCAACAGCAAAGGCGAAAGCCTGCCCACCATCACCCTGGAACGCCGCGACGGCGACAAACACCGCTACCACACCGCCAGCCGCGACGCCTACAGCGGCGTGCGCGCCCAATGGCATGACCCCAACGACGCCAAAGAAAAAAGCGAACTGATAGGCGAAGACGACAACCCCAAACGCCTGCGCCACACCTACCCCAATCAGGAGGCGGCAGAGCAAGCAGCAAAAGCAGAAATGAACCGGGTAAAGCGTGGCAAAGCGACCTTGCAATTTACCCTGGCCTTGGGCAGGCCAGACATTACGCCCATGATGGGCGTGCGCATCCCCAGCTTAAAAGCACCTATCGGGGATACAAAATGGATCATCGTGAAAACCATGCATAGCGTGACGGCGCAAGGGTTTACTACGCAATTGGAGATGGAGAGCAAAAAATCCCAAGGCGGCGACACAGAAAATGCAAAAACTGAAGAAAATTAAGATGTGAAAATCTATCGCGTCCATTAGAATTAATGAAACATAATTAGTAATTAATTCTGGAGGTGATGTTCATGGCAGTTCCTAAAGTATTTGTTAGCTCGACTTGCTTTGACTTAGGTGAGATCCGTGAGCAGCTTAAAAAATTTATTCGCTCCTATGGGTTTGACCCTGTCTTGAGTGACAACGGTGACGTGTTTTACCATCCAGAACTACATACTCATGAATCCTGTGTACACGAGGTTTCGCATTGCCAATTATTCGTTCTCATTATCGGTGGCCGCTTTGGTGGCACCTACACAGCAAATAAAACCATCTCAATTACGAATGCAGAATACGAGGCGGCAAGACGCAACGATATTCCTATCTTCACTTACGTCAAAAGTAACGTGATGTCAGACAGGCATATATACGCTCAAAACAAGAAAAAAGATTTCGCATCAAAAATCGAGTTTCCTTCTATTGAGAAACAAGAACATGCCTTAGACATTTTTGGGTTTATTGACGAAGTGCATAAATCCATGAAGAACAATGCAATTGAAGGATTTCAAACTTTTCAAGATATTGAAGAACATCTTCGAAAACAATGGTCTGGAATGATCTTTGATTTATTAAAATCCCGTGAAGTCAAAGCACAAATTAGTACAGCAACTGCACTTATTGACAACATGAAATCATCTGGTGAACGGTTAGAGGAATTAGTTAAAAGCTTGTATATTTCCTCGAATAAAATAGCAGCGGAAAAAGAAATTGCGAAAATAGAGCAACGAGTAGACATCGAACGTTTTTTTGAGCACGTCTTACATCAAGAATGGATGTCATATGGAGATTTTCCTATAGATGCACGAAAAATAGATCTCACCACTGTTTCAAAAATTCACCCGAAAGATGAATCATATGTTGATTACCTCGTAAAGACTGAATTATTTGAGATCGATGTAACTTCAGATCCAGAAGATGAAGGCGATTTTAATCAATATTTAATATGTACTGCAATATTTGACGATAGTGGATCGTTTGGCATTGGACTTAAGGATGCGGAAGCTCAGCGATTATATGAGACAGGTCTGCGTAGCTCAACGCAAGAGCAAAGACTATTGGCTCTAAGCAAAATAATTTCAAAATATTCTCCTAAGAAGCAACGTCCGGATTTTAGATAAATTCTCATGCCTATTAAAAAAGCAAATCAGAGCATGAAAAATCCAAACTGGTCTAGAGACGAACTCATACTCGCGCTCGAACTCTATTTCCGGGTAAATCCAAATCACACATCTGACAGCAATCCAGAGATACAAGCCTTGAGCGAAATTTTAAATTCGCTGCCGATACATGCCACGACCTCACAGGTACAAGGTTTTAGAAACGCCAACGGCGTGTATATGAAGCTCTGCAATTACCTGCGGTTTGATCCTGATTACACAGGTACAGGACTTCAGCGAGGTGGGAAGTTAGAGAAAATAATTTGGGATGAATTTGCATCAAACAGAACTTTATTGACCCAGGCTGCGCATGCAATTATCGCTGGAGCCAAAACAATATCTAGGCCAGCAAGCATCGAAGAAGAAAAAGAAGAAAAATTAGATGAATTCCCGGAAGGCCGCATCATTACAAAAATGCACACGCGCCGTGAACGCAATGCAAAATTAATCAAGAAAAAGAAGGAAAGCGTGTTGAAGGCTACAGGCAAGCTAGCTTGTGAAGCCTGCGATTTTGACTTCATACGCTTTTATGGCCCGCTAGGCGATGGTTTTATAGAATGCCATCATCGCCGTGCACTATCAACTTTGGTTGAGTCTAAAAACACTAAGTTAGACGACCTGGCAATTGTTTGTGCCAATTGCCATCGCATGTTGCATCGAATCCGCCCTTGGAAAACCGTCGAAGAACTACGAGTCATAGTCACGTCTCAACGTAAGTAAAACCAACGCCACTATTTATTAATGACGTCGGACGAAAACTCGGAGTCAAATTAAAATGGCAGTTGATATAACATCAGATACTGCATTGTGCCTCAACATTCTTTGTCTTTTGTTATTGACCGCTTCTCGTGCCGCAAGAGCATAGTCTTCGGGCATGTTTTCAAGGAAAATTACCAATTCGTCTTTAATTTTCTTCATCTCGGATTTATTCAAATCATCAAACCATTCGGCACAAGCATCGAGTACGCAAATAAGAGTGAATGCATTTGATTTCGAAAACCAAAGAGAATTTTTAGCAAATTTAAATCCGAGAAATATTTTTGCAGCATTATTCAATCTTGCAACAGTAGTTGCTTGTGTTTCAAAGTCATTCGAATTTTGTTCAAGAAAAGATTCGAGCTGATCATTTCTATTGTAGTACCCCTCGGTTATAGTAGCCATTAAATTGAGTGTATATGCTAAATGGACTTGCCTTTGTATTTCATATCTTGAGAATATTGAAGACTCTACAATAAGCTCTAGAAAAGAAGATATATCTTGTTTGTTTCCCCAAGTTACAAACTCATTCGTTATATTTGGATTACTGTTACTGAGCCCCACATAGACATTACTAATTACTTTATCATCGTCATCGCCATTATCTCTTTGGAGCTCACCGCAAAGCAATTTCGCTACCAGCATATAGTCAGATGACCCATATTCTGTAGACATTTTCTCAATCGTAGACAACGCATAAAACGTTCGATTGAGGCGTTGAAAAATTTCAATAATTGCTGGATCGTCTTGAGAAAGATTAAGATCAATAATTGCAATTTCATACTGTAAAAATGTTTTTTGCAGATCTTCACCAAGCTCTGCATATGTCTTGCCATCAACGGTAAATTGATTATCAATGAATTCTTGAATGGTATTCATTCGCTGTTGACCATCAACAATACAGCTAGTCGATTTCATACTAATTACATCAATTGTGCCTCTTGACAGAAAAATTTCTGGGAATGGAAACCCCAACAAGATTGTTTTAATAAAATCTATTTTATGGGCAAGCCGCCATACTAACTTTCGTTGGAAATATGGAGACAAAATAATTGTTCCGCTACGTATATCGTTAACAATATCCACTAAATCACGAGACCTTACCTTATATTTAGTCATTTTATTCCTGCTTTATAAGTGTTGAGATTACGAACAAGACTATGCTCAAAGAAAACTGGGGAAAGATAAATGCCACAGTTAACGTCTCTAAAGCACGCGAGATGTTGTTGAGTTAAGTCTGAAAAAAATGAGAACCAATCTCTTCTTTTATCGCAAACTGGCATCAAATCTGGCCGAAACCATCCTTGAGCCAGGTTTTTCAAAAAAAAAGCTGGTACATCTTTGATCCTATTGCTGCGCTTGAATTTGGTTAAATCATTGTAGCCATTAGTTATTAAATACGACAATTCGCTGTATTTCCTAAACAATTGCTCATCAACAATCGCTAAATCTAAATCAGAATCTCCCTCACTGAATTCGGTGTTCTTATAAAGACTATGACCAGTTTGGGCAGAGCCTGAAACATAAATTGACTTAAAAGGCACTTGAAATTTTGATGCAACAGAATCAAAAATTTTAAATATTGGATCATCATGAATCAGGGAAATTGGAGAACGCCGGAAGTAAAATAGTCTCTTCACGATTTGTTCGTCACTATCGTTATTCTTCAGTGCAGCATTAATTTCTTTATCAAGCTCGCCCTTATATTTGGTCATGGCAAGCTCCTTCAATTGAGAAAATGGCATAGTTTTCCTTGGCAAGAGACAACGTTATAGCCTCACGATGTTTACTGGTCGACCTAGCATACACATCATAATTGCATTAAATGTGCCCTACTTCATTAAATCATTCTTAGCAACAGAGATAAATTGTTTCATGTGCTCTTCCACTATCGCTAGACTTAAATCTACGTGCTCAAACCACGTATTTTGACGTGGCAAGTTTTGACTTTTCGACTCATATCTTTCCAAAATTATTTGAGCTTCTTCAGAGAACATAAATGTGCCTATGTCTGCCGCCCGAAGAATTTCGTCGCGCCCTGCTGCCGCTTGTTGAAGCAATTTTGCATTTTGTTCTTCACTTAATTCACGCTTAAGATATTCGGCTTGCATGTGTTCTGCGTAGTATCTTTTTGAATGATGGAACGCCACGACAACCTTCTCATATGCTTGAATTTTTCTTTCCCACATTTCTTCCGAACGAAATTTATTCAAGGAAAGTCGTACTGTAAGTTGCGCACTAGCGGCAGCGATTACTATGCCGACCGCCGATTTTGACAAAAAATCTAATAATGTTGAATCTATGACTGACATAGCCGAATCCATTTCTTGATAACTAAATCATCGCAATCTCTCACGTTGAAGCGACCGCCACTGTGGTGCCTCATCGACTACTTGTACACATTCCTTGTACTGACCGTTTTTCATCTTGGCGACACTGCCGATTGAATGCTGGCTGTCGGCAATGTAGCAACTGTCTAATAAATGATTTTCTTCGTCAGGCTCAGCCAAAGTGGGTATAACAGTAATTTCTATTAGGGCGAAAAGTATTACGAAACATAGAGCCAGCAGGTATATTCGAGTATGCTTTGATATTCTTGGTCTTCTTTCCCCCACCTCGCATTGATCGCAATCTTGTACTACCTTCTTGTTGCAGATGATGTTGTGAATTGCTAGTGGGGCAGTCAAGGTGATATCGGTTCTTTCGCCTTCCGCCTGGACTTGTAACCTCGTTGGCTCCGCTTCTGAGCCAACATTGACATGAAGGTTAGTTGTAAATCGTGGTGCTTCGTTTAAATGCCCTAAGACTGCTTGGCCGACACTCACATCTGGCTCTGAAGCCGAGTTTGTGCCGGACATTACTCCTTTGAGTTCTTCGCACCAACCGTAAAATTAATTGGGCCGTGGACTGTTTGGTCGCCTTGTACGGCCTGTGTCACCGTTCCTGTAATGCTGTTTTGGTTTTTTGCGCCAGAACTAGCATTCATACCGTCGATTAAGGCAAGGACACCCGCCTTACCCCTGAGATCAAGCTTACGGTATCCACTTAGTATCTCATCTTCATCACTTGTTATTTTTTCTTTGGCATGTGAACCAGTCAGTACATAAAGCACATCCACGCCAAGCTCGGTGGCAACCAATGCTAAAAATTCAGCGTTCGGAACGAGCTTGCCCTGCTCCCAATCAATCTGAGAACGTTTCGACGCACCACCTGCAGCAGCAAAATCAATTTGGCTGTAGCCGAGTCTTTCCCGCTCTTCCTTGAGACGAGTTCCTATAATTTCACGCAATTCTGCACCCAATATTTGACAAGTGCGGTTTTTCGCACTATATTTGCAACATCCTGTAACTACTCTTAATAATACATTATGAGCCTGCCCTCTATTGCTAGTCGTGCGCCAAAAATTCCTTTGGCTCTCCCTCTCGCTTTGCGGCTGTCTGCTGAAGAAATGGCAAAGACAGACAAATACGCCGCCCAGGAAGTGCGTTCCCGTTCTGCTTTTGCGCGCATGGTTTATTTGCGCGGCCTGGCAGACTACGAACGTGAACTTGCCGAATCCAAATAAGCGAGGCCGCCATGTACGCAGATAAAAGACGCATCAAGACCAATAAAATGATGATCCGCTTTGATGACTATGAATTTGAGTTAATCAAAGCCATGGCCGCTTATCAGGGCGATCAACCTGCGGCATTTATGCGTGACCTGGTCTTGCGCGAAGCAATCGCTTTGCTGGGCGAGCAAGTCCCACAAATCTTATCTACAAAGTAATTACTTTGACAGACACCATCAGGCCATTTTGAAGTAGACGAAACAAGAAGATGCCTTCACTCGATACCGATTTCACGGACGCTGAATTAGAAATACTTGAAAAAGTGCGTGTTCAATGGGGGCTGCGTGACCTTGATGAAACGGCTGAATTTTTAGCCAAGCGGTTCTTGCGCCTGGGCATGCAGAGAATGACGGGCAGCGGCCGCGCAATGAATTTAGTTTCACTTGAAGATTTTGAAAGGACAACGGAATGAGAGTAATCGGTCTGCCATGCCCTCATTGCACGCAAGGTGTGCGCGCCATCAAAAGCCGCACGATGTCACCCATGTTTAAAGAAATCACTTACCGCTGCAATAACGTCGATTGCGGCCATGTGTTTGTGGCTGGCCTTGAGGTATTGCGCACCTTGTCTTTGTCTGCCACGCCTGACTATAAGGTCAGGATACCTATATCAAGGCATGCCAGGCAGGCTGCCTTGAATCAGTTGTCGCTGAACTTGGCTGTCGGATGACGCTGATCTAGCCGCCCTACCCTAACCCGTTTTTGATGAATGAACATGCCTGTTTTCAGGCGTGAGGGACTTTTTTTGCCTAAATTTTTTGGAGGCCACCATGCGTTTGACATTTGCAACCCGTTTTGTATTAGCGCGAGAGATACACAAGCTGCTGGCGTCATCCCGTCGCGGCCCAATGATGAGCCGTTTGTATAGCCGCAGCCTGATAGGGGAAGTTATCCACGATCTGGGCGGCCTTGCCGGGGAGTGGTGAGCATGCAACAGCCTGGTGATGATTTTACCCGCGACATTTTCAACAAGCCCGGCCGGGGCCGCCCACGCAAGCCCAACGCAAAGAGTGCAGCCCAGCGCGCCAAGGAATACCGCGACCGTCAGCGGGAACAGAAATTCAACTTCCTAAGGGGGCAGCGCAATGAGATTGCCTAATCAAGTGTACGTCGCCCTGATGGGCGCTATCAGCCTGGGCGTCACGGAAAACGAACGTCTGCAGGGCATTGCAGAGCGTTTGGAGGACGTGGAAGCCGAGCAGGAATATTCCCGCAATGTGCGGCTGCTGCAGGAAGGCCGCCAGTTGCTGATTGAAGAACAGCACAAATTTTCGTGACGCGTCACAAAAAATCATGGCTATTCCAGCAACCACAGACGACGAGCTGCGCAAGGTACATGCCGCCTTGCGCATCACGATCCCTTTTGAGCAATTACCACCACTAATGCGCCACAGCCTTGCCATGGTGGCGCATTGCTGGCGCGGCCGGGTGCCAGCGCACTTATTTGGCAGACCTACGGCCAAGCAGAAAGACCAGGCGCAGCCCGGCAAACAGCCAGTAAACGACTTTAAACGCCGTGCAAGCGGTGATTTTGATTGAATGACTATGAATACCACATCCTACCTTTTAGTTTTACCTGAGCGTGACCGCCAGCCCATTATCAAGATGATGACGATGCTGTATCCCAGCGAGTTGTACGCGCTAAGAGATTACCTTGACACCGCATCACAAGAACTAGATTCAAGCAAGCCCGGATACGAGGAAATCTGGGGCGGCTTATGCATGCTGAAGCACAGTATCAAGCACGCAATTATTGATATAGAAGCGGCGTCCGGCAACAAGGCGGGCGCGTAATGGATGAATCGCTTCGTCAAGAAATCTTGCAGCGCCTGGCTGAATTCAAGTTCAAGCCAGAACAAAACGGCATGCTGCGCGGGGGTATCTGCCCGGCCTGCCAGAAAAAAGAGCTGTATATCAATGCAGAGCACCCCTGGGTGATTCGCTGCGGCCGTCTGAACAATTGCGGTGAGACTAGGCACGTCAAAGACCTGTACCCGGATCTGTTTGATAACTGGTCTGAGCGTTACAAGCCCACACCAGAAAAGCCAAACCCGAACGCGGCAGCCGACGCATATATGCAGCATGGCCGTGGCTTTGCGCTGGCGAAGGTTCAGGGCATGTATACGCAGGAGTATTACTTTGACCAGGAGCTGAAGATAGGCAGTGCCACGGTGCGCTTTCCTTTTGGGAATGGCTATTGGGAAAGGATCATTGATCAGCCGTACCGCTTCGGCAAAAAGAAGGCGCACTTTAAGTATGGCTCGAAGTATTACGGTCAGTGGTGGAAGCCTGACCCGGTGGTCATTCAAGATAAAGCGGAATTGTGGCTGGTAGAGGGCGTTTTTGATGCGCTGGCGCTAATGCACCATGATATCCCTGCAGTTGCCCTGGGTAGTTGCAATAACTACCCAGAGGAGGCTTTGCGTAACCTGGCCGCCTCGCGTGGCAACATGGATTGCATACTAGTATGGGCGCTGGACGGCGACAATGCTGGGCGCAGCTACACCAAGAAGCATGTAGATAAAGCCAGGGCTGCAGGCTGGGAGTGTGCGGCGGCACAGATACCACAGGACGGCAAGAATAAGCTGGATTGGAATGATGCGCACCAGCGTGATGCGCTGTCTGAAAAAGATATAGAGGAATACCGTTATCACGGGGACTTGCTGCTGGCGAAATCCCCGGAGGAAAAGGCATTGCTGCGCTACAAGCATGACGGTGGCCAGACTGAGTTCTATTTTGATTTTGGTAACCGGCTGTTTTGGTTTCGCCTGGATCTGGAACGCTACAACAAGGCCAGGGAGCAGCAGGACAACAGCGAGGATTCAAAAACCTTGTCTGAGTATGCCTTGCGCGACCAGGCGCTGATGACATCAAGCACGGTCTATGAAATAGCCAACTGTTTGCCGAAAGCTTTGTATTTTCAGGAAAACCTGATCACTAACGAGAGCTGGTACTACTTCCGTGTGTCATTCCCGCATGACGGCAAACCGGTGAAGAACACGTTTACTGCATCTCAAATAGCATGCTCTGCGGAGTTTAATAAGCGCTTGCTGGGTATGGCTGGGGGCGCTATGTATAACGGCAGCAGCAACCAGTTAAAGCGGATTCTTGCGGACCAGCTTTACAACATCAAGCGCGTGGATACCATCGACTACATAGGTTACAGCCTTGAGCATGGCTGTTATGTGCTGGGTGATGTGGCGATGAAAGACGGCGTTTTGAATGAGGTGAACAGCGAGGATTTCTTTGATATCGGCAAGTTGTCGATCAAGTCTTTGAATAAGTCTGTCAATCTGACCATTAACCGCGACCGCAACGAATACCGTACAGACTGGCTTGACCTGATCTGGACGGCCTTTGGTGCCAAAGGCTTGGTGGCGCTTACTTTCTGGTTTGGGTCGCTGTTTGCGGAGCAGATCAGGTCTAAACAATCGTCTTACCCTTTCCTTGAGGTGGTGGGCGAAGCCGGGGCCGGTAAATCGACCTTGATTGAATTCTTGTGGAAGCTGTTCGGCCGTAACGGGTATGAGGGCTTCGACCCGGCAAAGTCTAGCCTTGCGGCGCGGGCGCGTAATTTTGGGCAGGTTTCTTGTTTGCCGGTGGTGTTGATTGAGTCTGACCGCGAACGCATGGGGGAAGACAAAAGCCATGTGAAGTCATTTGATTGGGACGAGCTGAAGACGGCATACAACGGCCGCAGCATGCGTGCCAGGGGCATGGCGACAGGCGGCAATGAGACATACGAGCCGCCTTTCCGTGGATCTATCGTGATATCGCAAAACAACCCGGTGAATGCATCTGAGGCGATTTTGTCGCGGATTGTGCATTTGTATTTTGACCGGTCGACGCAGACGGCGGCATCTGGCGAAGCGGCCGATAAGCTGAAGTATATGTCTGTGGAACAGGTTTCAGGCTTCATTCTGGCCGCTACCAAGCGCGAGAAAGCCATCATGGAGCTGGTGGGTACTAATACCCCTAAGTATCTAAAAGAACTGCGCCAAAACAAGAATATCAAGATGCCGCGCCTGGTAGAAACCCACGCGCAAATGCTGGCCCTGGCTGATGCCCTGGCGCTGGTGGTGAAGCTGCCTGAATCGCAGCAGGCCGCACTAAAAGCCCAGATCGTGACCATGGCCGAGGAACGCCAGCAGGTTATCAATAGTGACCATGTGCTGGTGCAGGAATTCTGGGAGGCCTTCGACTACCTGGACAACGGGGATATGTCGATCTTGAATCATTCCCGCGACCCCAACCTGATCGCAGTCAATCTTAACCATTTCCTGCAGGTGGCAACAGAGAAACGTCAGCAAGTGCCGCCATTACGCGATCTTAAAAAGGTACTGAAGACCAGCGCCCGACGCAAGTTTATCGAAGCTAACAAGCCTATCTACAGTCTTGTACGGAACACACAGTCACCAATCGCCACCCCGGCAACAACCGTTAGATGCTGGATTTTCCAGCGCGACAAATAACTATTGAAAGGACCGAATATGAGCTTTCGAGTCAAAGTAAAAACAGAGCTGGGCGAGTTTCAATACTTCGCCATCGCCCAGGAGGCCTGCGCGGTGTTTGATGCTGCCTATGATTTTTTTGGCGCTTGTGGCGTAACCGTCAAGCCCTGCAGAGGTGGCAAATGATTGTTGCTAAACATCGGATTTTGCAGGCTTATGCCATCACTTACGCACCTGGCAAGGCCAAAGCGGCCCGCTTTGATGAAGTTGCCCGGCTGCTGGGTATCGATGCTGAAACAGTGGCCGTAATCGTGAATGAAAACGTGGGGGTTCAGTGAAATGAGAACGGTGAAAATTACTTCATACATGAATGCGGATCAGGCCCAGGCTTTGGCGCAATTTTTTAAGCGTATCGGGTTCTCTGAATTTAAACAGCTTGCTGCCAATATCGATGAAGCCTATTTGATGCAGGAAGGTGCGCTGAAGGTTGCAGACGCCCTTGCTGATAATGGCTTCGCGCCACGTTGAGTGACATATGAGTTCAATTTTCGAAACCAGAGTGGACACTGAGACACTGACCAGCGATGAGCTGGCAAGTATCACTGGCTGCCCGCGCCGGCACGACCAGGTGACGTGGCTGGTAAATAATGGCTGGGTATATCACTTGAAACGTAACGGGGAACCAGTCGTGGGCCGCTTGTATGCCCGCTTGAAGCTGGCGGGCGTGAATCCTGCCAGTTTTGCCCCAGCTGCGCCTTGGGTGCCTGATTTTTCTAAATTATCTTGATTTTTACTATGAGACCAAAAACTACGTCGCGGGCATTGCCACCAAAAATGCTAAAACGAACTAAGAAGCTGAAGAGTGGCAAACTTTGGACAAGTTATTACTACAACGGGCGCGATGAAGTCGGTAAGCGATTGGAAATCCCTTTGGGTAAGGACTTGAACGAGGCCAAGCGAAAATGGGCTGAGCTGGAGTGCGTTGCTGCGCCGGTTGAAACTGGCCTGATGTGTCATATTTTTGACCGCTATGAGCGGTATATCTTGCCGGATAAGGCACGAAGCACGCAGAAAGACAATGCAGACTCAATACGACAATTGCGTAAAGTGTTCGACTCTGCGCCTATTGATGCTATTACGCCGCAAATGATTGCTGCTTATAGAGATGTGAGAACGGCGAAGATCCGCGCAAACAGGGAATTGGCGTTGTTGTCGCATATTTTCAACATTGCGCGAGAATGGGGTTATACCGCGCAAGAAAACCCTTGCCGTGGAGTGCGCAAGAATAAGGAGGAGCCCAGGGATTTTTACGCATCAAAGGATGTATGGGAGGCCGTATACGCCCTCGCCCCCTTCGAGTTACGTGATGCGATGGATATGGCTTATTTAACTGGACAACGACCAGGCGACGTGCTGCGCATGCTGGAGACGGATATCCATGACGGTGCACTGCATGTCAAACAAGGCAAAACCAAGAAGTTTTTACGGATCATGCTTGATATCAATGGCGTGCGTTCAGAGCTGGGCCTTGCCCTCGATCAGATTCTTGCCCGGCCGCACCGGATTAACAAATCTTACATTGTTACCACGGAACAGGATCAGCCGTTAAACAAATGGACTTTACGCTTGCGTTTTGAGAAGGCCAGGACGTCTGCAGCGGAAAAAGCCTGGCTTGAAGGAAATGAGCACCTTGCTGGAAAAATTGAAAAGTTTCAATTCAGGGATATCCGATCAAAAGCGGCCAGCGAAATCGCGAGTCTGCACGATGCCAGCAAATTGCTTGGGCATAATGACAAACAGATCACAGAAAAAGTGTATCGCCGTATCGGTGAAGAGGTCAAACCGACCCGATAAATACGGGGGTTGCGGAGATCGTCTCCGCAACTCAGGCCATTTTGCGTATTTTGAGGGCTTGGCGGCCTGGCAATAATAAATGCTGAAAATAAAAAAGCCCTTGATTATCAAGGGCTTTTTCGTATTCGTTGGCGGAAGCTGTGAGATTCGAACTCACGAAGGCTATAACACCTCGCCAGTTTTCAAGACTGGTGCATTCAACCGCTCTGCCAAGCTTCCGAGCCGGTGATTATACCCGGTTTATGTCCCTTCAACAAGACTCAAATTTTAGTACGGAAATTCAAATCCAGCAGGCTGATCAATTGTTCAGGGTTTACTGGCTTGGAATACAGATAGCCTTGCACTTCGTCACAGCCAGCTTTGATCAAAAAATCAAGCTGCTCTTGGGTTTCTACACCTTCTGCAATCACTTTGTGGTGTAGCTGTTTGGCCATGAGGACGATGGCGCTGGCGATGGCGCAGTCGTTGGGGTCAGCAGGGATGCTTTGTATGAATGATCGGTCGATTTTAAGCGTGTCAATAGGGAAACGTTTTAGGTACGACAAGCTGGAATAGCCGGTACCAAAATCATCCAGTGCCAGTACGACATCTTGCGCGGTGATTTGCTCCATGATGGCAATGACGCTTTCCGAGCTATGCATGAGCATACCTTCGGTAATTTCCAGTTCCAGCCATTGGGGTGATATCTGGTGGCGTTGTAGTGCCTCTTTGACGCGCACTGGCAAGTTGTTGGTAAATTCACGCGCCGATACATTAACAGCAATGCGGAAAGGCGCAATACCGCTGTCTTGCCAGGCTTTGGCCTGGGCGCAGGCAGTGTCCAGTACCCATTCATCAATTTGCAGGATCAGGCCGGTTTCTTCAGCAACAGGGATAAATTCTACCGGTGAGATGAAACCTTTTTCTGGATGTTGCCAGCGTAGCAGCGCTTCGGCACCGATGATTTTTCCACTGACCAGGTCTACCTTGGGTTGATACACGAGATAAAATTCGTGGTTTTCCAATGCTTTGCGCATGGCAGATTCCAGGTACAGTCTGCTAGCGCTGCTCTGGTTCATGCTGTCGCTATAAAATAAAAAGCTGCCAGATACATTGCCAGCGCTACGTTTGGCTTTCACCATGGCGATATCGGCTTTTTGTAGCAAGGCATCGGCACCGCTGCCATCTTGCGGAAAGACGCTAATGCCTATGCTGGCCCCTACCCTCAGCTCATGTTCATCCATTACAAATGCGTTTTCCAGCGCCTGCAACAGCTTTTGCACCACCAGACTGGCCTGAAAATGCTGGTTAATATCCAATAAGGCTATCGCAAATTCATCACCGCCCAAGCGGGCAACGACATCGTTTTCGCGTAAGGTAGTCAAAAACCGTGAGGCGACCTGCCGCAACAGTTCATTACCTATTTCATGGCCCAGGGTGTCATTGATGAGTTTAAAGCGGTTCAGGTCAATAAATATGATGGCGGCACCGGTATTGTTGCGCTGTGACTGCAACAGGGCATTGTCAACCAACTGTTTGAACAAACTGCGGTTGGGCAGGCTAGTCAAGGCGTCGTAATAGGCGAGGTAATTGATTTTATCTTCGGCTTCTTTGCGCTCGGTAATGTCGCTTAAATAGCCAATAATACCTATGGGCATGCCATGGGTATCACACAAAGGTGAGAGGCTGAGGCTGGCCCAGAACACTTCACCGGATTTCTTTTTGCGACGCACTTCCATCTCGCGTCCGCCCTGCTCCAGAAAGCTGTCATACAGCTTTAAGCCGTCGATGTCTTCATCTTCGTACAGGAAGAGAATATTCTTGCCGATGACTTCTTGGGCATCATAACCAAACAGTTTTTCTGCGCCACGGTTCCAACTGATGATGAAACCTGCCAGATCCATGGTGATGACGGATTCGTGAATCTGATCGAGTATCTGGGTTTGTTGTAGTTGTGCCTGGGCGGATGCCTGGTATTGCTTGTCCAGCAAGGCGCGGCGAGAAAACAGTCTGGCCGTCAGCGCGGCCAACATGTTCAGTTTTTGTATGTCGGCTTCATTGATACGTCCCATTTTGCCGGAAAGCACGTAGTAACTTTCGGCCGTAGCAGCGCAATGCACTGCATTCTGTATCTGCCCGGGGTTGGGCAAGCCGCGTTTGAAGGCTGCATTGGTATCGCTAAACACGCTACTGACAATGCGATTCAATTCTGCATCCAGCGCTTCACCTTGCAGGCACAATACGGCCTCGCTGAGGCTGACGCCAATTTCCAGTTCATTGATTGCAGGCGACATGCTCATGGTCACATGTCCTGGCAAACCTGGTTAACCCAAGCATAGGCAGCGATTACGCAGTCATAGTACTCGTTCGGTTTGAGGCCGATTTCCTCCATCAGGGTCATGTCAAAATTGGCATATGCACGGTCGGCACGCTCTACCAGATCCAGGCATTTGCCGAGTTGCCCGGATTTGTGCAGCAAGGCATCGAGTACATCAGCGTTTAAATTCAGCGGCTGCAAAACTTCGGACAAAGGGGTGCCAAACAGTTTATCCAGCAATGAGAACATGCCGACCATGAAGGCGCAATCCAACTGGTCTTTATTGCCGCCCTGCTTGTGGCAAATGGCTTCCATCAGGCCAGCGCGAAAGGCTGCGCGTGGCATCAGCGGGTTTAAGCCGCCGGTATTATCATGCTGGTGCGCATACAACAGCAATTGCAGCCACCTTTGCAACTGCCGCCTGCCCAGGAGGTTGATGGCCTGACCAAAACTGGATACCCGCACGGTTTGTGCAAAGGCTGCCGAACTGACCATTTTAAATAGCATGAAAGACAGGGTTGTATCCTGCTTGAAAAGTTCTTCCAGTTCACGTGATTCTGCATCCCTGGCGACCAGGCCCAAGAGTTTCAGCAAGCGTGTTCTGGCACCGACATCGGCTGATTTATTACTGGCAGGTGGATTAAACGCATAATCACCAGAAAACCATTTAAAACCGGCTTCAATAGCCTTTTCCAGTATGGTTGTACTTGAGAGGTTCTTTGCCAGATGTGTGCCACCATGCAGGCGCACCAGCCAAGGTTTAATCTGAATTGGTATGTCAGCACTGCAATCAACAGCAACAACCTTGGTGTCTTCCCAGGCCGGTTCGTAACCGGCATTAAAATCGTCGAGCAATACCGTAACACCCAGTGAACCAAAATGCTTTAAGCGGAGTTGTATCTCTTTATCACTGGCATGGGCTTCAGGTATGCAAAGCTTGATCTTTGTGGTGGGCAGGCGTGTATCCAGGTCAGTGGGGATCTGGGCGACATCACTGACCTTGACCAACATTGAAATGGGGGTTAGTTTTGAAAAAAAATCGCTCTCGTTCAAAAACTGAAGAATAGAAAATACTTCTCCCACAGGCATGTCGCCAAAATCAGCCTGCAATGCCTGCAGTTGCTGTTTGCCGTTCACGATTGGCAAAAATGTGCCAATTCCCAAGTTTTTTGTCATAGGTGGAAAGAGCAATTTGGATCAAAATTGTTACAGATATTAATTTGAGACTTTACCAATTGCAACACAATTTAATGCAATACATGAGGTATTTTGAAGATTATCGGCAAGAATGACTCTTTACTTTAAAAGCTGAGCCAGAACTTGCCTGTTTTTTGATCAGGTGCAGCAAAAATCTTCTATCACAAGACAAAACGTGAGCGTCTGTTAAAAAATGAATCACTGTCATGCCAAATGACAGGTAGCGCGTTGGCAGAATGACGAATGTCTTTACACTGACTTCAAAAAAATCTGTTGCAGGTCGTTCAGAAAAAGTTTGCCCAAAGGCGTGGGTGAGATAGTCTGGTGATCCCGGTACAGCAAGCCTTTCTTTTCAGCTTCGCGTAACTCGCTCTCGATGGTGTTGAGCAACATGCCAGTGCGTTCCTGAAAAAGGTTGACGTTAAACCCGCTTTGCAGGCGCAGGGCATTCAGCATGAATTCAAACCCCATTTCATCTGCCTGGATTTCTGCAGATTCCTGCACGGCGTTACCACTGGCCACGGCATCCATATATGCTTTGGGTTGTTTATAACGTGCTTGCCTGACGACGCGATGGGGAAATGACAGTTTGGAATGTGCACCCGCCCCTATGCCCAGGTAGTCGCCAAAGTTCCAGTAATTCAGGTTATGCCGCGATTCACGTTTTGTTTGTGCATAAGCAGACACCTCATAATTGCCGTAGCCTGCTGCTGCCATATTGGCATGGATGAGATCTTGCATTTCAGCACTGAGGTCGTCGTCGGGTATGGCTGGTGGATATTTGGCGAAATAGGTATTTGGTTCCAGCGTCAGATGATATAGGGACAGATGCGGTGGCGCAAAGGCGATGGCAGTTTCCACATCCTGCCTGACTTCTTCCAGGGTCTGGCCGGGCAAGGCAAACATCAGATCAAGATTGAAATTGTCAAAATTTGTACTGGCGATATCTATGGCACGGCGCGCTTCATCACCGTCATGAATGCGGCCCAGTGTTGCCAGGTGCTGGGAATTAAAGCTTTGTATCCCAACTGAGAGGCGGTTGATGCCGCTTTGACGGTAGGAGCGGAATTTTTCTGCCTCGAAAGTGCCTGGATTGGCTTCCATGGTTATTTCAGCGGCGCCATCCAGCGGCAATAAGGTACGCACGTCGGATAACAACCTGTCCAGCCCGGCTGCAGACATCAGGCTGGGGGTACCGCCACCGATAAATATGGTGTATATCTTGCGCCCCCAGATTAAGGGTAAAGCCATTTCAAGATCAGCCCGCAGGGCATCCAGATACGCCTGTTCGTCAAAGCTGCTACGCACTTCATGCGAATTGAAATCGCAGTAAGGGCATTTTTTGACGCACCATGGAAAATGAATATACAGCGACAGCGGCGGCAATTGCGTCAGATTAAGGCTGCCTGGCGACAAGTATTGACTTGCCACATTCTGCGGCAACGCCGACAAATCGCGCTTGCCTGGTTGAACTACGGGTGTTGCCGGAATAGGCTTGATCGGTATCATCTGAGTTTTTCAACCAGGGCACGCAAAGCCTGCCCACGATGGGATAACTGATTTTTTTGCTCTGCCGACAGTTCGGCCACGGTTTTGCCAAGGCTGGGCAAGAAAAAATGAGGGTCATAACCAAAACCGTTTTCGCCTCTGGCGTCGGCAATCAACTCACCGGACCAGACACCATCAGCAATCACCGGCTGCGGATCAAATTCAGACCGCACAAAGACCAGTACACAATAATAATAGGCTGACTTGTCGATAATGCCAGCCAAATCAGCAATCAGCTTTTGATTATTTCTGAGATCGGACTTGGGTTCGCCTGCATAACGGGCAGAAATAACACCTGGTGCACCGTTGAGGGCATTCACGCAGATACCGGAATCATCTGCCAATGCAGGCAAACCTGTCAGGCGGGATGCATGCCTGGCCTTGGTCAGGGCATTTTCTATGAAGCTGGGATACGGTTCTTCTGCTTCAGGTACTTGAAATTCAGATTGTGAACATAGCGTAATACCCAGCGGAGCAAGTATCTGGTAAAACTCTTTCAACTTGCCCTGATTATTCGATGCCAGGACGATTTTTTTGTTCATATACTGGCCTCTTCAGCTTGCCTGCAAGCCTAGCACCTGTTTTTGCAGGGCGATCAGATCGTTGATGCCCTCTTGTGCCAAGTCCAGCAGTTGATTCATGGTGGCACGATCAAAGGTTTCGCCTTCGGCGGTCCCTTGTACTTCGACAAAATGGCCGTTTTCTGTCATGACCACGTTCATGTCGGTATCGCATTGCGAATCTTCAGGGTAATCCAAATCCAGTACCGGCTGCGACTGGTACACACCAACAGAAATCGCTGCCACAAAATGCTTGACTGGTACCCGTGGGATCAGTTCGCGCTCCACCAGTCTGGAAAATGCGTCATAGGCTGCCACCATGGCACCGGTGATCGAAGCGGTACGTGTGCCTCCATCAGCCTGAATAACATCACAATCGATATGCAGGGTGCGCTCACCAAATGCTTCCAGATCAAAGGCTGCGCGCAATGAGCGTCCTATCAGTCGCTGAATTTCCTGGGTGCGGCCAGACTGTTTGCCTTTGGCTGCTTCGCGGTCCATGCGGCTGTGTGTGGAACGTGGCAGCATGCCATATTCGGCGGTTAGCCACCCCTGCCCTTTGCCTTTTAAAAAGCCGGGTACCTTGTCTTCTATACTGGCGGTACAGATAACCCGAGTATCACCAAACTCGATCAGGACTGAGCCTTCAGCATGCTTGGTGAAATGGCGACTGATGACAACCGGACGCAAGGCGTCCGCTGTGCGCCCACTAGGGCGAAATGTATTTGACATGTGATTTAATTCTTAGAAGTAATGCGTGACGATTTGTGTATCGCATTGCGGATTTCGGCAATGGCTTTTTCTATTTCTGCGTCATTAAAGACGTCGCCGTCCGACTGTTCCACTTCAGCGTCCATAGGTGCCTGTATGGTTGTCGTGACAGAGCCGATAGGCAAGGTATTGGTGGAAATGATGGTGGAATTATCCATCCTGTCATCCCCTTCCCACATCATGGCCAATGCGGTGACATTATCACTTTGCTTGCCTGCAATATCTACCGCAGAACGTATCAGTTCAGGTACAGCGCGCACAATGGTATGGTCATGCAGGCGCTGTGCGAGCATATGATCAGGTAATACTGACCACAAGCCATCAGAACACAATAGCAGCAAATCACCAGGCTGCAAGACGGCGCGACGGGATAGTTCAACGATCGGGGCGTTCGGCGCACCGAGGCAATTAAACAGTTTGTTGCGGTCAGGATGGGTATGGCGTTCTGCCGGATCTACCTTACCTTGCGCAATTAAGGTTTCCAGGCGCGAGTGATCTTTGGTACGCAGTAAAATTTGCCCCTGCCGTATCCAGTACAAACGCGAATCGCCGCAATGCGCCCAATAGGCGTAACCATTCTGGATCAGGCAGGCAACGATGGTGGTACGCGGAGTTTCCGGTAAATTATTGATGGCGCGATAACGATGTATCTCTTGATGCGCCGCCAGGAAACTGTCTTCCATAAACCGTTCGGGGCGCCCTATCATCGGGTGTGCCTGTTGCTGAAAAAGGTTTCCTATGGTCTGCATGGCAATAGCAGCTGCCATTTCACCCATGATGTGGCCACCCATGCCATCCGCCAGCAAGAGCAAAATCGAATCGCGAGTGAAACTGTACCCCATTCGATCCTGGTTGACCTTGCGGCCACCAATATGACTTTCTTGATAAACGGAAAAACGCATGTGATATAAAAGTTAATTCTGTTGATAGGGACTTCTGTTCATTGAAACAAAGGTCATGTCAAGGACGCTGCAGCTTGCAACAAAGCGCATTTAATTCAAGGTGCTTTCTTGTATTGTTGTATGGTCGCTTTCGGTTTTTTTTCTTTTGCCATTAATAAAGGTGGTTATCTTCAAGCGTATTTTTTCCATGAAAGTCAGTTCTCTCTGTGGTTGGGCCTGTATTGCAAGCGCCTTTTGCAGGGCGAACACGCTTTGCGGTCGTTCCAGCGGATCCAGTTGCAGACACCAGCGCACGACTTCTATTAATTCGTTAGAGTATAAACCTTCCAGTTTGCGATAATGCCCATCCATTTTGTCATTGGTCTTGCGCTGGTCTGACGGCTGGGGTGGCGCCCCTACCATACAGGCAAATATGGACGCACCTATGCTGTAAATATCAGTCCAAGGGCCAAGGTTACCATTTTTTTGATATAACTCTGGTGCCGCGAAACCTGGCGTGTACATGGGATACAATTTGGGTATGTCAGTCTTAAGGGTTTGTCTGGCGGCCCCAAAATCCAGCAAAATCGGTGTGCCGTCCAGTCGCAGGTATATATTGGCCGGTTTCAAATCCAGGTGCAGCAACTTGTTCGTGTGCACTTCACGTAAGCCGTTCATGACCTGGTTGAACATGCGCCGGATAAAACGTTCTGACACCAGCGGTTTTTCACCCTTGTCGCGACGGCGCAAGATATGTTCCTGCAATGACCGCCCCGATTCATAGGCCATCACCATGTACACCGTTTCATTCGCCCTGAAAAAATTAATAACACTCACCACATTCGGGTGGGAAATGCGTGCCAGCGCGCGGCCCTCTTCAAAAAAACACTTCAGACCGATACGATAAATCGGTAAATTCTCGTTGGAGATAGCAGGTACCAGCTCCCCCTGCTGGCGCAAGGCGAGCGAGCTTGGCAAATACTCTTTGATGGCAACTGCATTGCCATCCTCATCGGATGCCAGGTATACAATACTAAAGCCACCGGACGCAATTTTCTTTACAATGCGGTATCCGGCAATTTCAAGTCCATCTGGTAGAGGTGCGTTATTTTGTGCGGCCATCAATCTTCCAATTCACTATACAAAACGGATTGTGTTGATTATTGCGGTATTTGTAAAGAATATCCTAGTGTCTAATGCGCAATTTTGCCAATCTTATACACAGTTCATCCCTTTTTGAGGAAATACTTTGAGCATTTTTAGCATGACTGGCTACGCCACCAGCACCAACGAAACCGATGCTGGCACTATTACCATTGAAATTAAAAGTGTCAATTCGCGCTTTTTGGACCTGCAATTCCGGATCAACGATGAATTTCGTTCCGTCGAATCGCAGTTCAGGGAAGCGCTGACGCGCAAACTGGCCCGTGGCAAAGTCGAGTGCCGTTTCAGCTTTGGTAAGAAAGTTGCAGAAACCAATCATAAATCGCTCAACGCTAGTCTGTTGACCCAATTGGCCGGTTTTCAAGTAGCGCTCAAATCCCAGTTCCCTGATGCCTCCCCTTTCACTGCCAATGAAATCCTGCGCTGGCCAGGTGTGATTGAAGAAGGTGAAATCAATGCCGAGTTTTTGCAGATTGCTATCAATGACACCATCAACAAAACGCTGGAAGCCTTCGTCACCAGCCGTGAACGTGAAGGAGCAGCGCTGGAGCAGGTATTGTTAAGCCGGATTACGGCCATGGAAGAAATTGTCACCCGTATTACCCCGCTGATGCCGCAAATCGTACAGCAATTTCAACAAAAGGCCACCACCAGGCTGGAAGAGGCCCTTGGCCTGGCCCTGCAATCTGGCGGAGTAAATGCTGGCCAGACCATCACCCGCGAAGAAGCACTCGACCGCATACGCCAGGAAGTGACCGTGTACGGTATCCGGGTCGATGTGGCAGAAGAACTGGCACGTTTGTCCGCGCATCTGACCGAAACACGGCATATCCTGAAAAAAGGTGGCCAGGTCGGCAAACGCCTGGACTTCATGATGCAGGAATTGAACCGTGAAGCCAATACCCTTGGTTCCAAGGCAGCCTCGAAAGAACTGTCGGACGCATCGATGGAATTGAAATTATTGATAGAACAGATGCGCGAGCAAGTGCAAAACCTTGAATAAGCAGACGCATTTGCTTATACTCCCGCCACTATTTTCTCTGGGAAATAATTAAAAACGAAGCCGACGGGCATTCTTTGCCTGTTTTTTGAGCATTATTTTGAGCATTAAGCACTTTATTATTAACCAGAATAACCACACCGGAGGACATACCTATGCAAGCCAATACTTCGACTGCCGGCAGTCTTTTCGTGGTTGCCGCCCCTTCTGGTGCAGGTAAGTCTTCATTGGTGAATGCCTTGCTGGCACAGGAACCGGCAATCCAACTGTCAATTTCCTACACTACCCGGCCACCGCGCCCTGGAGAGCAAGATGGTCGCGAATATCATTTTACGACGCCGGAAGACTTTCTCGCTCGCAAAGCACAGGGCGAGTTCTTGGAATCGGCAGAAGTATTTGGAAACTACTATGGCACCTCGCGCATTACCATAGAAGATCAGATGCGTTCCGGCACCGATGTCTTGCTGGAAATTGACTGGCAAGGCGCGCAACAGGTCAGGAAACAGTTTCCTGGCGCCGTTGGCATTTTTATTTTGCCGCCGTCGATTCCGGCACTGGAAGATCGCTTAAAAAAACGTGGTCAGGACGAGCCACATGTCATTACCAAGCGTATTTTGGCTGCCGGGGGTGAAATGGCCCACTCCCCCGAGTTCGAATATGTTATTATTAATCAAGACTTTGCGACAGCCTTGTCGGAATTAAATGCAATCGTGAAAGCGACACGCTGCCGATTTGCACAACAGGCAACTCGCCATTACGAGCTATTTGCCCAGCTTGGCATTCACGCCAATCCGAATTAATTCGCGAAACCCCACTTGTAATATTTGGTAATTTTTAGCATTTTATAAATAATTTAGTATTTAGGAAAAAACATGGCACGTATCACCATTGAAGACGCTCTGAAACAAATCCCTAACCGCTTCCAGTTGACTCTGTGTGCTACTTATCGTGCCCGCCAATTGCTGCAAGGCCACACACCAAAAGTCGACTCCAAGGACAAGCCGACTGTGATCGCCCTGCGCGAAATCGCTGAAGGCAAGATCGGCATTGAAATGTTGAAGAAAGTGCCTGTTTAAGCGTCGTTTCCGATAGTATTTTTATATCGTTATTCAACACGCTCATATCAAGCCAGTATTCATCGGCCGGGACCACTCAGAATGAACCTTAATGACAGTTATTCATCTCTGGAAATTAAACCGGCCGAATCAGCATCAGTCGCGCTTCCTCCTGTGCGCACCATTCCCGCAAAACATGCTTCACCGCTTGACGATCTGAACGGCGTGCGTGCGCCTGCCAATAGCACGGGCGTAGCATCCATCACCGCGCTGACCAATCGTATCGGTGAATACATGTCCGCCAGCGAATTGAAGCTGGTCAAGGAAGCCTATCGCTTTTCAGATGAAATGCATCTGGGACAGGTGCGCAAGTCAGGCGAGCCCTATATTTCCCACCCCATCGCTGTTGCAGAAATCTGCGCTGAATGGAAGCTGGACGTGCAGGCCATCATGGCGGCACTGCTGCATGACGTCATGGAAGATCAGGATGTCAAGAAAGAAGAACTGATAGAACGCTTTGGCGCACCGGTGGCGACCCTGGTTGATGGCTTGTCCAAGCTGGAAAAAATCGAATTTCAAAGCCAGATCGAAGCGCAGGCAGAGAATTTCCGCAAGATGCTGCTGGCGATGGCGCGTGATGTACGCGTGATACTGGTCAAGCTGGCAGACAGACTGCACAATATGCGCACCCTGGGCGTTATGTCGCCCGAAAAAAAACGCCGCATTTCGCGCGAAACCATGGATGTATATGTGCCTATTGCGCACCGTCTGGGTTTAAATAATATTTATCGTGAACTGCAGGATCTGGCGTTTTCGCACTTATACCCGATGCGTTACCGCACTCTGTCCAAAGCAGTCAAGGCAGCGCGTGGTAATCGCCGTGAAGTGGTCAACAAGATCATGGAAGCCGTCAAATCTGCACTTGCTGATGCCGGTATCAAGGCCGAGGTATATGGCCGTGAAAAAACCCTGTACGGTATCTACCGCAAAATGCATGACAAGCACCTCAGTTTTTCCCAGGTGTTGGATGTATACGGCTTTCGCATCGTAGTCCCGGACCTGCGCGAAAGTTATTACGCGCTGGGCAGCCTGCACGGTCTGTATAAGCCCATGCCGGGCAAGTTCAAGGACTATATCGCTATTCCCAAGACGAATGGTTACCAGTCGCTGCACACCACCCTGATCGGTCCGTATGGCACACCGGTAGAATTCCAGATTCGTACCCACGACATGCACCATGTAGCTGAATCTGGCGTTGCCGCGCATTGGCTGTACAAAAATGAAGAAGGCAGTCTGACTGACTTGCAGCAACGCACCCATGCCTGGCTGCAATCACTGCTTGACATCCAAAAACAAACCGGAGATTCAGCAGAGTTCCTGGAACACGTCAAAATCGACCTGTTCCCGGATTCTGTCTATGTATTCACCCCAAAATCCAAAATTATTGCGCTACCCCGTGGCGCAACCGCTTTGGATTTTGCTTATACCATTCATACCGATATTGGTGACCAGGCGATTGCTACCCGCATCAATCATGAACCCGTACCACTGCGTTCAGAATTGAAAAACGGCGACATCGTTGAAATTATCACTTCACCCAATTCACGTCCTACACCGAACTGGCTGACGTATGTGCGTACTGGTAAGGCCAGATCGGCGATCCGGCATTATCTGCGCACCATCAACCTGAATGAATCCACTGAACTGGGCAAGCAATTACTGGCGCAGGCATTGCTGTCAGTGAACCTGAACCCTGATCTGCCGCCACCCCTGATCGACAAACTGCTGAATGAATCCAGTGCCAAGTCGCTGGATGAAATCCATACAGATATAGGCATAGGCAAGCGCATGGCGGCACTGGTTGCCAGACATATACTTGACCTGGTTGAAGATGATTCCCCATCCATTCCTTTCCAGCAGTACGGTGACAAGATGGCGAACAAACGTGATCCTGTCATTATTTACGGTAGTGAAGGTTTGTCTGTCCAACTGGCGCCTTGTTGCCTGCCTATCCCCGGTGATGGCATCGTTGGTCAATTGAAACGGGACCAGGGGTTGGTGGTGCATACTGACGATTGTGAATATGCCAAGCGCCTGCACATTAAAGAACCTGATCGTTGGATAGACGTGAATTGGGGCGAAGAGCTGAATCGTCGTTTTGATTGTCGTATCGTCGTCACAGCGACCAATGAACGTGGTGCGCTGGCACGTATCGCTGCCGAAATTGGCGAATCCGATGCCAATATCAGCCATGTGAACATGGAAGATGGCGACGCCAATGACATGACCAATATCCACTTCACGATACAGATAGAAGGCCGTACTCACCTTGCTAAAATCATGCGCAACATCAAGCACCTGACCGGTGTCACGCGCATTGTCAGAGAACACGGCTAACCACGCCTTACTTACCTCGCCATCCACACTGCATCAGTGCATGTCTTGATGTAGTTTACGCAAGCCCCACCAGACCAAACCCGCAATTACCGGCAACAGCAAGCCTGTCATCAGATCCGGGTTCAGCGGCACCCCCATGGCTTTCAGACCCTTACCTGCATACTGCACCAATCCAGCCATGTAATAACTGATCGCGGCCACAGATAAGCCCTCAACCGCCTGCTGTAGACGTAATTGCTGGGCAGCGCGGGCGTTCATGCTTTGCAATATCTTGCGATTTTGCTGTTCCTGTACGATACCGACACGGGTACGCAACAAATCATTGGTGTGGGCAATACGTTCGGCCAAAGTCTCCTGCCTGCGCACAATGGCTTCGCAGGTGTTCATGGCGGGTGCCAGGCGCCTATCCATGAATTCTTGTATGGTGGGCACACCTTCAATACGCGACTCACGCATTTCATCAGTCCGCGACTGCACCAGCTTGAAGTAAGCTTTGGAAGCAGCAAAACGGTAACTGTTTTCCAGTGCCAGCCTTTCTATGCGGGCAGCAAGATCGATAATCTGGCGTAACAGGCTTTGCTCTGAATCAGCATTTGCAACGTCATTATGGCCGTTGCTGGGCATCGTCATTGTCGCTGTCAGCGTCACTAATTCATTTTCTATGGTATTCAGGATGGGAGAAGCGCGCTGAGCATGAGGTAAGCCGAGCAAGGCCATCATTCTGTAGGTTTCAATTTCCAGCAGGCGCTGGACGATGCGTCCGGCCTGCTGATCGAGAAAGCCATTGTCCCTGACGACAAAGCGACTGAAGCCATCGGCCTGTATCAGGAAATCAGTCCAGACTTCACCTCGCTTCAACACTTCACTGCCAACCAGGACGCCACCTTCAAAAAGCTGTCTTGATGGCAAGACAGGCTTGCTCTCATCCTGTTGCGGCAGCAGGGCTACATGCGCGGCAACCATGACTTTTCCCTGCAATTCGAACAGCCATTGTTGAGGCAGGTGCCGCAGCGGGGCATCGGCAAAAATCTGCTCCAGTGCTGATTCATGGGCTTGTTTGCCGGCTGTTTCATGCGCGTTTTCAACAAAGGTATAGGTGGCGAATTCAGTATGGCATTCCCACTTCAGACGGAAACGGCCAAAATCGTGGAAAAAATATTTACCCTCCCCTGCTGGACTGGCGACCCCGAAATGGCGGCAAAAATCTTCCAAAATGACTTGTTGCGTCAACAAATTGTCGCCACCAAGGTGGGCGTCACTTCTGGCGTAGATGGCCAGGTGGGTCAGTGTTTCAGGTGCCCGCAGTCGCAATGAGGGGCGCGAATGTATCTCGGCAGCCAGCGGCACTCTGAGCGGATGATTCAGTTTCGTGTAGGCTATGGACATAGTGATCAACAAATAACTGGAAAACTTTACGCCGGATAGTCAACCTCAAGAATAGTCAGCTCCTCGATGCCACCAGGTGTACGTAAAGTAATGGTGTCGCCAACTCTGGTCTTGATCAGGGCGCGTGCCACCGGCGAAATCCAACTGATCTTGCCCTGTAAAGGGTCGAATTCATCAACGCCGACAATACGGACAGTCACTTCATCGCCATGCTGGTTTTCATAGGTAACCGTCGCGCCAAAAAATATCTGGTCTGAGCCATGGTGCACGCTGGAGTCAAATACTTCGGCAATATCAAGGCGCTTGGTCAGAAAGCGTATGCGCCTGTCAATTTCGCGCAAACGTCGTTTGCCATAAATATAATCACCATTCTCTGAGCGGTCACCATTTGAAGCAGCCCAGTGCACAATATTGACGACTTCGGGTCGCTCAACATCCATAAGGTACAAAAACTCGTCCTTCATGCGCTGATGCCCTTCAGGCGTCATATAGTTTTTTACACCAGCAGGAATAGCTGGTGCGCCGAATTCTTCTTCGTCATCGGAGTCAGACTCTTTGATAAATGCTTTGCTCATTGCATTATTGTAACGGACTTGATGTAATTAATTTTCTTTGTAGCACCAAAATCTGTACATCCCTTATAAAATAGGTGAATACCTTGGCTGACCATGCTGGATACTGAACTTTTAACATCTATTCAAGCTTTGAATTGATCATCAAACACTGCGGATGCAGTTGAATTGAAAGCAACTTGTTTCCTTGCCATGCCAAGGAAAAAGAAGCAGCTTGCTTCTGCCAGTATGGGTTAGTCGTCTGAACAAGAAATGGATTTTGCATGACAGAAAAAGCAGCAATCAATATACTCATCGTAGACGATCATGCGGTGGTCCGTGAAGGCATAAGAAGCATCATATCAACCAGCACTGATATCGCCGTTGCTGCCGAAGCGGAAACTGGCCTGGAAGCCATCCGTTTATGTCGGCAACATGAGTTACAAGTCATCTTACTGGATATATCACTTCCTGATAAAAACGGTATTGAAGTGTTAAAACAGATAAAGTCAGAAAAACCGGGCGTTGCCGTCCTGATGTTTTCCATTCACAGAGAAGATCAATATGCCGTGCGCGCCTTGAAAGCCGGGGCTGCAGGTTTTTTGAACAAGCAATGCAGTGCTGGCCAGATTCTTGACGCCATACGCCAGGTTGCCCGTGGACTGAAATACATCAGCCCGCAACTGGCTCAGGAACTGGCCAATAATCTCAATCAGGAACATGAAGGTGCTCTGCACAAAACTTTGTCGGATCGTGAGTTTCAAACCATGACCCTGATCGCATCGGGAAAATCAGTCAGCGACATTGCCAAAGAATTGTCACTTTCTGTAAAAACCATTAGCGAATACCGATCGAGAATTCTTTTGAAGATGAAATTGCGGCACAATGCAGAATTAACGCACTATGCCATCAAGAATCAGCTTGTGGATTAAAAGACAATATTGGTGTGCGATTCAGTTTCGGTAAAACTTTTATTTGTAACACCTTTGTAGGTAACGCCTTTGTCAGAGCACCATGTCAAAAACTCCAAATAATACGCAATTCAAGACCCCGACTGACATCGCGCGTGAAACCTTCCGGCAGTTGGCGATACAAAGAATTGCACCTACGCCTGACGCTTATCGCAAATTATATAACGACATATCTGGCGTCATAGAACCGCCGCCGGAAGTAGTCGCTGAAGTTGCGGCACCAGTGTCTGAAGCAGAAAATCTACTGGTCAGCTTTGCCACTGGTTTACAAGCATCACAGACTGAATTGTCCACATTTGGACTCCGTTTCAATCGCGCCATTAAATCAGGCAACTGGCCTGACCTGAGCCGAGCACTGATGCAGCTGACGGAACGAATCACAGCACCGCCCCCTGCCCCTCCGGCCAATAGCATTAGTCTGGTTGATCCTGCCCCGGTAGCCCAGACAAAAAACATATCACTGGTCGATGATGGCCCGGTTGAAGATCCGCGCGTACGTGTACTCAAGGATTTGTTGTACCGTACGCTGGCTTTGGCGCTGACATCGTTGCTCAAACCAACCCCGCAACTCTCTGGCGAATCAGAAAGTCTGGCACAGGCAGTCAAGGTCGCCAACAATGAAAGTGAGCTGACCCACATTGCTGCACGCTTAAAACAATTGTGCTTTCAAATAGAATTGCAAAGTGGTGACAGTGCCGAACAGCAGGAATTGCTGTTGCGTCTGTTTGATTTGTTGTTGACCAATATTCACGACCTGCTCGACAACGACAATTGGTTGCGTGGCCAGATTGAAGTGGTGCAAAATCTGATTGCTGGCCCGATTGATCACCGCGCCCTGCAAGAGGCCACACGTAGCCTGAAAGATGTCATCTATAAACAGGGTGTGCTGAAAACCAGCATCGCAGAGTCAAAAACATCCGTCAAAAACATGATGGCGGCTTTCATTGACAGACTCAATGCGATGGCCGACAGCACCGGCGCTTACCAGCATAAAATGGGGGCTTATTCCCAACAATTAAGTACCGCCAAAGATGTCAGTGAAGTCACCAACCTGATCACCGATATCTTGAACGAAACCAAGGAAGTGCAGTTTGAAACCTTGCGTTCCAGAGACATGATCGTGGCTGCACAAAAAGAAGTCAGCGAAGCTGAAGCACGCATCAAGGAACTGGAAAACAAACTCGCCCAGATGAGCGAACTGGTAAGGGAAGATCAGCTTACCGGCAGCCTGAACCGTCGCGGCATGGATGATGTATTCGAACGCGAAGCAGACCGGGCAGACCGTCGCAAAACACCCTTATGCGTAGCCTTACTAGACCTGGATAATTTCAAGAAACTGAATGACACCCATGGCCATGCCGCCGGGGATGAGGCACTGATGCATTTGGTACGCATCGTCAAGCAAACCCTGCGGTCAATAGATGTGATCGCGCGCTACGGTGGTGAAGAATTTGTCATCATCATGCCAGAAACTGAACTTGAAGAAGCAGCACAAGCGATGACACGCGTGCAGCGCGAATTGACCAAGCATTTCTTCACGGCAAATGAACAAAGATTGTTTATCACCTTCAGTGCTGGTGTTGCCTTGCGCAATCCGAAAGAGCCACAAGATTCCACCATCAAACGAGCCGATAAAGCCATGTATGAGGCGAAACAGTCAGGCAAGAACCGTGTTGTAAAAGCAGGCTGATATTCAAAATTCGTGTCAGTACGACATTTGTTGTCAGCTTTTTACTCCCATACAGCCCATGCACAATAAGGTTGGTTAGGATCACGTCTGAGTTGAAGTTTGTTCAGACCAATCACTTCAAGCACTGCCATTGTTTCACCTGGAAATCTGGGACAATTCAATTCATCAAAGACCAGAACGGAGCCCTTGACCAAACGGGGAATGATGTTTTCAAGGACATCCTTGGTTGGTTGATATACATCCATATCAAAGATCGCCATCGAAATGACTGCATGAGGGTTAGATGTCAGCCATTCAGCCGAGGTCACCGAGGCATCGCCTTTAATCAATTCAAATTTGCGTATATGTGGAATAGGTGAACCTGCCTCATGCAATTGCAAAATTTCTTCCAGTTGCACTTCATAAGCGTCCATTGTCGAATAGTCGCCCACTGCAACGAGGTCTCCATCTTTGTCATTACGCGCTGCAAAGCCTGCAAAGGTATCAAAACCAATTAATTTTCTTGAGTAATTATAAGGTTCGTAAATGGCTCGCAAATTGGTCAGCAACGCTAGCGAAGCTCCCCATTGCACGCCAAACTCACAAATGACACCGGGTATATCTTTAATCAGGGAATATAAATGATTGAAATAAAGGACTCGCGATAAGGCGATGCGCTTCATGAATAAATTGGAATGCAAATTCCAATGCGGCCCCATGTTGGGCACAATAGTATTGCGCAATTCCAGCAGACGCTGATCTGCTTCAGCTTCCGTATTGCTGCGGGTGATGGATTCCCCTAATTTAGTTTTCATAAAATTTGCTCAACGGGTGTTTAAAACCAGGGTAATTTTGGAAAAAAATATTCTTTTTATCGCCTGTAGGACAGCCAGCTTCCATAAATCCGGGATCAGACAAATCGGATATACGAACCTGCCCAGTCCAACGTACTTTATCCGAGCAATTTGGCAAACTGCGGTGCAAAAGCATTTGCTTAAACAATATGACATCTCCCGCTTCAGCCAACACAGTCACCGGTGTTTCTGTCACGTCCACATCCAGGGCCAGATCACGTTGCAAGAACTGGAACTGTTCCAATACAGACTTGTCTGAAATTTTCTTATATGGATAGATACCTTTTTTGTGACTACCTGGAATGACCTGTATGGTGCCATGCAATTCATCCACTTTGCCAAATGGTATCCATGCGGTCACTGCATTGACTGAGCCCAGCAAGTACAGTGTATCTTGGTGCCAGTCAAACAAATGTCTACTATCATTGGGTCTGTCGTAACGCATATTGCAACAGCCCATCAGTACCGGCAATTGCAATCCCACGCTTTCACACAAAGACAGCAAGTCATGATTGCCAGACAACCTGCTTAGACATGGCAAGTAATGCAAGCGATCATATAGTTGTGATTGTTTTTGTGGCGAGACCAGCTCGGGGTCATAATCTTCAAATTTGAATTTGTCGCCTACGATAAACCGCCCTATGCGATTGATCTCGTTTTTGACATCATTGATTAAGTCATTGTCAAAAAAATTCTTTACGATGAGGTAGCCGTCATTTTCAAATTGCTCTTTTTGCGATTGCGTGATTTGAGCGATCATCATGTCCTCTCTTGCGAAATCAATTGGCATTCGTGGTTTAATTAATCCGCTTCAAAAACCCATCAGGTGCGACAGTAATCTGTAATTTGTTGTCCATTGCCTTGTCAATGACAAATTCCTGGTGCGACTTTAAATACTCGTGCACGGCTGTTTTAGGACTGTTCCCTGGCTGCCATGGGCGGTTGTCAAAAACGTCTGCGGGCACATCTTCAACAAAAGTATCGAAAACAACGCAATAACTCCCCTTGCTCACGAGAGGCGCGTAAGCCTGTAACTCTGCCAATACATGTTCGTGAGTATGGTTTGAATCCAGGAATACCATGACTCTTTGCTTGTCTTTTGCAATGGCATGGACTTGTTGCACAATCTCTGCCGAGACACTGGAACCTTCCAGCATCTGTATCCGCTTCGCCATGGGATGTTGCAGAATGGCTTCTTTATTGTGCTCGCGGATATCTATGTCTATGCCTATTACTTTAGCGTCAGGATTGCCGCCACATGCGGCATTCAATTCCAATAGGGACGCTGAATAAATGATGGAGCCGCCATGTGCAATACCAGTTTCTATGATGAGGTCAGGTTGTACTGTCCAGATCAGTTCCTGCATCGCGACCATATCAATGGGGTTTTGGATGATAGGACGCCCTAGCCAGGAAAAGTTATACACGTATTGGCGACGCATGCTTTGTTCCAGCCAGTTCCGGGATTGCGCCTGAAATTCAAGGTCGTTCCCCAATTGTTCTATACGTGCTTCACGTTCAGCTTCAAATTGTTTAATTGGGTTCATGGCGTTGTCGTGTAATAGTTTAAAAGGGCTTGCAAATCTTGTTCAAACTCGCATTCCAGCGGACCAAACTGCGTTATCAGCTTACTCACCCGTATGGGTGGGAAGCGTACTTCAGGGGCATCAGCCTCAAATTCACAAAGAACGCCTAATTGTTCCAGTTGCCTGGCCAGGCTCGCATGTGAAGTATTGTTGCCCCGTGCTAAATTGTATATGCCAATTTGCCCTTCGGTTGCAATTTTGGGTAATAATCGAACGACCTCTGCCACCGAGACATAATCTTTTTCTGATTTTGCACTACTGCGAAATATGACTTTCTTTTGCTTTGCAGCTGCAATCAACACTTCAGACAAGAAATTCTGTTCTGGCATACCCTGGCCATAGACGTTGGAAAGTCGCACCACCCGCACATTACGACCACCATGCAGGCACAGGCTTTCTCCCATCAGCTTGGAAATATTATATAAATCACCGGGAGCATAGGAGCACACGACCATGGGTACATCTTCATCCGTGTCGGATGCATTGGCATACAGCCGGGTACTGGACAAGTAGGTGAGACTATCAAATTTGCTGTGCTGCAAAATTCTTGACAACAGATGCACGTGGGCATCAACAGTGGCATACGGACGCTGACGAAAATCTGCAGTCAGTCCTGCACAATAAAAAACGTGCCCCAAATGTTGAGAAAACAAACGGGCATCGTCTTTTTCAGCCACGTAACTAGACCAACCCGATGCCTGTAGGGACTGATGCAAATGCCCGCCTATAAAGCCTCGCCCACCGATCAGTGTTGCGTTGGAACTCATTGTCGCATTCCTATTTGTCGCAATGGGTTACCAACATTGATCGAATAGGCAGCAACTTCTGAGCGGACAATGGACCCCGCACCGATAACACAACCCTGCCTCAAGATTGCACCGTCAAGTATCACGCAATTGGCACCAATCCACACATCATCCTCAATGACAATGCCACCTTTCCCAGGCAAGAACCCTTGCTGGTTAATGCGCTTGCTTTTATCGTGATAAGCATGATTGACCGGTGCAAAAGTGCAATTCGCAGCAATCGCCACATCATCGCCAATCATAATGCCATTACCGGTGTACAAGACACAGCCAGAATTGATGGCAGTCCTCTGACCTATGACAATATCGCCAATACCACCTGCGGGCTTGAATTTGACAAAGCTGTCAACAACTGAAAACGCACCTATGATGATACGCGAACCTCTGACTGAATCTTCAATGTCAGCCATGTTGGATACCCGTGCATCCGGATGGATCTCTATCATCCCCTCCCCCTATTCCAGCACCGTCAATTGAGGAATGGCAACCACAAGACGTCCGCCCCAGTTTCGAATCTCTTGCAAATCTCGTGATATTTCTGTCTGTAAATTCCAGGGTAAAACCAGAACATAGTCAGGACGGTCTGCCAGCAAGTGTCCCAGGTCAACGATAGGTATGCGATTACCTGGCATGAATTTACCCTGTTTATGTATATTGATATCCACGACATAGGGTAGCAAGTCTGGCCGTACACCAGAAAAATTGAGCAAGGTATTCCCTTTTGCAGCAGCGCCGTAAGCGGCTACGCGCTTCCCCTGGCGTTTGGCTTGCAACAAAAACTCCAGCAGAGCGAATTTTGCTTGTTCTGCCCTGACCTGCGCCTGATTGTAAAAATCCAGGGTTTTAATCCCCGCATTGAATTCAATCTGTAAGAGATCGGCGACACGTTGGCTTTCTTTACGGTATGACACGTCGCTTCTTTGTGCCAATACACGTAAGCTTCCCCCATGGGTAGGCCATTCCTGCACATCAAAGATATGCAGGCCATTTTTGGTAAAAATGGTCTTTACAGCATGCAGGGAAAGGTAGGAATAATGTTCGTGATAAGCGGTGTCAAACTGGTTTTGTCTAACCATATTGAGCAAATGTGGAAACTCAAAACTGGCTACCCCTTGTTCAGTCAGGATCAAGCTGAAACCGGCAACAAAATCATTGATATCAGGAACATGTGCCAATACGTTGTTAGCAACGGACAAATCAACTTTCGGCCCTTGGGCCAGCAACTCTTTTGCCAGTTCTGTACCAAAGAAACGTTCTATGATCCTGATACCTTTTTGTCTGGCTGCATTGGCTGTACTCGCAGTCGGTTCAACACCAAAGCAAGGGGCTCCGATCTCTTGCACATATTGTAAAAGGTACCCGTCATTGGCCGCCACCTCCATTACCAGGCTTTGTGGCCCAAGCTCGAGTTCTGCATGCATGTCCGTGACAAAAGTCTTTGCATGCGCCAGCCAACTGGAGGAGCAAGAGCTAAAGTAGGCATAGTCAGCGTCGAATAAATTCTCTCGCCCGGTAAAGTCCAGAGTTTGTACCAGCCAGCAAAAGTCACATACCATCAATTTCAACGGCAGCCACACTTCAGGTTGATTAAATGCTGCAGGTGTCAAATAGGCGTTCGACGGTGGGGCTGTCCCCAAGTCGAGAAAAGTATGTGTCAATTCTTGATCACAGTGTCGACACTTCATACAATAACCCCTTGATAATCTTTATTGAGCATGGCGCAGTTCTTGTCCCGGTCAGAAATTTCAGTGACTAATTCCGGCCAGGTAATCTCCAACAGGGGATCAAAGGGATTGCACCCTGCCTCGCTGGCTGGAGCGTAAGCCTTACTGTGACAATACAACATTTCAACCCCGTCAGTAAGGGTCTGAAAACCATGTGCAAATCCAGGTGGGATCAATAAGGATTGCTGATTCTTTGGTGACAATAGCACACCATACCACTTCAAAAAATGGGGCGAACCTGCTCGCAAATCTACCGCCACATCCCATACCTCACCTTGCAGGCAGCTAATCAACTTCATTTCAGTGTTTGGCGACAGTTGCATATGCATGCCACGAACGGCTCCTTTGCGCTCCGTATAGGTGTGATTGATTTGTGCAATCGTTTCATGCCACCCAATTTCAAGCAAATCATCTGAACAAAACATGCGCTGGAAATATCCACGCTTGTCGCCCAACGGCTTTCTTTGCAGGAGATGCAATCCCTGTATGGGTGTCTCCAAAAATTCAAAGCGGCCTGATCTGGAAACGCGCATTATGTTTGCCCTGCCTGGAAAGCTGTGAGGTCGCGGTCGCAAAGCTCAGGTGCTGCTGTACCTGACTGATAGTCCCGATACCAATGCATGCTTCTCGTCACAGCGGAATGCAGCCCCCAACGTGGTGAGATATCAAGAACCGACTTGATTTTTGTGGTATCAAGTGCCAACAGACCAGCCTCATGCGGGCCAGAGAATTCTGTTGCGAATTCAACTTCTCCATGACCATAGGCGGCTTGCGCTAGTTCTATCACTTCCCTGACGGAAGCAGCATTATCAGGGCCGATATTCCATGCCAGACTAGTCACTGGTTGTCCATAGGCGTACTGCGCTAGACATAAATAGGCGGACAACGGCTCAAGAACATGTTGCCAGGGCCTGACTGAATCTGGTCGGCGAATATGCAATATCTTTTCATTCTGCCAGGCATGAATCGCATCGGGTAATAATCTGTCCGCTGACCAATCGCCGCCACCAATCACATTGCCAGCCCGCGCAGCCAGCACTGCCGTACCTTGCTCCGCTAAAAATGCTGCACGATAGCTCGACAACACCAGTTCTGCAGCGGCCTTGCTGGCACTATAAGGGTCATGGCCACCCAGTTCTGCAGTTTCCTGATAGGGAGTCATCTGTTCAAGATTGCGATACACTTTATCAGTCGTCACAATCAAGGCCACTTTCACACATTGCATGCCGCGAATAGCCTCAAGTACATGAGCCGTGCCCATGATGTTACTGGCGAAGGTCGCCAATGGCTCTTGATAACTGGCACGAACCAGCGCTTGTGCCGCAAGATGGAGCACGATTTCCGGTTGGCATGCCTGCACCACATTTTTAACGGTTTCGTAGTTCCTGATATCGCCAACATGACTCTTGATACGCGTAGAAATATCCAGGGCATCAAATAAATTTGGTTGCGTTGAAGGCTGCAATGCCAACCCGTGCACGATTGCCCCCATGCGGCTTAACCAGTAAGCCATCCAGGCCCCCTTGAATCCGGTATGACCTGTGAGTAAAACTCGTCGGCCCCGCCAGAAGACTGGGGCAACCATATTCAGGTTTGATTCTGCGTTTACCAGACCCGCCACGGCGCACTCCCTGACAGCCACAAATCTTCGAGAAGATTTTTTTCACGCAATGTGTCCATGGGCTGCCAAAAACCTGCATGCTCAAAAGCCATCAATTCCTGACGTCCTGCTATTTCTGACAAGGGCGCGGCTTCCCAACTGACACTATCCCCTTCAATAAAATCAAGTACTTTGGGTGACAAGACAAAATACCCACCATTGATCCACCCCCCGTCGCCACGCGGTTTTTCTGTGAATCCCTCTACCAGATCGCCATTGCGCTCTAAGGCACCATATCTGCCGGGAGGCAAGACAGCCGTCACCGTTGCCAATTTGCCATGCTCTTTGTGGAACTTGATGGATGCGGAAATATCGAGATCAGCAACGCCATCACCGTAGGTAAAGCAGAATGCTTCCTCACCTTGCAAGTAGCGCGCCACACGTTTCAGGCGACCGCCAGTCATCGTGTCTTCGCCAGTATCAACCAAGGTCACTTTCCATGGCTCAGCATGATGTTCATGCACTTCCATGCTATTTTTCTGCATGTCAAAAGTTACATCTGACATATGTAAGAAATAGTTGGCAAAATATTCTTTAATCAGATAGCCTTTGTAGCCGCAACAGATCACGAAATCATTCACGCCATGGGCAGAATACGACTTCATGATATGCCAGAGTATAGGGTGGCCGCCAATCTCTATCATGGGCTTGGGTTTCAGGTGGGTTTCCTCGGATATCCTTGTTCCCAGGCCACCGGCTAAAATCACCGCTTTCATACATCTTGCCCTTCACAATAAATCTGCCACATTTGACGGTAAGCTTTTTCTACTGAGTGAGCGAAGGCAGGCTCATTCATAATGAGCGATTGTTCCATTTCCTGTCTCAAACTTCCACGTAGTCGCCGCAATTCATCCAGGTCATGCGCCAGAATAATGGCCTTTTGCGCATATTCTTCTTCCGATTGCGCCAACCATTCCAAATGTCCGATACCTGTCAATACGCTAGCACCTATCCTGCCAACAGAGGGCCGGTCAGCGAGCGAAATAAATGGAATGCCCATATACAGAGATTCCAGCAAAGTCGTTCCTGAATTGTGCGGGAAGCAGTCAAGGCTGATATCAACATGCTTCAATACTTCCCAGGAGGGCGAACTAAACCCTATGTGCAAACGCGACCTCTCTATGCCATATCGCATAAACCGGGAAGCCATTTCGTCCTGTACTTGGGGATCCTTAAAATCTCCGCTATTGATGATGAGATGCGCATCTGGCATTGCGTCCAGTATGGCAGACCATACCTTTACCACCTTATGATTAATCCTGGTTGAACGGGACAAGCTGCCGAACGTGATATAGCCATTCGTTTCAAATGGCGACGGACACCATTCTGCTCTCCTGGTATCTGGCCTGTAGACATAAGCCGGCCCATCCAGGCACCAAATTTTCTCTGAAAACAAATGCGCACAATCATTGGTGACACTAGGTTTGTCTGTTAAATAATAATCGATAGCACTCAAGCCTGTTGTATAGCCGTACTCAAGCCAATGCAAAGAAACTGGTGCGGGTTTACGGGCAAATACCGGCAAGCGGTTGCCGTTAGTGTGCCCGGCCACGTCTACCAAAATGTCTATACCGTCTGCCCGAATGCGTTCAGCCAGTACGTCATCTGTCATGTCCCTGGTGGAAACCCAATGATCAATCTGCTTCTTATAATAGGCGGTAACATCATCTTCAAAAGGTGGATTGGCATAGGCATACACCTCCACTTGCTCCTTGTCATGCCCTTCTATCAAAGGCAACAGGAAATATTTGCACACATGATTATAAAAAGCCTGTGTTACATAACCGACCTTCAGGCGCTTCCCTGGAATACGTGTATTCTCGAATTTTCTCCACTTTGCTTTCAGAGGAGCTGCGAAACGCAAGTCAAATTCATGATAAGCGTTATAAATCACATCTGGCGTAAGGTCTGGATGATAGTTCAGGCAAAACAACAGGTTAGTGTATATCTTGCGGTTAAAAGAAGACTGTCCATCCTCTTTAAATGACAAAGCTTTGATATAAGCTTCAATTGCCGCATCCAGATGATTTGCCTCACGCAATGTATCTCCATAGGCACCCCAGATTTCTGGAATTTCCTCAGTAAGACTCAATGCTAACTGGCCACATTCTATCGATTCGTGCACTTGTCCATTTTGTCGCAAGGCATCTATCAGATTAGGGTACACCTGATATAAAGACGGCTGCAATTGCAAGGCATGTCTATACTGTTCAATTGCTACCGCATACATACTATGCTCGCGATAGGCCAAACCCAGATTATTGTACAAATAGGCAATCTCTGGACTTAACTGGACTGCCCTCGATATTTTTTCAATCGCGTCCTCTGTTCGCCCTATATAACGAAGTGCATTACCAAGGTTATTCAAACCAACCACCATATCTGGTTGTATCTTTAGTGCTTTTTCAAGATACGCAATCGCTTCAGAGCAACGTTCCAGGGAAATAAGAGCATTTCCCATATTGACCAGGATATGTGGATTGTTTGGCAACAGCTCCAGTGCCTTACTTAAAACAACATGCGCTTCGACAAAATTTCCCTGCTCAATACGTGCAAGGCCAAGATAATCCCAGACTATGCCGTCTCGCGGCAAATATCGTGACAACCACAAACTTGCATTTTCCAACTGCGGATATTGCTTATTCAGTAAATATTTATTGAAAATGCCAAATGCGATTTTCCTGTTGTCAGGGAAATGCGGCATCACATCAAATGCCAGTTTGAGATATTCCATTCCCTGATCGCACTCATCCATATCGCCTGAAATTCTTGCCAGTGCATATAAGGCTTCAGCGTGCCGGGGGAAATTTCTGATAATGTTTAAACACACTTGTTTCGCTTCGGACAAAGCCTGGGCCAAGTACAGCTTATGGACCTCGCGCATAGCCTTTCGTGCATCAAAACTCGATTTTGTCATGACCGGCGCCTTGGTAAAATTTAGTTATTATTAAATTAGCATCACTCAATTCGGCAATCACCAGCACCAATGTGAGTAAAACTGCATGCTCAAGTTGGAAAATACCAGAAACTGTCTAGCTCAGGCTTATTTTATAACCAATGATTTTGTTTCCATGTGTTAAATAAAGCCCGAAAACTAAATCAAATTTACCCCTAAAGTATTTTTAAAATACGCCGACAAGCGGAAAGGACTGAAAAACTTGAGCAGAAAAAATAACATTTATTTTCAGAAACACGCTAAAACTTTTTCAGTCTCTACCGATACCCTTTTCAACGGCGGTCCAATAGTCAGCACGAAAGACCAAAGTTTCAGGCTACTACGCCAATTTGAATAACTTAGGTAAGGAGAATCACCATGGCTGTCATTAATACCAATATTGCTTCGCTGAATGCGCAACGCAATTTGAGCAATTCCCAATCTACACTGGCCACATCACTCCAGCGCTTGTCTTCCGGCTTACGTATTAACAGTGCTAAAGATGATGCTGCTGGTCTGGCCATTTCCGAACGTCTGACTTCTCAAATCGGCGGCTTGAATCAAGCTGCACGTAATGCAAACGACGGTATCTCCTTAGCCCAAACTGCTGAAGGTGCCTTGCAACAAATCGGCTCCAACTTGCAACGTATTCGTGACTTGGCAGTTCAATCAGCCAACGGCAGTAACAGCGTTTCTGATCGTGCTGCTCTGAATAACGAAGCAAATCAGCTGATTTCTGAAATCAACCGCGTTGCCAGCAACACCAACTTCAACGGCGTGAATCTGCTGGATGGTAGCTTTAATGCACAAACCTTCCAGGTTGGCGCTAATGGCACTGCAAACGACCAAATCAGTATCGCCTCCATCTCCAGCGCAAAATCAAGTGCATTGGGTGTGGGTTCCTCCTCCTCGTATGCAACAACTGTTGCTGGTGCCGGTGCAGTGACTACTACAGCCCTGGCTGCTGGTGACTTGTCCATCAATGGCTTCCAGGTTGGCGCTTCTGCAGCTGACGGTGTATCGTTCTCCAACTCAACTGGTAGCGGCATTGCCAAAGCAGCAGCAATCAATGCAATCAGTGGTAGCACAGGTGTAACAGCGACTGTAGGCTCGACAACAGTTGCAGGTACAGCCAGCACATCTGCAACAGCGATTGCTTCCGGCGACATTACCATTAACGGCGTGAATCTGGGTGCCTTGAATGCTTCTACTTCTGGCGCACAACGTGGTGCTCAGGTAGCTGCTGCTGTCAATGCCATCAGTACACAAACAGGTGTTACGGCTACATTCAACACAGCAACTGGTGCCGTTGCACTGGCTGCCGCTGATGGCCGCAACATCACCATTACAGCAAGCACCAACGCTGCTGCAGCTGCTGCCAACACAGGTATCACAGTATCGGCAACTGGCGCAACTGACGTCAGCACCTCGACATTGTCCCTGACTTCTACCAGTTCTGCCGGTATTACTCTGGCAAACGGCACTGGTACTGGTTTGACTGCAGCTAACCTGACTGGTGGTTTCACTTCTGCAACAGTCACTGTCGGTGCAGGTCTGTCGTCCTTGAACCTTGGCACTGCTGCGGGGGCCACCTCGGCGTTGACGACGATTGATGCGGCACTGCAGTCAATCAATAGCTCACGTGCTTCTTTGGGCGCTTATCAAAACCGCTTCTCTTCAGCAATACAAAGCTTGCAAACAGGATCTGAAAATCTGACTGCTTCCCGCAGCCGTATTCAAGATGCTGACTTTGCATCAGAAACTGCTGCATTGACTCGTGGCCAAGTGTTGCAACAAGCTGGTACTGCAATTCTGGCTCAGGCTAACGCGTTGCCAAATGGTGTATTGGCTCTGTTACGCGGCTAATCAAAATAAGCTTATGATATAGAGGTTAAAATCTAAAGCTGAATGCATACCCCTCTGGTCACCAATGACCAGGGGGTATTTTTCTTGAAGGAAGAGATCATGGATATCCAGTCGATAGGGAGCACATCTCAATCGGGACAAGTGGTCACCAATCGCCCCGCTCCCGAAACAAGCGCCACTGCTGCCAGCGCACCTGCAGCACCAACCCAAACAATAGATGCAGTTAAGGCAAGTAATGCAGCGACATCTGCCGAAGATATTGACAAAGTATCAAAGGCCATTAGCGAAATTAACAAAACTATCAAGTCCTTGTCTGGCGATTTGGAGTTTAGCCTTGAAGAACACAGTAATAAAGTTATAGTTAAGGTAGTAGACCAACAAACCAAAGAAGTAATACGTCAAATCCCCTCTGAAGAGGCACTGGAGATTTCAAAGTCCCTGGACAAGCTCCAAGGGTTGCTAATCAAGCAACAAGCGTAAATAAATTTATTGCCGTACACCTAAATTTTAAATTGACAGGTAAATTCCCCTCTAAAGTCTAGTTTGCCAATGCCGATAATTTAGTACAGTGTGGTCTGAAAAGGGGAAACCAAGTGGGCATACAATCAACAGGCATTGGGTCAAATCTTGACGTCAATGGCATTATTAGCAAACTCATGCAGGTTGAGAGCCAGCCCCTGACCTTGCTCGCCACCAAAGAAGCCAGTTTCCAGGCAAAATTATCTGCTTATGGTGCCCTCAATGGCGCATTAAGCTCATATCAATCCAGTGTGGTTGGATTGGGAAATTTGGGCACCTTCCAGGCATTGACAGCCAATTCAAGTGATTCAACCATTTTGTCTGCAACAACGACAAGCGTATCAGTTGCAGGAAGTTACAATATCAATGTCAGTAAACTGGCACAAGCACAGACCATTTCCAGCGCAGGCCAGGCAAGTACCACTGCAAGCATAGGTTCAGGCACAAGTACGACGATAAGCTTTAGTTTTGGTACGATTACAGGTGGGTCCTCCAGCAATGGTGTGTATACCGGGTCAACATTTCAGCAAGATGCCTCACAAGCTACCGGGACAGTTACTATAGATGGTGCAAACAATTCCCTGCAAGGTATTCGGGATGCGATTAATGCAGCCAACGTAGGTGTTAATGCCAGTATTGTTGGTGATGGTAGTGCAACCCCCTATCATCTTGTTCTGACATCCAGTAAAACTGGTGCGGCCTCCAGCTTGAAGATCAGCGCCACTGGCGACGCAGCGATTCAAAGTTTGGTTAATTATGACCCATCAGGCACACAGAACCTGACAGAAACAACGACAGCGCAGAATGCAGCTCTTACAGTCAACGGTATTGCCATATCAAGTGCATCGAACGCAGTATCCGGCGCAATACAGGGCACGACGTTAAACCTGAGCAAAATTGGCACCGCATCGCTATCACTTGCTGCCAATACCAGTGGCATACAGTCTGCCATCAATGGCTTTGTCAAAGGCTATAACGATTTGCAAAGCACGTTGCAAAACCTGACCAGCTACAATTCAACCACAAAACAAGGCGGCATTCTGTTAGGTGACTCAACCGCTCGCAACGTGCAAAATCAGATTCAATCCACGTTGAGCGCGGGTGTAAATGGACTGGGTGGCAACATCACCTCGTTGTCCAGCATTGGTATCACCTTCCAGAAAGACGGCACGCTGGCGATAGACTCCACCAAATTACAAACGGCTCTGACCAATAACTATAGCGACATCAGCGGTCTGTTTGCCTCTGTAGGCAAGGCAACTGATAGTTTGATTGGATATAGCAGTTCTACCACTGCTACAAAACAAGGCGCATATGCGCTGACAGTGTCGCAACTCGCAACACAAGGCGGACTCACTGGCAATGTGAACCTCAATGCAGGCAGCACAACCATTGCAGCAAATACAGCGATCAATGTAACGCTGGATGGCCAATCGTCTTCAGTAGCACTCGCAGCAGGGACATATAGCGCCAGCAGCCTTGCCACTCTGATCCAAACATCCATCAATGGTAATGCAACATTCAAGGGTAATGGCACATCAGTGGTGGCGACCATCAATGGCAGTGGATTCCTGCAATTGCAGTCCACAAGCTATGGCAGTACGTCCAATGTATCCATCGCTGACAATACAGGAACTGGTGCAGCAACATTCACCGGCACAGCATTAACAGGCACTGCCGGGGTCAACGTTGCAGGCCAACTCAATGGGGTTACCGCGCAAGGATCCGGACAATTCCTGACAGGCACCACCGGCACGCCTGCAGAAGGCTTGAAAATTCAAGTGAATGGTGGCTCTTTGGGGGCTCGTGGAACCGTCAATTTTTCACGAGGCTATGCTACTCAGTTGTCGAATTTATTGACAACCATTGTTGGTACATCTGGCTCAATTGCAGGAGCAACCAATGGGGTAACCAGCAGCATTACAGATATTGGCAAGCAACGTACAGCATTGAACAGCCAGCTTGCAGATACTGAAGCGCGTTACCGTGCGCAGTTCACTGCGCTTGATACCATTATCAGCAGTCTAAATAGCACGAGTTCGTTTCTTACCCAGCAGTTAGCAGCACTTTCGTCGAGTACGAGATAATTAGTCGTAAAGATTACAAAATTGAATAGAGGATTAACCACTATGTTTGGCTCATCTCAAGCGCGTGGCGCAAATGCCTATGCAAAAGTTGGCATTGAAACTGGTGTTATTGCTGCCAGCCCTCACAAATTAATTGTGATGTTGTTTGATGGAGCAATTGTGGCCATTTCCAATGCCGTGCAACATCTGCATCAGGGTGAGATTGCTGCCAAAGGGCATTCCATCTCAAAGGCAATTGCTATTATTGAAAATGGCTTGCGAGCCAGCCTGGACAAGAAAGTTGGAGGTGAAATTGCCACCAGCCTTGATGCCCTGTATGAATACATGATCAACAGGCTGCTTAAGGCGAATCTTGAAAACAGTGAAGCCATGTTAACTGAAGTGCAGAATCTGTTACGCGATCTGAAATCGGCCTGGGAAGCCATTGCACCCAGCACTGATACAAACAGTGAAATTCCCAAGGTGAATATTGATCCACTGTCCCCCCGTCCTGCCAACTTTGTTGAGGCTTGAATCAAGATGAATAGTTTGGAATTGATCACATTGTATGAAAATGTTGCCACAATTACCGGCAATATGCTGGAAGCCGCCCGTTCACGTGACTGGGAATTGCTGGAAAAACTAGAAAGCGATTGTTCCAGCCGGGTTCAGCTATTGCGCGAAAATGAAATCCCGGCAGAACTTCCTGCTGATATGCGTGACAAGAAAATCCGCATTATCAAGCAGATACTGGCTGATGATAAGGAAATTCGCGATATTACTGAACCCTGGATGGCGCAATTATCTGACATGATGAAAAGCTCCAGCACCAGCCAGAAACTATCCAGAACCTATAGCGCTGGCAATAGCGCCTGACGTATATGCCTGCGCGGCTCGACATTCTCAACAAACCTGTAGTCAATATTGAGGCACCAGGCGCCGCAATCTCAATTAGTGAAACCAAGCAGGACATTACCCCAAAGTTGGCACAGCTGGTTACTGGCCAGCTCTTGAAGGGGGAGGTACTGTCCAAACTGATGGATGGCAGTTTTACAGTACGTGTGGCAGGCATAACTGCCAAAATGTTATTACCTGAAGGCAGTAAGACAGGTGACCAAATCCCTCTGCGCCTGATAGGCACAGAGCCGCGCCCCACCTTTTTACTGGAAAGCGAGACAGATGCTCATCTATCCACTTCCCCGCCACAGTTACTGACACCAGCTCCAGGAAAATCTGCTTTGCCTGCAGCCTTGCAAGATCCTATTGCAACCGAGACAGTCAAAGCGACTACTTTACCGACGAGTAGCAATTCTCCTGCAGTTACAGAAGTTCATCCGGAAACAGACGCCTCGGTAGTAGTCACCTTATCCGGCAACAAGAGCATGCCCTCAACAGGCAACGCACTTTTGGACAAGGCTTTGGCGCCAGCAATTCAGCAACTGGCGACACCAAAAACAACGGAAATCATCGGTAAATCACCACTGGTCAGCACCAATGCTACCGAAGCCCCGGATCGTCTAAGTAGCTCCCCGACATCATTAAGCAATACCGGAAAATTGATTGACCAGATTTTACAAACCGGACGCCAGGCAGGCACCAAAATCAGTGTTAGTAGTGACGTGCCTATTCTTGCCAGCCCTTCAGAATTGAAAGATGGCATACGAACCGCCACCAAACTGCAAAATCAAATCAGTACCAGTGGCCTGTTTTATGAGTCACATGTCGCTGAATGGGCGCAGGGCAAACGTGATATTGCCGACATCCGGAGTGAGCCGCAGTCACAAATCAGCCTATCGAAAAGTGTTGATGGCACACAGGCCAGCAATTTGACTACGGTCAACAAGGAAATGGGGCAAATTATTCATCAGCAACTTAACGTTTTGGAACAAAACGTTGTACGATGGCAAGGTGAGCTTTTCCCCGGCCAGAAAATCGAATGGGAAATCAGGAAAGAAAGCGAGCAAGCGCGACGCAATCAGTTAGACAGCGAAGATAGCAGTTGGCAATCAGTCGTCAGCTTTGATCTTCCCAACCTGGGAAAAGTAACTGCGACCATCAACTTGCAGTCGAACACAGTCGGTTTGTCCTTGCGCGCCACACAGAGTGACACGGTAACAGCATTAAAAAACCATGCGAACGAGCTTGCCGCTGCGTTACAGATGGCCGGTTCGCCACTGATGTCTTTTGTTGTCAATCAAAATGAATGACCCCAAGCCGCAAATTCAAAATGCTGTCGCCCTCGCCTACCAGAATGGTGATGCCGCACCGCGTGTGGTTGCCAAGGGAAAGGGTCTGATTGCTGAAGAAATCATTGCCCGGGCCAAAGAACATGGCGTGCATGTACACCAATCGAAGGAGTTGGTCTCATTATTGATGAAAGTTGATCTTGACCGGGATATTCCACCGGCTTTGTATCGCGCAGTTGCAGAACTACTCGCTTGGCTTTACCATATTGATAAAGGAAATTCAGAGATAATTTCGGAGACATCAGGGCAATAACAGGTTTGACTGCCCATTTTTTGAATGTGATTATAAAAATATGCCATCCTCACCTCCGAGTCTAGGTACAGAAAATCAAAGCCCCTTCCAGGTTGACTCCAAGAGGGAGATCATCGGTTTGCTGCGCGGTTTAAGAGAAAGTAAGCAATTGATCAGCATGCTGATCAATAATGGGTCCGAGGTTTTCATCACCTCCATTCTTGACGTCGATGACAGCAATAATGTCGTAATTATTGATAGCGCACCAGGCCAACTGGCGAATCAACGTATTGTCGAAGCCCCAAGGGTTTCCTTTGAAGGCTTGCTGGACAAGATCAGCATACAGTTTTCTTCTGATGATCTGAAACTAATCACATTTGAAGACCGCCCCGCATTGGAATTTACAATCCCGGCGACGATGATAAGGCTGCAAAGGCGCGAGTATTATCGTATCAACACACCTCTGTCCACGCCCATCCGTGCGCTGGTGCCCATCAAGGTGGATACCCGACAAGAAATTTTAAAACTATCTTTAGTTGATATAAGTTGCGGTGGGATTGCAATACTGGATGAAAAAAAAGCTCTGGATAGCACCATAGGTGTTATCTATGAACATTGCAAACTTGATCTGCCAACTATAGGTCTGGTAGATGTTGTGCTGCAAGTCAGAAATTCCCAGGATCTTATCTTATTGAACGGTAAAACCAATCGGCGCCTGGGCTGCGAATTCATTAACATGTCCAACCACGTGCTTGCCAGCGTCCAGCGTTACATCATGAAACTGGAACGTGAGCGAAATGCCAAACTGACCGGCATACGTTAATCTGGCGGGACAAGAGCAATATGGCTCTTCCCGCTTCCTCATTCCACCGTTCTGATAAACCTGGATCAAATCTGCATATTCATGATGTCATGGTAGGCAGATACCAGTTTATTTCTTACTTGCACGGTAGTTTGAAAAGAAATATTTGCCTTTTGCATAGAAATCATCACATCCGACAAGCTCACCTTATCGTCGCCCATGGCAAATTTCTCGCCCAGTTGTTGCGAGCTCATTTGCGCCTGGTTCACACTATCGAGCGACGCTTTCAAGGCATCTGAAAAATCGAGCTTTCCAGGACTGAGATTATTGGACTGATTCACCCCCAAACCAGCACCGGCTTCCATTTTTGCAGCAGTTGCCTTCAACTGTGCCACCATGGCTTCTATCCGACTTGCGTCAATTCCGCCCACATTCATCACATCACCTTTTTTTCAAGCTTCCACAACTACTACATTAACAGCTTGAAAACAAAGAGGAAGCCAGAAAAGAACCAGAAAACCAGTGTTTATCATGACTTTGATTTTGCGAATTCAGTGGAAAATCGGTATCAAGGAAAAAACTCATATCCGGACGCATAAGCATGCAATTCATCGACACATTTATCGGCTCAAGGTAATTTATGGCAACCGCAGAAAATACCGTACTTGCCACACCAGGCCCTACCCTTCCGAATATATTCGGACTGCCACAAACACCAGTCATGCGCAATGTGCTGCTGTCGGTTGGTGCGGCCATCACGCTGGCAATCATGGTCGGTGTATGGCTATGGAGTCAGCAGCCTGATTACAAAGTTCTTTTTTCCAACTTTAATGACAGGGATGGCGGTGCCATTGTTGCATCGCTACAGCAACTGAATGTGCCTTACAAGTATTCAGATGGTGGCAGTGCCATTCTGGTGCCAGCCAACCAAGTGCACGATGCGCGTCTGAAACTGGCAGCACAGGGTTTGCCTAAGGGCGGTAATGTCGGTTTTGAGTTGATGGAAAACCAGAAATTAGGCATTTCACAATTTTTGGAACAAGTCAATTTTCAACGTGCATTGGAAGGTGAACTGGCACGTTCCATACAGGCCGTCTCTGCCGTGCAAACTGCTCGCGTGCATCTGGCTATTCCTAAATCATCTGTATTCATACGCGATCAACAAAAACCGACTGCTTCGGTATTGCTGAATCTTTACCCTAGCCGTGTGCTTGATCAGCAGCAAGTCAGCGCCATCGTCCATCTGGTTGCCAGCAGCGTACCGGAACTGTCAGCCAAAAGTGTCACCGTTGTTGACCAAAATGGCAATCTACTGTCTGACACCAGCAAACAGATGGCAAATAATAATCTTGACCCTTCTCAGTTGAAGTATGTACAGGAATATCAGCAAAATATCGTCAAACGTATCGAGTCCATCATTTCACCTATCGTGGGAGCAAACAATGTCCGGGCCGAGGCGACAGCAGATATCGATTTTTCCAGGACAGAGCAGGCGGCAGAAAGTTATCGTCCCAACTCACCACCTGAAGCATCCACCATACGTAGCCAGCAAACCAGCGAGTCTTACAATAAATCTGCCAATCCTTCTGGTATCCCCGGAGCATTGAGCAACCAGCCACCAGTTCCTGCAACTGCCCCCATCGTTGCCAGTGCTGCAGCTACCGGTCAAAATGGTGCTGCAAATACTGGTCTGATGCAGAAAGATTCAACCACCAATTATGAAGTGGACAAGACCATCAAATATACACAGCAACCTATGGGGGGTGTTAAACGTCTCTCAGTTGCCATAGTGGTCAATTACAGGACCGAAACCGACAAGACAGGCAAAACAACTACCCGTCCCCTGACTGACATAGAAAAAACACAAATTACCGACCTGGCCAGAGAAGCAATGGGCTTCAGCAAAGATCGTGGCGATACCTTAAATGTGGTCAATAGTCCCTTTGCCAGCCCTGAAAAAGAACCTATAGTGGAAATACCATTGTGGAAACAGCCAGAATTCTGGCAAAAAGTAATAGACGTTGCAAAATATGTCGGCGTTGTTATCTTCCTTGCCTACTTGTTCTTTGGCTACCTGAAGCCAATGTTGTATAAAATGATGGGTAAAGACAAGGAAACTCTGGAAGCCCTGGAAGCAGAAAAACAAAAAGCGCTGGAAGAAGAGCAGCGCGAGGAAGAAGAAGCCGCTATAGTGAATCTTTCAAAAGAAGCAGAGCAGAATACGCGTCATGGCTCCAGCTATGAAATGAATCTGGAAATGGCGAAAACCCTGGCAAAAGAAGATCCAAGGATAGTCGCAAACGTTGTAAAGGCATGGGTCAGCAATGAGTGAAGACGGAGTTCAAAAAGCAGCCACCTTGATGCTGGCACTGGGTGAAGATGGCGCTGCAGAAGTAATGAAATATCTTGGCCCACGTGAGGTGCAAAAGATAGGTGCCGCCATGGCTGCTATCGGCCCCATCCCGCATGAATCCATCGCCAAAGTCCTGGACGACTTTAAGGCGGCGGCCGACCTCAGTTCTTCGGTTGGGCTGGATTCGGATGAGTATATTCGCAATGTGCTGACCAAGGCGCTGGGCGATGACAAGGCTGCCTCTTTATTGAACCGCATTCTGGGTGGCAAGGACGCCAGCGGCATAGAAAGCCTGAAGTGGATGGATTCACCTTCAGTTGCCGAACTGATCAAGAACGAACATCCACAAATTATTGCCACCATTCTGGTTCATCTGGAAAGCGACCAGGCATGTGAAATCCTGAACCAGTTCACCGAGCGCTTGCGTAATGACATCGTGTTGCGAATTGCCACCCTTGACGGTATCCAGCCGACCGCGCTGCGAGAGCTCAACGATGTACTGACCAAACTGTTGACAGGTAATGAAAGCCTGAAGAAAAAATCCATAGGTGGTGTACGTGCTGCTGCTGAAATTCTGAACTTCATGAGTGGTGAAAATGAAGCCTCTGTCATGGACAATCTCAGGAAATACGATGGCGACATGGCCGAGAAGATCATGGATGAAATGTTTGTCTTCGATAACATCCTGGAGATTGACGACAAAGGCATACAACTGCTGTTGCGTGAAGTTCAGTCCGATTCACTGATTGTGGCTCTGAAGGGCGCGAATCAGGACATGCGTGAAAAAATATTCAAAAATATGTCGCAACGTGCTGCTGAAATGATGCGGGAAGATCTGGAATCCAAGGGGCCTGTGCGTCTGTCTGAAGTAGAGGCGCAACAGAAACAGATCTTGTTGATCGTTCGCCGCCTGGCCGACGAAGGCCAGATCATGTTAGGTGCGAAAGGCGAAGACGCTTATGTCTAACCCGGTGCGTAGCGGTGACCTGACCGCCTTTCAACGCTGGGAAATGACCTCCTTTGGCGACAACCGCCCCGCCCAGGTTGAAGAAATCAAAGTAGCAACTGCACAAGCCGCCGCCGTCAGTCGCATGGAAGCGGATAAACTGAAGGAAAATGCACGTCAGGAAGGCTTTGCCGCCGGTTACAAGGAAGCCTATGAACGCGGTTTGAAAGATGGCCAGGAAACCGCTTATGCCGAAACCATGGAACAGGTACAAGCAGAAATCCAGTCACTGCAGCAAATGAGCCAGAATTTTTCGCAGCAATTGCAGGCTGCCTCTGGACAAATGAGTGATGAAGTGCTGGCACTGGCCATTGATCTTGCTAAAGCAATGTTGAAAAACAAGCTGGACACTGAACCTGAACTGATACTCCCCATCGTCGAAGATGCCATGAGTCAGATAACGGCCGTACAACAACCGGCGCAGGTCCTGTTGCATCCGGATGATGCTGCCATCGTCAAAAACCACCTGGGTGAATCACTGGCTGAAAACGGATGGCGTATCGTGGCTGATCCGCATATCGAACGTGGTGGTTGCAAGCTTGAAACCCAGCATAATTTGCTCGATGCCAGTTATGCGACCCGCTGGCAGAAATTAATGGATAGCATTCGGCACAACTTCGTGAACCAGGTTTAGGTACTCAGGCATATGCAAGCGGCATACATCAGCGATTGGAAGTCCAGGTTGCACAACAGCCGTGAACAGTTATCGCGTGCCAATATTACCTCCCTTTCGGGTCGTGTCACGCGTGTCACCGGTCTGGTGATGGAGGCAGTCGGTCTCAGATTACCGGTAGGCAGTGCCTGCTACATCCAATTGCAAAGCGGGGCCAAAATTGATGCGGAGGTGGTTGGTTTCGAAGGTGAGCGCCTGTTTCTGATGCCACACAGCGATCTTGACGGCGTCACCCCTGGAGCCCCGGTTTTTCCGGCGGAGCCCGATGCTCATGAAGTAGTCAATCATCCACGCCGTCGCCCTAGCGACAGGAGCCGGCATTTACCAGTAGGCTATGAGTTGCTGGGCCGTGTTCTGGATGGCAATGGTCGCCCATTGGATACGCTGGGACCACTAGGTACACATGAGTCCGCTCCCTTGGGCGCCCGCATTTATAATCCCCTTGAACGTGCCCCCATCGTTGATACTCTGGACGTTGGTGTCAGAGCTATCAACAGCATGCTTAGTGTGGGGCGAGGTCAGCGGCTGGGTTTGTTTGCTGGTTCTGGTGTAGGTAAAAGCGTGCTACTGGGCATGATGGCGAGATATACCTCCGCCGACATTATCGTTGTCGGCCTGATCGGCGAGCGCGGTCGTGAGGTAAAGGAATTCATCGAGCAAATTCTGGGGCCTGAAGGCTTGGCCCGTTCAGTGGTGGTAGCTGCTCCGGCTGATGCCCCTCCCCTCATGCGCCTGCAAGGTGCTACGTACGCCACCACCATCGCTGAATATTTCAGAGATCAAGGGCGCAGTGTATTGCTGATCATGGACTCCCTGACCAGGTATGCAATGGCACAAAGGGAGATCGCGCTCGCCATCGGTGAGCCACCGGCAACCAAAGGTTACCCACCATCGGTCTTTGCCAAGCTGCCTATCCTGGTGGAACGCGCTGGCAATGGTAAAAGTGGCGGCGGTTCCATTACCGCTTTTTACACGGTACTTACCGAGGGCGATGACCAGCAAGATCCTATCGCCGATGCCGCACGGGCGATTCTGGATGGCCATATCGTATTGAACCGTACCTTGGCAGAAAGCGGCCATTACCCCGCCATCGACATAGAGCAATCGATCAGCCGGGCCATGCACAGCATCACATCACCAGAACATCAGCAACTATCAAGAAAACTCAAGCAATTGTATTCACGCTATGAGCGTGCCCGCGACCTGATCAGTGTCGGCGCTTATTCGCCTGGCTCTGATCCTTTGCTGGATGAAGCAATTAGGTTACACCCCAAAATAATTTCATTTTTGCAACAAGATATCTCGGAAAAATGTAGCATACCGGAGAGCTTGGGGGCACTTCAGGCTCTATTCAACGGATAGAAAATCTTGATACCGACTATACTTGAATCACCATGGCATTAAAATCTCCCATAACCACACTGATAGAAATTGCAGAAAAAGAAGTTGACGATGCCGCCAAACTTCTGGGAAAGGCAATACGTGCTCATGAAGATACAGAGAAGAAGCTTGGTTTATTGCAGCAATACCGCAATGACTATGCTCAAAGACTGCAGGATGGTGCAGCACGCGGCTTAAGCGCGGCGCAATACACGAATTTCTTGTCATTTCTGGGGAAGCTTGATGCTGCAATAGATGGTCAGAAGCAGGTGGTAATGGATGCAGAGCATCGCATAGTCATGGCAAAAACAGAATGGCAGTCCACTGAAAAAAAACGTCTTTCGTATGACACTTTGCAAAATCGTGCACAAAACCTGATGCAAAAAAAAGAAGCAAAACGAGACCAGAAACAAACCGATGAAGTGGCTGCCCGCACCCTTTTTTATAAGCGTTAGTCAAAAAACTTAACAGGTACTCCAAATGCAAGCGACAACCTTACTGACGTCCTTAGACAAACAGGCCGGGAGTGTTAAATCTGTCAAAAATACTGCGTCTGCTGACGCCGGGAATAACTTCAATCAGTTGCTTAACAAAGAAATTTCCAATGTTAGCAAGCCTGACAACGACTTCAATCGTAATACGGTCAAGCCCGCTGCTGCGCCCAAACCTGACAACAATGCCTCCAGCAATACTGGCAACAATATCAGTAACAATAATAACAATAATAATAACGTTAATAACGACAGCAATAACAACAAGCAGGTCGCGACGGACAATGCAGCCAGTTCCCCCGTAAAAAGTGGATCGCCCGCCGATGACACGGAAAAGACCAGCAAAGTCAGCAAAGATGACGACAAAAATACAACGTCAGATGAAGATATCAGTGCTCAAATGTTGGCACTGGTAGGCAATCTTGCCCCTGTACCAGTAGCTGCTGATACAGGCAAGACCGCATTACCCGCTGATAAAGATGCCAACCCTGCTTTGCTTGGTACAGATGCCAGTGCACTAGCTGCCGGTAATGCAACAACAGACACAACCGCGTTGGCTGGCGATGGCAAGTATGCAGAAACTGTCGACAAACTTGCAGCAGCCCTCAACCCACAAACTGCGGGTGCTGACAAGGCTGGTAGCGTCACTGGTGCAACTGCAAGTGATATCAATGCCATCGCCGCACAATTAATGGCCAGCAAAGCTGCTGAAAAAGCGGGAAGCAAAATCACTGACAAGACTGCTCTCAGTGTTACCGCAAATAGCGCTACAGAAAACAAACTGGCTGGCGATAAGGCGCTGGTTACCACCCCAGTTCTGGCCGCCACTAAAGATACAACGGCAAAAACTCAAGATGTAGTACCGGCAGATACGAGCAAATCTGAAGTCATTACCAGCGACCTTGCGCAGGGCGGCAAAGCCATTGACAAAGCGGCCAATGCAATGCCTGCAGCTGCTGACTCAGCCAAAACATTTGCCGGAGATGTGGCACAAGCCCGCGATGCAATTGCAGACAAAATAGCTGAAGCTAAAGTTGGCGAAAATAGCAAGGAAATGATGCAAGTGGTAGCCGCACCTCCAGTTGCGACACTGGCTGCCAATAACCTGCAAATCAATACAGCAAATGCCATGGCGATAGATCATATCAGCCCCCGGGTAGGTAATGCAGGTTGGGACAAAGCTGTTGGCCAGAAAGTGGTTTGGATGGTAGGTGAAGCCTTGCAGTCTGCTGAATTGACGTTGAACCCGCCGGACCTTGGCCCTCTGCAAGTTGTGTTAAAACTCAGTAATGACCAGGCTAATGCCAGCTTTACTGCAGCCCAGCCCGAAGTAAGGGAAGCGCTGGAAGCTGCCTTGCCCAGATTACGTCAAATGCTGAGCGATGCTGGCGTACAATTGACTGGATTTTCAGTCAATTCACAGGCAGCAGGTCAGGGACAAAACTTTACCCAACAACAAGCCAGGGACGTAGGCACAACTCGTCAGGTTGGCAATGTTAGTGACAATGCAACAGTGACCGCAACAAGCAGCGCTCAGCCTAAAACCAGAGTCAGCAATGGCGTGGTTGACACCTTTGCCTGATCAGGAAAAATTTCATCCCATGTCAAGCCACGCAAACCTGACACCTTCCAGTGTTTGCAGTGGCAACCAGACTCTTTCAGATGGGGCACAGACTTTCTCCCTATCATTTGTTGAATATCATCTAAATTCACTATCTCAGACTGTTTGACCTCTTAGTGTCTGGAAAAAAGCATCTACATCCATGTAGAATGATTGCCAGAGGCTATATCCACGAAACTGGCAGTAAATACCTACATTCCTTGCTTTTCATCACGCAAATGACAGAGGAAAGCTGAAATACACCTTCTTTTTCTTGGATATTAAAAGCCTCTTATCAACGATAATACCTATAAATCATGGCAATAAATGCCCATCGAGAGGAAAACCATGGCGAAAGCACCAGCAAAAGCAGCGACTGAAACAAGTGAGCCCGCACCAGCAGGCAAATCAAAAAAGAAACTTCTTATCATGATCGCCGCAGCCGTCTTTCTATTGGTAGCAATAGGTGGTGGGGCCGCTTTTTTTCTGACTAAAAAGAATTCTTCGGCCAAGGAAAAAGAACACAAGACAGAGCCTGCAAAAGCACCCGTATTCCTGGCACTGGAACCATTCACCGTCAATCTGCAATCTGAAGGTGGTGATAAATACCTGCAAATCAGCATGACACTACAAGTACAAGATGAAGAACAGGTCAATCTGATCAAGGCTAATATGCCGCAAGTACGTAGTCGCCTGCTGTTATTATTATCCAGTAAGGATGCAACAGAAATTTTGTCCGCTGAGGGCAAGGAAAAACTGGTCAATGAAGTTATTGAAAAAGTCAGCCAACCGTTTGTAGCCAAAGGGGAGCCACAAAAAGTGAGTGGCGTATTCTTTACTTCTTTCGTCGTTCAATAAACTATGTCAGATAATTTTCTCTCCCAGGAAGAAGTTGATGCCCTTTTAAAGGGTGTCACGGGAGATCAGGACGACTCACAATCACTGGAGGATACCTCCGGTGTCCGGCCCTACAATCTTGCCACGCAAGAGCGTATCGTCCGCGGCCGCATGCCGACACTGGAAATTATCAACGAACGTTTTGCCCGACTGCTGCGTATAGGTCTGTTTAATTTCTTGCGTCGTAGTGCGGAAGTATCCGTAGGTACCGTCAGGGTTTCAAAGTACAGTGAATTTATCCGTAACCTGGTGGTGCCGACCAATCTGAATCTGGTCCACATGAAGCCGTTGCGCGGTACTTCCCTGATCGTACTCGACCCTGGCCTGGTGTTTTTGCTAGTGGATAATTTGTTTGGTGGTGATGGCCGCTTCCACACGCGCGTGGAAGGTCGTGACTTCACCCAGACAGAGCAACGTATCATCCACCGTATACTTGAAATTATTTTTGAAACCTATTCCAAATCATGGGAGCCAGTCTATCCTATCGAGTTTGAATACATACGTTCAGAAATGAACACCCAGTTCGCCAATATCGCCACCCCCAATGAAGTGGTGGTATCCACTACATTCACGATAGAATTGGGGCCGGTCAGTGGCGAGATGCATATGTGCATGCCCTATTCCACCATAGAACCTATCCGCGACATCCTGACCAGTAGCCTGCAGGGTGAAACGCTGGAAGTGGATAAGCGCTGGGTGCGTCTAATGACGCAACAGATACAGATTGCCGAAGTAGAAATCGTCGCCGATCTGGGCACCACCCGCGTCACTCTGGGAGACATCCTGAACATGAAAGAAGGTGATGTGATTCCTTTATCTATCCCCGAAATTATTTCAGCCAAAGTGGATGGCACCCCTGTGATGGAGTGCAAGTACGGAGTATTTAACGGACAGTATGCTTTACGCGTTGAGAAACTAATCAGTTCCAGCGTACAGGAAGTAGCACAAGGAGAGAACCATGGATGATAACGGCGATTCACCAATCAGTGAAGATGATTGGGGTGCTGCAATTGCAGAACAAGAAAAGGCTGAAGCTGCCGCCGCTGTAAAGAGCGAGCCACAACCCAGTGCAGCCATTTTCAAGGAATTCAGTGGCAAAAGCCAGGCACCGGAAACCCATAATGACATCGACTTCATTCTGGATATACCGGTACAACTGACTGTGGAATTGGGCAGGACCAAAATCGCCATCAAGAACCTGCTGCAACTGGCACAGGGTTCGGTGGTGGAACTTGATGGCCTGGCTGGTGAACCGATGGATGTACTGGTCAATGGCTGCCTGATTGCCCAGGGCGAGGTAGTGGTCGTGAATGACAAGTTTGGTATACGCCTGACCGATATCGTCACGCCTGCCGAGCGCATACGCAAACTGAACAAATGACATATTTTCTACGTATTTATGCGGCGCTGGCAACGGCAGCCTGGTCGGGTAATGTACTCGCAGCCGACACCTCTACCTCCTCACCGACTGGAGGATTGTTGCAAATCGTTATGGCTTTGCTGCTGGTACTGGTATTGGTGGTGGCAGCTGCATGGATCATGAAGCGCGTTGGCCCGATACAGGGTGGCAATAAAATCCAGGTCAAAATCATTGGTGGCATCAATGTTGGCAACCGCGAACGCGTCATGGTGGTGGAAGTTGCTGATCAATGGCTGATTCTGGGTGTCACGGCAAACAATATCAACAATCTGGGTAGCATGCCAAAACAGGAAGACTTGTTACTACAGGCTGCGCAAACTCAGGCCAATGATCCATTTTCTGCATGGTTGAAAAGAACGCTGGATAAACGTTCCGCCGAACGATCTGAAAACAAGTAATTACATCTGCATGAAAACTTTGCGCTCTTCCCTGCCATTGGTCTGGCTTGCCATTTTTCTGAGTGGTCTGCTATTGCCTGCACTGGCTTTTTCACAAACAACGGGTGGCTTGCCAGCCATCACAACGACGCCTGCTGCAGGTGGCGGCCAGAATTATTCGCTCAGCATTCAAACTCTGTTATTCCTGACGGCACTCAGCTTTATTCCGGCAGCATTGCTGATGATGACCAGTTTCACCCGCATCATCATCGTACTGTCCTTGCTGAGACAGGCTTTGGGCACGCAGTCCGCCCCGCCCAACCAGGTGATGGTCGGGCTGTCGCTGTTTTTGACCCTGTTTGTCATGGGCCCTGTATTTGACAAAATCTATGCCGAAGCCTATCTGCCATTCACTGAAAACAAAATCACCATGCAGGTGGCGATGGACAAGGGGGCTACTCCATTGAAGCAATTCATGATGAAGCAGACCCGGCAGTCTGATTTGGCGCTGTATGTCAAATTATCGAACACCCCGCAATTGCAGGGGCCAGAAGATGTGCCGCTGCGTATCCTGATACCTGCCTTCATCACCAGTGAATTGAAAACCGCTTTTCAAATCAGCTTTGCCATTTTCATCCCTTTCCTGATTATCGATATGGTGGTCGCCAGTGTGCTCATGTCCATGGGTATGATGATGGTATCGCCGGCAATTGTCTCCCTGCCCTTCAAACTGATGTTGTTTGTTCTGGTGGATGGATGGCAATTATTGATAGGCTCACTAGCACAAAGTTTTTATTAAGGCTTTATTAAGGCTAATTATGACCCCGGATAGCGTAATGACACTTGGCCGCCAGGCAATGGAAGTGACTCTGATGGTTTCAGCCCCTTTGCTGCTGGTCGCACTGGGCATAGGTTTGATCGTCAGTATTTTTCAAGCTGCAACCCAGATCAATGAAACCACCCTGTCTTTCATTCCTAAGCTGGTGGGTATCTTTGTCACCCTGATTATCGCCGGGCCATGGATGCTAACCATATTGACGGATTACATGCGTCAGATGTTTACCAGCATCGCGACCATGGCTGGATAAATACTGATAAGTAGCTGAGCTGATATGTCACACCAATGATTTCCTTCTCCAGCAATGAACTGATCGTACTACTCAATTCCTTTATCTGGCCATTGACCAGGATACTGGGCATGATTGCAGTTGCCCCACCTTTCGGCAACAATACCGTTCCAGTACAGATCAAGCTGGCGCTGGGGATTGTTCTGGCGCTGATAGTCGGCCCTACCCTGTCCACCGTTCCCGCGCTGGACCCGGTATCGCTGAATGGCATACTGGTGCTGTCGCAGCAATTGATCATAGGCATGGGCATGGGTTTTGTTATGCGCGTCGTTTTTTCTGCCATAGAAATGGCTGGCGAGGTAGCGGGCTTGACCATGGGTCTTGGTTTTGCCACTTTCTTTGATCCGCAAACACAGGGACGTTCTTCTGCGATTGCACAGTTTCTGGTGTTGACTGCTACCCTGCTCTTGCTGACTGCAAATGTGCACCTGTCCATGTTAGCGACACTGGTTGAGAGCTTTCAAACCATACCGATTTCAACCACTTTTCAGACCGGACTGAATTATCAAAAAATGGCATTGTGGGGTGAGCAGATTTTCAGTGTGGGAATGCGCTTATCTCTGCCCATCGTGGCCGCCTTACTGGTTACCAACGTGGCATTGGGTATATTGACGCGTGCCGCTCCACAGTTAAATTTATTCGGCATTGGCTTTCCGATTACCATAGGTGTAGGGTTTTTGATGCTGGCGCTGATACTGCCCTATCTGCTTTTGCCGTTGGAAAACCTGTTTCAACAAGGCATAGAAGCCATGCAGGCCGTTGGGCAATCGAACGTGTCACCGATCAAGCCATCAACCTTGCCACCTGCCCTACAACCGAAATGAGCACTATGCAAACCACCGGCAATCAGGATGATAAGCTCGATTGCGTGTACAGCGTGGCAGAAATTCGCACGATAGAGACGCGTGCACTGGCGACACAATTTGATCAGGGTACAATATCACTGATGCAAAAAGCCGGACTGGCCGCTGCTGATCTGGCCGCCGAACTGCTCACTCAGGTACCGGCAAGAGTTCTGGTACTGGCTGGTCCTGGCAATAATGGTGGAGATGCATTCGAAGTCGCTACAATATTGTCGACGCAGGGCCATGCCGTATACGTACTGCAATGCGGCGAAACGGCAAATTATTCCTGCGACGCGCTATCCAGTCTGCACAAAGCACAGACACAAGGCCTGCAATTTATCGATGCAGTCACTTTGGCCACTTTGCCTGCCGATTGGACACTGATCATTGACGGCCTGTTTGGCATAGGTCTGAAACGAGCGCCCGAAGGCAGCATCGCCAATCTGATCAGGGATATCAACCAACTTGCTGCGGTGAATGCAATACCGTTGCTGGCACTGGATGTGCCCAGCGGCTTGAATGCGGATACCGGACAAGTCACAGGTGGTGATGGCGTCGCTATTTGTGCGACACATACCATCACTTTCATTGGTAACAAGACAGGCCTGCATACCGGTGCAGGGCGAGATTATGCCGGCCAGGTCAGCGTGGCGACGCTGGATATTCCTGTGAGTTTTTTCCCGCGCAGCAAAGCCTGTCTGAATACTGCAGCATCACTACAAGGCATGCTACGGCCACGCAAACAAAATAGCCACAAAGGCAGTTATGGGGATGTCATCATCATAGGCGGAGCCAGCGGCATGGTGGGTGCAGCCATCCTCGCGGCACGAGCAGCGCAATATTCCGGTGCTGGACGCATTTATTGCTGCGTTCCCGGTGCTGGCCCACAGTACGATAGTCTGCACCCTGAAATCATGTTTCGGGTTCCTGAAGAAATGGACTTTGATAACCACCATGTCGTCATCGGGCCAGGCCTGGGTACATCAGCCTCAGTACAGGTTTTACTGACCAGAGCAATCAAGTCCGCAAAAACATTGGTGGTAGATGCGGACGCATTGAACCTGATCGCTACAGACCCGGCTTTTGCACAACTCCTGGCAGCCAGGACGGCTGCCACTGTACTGACGCCCCATCCACTGGAAGCCGCCCGCTTGTTACAGCAAGGCGTGGTGGAAGTACAGGCAGGCCGCTTGCTTGCTGCACGCAAACTGGCGCAGCAATTGAATGCAGTTGTCGTCCTGAAAGGTTCAGGTAGCATTATTTGTGAAGCAAATGGAGATTTGTCCATCAACACCAGTGGCAATCCGGCACTGGCCAGCGGCGGTACTGGTGACGTATTGGCTGGTGTGACTGGCGCTTTACTGGCACAGGGTTGTACAGCCAAAGAAGCAGCGAGAATTGCTGTCTGGGCACATGGCTATGCGGCAGATGAACTGGTCACACAAGGGATTGGCCCCATAGGTCTGACTGCCAGCGAATTGCTACCGGTCATCAGAAAAAATCTGAACCAGCTGGTAACTGCTTAAGTAAAGGTCTGATCAAAAGTCCAGATCAATCTACCAGGCTATTGATCTGTTCGGGATTCAGTTTCTCAGCTTTTTGTGCCGCATCGCAAACGATGCCTGCGCCAGACAGCGCCGCCGACAGTTTTTCTATCTGTTCCTGTTGAGACGCGGCATGATCTATCAGCTTGTGCAATACCTTGGAAATAGGATCATCACTATTCTGCGTCACACCATAGGCAGTAAACAGTTGCGCCGCTTCAGAATCTGCTGACGCCACCTCTTTCTTGATGATATGGGCCGGATTACCGACTGCCGTGGAACCGGCAGGCACAGGTTTCAGTACCACGGAATTGGAACCGATTTTGGCACCGGCACCTATAGTAAAACCACCCAACACCTTGGCACCGGCACCGACAATGACACCCGCCTCCAGCGTAGGATGACGTTTGGCACCTCTGGATAAAGAAGTTCCCCCCAAGGTCACCCCTTGGTAAATAGTACAATCGTCACCGATTTCTGCTGTTTCACCTATCACCACACCGAAACCGTGGTCGATAAAGACTCTGCGTCCCAGCTTCGCACCCGGATGTATTTCTATGCCGGTCAATACCCTGGCAATATGGGAGATAAAGCGCCCCAGCCATTTCATGCCCCGCGTCCAGCACCATTGCGCCCACCCATGCATGACAATCGCCTGAAAACCGGGATAACAAGTAATCACCTCCCACGCATTACGGGCTGCGGGATCTTTTTTAATGATACTTGCAATATCTTCTCTTAAGCGGCTAAACATGGACTTTAAAAATGTTCTGGCGGGAGGTAATAGTAGCGTATTTCACAAAGACCCGTGGAGAGCCCCTAATGCCCGCCGGGGAATGGCGGGCGCAAAAATCGAACCGCTTTAACCAGCAAGTCCGTTTCAGCTTCGTACCAGACGCTGACGACGCGCTTCATACAGGCAAACACCGGAAGCCACCGAGACGTTCAGGCTTTCAACAGAACCAAACATGGGAACGCTGACCAGCACATCGCAGGTTTCACGGGTCAGACGACGCATACCTTCACCTTCAGAACCCATGACGATGGCGCTGCCGGTTTTGAAGTCGACATCATAGATATTTTTTTCGACTTCATCCGTCGTGCCGACCAACCAGATGTCCCGCTCTTTCAATTCACGCAGGGTGCGCGCCAGATTGGTGACTGTAATATAAGGTACGGTTTCAGCCGCACCGCTGGCGACTTTGGCTGCGGTTGCATTCAAACCCACGGCACGGTCTTTTGGTGCGATCACAGCGTGAGCGCCAGCACCGTCAGCAACCCGCAGGCAGGCGCCCAGGTTGTGCGGATCGGTAATGCCATCAAGTACCAGCAACAAAGGCGGGCCATCGATTGCATCCAGCAATTCATCCAGATTGCGGGCCAGTGACAGTTCACTGGCTTTCGCCACCACGCCCTGATGACGGCGGGTACCAACAATATTGCTGAGACGCTGGTCGTCTGTCTGAATAATGCGCACACCAGCAGCTTTTGCTGTATTCAGTAAATCCTGCATGCGTCTGTCAATGCGGGAAGAATCGACATAAATCTCGTCGACAGAAGAGGCTTCATGGCGGATACGTGAAGTCACCGCATGGAAGCCAAATATCATTTTACTTTTCATCTTGTTCTTTTCAATTATCTACTAGCGTCTTTTCTTTGTAGCTTTGCCTGCAGTACCAGGAGCTTTTTTCTTGGCACTGGCAGGTGGAGTAGCAGATTTCTGGCGACGTCCCCCAGAAAAACTATCTTCATTTGCTTTTACGTTTCCCTTTTTCACTGTCGTGGTTTTTGTCGACTTGGAAAAAACAGGTGCTAATTTTTCTTCCGGCTCCAAAGCGGGCTTTCTTGTATTGGCCGGATTTTTGCGGTTCTTATCCGCTGTTGTGACACTTCTTTGTTCGCCGGGCCCACCTGGGAGTTTGCTGGATGTCGGCAGTACAATACTCAAATCAATTTTTCTGGCATCAAGATCAACCCGGCTCACCTGCACCCTGACTTTATCCGTCAATTGATAACGCTTGCCAGTACGTTCGCCACGCAATTCATGGCGTGCATCATCGAACTGGAAGTAGTCTGCACCCAATTCAGTAATATGCACCAAGCCTTCAATATAAATCTCGTCAAGTTGCACAAAAATACCGAACTGCGTGACACCAGTGATCATGCCAGTAAACTCTTCACCCAGTTTACTACGGATGAAATAGCATTTCAGCCAGGCTTCGACATCGCGCGATGCCTCATCGGCACGTCTTTCATTGGCAGAACAATGTACGCCCAGTGCGTCCCAGATCGTCAAATCTTTTTCGACTTTTTTCTTACCAGCGGCCTTGTCAGCAACCATTTGCTTGCGGGCAGCATTGGAGACGGTGGTATTCAACAAGCTGAGATCTATGCCTTTGGGTTCGTATTTACGTCCCTGCAAAATAGCCTTGATAGCCCGATGCGTCAGCAGATCGGGATAACGGCGGATCGGGCTGGTGAAATGTGCGTAGGCATCATAAGACAGGCCGAAATGGCCAATATTATCGGGACTGTAGACAGCTTGTTGCATGGACCGCAGCAACATGGTCTGTAACAGCGGCGCGTCTGGCCTGCCTTTGATTTTCTTCATCAACTCGGCATAATCAGAGGCCGACGGTGAATCACCACCGTTGAGGAACAAGCCAACCTGCTTCAGGAAATTCCTGACCTGGGTCAGCTTTTCTTTGGTAGGGCCGGCATGGATACGATATGTACCAGGATGCTTATAAGTCTCCAGCAAATTGGCGGCACACACGTTTGCTGCCAGCATGCATTCTTCAATCAGCTTATGGGCATCATTGCGCGTACGTGGCAGAATTTTTTCTATCTTGCCGGATGGATTACAAACGATATAAGTTTCTGTCGTTTCAAAATCTATCGCACCCCTTACCTGGCGCGCTTTCAGCAGCGACTGGAAAACTTCATACAGATGCAGGAGATGCGGCACCAGCGTCATGCGCTTGGCGGCCTCGGGGCCTTTGGTATTACCCAGGATGGCCGCTACTTCGGTATAAGTAAAACGTGCTGCCGAGTGCATGACTGCCGGGTAAAACTGATAGGCTGTAACTTCACCATCCTGTGTAATGACCATGTCGCAGACCAGCGTCAAGCGATCAACGTCCGGATTCAGGGAACACAGACCATTCGACAATCGTTCCGGCAGCATGGGAATAACACGGCGCGGGAAATACACGGATGTACTGCGCAACAGTGCTTCTTCATCCAGTGCATCGTTAGGATGAACGTAATGACTGACATCGGCAATCGCGACGATCAGACGGTGCCCTTTGCTGCGACCGATCTTGATGGGTTCGCAATATACGGCATCATCAAAGTCACGCGCATCTTCGCCGTCAATGGTGACCAGCGCGATATCACGCAGATCAACCCTGTCGTTGAGATCTACGTCACGAACTTCGGATGGCAGTTTCGCTGCGGCTTTTTTGACGGCTTCAGAAAATTCATGTGGCACGCCAAATTTTCTGACCGCGATTTCGATTTCCATGCCTGGATCATCTACATCACCCAGCACTTCAACAATCTTGCCAACCGGCTGTGCATAACGTGTAGGCTGTTCAGTTAACTCAACGCTGACAACCTGCCCGGCTTTTGCTTTGCCGGGCGCACCGGTCAGCAGGATATCCTGGCTGAATCGCTTGTCTTCAGGCGCAACGATCCAGACACCATTTTCATTGAGCAGACGCCCGATAACGTGGGTGTTGGCTCTTTCCAGGATTTCCAGGATGCCGCCTTCCAGGCGGCCACGCCGGTCAGTACCGACCACGCGCGCCATGACACGGTCACCATGCAGCACTTTCTGCATTTCGCGCTCTGGCAAAAACAAGTCTTCGCTACCGTCATCCGGTATCAGAAAGCCATAACCTTCGCGATGGCTGCTGACTTTTCCGCTGATGAAATTATCTTGATTGGCGATGGTGTAACTGCCACCTTTATCCACTTTAATTTGCCCATCCCTTTCCATCGCGTTTAATCGTCGTGTCATGCCATCTAACTCCTCAGGTTTAACCGACAAACCATCCGCTATGGCGGAGGCCGTCATTTTTGCCTTGTTAGTACGTAGAACGCCCAGTATCTCTTCGCGGCTGGGAATGGGGTATAAATGCTTATTCAAATCTTATATTTTTTCTTTAAATGTTAATCTGGTCTACGCCAGAACCATAATCAGGCATTAGTTTACCGGAGCAAACCTCTTTCGCCTAACAATTCTTATCTTCGCCAAGTTACCTGCCTTGACAAATCTCGGTATTAATTTATAATGTTGTTCTCCGTTGCCCACGTGGCGGAATTGGTAGACGCGCATGGTTCAGGTCCATGTGCCTTCGGGTGTGGGGGTTCGAGTCCCTCCGTGGGCACCACCAAATTGAGGGCCCGCTGATTCGTCGGCGGGCTTTTTCATTTTCGCAGTCTCTTGCTTTTCCAGCTCAACTCCATTCGTCCTGATACCACCAATGTTCATGGCGTTTTTTACATCTCTATAAAAGTCAACGCAAGCAGATTTGCACTGTTTTGATTTTCGTTCAGAAATACTCACCCAAAACACCTCAAATGCTCTATAATTACGCCTTCCGTTGCCCACGTGGCGGAATTGGTAGACGCGCATGGTTCAGGTCCATGTGCCGCAAGGTGTGGGGGTTCGAGTCCCTCCGTGGGCACCACCAATTTGAGAGCCCGCTGATTCGTCAGCGGGCTTTTTCATTTCCGCTCATTTTGTCTATGACCACTTCCCCATACTCCTGCCTAAGTATCAGTTACTACTTTCCGTATTTCAATCAAACTTGACCATAAAAAAACGGAAGACTACGCTTCCGTTTTCTGGACATGCTTACTTCGCGCCTTTTTTTAACCAGGCATTCAACTGATGTGGCCTGATGCTGTCATATTCTTCAAAAGGCTGATGTATCCATGGATTGGTCGTCAGATAATCAAGATAATAATCTGGCTTCACAGATGAACATGCCTTGTACCAGATAACTGCTGACTTCGCCTCGGTCACTGCTGGAAAATTTTCGCGCAAATGCACCAGCACTTTTTCCAGTGTCACGCCGGAATCCACCAGATCATCCACCACCAATACGCGACCTTGTAAAGCCCCTCTGGTCATGGAGATATACTTGCCAATATCCAGCGATCCCTGCACGGTACCGGATTCTTCACGGTAAGAACTGGTCGACAATATCGCCAACGGCACATCAAAAATGCGCGAGAAAATATCACCTGGACGCAAGCCGCCGCGCGCCAGGCAAAGTACCTGGTCAAATTTCCAGCCAGTTTCATGTACTTTCAAGGCCAACTGTTCGATCGAACGATGATAGGCTTCCCAGGAAACCCATAAATCCTTGTCTGTTGATGCGGGCATATTCATATTCTTATTTTCCTTCTTAAATAAATGGATGCCTTAAAACGATCGTTTCTTCACGATCCGGGCCGGTAGAAACCATATCTACTGGAACACCGACCAGCTCCTGGATGCGCTGGATATAATTGCGGGCGTTGACTGGCAACGCATCCATGCTCTTGGCACCAACCGTTGTCTCAGTCCAGCCTGGCATTTCTTCATAAATAGCTTCACAACGGGCCGCTTCTTCAGCGCCGACAGGGAAGATATCAACGACTTTGCCATCCACTTTATAGCCTGTGCACAGGCGCAGTGTTTCCAGACCATCGAGTACATCCAGCTTGGTCAGGCACATGCCGGAAACACCATTAATTTGCACAGAACGCTTCAACAGGGCTGCATCGAACCAGCCACAACGGCGTGCACGGCCAGTGACAGTACCAAATTCATGACCGACACTGGCCAAATGCTTGCCTACACCTGCGTCCGTCGGCAGTTCAGACGGAAAAGGACCAGAACCGACACGGGTGGTGTAAGCCTTGGTAATGCCCAGGATGTAATGCAGCATGTTAGGACCAACACCAGAACCGGCAGCGGCATTGCCAGCCACGCAGTTACTGGAGGTAACGAAAGGATAAGTGCCGTGATCAACGTCCAGCAAGCTACCTTGTGCACCTTCAAATAACAGGCTGGCACCAGCCTTATGGGCTGCATACAGCGCGCTGGACACGTCAGCCACCATAGGACGAATACGTGGCACGTTAGCCAGCGTATCATCCAGCGTTTTCTGAAAATCAACGGCAGGTGCCTTCAGGTAATTGGTCAGCACAAAATTGTGATAATCGAGATTATCACGCAGCTTTTCAGCAAAACGTTCTGCGTTGAGCAAATCGGCAACACGAATCGCACGACGTGCAACTTTATCTTCATAGGCCGGTCCTATGCCCTTGCCAGTGGTGCCGATTTTGGCGGCGCCACGAGCGATTTCACGCGCTGCGTCAAGCGCAGTGTGGTAAGGCAGAATGACCGGGCAGGCCTCTGAAATTTTCAGACGCGAAGCCACTTCTACGCCATTTGCCTGCAGCTTGTCGATTTCCCTTAACAGGTCCGGCACAGACAACACTACACCATTGCCGATATAGCAAGCGACACCGGCGCGCATGATGCCCGAAGGTATCAGCTGCAAGGCTGTCTTTTGGCCACCTATCACCAGCGTGTGACCAGCATTGTGTCCGCCCTGAAAGCGAACTACACCTTGCGCATGGTCGGTCAACCAGTCAACGATTTTTCCTTTGCCTTCATCGCCCCACTGGGTACCGATTACAACAACGTTTTTTGCAATTTTAGTTTGTGTCATCACTCAACCTACATTTTGAAGAATCCATTTGCCACCATCGAAAATGAGCGCACGATTGCAATCAAATTCGTCTTGTTCATTCTCGTGCCCGGGCATGCTTTGAATCACGATCTCGCCATCGCCACGCAACTGGGCGATTTTTTCACGCAAGAGTTGCTCGCTGCCCCAGGGCGCACGTATTGCCCCTTTTCTTTCTGCCGTAGGAAGCAGGCGCGCCAGCTCCCTCAAATCCAGAGAAAAACCAGTCGCTGGCCGCAGACGACCAAAGGCTTCACCCACGTGATCATAGCGCCCACCGCGCGCAACTGCATTCGGCAAACCTGGCACGAATACGTTGAACATAACGCCACTGTGATAGTGGTAGCCACGCAAATCAGCCAGATCGACGGTGACATGGGCACCACCAGTCAGATTGACCAGATATTCCAACTCGTCCAGAGCAACGTCAATACCCTTCATTGCCGGCAAGACAGCACGCGCCTTCGCAATCACGGAAGCATCACCATACAAGCCAGGTAAAGCCAACAAGGCACCCCTGACTTCGGTAGAGAAATTCTGACTTAGCTTGTCTATACTTGGCAGGTCTTTTGCCTCAAGCAGGGCAAACAGGGTGTTTTCCTGAGCCTTGGCGAGTGGGTCTGCCGCCAGCAAGGTGCGCAAGACACCCACATGACACAGATCCAGGCGCACATCACGGATATTTGCCAGTGCCAGACAACCCAGCACAAGCTCTTGAATTTCGGCATCCGCCTCAAGGCCGGCGTGGCCATAGATTTCGGCACCAATCTGCAAGGGTTCACGAGTGGCATGCAAGCCAGATGGTCTGGTCTGCAAGACGCTACCTGCATAGCACAGGCGTGTAACGGAGCGGCGATTCAACAAATGTGCGTCGATACGGGCAACCTGGGTAGTCATGTCCGAACGCAGGCCCATGGTGCGACCAGACATCTGATCAACCAGTTTAAAGGTACGTAAGTCCGTATCCTGCCCTGCCCCTGTCAACAGGGATTCGATATATTCGAGCAACGGAGGCATCACCAGCTCGTAACCAAACAATCTGAAGTGATCCAGCAAGGCACGACGCAGTTCTTCTATCTTGCGGGCCTCTGATGGCAAGATGTCTGCAATATTTTCAGGTAAAAGCCAATTTGGCATGGAGAATTATGTAATAAACAAAAAATTTGGCTTGGCCAATCCGACAAACAGCGATCTGCACCTTGAGGTACAGATCGCTGTCGAGAAAACAAATAAATTACTTGCCTTTTACCGCAGGCGCATTACCGCCAGTAGCTCCAGAGCCTTTAAAATATTTGAAAAAGTCAGAGTTGGGATCAACTACTAAAATATCACTCTTACTCTTGAAGCTGTTGCGATAGGCTTCCAGGCTGCGATAAAACTTGTAGAACTCGGGGTTTTGTCCAAACGCCTGAGCATAAATCTGCGATGCTTCCGCATCACCAGCACCGCGCATTTTCTCCGCTTCGCGGAAGGCTTCGGCCAGTATCACAGTTCTTTGTTTGTCAGCGTCAGCACGAATCTGCTCAGAATCAGCTGCACCCGTAGATCGCAATTCATTGGCAACACGTGTACGTTCCGCCTTCATGCGGTCATAAACGGAGTTATTGATCTGCTCTACATAGTCAACGCGTTTCAAACGTACATCAACAATTTCCACGCCGATCTGCTTTGATTCTTCTGCGACTTTTTTCTTGATCGCATCCATGACATTACCACGTTCGCCAGAAATCACTTCACGCACGGTGCGTTTGGTGATTTCATCATTCAGCGCAGCCTTGACAATCTGCGACATACGATCCGTGGCGCGACGTTCTTCGCCATTAAAGCTGACGTAATACAGTTTTGGTTCCTTGATACGCCATTTGACGTAGGAATCCACCAGAATATTTTTCTTTTCGGCAGTAATAAAGCGATCCGCTTCTGGAGAATCAATAGTCAGAACACGCTTATCCAAAAACAACACGTTCTGGAAAGGTGGAGGCAATTTGAAATGCAGGCCCGGTTCGCTAATCACCGAACGCACTTCACCCAGGGCAAAAACGATGGCATGAGAGCGCTGATCAACCACAAATATGGTCGAATACGCAACCAGTATGGCTGCTAGCAGAGCAACGATAACAGAAATCAGCTTATTCATTACCGCACCTCCCTGTCACGAGAGTCGCGGGTATCTCTTGATCTTCCATCTTTGCTATAACGCATCTCTACTGTGGGCATTTGTTCGGCAGAAGGGGCTGTGGGCTGCACAATTGTAGCTGTTGCGGCTTTGCCCGCAGACGCATCAGGTGGCGACATCATTTTGTCTATCGGCAAGTAAATCATGTTATTGCCTGATTTGGTATCCACCATCACCTTGCTGGTGCTGGCAAAAATCTGCTGCATGGTTTCCAGATACATGCGGTCGCGTGTCACAGCAGGTGCTTTTTGATATTCAGCCAACACCTGTTTAAAGCGCGAAGCGTTACCTTCGGCATTTGCCACGATACGAGACTTGTAAGCCTCTGCATCCTGCAGCAAACGGGATGCTTCACCGCGTGCTTTGGGAATCACATCGTTGGCATAGGCCTGGCCTTCATTTTTTTGCCGCTCTTTGTCCTGACCAGCTTTGACTGCATCGTCAAATGCTGTCTGAACTTGTTCAGGTGGCTGAACGCCTTGCATGGTCACATTGGTAATCTGAACACCTGCGGTGTAGATGTCCAGAATTTTTTGCATGCTGCTGCTGACATCCAGCGCGACTTTTTCACGGCCTTCATATAAGACGAAATCCATCTTGTTTTTACCGACGATTTCGCGCACGGCCGTCTCAGCGACTTGCCTTATCATGTCTTCCTGATCGCGATTGTTATATAGCCAGTCAGCCGCATTATTCAATTTATATTGAACAGCAAATTGAATATCAACGATGTTTTCATCATCAGTCAGCATCAGGGATTCACGTGCCTGCTTGTTCTTCACGTTGGATCGATAACCTACTTCGATGGTGCGTACCTGGGACACATTGACGATTTCATGACCCTGAATAGGGTAAGGCCAACGCCAGTTGAAACCAGCGGAAGTCTGATGGCTCAATTTGCCGAACGTAGTGATGACGGCGGTCTGACCTTCCTGCACGATGAAAAAACCACTTGCCAGCCAAATCACAGCAAAAATGGCAACGATCAACGATGCACCTAATTTAGCACCAGAAGAATCTGGCGAGAAACCGCCATTATTGTCACCACCACTGCCCTTTTGACCCAGCAAACGACTCAGCTTCTGGCTAAAGTCTTTCCACAACTGATCCAGATCAGGAGGCCCTTCGGTCGGCTTTTTATTATTGTCTTGATTATTGTTTTGAGAACCACGTCCCCATTGAGGGTCGTTCAAGGACATGTTCAAACCAATTCTTTTGAGAAGTGAAACAAGCATTCTGTCGCTATCCAATGAATAGTGGGTTGGACTACTGAAGATTAAAGCGCGCATCATAATCTTCTGGCAATACATTTTGCCCCGAAGTTGACGCTTTTTCCAGCGCGAATTGAGCAATCGATTCGCGCAACAAACCAATACCTGCCCCAGTACGAGCGCTCAGAAAAACCCGTTGAATTTTATCACACTCATCAAGGTCAATCGATGGTTCTATGCCCGCCAGGTCTATCTTGTTCCAGACCAGCATCTGTGGAATATGATCTGCACCAATTTCTTTCAATACTTCGTTGACCTGCTGTATCTGATCAAACCGAACCGGACTACCAGCATCCACCACGTGCAAAAGCAGGTCAGCATGAATGGTTTCTTCCAGTGTGGCACGAAACGCAGCGACCAGCTGATGTGGAAGCTCACGAATAAAGCCTACTGTATCCGAAATTACCACACTACCAGCATCGCCCAGATAAAGCCGGCGAGATGTTGTGTCCAAAGTCGCAAATAACTGGTCGGCCGCATAGGCACCAGCCTTGGTCAGGGTATTAAATAAAGTTGATTTCCCTGCATTGGTATAGCCAACCAGAGAAACTGACAAGGTATTGCTACGACCTCTTGAACGACGTTGTGTTTCGCGCTGCTTGTGCAGTTTTTCCAGCTTCTGCTTCAGCATTTTCACCCGCTCACCCAACAGGCGGCGATCTGTTTCTAACTGCGTTTCACCCGGACCACGCAGGCCGATACCACCTTTTTGCCGCTCCAGATGTGTCCAGCCGCGTATCAGGCGCGTTGCCAAATGTTGCAACTGAGCCAACTCCACCTGTACCTTACCTTCATGACTGTGGGCACGTTGAGCGAAAATATCAAGAATCAGGCTGGTACGGTCAACCACCCTGACTTTCATGTGACGTTCAAGATTTCTTTGTTGGGCTGGTGATAATGCGTGATTGAAAATCACAATGTCCAGCGCCGCATCAGCGACAGCATGTGCTATCTCATCTGCCTTGCCGGAACCAACAAAAAAAGCAGCATCAGGGCTTGCTCGCTTGCAAGTGATGGTTGTCACTGGCTCCGCCCCCGCTGATTGCGAAAGCAAAGACAATTCTTCTAAGCTAGCGGCAAAGTCGTCCTTGCCAAAATCCACACCAACTAAAGCGGCGCGCATGAACGACTTCTTTCCAATGATTCAGTACTCAAAAATTACTCTGCTTCAGACTCGGTGTTAATGCTGACTGCACGTGCTGGTACAACAGTCGAGATAGCATGTTTGTAGACCATTTGTGTCACTGTATTGCGCAGCAAAACAACATACTGGTCAAATGATTCAATATGGCCTTGTAGCTTGATGCCATTCACCAGATAAATTGATACAGGGATGTGTTCTTTACGCAATGCGTTCAGAAACGGGTCTTGTAGTAGTTGCCCTTTATTACTCATAACAGCTCCATTGTGTTGTTGTGATCAGGAGTTGGGGACTACTTGGCAAAATACAAGTAATCCAAGAAGTTGATTACAAAGTAATGTAATCTATTTTTATCTTTATTGCCTATCCAGCACCAAATTTTTATCGGAACTGGCATTATTTCCATTATTTTGATTTGTCGAACGGATTCTTGCCCGATCGCATTTCTATCCTTAATGGAGTTCCCGTAAGGGAAAAAGTTTCACGGAAATGTTTTTCAAGGTAGCGTTTGTACACATCACCCACGGCTTCCAGTGCATTGCCATGAATGACAATGATAGGTGGATTTTGTCCGCCCTGATGCGCATAGCGCAATTTTGGCCGGATCGAACCCTTGCGTTTGGGTTGCTGATGTTCTACCGCCTCGATCAAGGCACGGGTCAGCTTTGGCGTTGATAAATTACACATGGCCGCTTCATAGGCAGCATCTATCGATTTCATCAAAGGACCAATACCGGTCGATTTCAGTGCAGAGATAAAGTGGAATTTGGCAAACGTCAGGAAATTCAACTTGCGCTCAATATCCATCTTGATTTCATCCCGCCTGTCACTCTGCAGGCCGTCCCATTTATTTACACCAACCACCAGAGCACGACCGGATTCCAGAATAAAGCCAGCGATATGGGCATCCTGCTCCGAAATATCTTGTTGCGCATCCAGCAGCAGCAAGACAACATTCGCTTCAGACACCGATTGCAGTGTTTTCACGACCGAGAATTTTTCTATCGCTTCAAACACTTTGCCGCGTCGACGAATACCGGCGGTATCAATGAGGGAGTAATGTTTGCCTTCGCGCTCGAAAGGAATTTCGATAGAATCACGGGTAGTACCCGGCATATCAAAGGCAATAACACGATCTTCACCCAACAAGGTATTCACCAGAGTCGATTTACCAACATTGGGACGACCGACGATGGCAATCTTGATGCCCCGGACATTCGGTTCAGGCTCTTCGAGTTCTGGCGGTCGTTGCGCAAACGCGATGTCCACCATTTCTTCGACCAGATCAGTCACGCCATCACCATGGGCAGCGGAAATCACATACGGATCACCCAGGCCCAGCTCGTAAAAGTCGGCTGTTACCGAGGTGTATTTCATACCCTCGGCCTTGTTGACCACCAGCATGACAGAACGACCGGACTTCCTCAGAAAATCGGTGATGGTTTTGTCGTGTGGTGTCAGGCCCTGACGGCCATCGACGATAAATACAACAACATCAGCCTCAGCCACTGCCTGCTTGGTCTGTTTGGCCATTTCATGCATGATGCCTTCCTTGGCAACAGGCTCGAAACCACCTGTATCAATCACCAGGAAAGGACGTTCGCCAACACGGCCTTCACCGTAATGGCGGTCTCTCGTCAAACCTGGCAAGTCTGCTACCAAAGCATCGCGAGAACGGGTAAGCCGATTGAACAGCGTGGATTTGCCGACATTAGGTCGGCCTATAAGTGCGATAACCGGCTTCATTATTTATTACTCGGTTGCAAGTGCAACCAGTGATCCTGATTTTGTTTGGACGATCAGTTTAGCATCCACCACCAGTGGTGCCGCTAAAATCTGACTACCATCGGTAGTTACCCGTCCTATGAACGAACCATCTTCCCTTGACAGGAAGTGGACATAACCTGCCAAGTCACCCACCGCTACTGCGCGATCAAATGAAATGGGGGCAGATAAACGACGGTTACTCAATTTATCATTACGCCACGCACTGGCACCGCCAGTACGGGCATAGGCATTAACTGCACCATTGACATCAGCAGCAAAAACGAAACGCTCGTCAACACTGACACCAACCTCGCTGGACAAGTTCTTGTTCCAGCGCAAAGCACCTGTAGCCACATCAAAACAGGCTACACGCCCCTGGAAAGAACTGGCACAGACATCACGTCCCAAGATTACAGGTGCGCCAGACACATCTGCCACACGCTCCAACTCTGTCGCGCCTTTAGGCTCACCAACCACGGCCTCCCAACGTAGACCGCCGTTATTCAGTGCCAGCGAGGCCATATGACCACCGGGCAAAGCAACGAGTGCCTGCTGCTCAGCAATCACAATACCAGGCGCCAGGCGCAGTGTCAGGGGGGGCAAAGGTCTTTCAACCGACCATTTACGTTCGCCAGTGTTGACATCATAGGCCGATATTTTGTTATCAATGCTACGCACTACGACCAAGTTTTGCCCAACTGCAGGGGCAGACAATATCTCGTTTGTGCTTTGCACCTTCCAGCGTTGTTTGCCATCCAGATCGAACGCCATCAACTGGCCTTTTTCACCGACCACAGCAATCGTGTTTGCATCAACACCAACGCCGGCAGTGAGGTGCGTGCCAGCATTGATTTTCCATACTATACGGCCGCTGGCAACTTCAATCCGGACCAGTGTACCGTCAGCAGCAGCTGCATACACGTTCTGCGCTGCCGCAGCAGGTGCAAACAAGTAGTTGCTGGCAGCACCAACAGGCACAGTCCAACTGGTCTTGATGGACATGGTGGTTTTGATTTCAGTCAAAACTGCAGGCGCGTTTTTTTCCGATTTGGAAGAAAAAGGATTTAAAGACGATAACGAAGAACAGCCACTCAGGGCAAAAAATGCAGATGCCGCAACCAGCAGCTTGGCAGAAAATTGCATGTATGGCTCCTGTTATTTGCTGACAACTTTTGTTTCGGCTGTGCCACCAACGGCGTCCAGCTTGATCTGCAAAGACTGACGCCCAGGATTTTTTTCCGACATCTTGTCCAATGCAGTTTTATAGGCAGTACGTGCTTCTGCGATATTGTTCTGGGCAACATAAATATCACCCTTGGCATCCAGTACGTCCGCTTCCAGCTCTGCCGGGAAGCTGCCAGACAATTGCTTCAGACCTTCATCGTAAGCTTTTTCGTCCAGCGAGATGCCTGCCAGGCGAATTTTGGCCAGTGCTTTGTATTCATCCACCTTTGCCGTATCAACGACCCATTGCAACTGGGATTTGGCAACTTTCAAATCATTTGCATCAAATGCACTCTTCGCTGCAACCAGTGCAGCCATGGGAGCATAGGCTGTGCGGGGGAATTTCTCTTTCAAATCATCAGCAGCACGTTGCACTTTTGTATTGTCCTTGGCAGTCACTGACTTTTGCATTTCTTCGTATAACTGCGAAGCCTGCAAGGACTGGTTGCCCTGATAGGTATTCCAGTAAGTCCAGGCCGCATACGCTCCAAGACAAACGATCACCAGCCATGTCACCATATTGCCGTATTTTTTCCAGCTATCTTTCAGGCTGTCTAACTGCTCTTGTTCTTCTAAATCGTATGCCATAGTGTCTATTGTTATCTATATTATTAACGTTATTGATATGATTAACGCGTATCAATGATGAATATGGATGTGGTTTGGGTCGTCGCAGCAATGATCATCATCTTCCACACCGGCAATCTGGTCGACCAGATAATCAACCGCTGTATCAAATGGTACGTTGACCTGATTGTTTTCAACATCGTTGGCACGCATGGCCTTAATGCTGACTGTATTATTATTGGCCTCATCCTCGCCAATAATAACGGCATAGGCTGCACCGCTGCCATCTGCCTTCTTCATTTGCGACTTGAAACTGCCTGCACCCGCCGCCGTTGCGCAATGTAACACAACATCCAGCCCTGCATCACGCAATCGTTCACCAAGCACCATGGATTGAACCTGTCCGGCATCGCCCTGGTGCACCAGATATACATCGCACAAAGCTGGCTTATGCACATCACCATTGATCTTCATCAATTCCAGCAAACGCTCTATGCCCATTGCGAATCCACAAGATGGCGTAGGTTTGCCGCCAAAAATACCGAACAGCGCATCATAACGACCACCAGCGCATACCGTACCCTGGGCACCCAGCTCATCCGTCACCCACTCAAACACGGTACGGTTGTAGTAATCCAGGCCACGTACCAGGCGGGTATTGATGGTAAATGGAATACTGTTATGACGCAGGATTTTTTGTACGCCTTCGAAATGGGCGCGCGATTCTTCACCAAGATAGTCCAGCAACTTGGGAGCAGCATTGACCATTTCCTGCATCACAGAATTTTTGGTATCCAGTATGCGCAAAGGATTCGTATGCAGGCGACGCTGCGCTTCCGCATCCAACAGATCCATATGCAGTTCAAAATAGGCGACCAGCGCTGCACGATGCTGGGTTCTTTCGGCGGCATCGCCAATTGAGTTCAGTTCCAGGCGCACATTCTGCAAGCCCAGGTCATCCCACAAACGTTGGCACATCATGATCAGTTCGGCGTCAATATCCGGACCACTAAAGCCCAGAGCTTCGGCTCCTACCTGATGGAACTGGCGATAGCGCCCTCGCTGCGGTCTTTCATGACGGAACATTGGGCCGGTATACCACAGACGCCTTGGGCCGTCATACACCAGATTATGCTCAATGGCAGACCTGACCACCCCGGCAGTTCCTTCGGGACGCAACGTCAGCTTGTCACCATTCATGGAGTCTTCAAAAGAATACATTTCTTTTTCGACGACATCCGTTACCGCGCCCAAGCCACGCGCAAACAGCGAAGTCGATTCGACGATAGGAGTACGAATTTGCTGGAAGCCATAGCTCTTCAACACCGATTGCACAGTATTTTCAAATAACTCCCACATGGGTGCGTCATCTGGCAAAAGGTCGTTCATCCCCTTAATGCCTGCAATTTTTTCTGCTTTTTTGTTTTCCGACATGCTTGCTACCTGATTCAATGATTTGACACGCCATTCGCCGGCGCATAGTGACTTTTTACATAATCCAGGACTATGGCCTGAAATTCTTCCGCGATCTTGTCGCCACGCAAGGTAACCGCTTTGGTGCCATCAATAAAGACCGGTGCTGCCGGGGACTCACCCGTACCAGGCAGGCTAATGCCAATATTGGCATGTTTGGATTCGCCTGGACCATTAACGATACAACCCATGACAGCCACATTCATGTTTTCGACACCCGGATATTCCAGCTTCCAGCTGGGCATCTGACTGCGCAGGAAAGTCTGTATATCGTCGGCCAGTTCCTGAAAGACAGTTGACGTGGTCCTGCCACAACCTGGGCACGCTATGACCATGGGAGTAAACTTGCGCAAGCCCATGGTTTGCAAAATTTCCTGACCAACGATGACTTCGCGGCAGCGGTCACCACCTGGCTCTGGCGTCAGTGAAATACGGATGGTATCGCCTATACCTTCTTGCATCAGCACAGCCAATGCAGCGGTCGAGGCGACAATGCCCTTACTGCCCATACCGGCCTCAGTCAACCCCAGATGCAGAGGGTAATCACAACGACGGGCCAATTCACGATAAACGGCGATCAAATCCTGTACGCCCGACACTTTGCAGGACAGGATAATCTTGTCACCTGCCAGTCCCAGCTCTTCCGCTTTCTGGGCGCTCTCAATGGCAGAAGTAATCAATGCCTCGTACATGACGGCCTGCCCGCTCCATGGTTCAGGGCGACTTGCATTGGCATCCATGATGCGGGCCAGCAGGGCTTGGTCAAGGCTACCCCAATTCACACCTATACGCACTGGCTTGTCGTAGCGACAGGCCATTTCTATCATTTGAGCAAATTGTGTATCCCGCTTGGCACCCTGCCCTACGTTGCCTGGATTAATCCGGTATTTGGACAACGCTTTGGCGCAATCAGGAAAATCATGCAACAGTGTGTGGCCGTTGTAGTGAAAATCGCCCACCAAAGGGACATCAATCCCCATCTTGTCCAGTTGCTCACGTATCGCCGGTACTGCAGCGGCAGCTTCAGCATTATTCACAGTAATGCGAACCAGTTCGGAACCTGCTCGCGCCAGCTCCTTGACCTGGATGGCGGTACCTATCGCATCTGCCGTGTCAGTATTGGTCATGGACTGCACTACAACCGGCGCACCACCACCCACAATCACTTCACGACTACCGTAACTGACCCTGGTTGAACGGGATGAGCGCCTGAGCATTGGGCCAGATGCAATCTCCGATAAAAAATCCGTCATCTTTACTTCACATTCATATTAACGACATTGCTGTCCTTGCCTGGTGTAATACTCATTGCATTACCGCGCAACCAACCCTCAACACCAGAGGCATTACCTATCCTGACTTGCAAGGCTTCTTTCAAATCAAAAAATTCTTCCGTACCAGCCTTCGCCAGATGCGAGGTGATGATCGTGCCATTTTCGCGCTTGATCTGTATCCAGGAATCTTGCTTGAATTTCAGTTTCAGTTGATTATTGCCAGCCTCTGCCGTTGCCGGGCTTGCGACTACCAGAGGCGTACTCAGGGACGGTACACTTGCCGGTGCAGCAGCAACTGGAGCTGTTGCCGGGTTTGGAACTGGCTGCGCATCCTGAGGCAGTTTTACCGACGATGCCGTCTGCTCCTGGTTTTCCAATCTGGTACTGCTACCCGCCAGGCTAACACTTGAAGCTGGAGCTTCTACTTTCTTCTCTGTCGCCGATTCACTGACCGTACTGGCAGGTATAGGCTCCACAGTCGCGCCAACTTCTTCCGGTGCTTTGGTCGCTGGCGACGGTGCTAACAAGCCCTTGAAGTAACCGGACTGCTCCAGCTTTTGCCCGCCAACAAACAGTAAGGCGAATACAGCAAATAAAGCTGCACCAATCAGGTATTTACGATTATTGTTGTCTTGTCTTCCCAAAAATGGCGTACGAGACTCCATGAAAGGGGTTGCCAGTGTTGGTCGCAAATCAGCATCCAGACCAGGTACGCCTGCCTCTGCAGGCAAGCAGGCAATGATCGGCGCGGGATCAAGTCGCAAGAATTTCGCATATGAACGAACAAAACCGCGCACGATTACCATCGCAGGCAAATTTTCAAACTGGTTATTTTCGAGCGCCAGAATTTGTCGTTGCGACAATTTTAATTGATCCGCAACCTGTTGCAGACTAATCCCCTGCTGGATACGTGCAGCAGACAAATGTGATCCGGCTGTCTGCACGACAGACAGTGCAACCTTATTTTCCGGCAAGTCTGATGTTATAGGCTCGACAGGTGAATTCATTCCCGCTTCACTCATTAAATACCCCGCGTTGATACAGCGAATACTCTTTGGAATTGGGATGACGACGACGCAACTGTGTCGCCAGGCCGCTGACCGCACCTTCATCGCCCATTTTCTTTTCTATCTTGATTGCCAGCCACAATACGTCTGCTGCAAGCACATCAAATTTCAAGACGCGATTAATATAAAAACGGGCTTGAGAATATTCGCCGCGATCAAACAATATTTTCGCCAGATTGGCGTTAATTGCCGGATTGGCTGGGTCTTCCCTCAAACCCTGCAAAAAATAACGCTCAGCACCCACTGGGTCTTTGAGGCGCAGGCTGCACAAGCCAGCATTATTGAGCGCCTTGCCAGGTGACGTATAAGCAGGATCTTTGATAACCTTGTCCAGATAAGCCAAACCCTGTTTTTCACGGCCATTCAAACATAAAAACCATCCATAATTGTTTTCTATATCTGAATTTCCTGGAGACAGTTTCAACGCATACAGGAAGTTCTCTTCAGCCAACTGCTTTTCACCCGAATCCATGAAAATCAGGGCGCGCACGCTGTAAGCATCGACCAAATCAGGTGCAATCAACAATGCCTGACGTATTTCTTCCAATGCAACTTTTTGCTGACCCTGCTTATAATAGTCTATCGCCAGCTGCATCCTGATGGACGCCCGCTTACGTATCTCCATTTTTTCACTTGAAACGTTCTCTTCGGGCTGATCTCCCTCGAGACGCGGTTTGGACCCGCATGCTGACAGACTCAAAGCCAATACCATTAGCAGCATGCCCGTCAACAGACGGTGACGCATTTGAAAAATTTTCACTGATTGATCTCCACGATCTTGCCAAAATTTTCACCAAACTTCTTTTGATACTCTGCCATTTTTTGCATGCGTTCCTGCACGCGTGTTCTGTCCTGCACTTCACCGGCCAACTGTCCACAAGCTGCATCAATATCATCACCACGAGTTTTGCGCGTGGTAGTGACGATGCCTGCATCCAGCAATATCTGCGCAAACGCTTTGATACGCGGATTAGCGGAACGTTTCAAACCAGATTCCGGGAATGGATTAAATGGAATCAAGTTGAATTTGCAAGGCACATCACGTACCAGTTGCACCAACTCCCGCGCATGCTCGTCAGTGTCATTGACACCATCAAGCATACAGTATTCAAAGGTAATAAAATCACGCGGCGCAAATTCAAGATAGCGTTTGCAGGCTGCCTTCAATTCTTCCAGCGGATGTTTTTTGTTCAGCGGAATCAGGCTGTCACGCAAGGTGTTATTTGACGCATGCAGTGATACCGCCAAGGCCACTGGGCACTCTTGCGCCAGCTTGTCTATCATGGGTACAACACCGCTGGTGGAAACGGTCACGCGGCGGCGCGACAGACCATAGGCATTGTCATCCAGCATCAGGCGCAATGCAGTTACCGTAGGCTCAAAATTCAGCAAGGGTTCGCCCATACCCATCATCACCACATTGGTGATTTGACGTTCACCTTTGGGACCAGGAAGGATGCCCTTGGTTTTGCGCAACTCAAATTCGGCCATCCACAGTTGACCAATGATCTCGGCTACACTCAAATTCCGGTTAAACCCCTGCTTGCCCGTGGAGCAAAAACGGCAATTTACCGCACAGCCAGCCTGAGTGGAAATACACAGGGTGCCGCGATTTTCTTCAGGGATAAAAACAGTCTCTACCGCATTGCCCTGTCCGACATCGACCAGCCATTTGCGCGTACCATCGGTAGAGGTATGATCGCTGATAATGGCGGGAGCGGTAATAGTGGCACGCGTTGAGAGCTTCTCGCGCAAGGATTTCGCGAGGTCAGTCATTTCTTCAAACGAACTGGCACCAAACTGGTGTATCCAGCGTTGCAATTGCTTGGCACGAAACGGCTTCTCACCCAACGCGCCGCAATAAGCAACGAGTTGCGCTGGATCCAGATCCAATAAATTTGTGAGCACCGTCATGATCTTTCTTTCACACCCTGCGCAGCACAACGCTGCACAGGGTGAAGTCTTAAAACGTCAAATTCAGATTAATTCCGAATTAACGTGAATACACGTTCAGCGCTGGGAAGTAATAAGCGATTTCCACAGCAGCTGTTTCAGCAGCATCGGAACCGTGAACGGCGTTTGCATCGATAGAATCAGCGAAATCTGCACGAATTGTGCCTTTTTCTGCTTTCTTAGGATCTGTCGCGCCCATCAGGTCACGGTTTTTCAAAATTGCGCCTTCGCCTTCCAGAACCTGGATCATGACTGGGCCGGAGATCATGAAGTCAACCAGGTCCTTGAAGAAAGGACGTGCGCTGTGAACAGCATAAAAGCCTTCAGCTTCAGCGCGGGACAATTGTGCCATGCGAGCAGCAACTACTTTCAAGCCAGCGCCTTCAAAGCGGCTGTAAATTTGACCGATTACGTTTTTTGCAACAGCGTCAGGTTTAATAATAGACAATGTACGTTCAATAGCCATCTAAAAACTCCAATAAAAAGAAAGGGTTAAGAAAAAATTCGGGAATTCATCTAACCTTAGATTTTAACATGAAACCACAATATCAGATATGTCTTTCAAGAAATACAATTGACGAAATAACTTCCAGGTATCCACCCAAAGTCATTTGTAACGCTGGCAAACCGGCTGTTGGCAGGATGCTCACATCAATGCATTGTTGTTAGCTATATAAGATCAAATACTGCCATGGATTCCACATGCGAAGTGTGCGGAAACATATTGACAACACCGGCACTACTGAGGCGATAGCCAGCTTGATGGACCAGCATACCGGCATCTCTTGCGAGAGTCGAAGGACTGCAGGATACATAGACCAGACGCTTGGGCAAAAGGTGTCGTGCGCCCAGGCTCAGGTCTATCAATGCCTGACACACGGCCATGGCACCATCACGTGGTGGGTCAATCAAAAAGCGGTCAAATTTACCCAACTTCGCAAAATCGTCCGCAGTTACTTCAAACAAATTTCTGGTACTGAATGAAGTCTTTTCCGCCAGACCATTGTGACGCGCATTTTCTAATGCGCGTTCAGTCAGGGTGTCGCTACCCTCAATACCAATCACTTCTTTTGCCATTGTGGCAATTGGCAAAGTAAAATTGCCCAATCCGCAAAACAAATCAGCAATGCGTTCATCTTTCTGCGCGCCCAGCAAACGCAGTGCTCGCGCCACCAATACGCGATTGATATGATGATTAACCTGTGTGAAATCAGTTGGCTTGAATGGCATTTTGACACCAAATTCTGGCAACAGATAATGCAAGTCGCTGCTTGACGGGTAATACGGTGATGCCGTTTCCGGCCCCTTGGTCTGCAACCACCATTGCACCTGATATTGATCAGCAAATGCCTTCAGCTTGACTTCATCCTCTTTGGACAGCGGTGCCATGATGCGCAATACCATGGCAGTCACGCCCTCGCCTATGGCGAGCTCAATTTGTGGCAATGCTTCAACGATAGACAGAGAGGCAATCAAGCCACGTAAGGGCATCAGCATGGCAGAAACATGGGGTGGTAAAATCTCGCAGGTTTCCATATTCGCTACGTAGCGCGATTTTTTTTCATGAAAACCAACCAGTACAGTACCTTTTTTAATCACATGACGCACTGACAACCGGGCCCGATAGCGATAGCCCCAGGTCGGGCCGATGATGGGGCGCATCATGATGTCCGCCTTAACCTTGCCGATATGCCAGAGATTATCTTCCAGCACCCGCTGCTTCATCGCAACCTGGGCATTGGCATCCAGATGCTGCATGGAGCAGCCACCACAAGTACCAAAAAATTCACATTTCGGCTCCACCCTTTGTGAAGATTCGCGCACCAGACTGGTCATCGTTGCAGCTTCCCAACTAGCTTTCTTTTTATAGGTGCTGAACTCAACCAATTCGCCGGGCAGTGCACCATCCACAAAGACGACTTTACCAGTCGAGCCATCCTCATTTTGCAAATTACCGACGCCGCGCGCGTCCATATCTAAAGAGCGAATTTCTATTGTATTCATGGAAATTGACGGTGCTGCGTACGTGCCGCACCGCTAAGAAGTGGAATTTTAAAAGACGGAATTATAAGAGATGGACAGACATGCGCTCAAAAATAGTTGAATTGAACTATTTAAGGCCAGCGCTGACCAGTAACTGCTAACAACAACCAGTAACAAATTTAAGTGTGCAACCGAGTCGAACAGGCCAGGTTACAGCACCGAATCACGCCCTACACCACGCGAGGCAAAAGAACGCTTCAACTTGATCAGGGCCTCTTGCTGAATCTGGCGCACACGCTCACGGGTAATACCCATTTCATCGGCCAGGGTTTCCAGAGTTGCCGGATCGTCATTATCAAGGCCAAAACGCCGCACAATGACTATGCGCTGCTTGTCTGGCAATTTTGACAGCCAATCCCTGACCAGAATCGTCATTTCATGCTGCTCGGCACGAATATCCGGTGCATCATCACTATCGCCGGGCAACATATCCATCAGACTCGACTGAGGATCATTATCCAAGGGAGTATCCAGCGATGTTGCATGTTCAGACAAGGCAAGAATGTCTTGCACCTCATCTACAGGTCTGTCAACCAGCAATGCAATGTCTTCCAGCGCGGCATCGCGGCCATCCCTTCTTTGTGATTCAAGGTGATATTTGGCCCGCAATATCTGATTCAGCTCCCGCACCATGTGCACCGGCAGGCGTATTGTCCTGGCCTGGTTCATGATGGCACGCTCTATACTTTGCCGTATCCACCAGGTCGCATAGGTGGAAAAACGAAAACCACGCTCAGGCTCAAACTTGTCAATCGCGTGCATGAGTCCAAGGTTGCCCTCTTCTATCATGTCAAGCAAAGCCACGCCGCGGTTAATATAATGCTTGGCAATCGATACAACCAGGCGAAGATTGTGCTCTATCATCTTTTGCCTGGCCTCAAAATCCCCCTGCTTCGCCAGCGTTGCATAATGCAACTCTTCAGAAGACGCAAACAGGGGACGCGTACCAATCTGGTTCAGATAATATTGAGTGGTATCGGTAGATAGTTCTGCCGCCAGCACCGTTTTCAATTCATCAATGGGCGCCACTATCAAGGTGGCTGGATCATCTCCTTGCTCATCCTGGCCTTCGCGGGAAATTTCGCCAGCATCATCTACTATTTCAGCGACCTCTCCCTGTAAGCGAGCCTCTACCTCGGCCTCTGCTGCTTCGGCAGCAACATCCGGGTCTTCACTTGCAGCAGGGTTTCCCAGCTTGTAGGTACTTAAGTTGTTATGCATGATGATCTGTATTAATTCACGTATCCGGTAAATTCATTCTGCCTGGGTATTTATTTTTTTAAGGAATCTCCCTTACCCTCAATAGTCAGGGACTCCCGGAGACATCTTACAGCGCTTATCAACTGCCTTACATATATCAGCTTAACGTCCGGGCAAGTATTTTGTCGGGTCCAGAGGCTTACCCTGCAAACGTATTTCAAAGTGCAACTTCACCGTTTCACTGTCTGAATTGCCCATTTCAGCTATTTTCTGCCCCTTGGCGATGGCTTGCCCTTCTTTCACCAGGATCGCCTTGTTGTGTGCATACGCAGACAACAGATTGCTGTTGTGCTTAATAATTACGAGATTACCATATCCACGTATACCACTACCCGCATACATCACTTTACCTGCGCCTGCTGCCAGAATATCCTGCCCCATCTTACCGGCAATATCCAGACCTTTATTTTTTGCATCGTCATAGTTTGCCACGACCTTACCTTCGGCTGGCCACATCCATTCCACGGAATCGGATTCTGGCGCAATGGGCTCCGCTGCCTTGGCTGGCACAGTCACATCAGGTTTGACAGCAGGAGTGGGGGGCACAGCGGCAACGACTATCGCATCTGTTTTCTGCAATTCGGCCACATTGCTTTCGGAATACGGACGCTTGTCACCGCGCGGACCACTCTTGTTGGTAGCCGGATTCGTCAGTGGTTTTACTTCAACCGAAGAATTGGCAATGCCGGACGTTTGTGCTGTTGCCGTACCGTCTGGCGGTGCCACACGCAACACTTGCCCAACCTTGATGTCATTCGGATTTTTCAAATCATTCCATGCGACCAGATCGGCATAGCTTTGTCCATGATCCAGTGCGATACGGTACAAGCCATCACCACGTTTGACGACATAGGTGCCACGGGTATTATCAGGTGCCTTGACAGGCGGTTTGGCTGCAACCTCGACCGGAGGCGTGTCATTTGGTTTCTGCTCGACACCACGCTCCACCACAGGCGCGCGATTGGGTAAATTGGTTGTACAAGCACTTAATCCTGCCAATACGGTAATCACGACACCTGTTTGTAATATCTGCTGTATTGTCTTCATTTCTTTTTTAAACCAGTTAAATTCGCTGCCATCTGACAACACGCCCTAAATTACACCAGAATGCAAAGGCACAAAATGGCATTGTTCCATCACTGCACGAGTCCATTCATAATTCGAAACCCGCTCTATCAATTGCAGCACCTGGGTCCTGCCACCTACCGGGGCAACCAGTCTTCCACCGACACGCAATTGCTGCAACAGTGCTTGTGGCACTTCCATACCGGCAGCAGCCAGTATAATACCGTCAAACGGTGCCTCCTGAGGCAAACCCAGCATGCCGTCACCATAATGCAGGCGTATATTGGCAATCCGCATCGGACGCAAATTGTTTTTTGCCAGTTCATGCAATGCCTTGATGCGCTCTATCGAATACACTTCCTTCGCCAGTACCGACAATACGGCGGCCTGATAGCCACAGCCCGTACCTATCTCCAACACACGTCCCAAATTTGTACCATTACGCATGATTTCCAACATACGGGCAACAACATAAGGCTGGGAAATGGTCTGATGATAACCAATAGGTAAGGATGCATCCACATAGGCCTGACTTGCCATCCCGGATTCAAGGAACAGATGACGCGGCACCGCCTGCAATGCAGCCAGTACCGTCGTATCTCTCACTCCCTGTTGCGCAACCCTGGCTACCATGGCGCGACGCACACCTTCTGATACCAAAGGGCCAGACAATAAGGAAGGTGACAAGCCCGCCGTGCCGTCACTGCCACCTTGAGAAAATTTTGGTTCTGCACTGGGCACCATCTTGTGCGACGCCTTGCCGCTCAGGTGATGAGCAGCATTGCGCATGGCCGTCTGTGGCATTGCTGTCCGGTTCAGTGAGTGGTCGCCTGTTTTGTCTTTCTGGTTGACCACCGACGACAAAGGTAAGGGAAACCGCTTGTCTTTCGTAGTCATGCAAAATCCAGATTCAGTTGTGCCAATTGCCGGGTACTTGTCAAATCAATCTGCAACGGCGTTACCGAGACAAAGTTTCTTGCTGTTGTATCAAAATCAGTACCAGAACTGGCATCGCTTGCCGCACCCGGCGGGCCTATCCAGTATATATCTCTGCCATGCGGATCCAGCATGTGAATGACTGGCTCCGAAGTATGTCGTTTGCCTAGCCGCGATTTGCGTATTCCCTGAATGTCCTGATATGGCAAATTAGGAATATTCACGTTCAGCAAAAATGGACCGGAGAGTTCGGGAAAACCACGTCTGACCATCTCTTCCGCCACACGAGCAGCAGCATCCAGATGTTGCCAGCCTTTTTCGGTTTGTGAAAACGCGATGGCCGGAACGCCGAATAAAAAGCCTTCCGTAGCAGCCGCCACAGTACCTGAATACAGAGTGTCATCCCCCATATTCTGCCCCTGGTTAATACCAGACACGATCAGGTCCGGTTTATCCTTCATGATTGCCGTCAGGGCTATGTGCACACAATCAGATGGCGTACCATTTACAAAGTAAAAGCCGTTGGCAGCGCGCTGCACACTTAAGGGCCGGTCCAGTGTCAATGCATTCGAAGCACCAGAACGATTGCTGTCAGGCGCCACTACGGTAACCTCGGCAAATGCAGACATCGCTGCCGCCAGTGCAACAATGCCCGGGGCCAAATAACCATCATCATTACTGATCAAAATTTTCATGCTTTGTATTCTACCTGATGCTGAAATATAAATTTCTACAGAGAATAGATTTTTGCGGCATAATCACAAAATCAAACGGTCGTACTATTTTATTGGAGACATCAAAATGAAAGCTGTTGTTTGCAAAAACTGGGGTTTACCCGACACGCTGGTCATCGAAGATCTGGCAGATGTGGTACCCGGCCAGGGTCAGGTTGCCATTGACGTCAAGGCAGCAGGGGTGAATTTTCCTGACGTATTAATCATACAGAATAAGTACCAGTTCAAACCTGAGCTGCCCTTCACACCCGGTAGTGAATTGTCCGGTGTGGTCCGCGCTGTTGGCGAAGGTGTCAGCAATGTCAAGGTGGGTGACAAGGTCATCGCTTTTATCGGCAACGGTGCATTTGCACAACAGGTTGCGGTTCCGGCGCACGCCATCATGCCCATGCCACCAGGCATGGACTTTGACACAGCGGCAGCAATCACCCTGACTTATGGCACTTCTCATCATGCAGTTGTTGATCGGGCACAACTGAAGGCTGGTGAAACAATGCTGGTGTTGGGTGCAGCCGGTGGCGTTGGTCTGGCGGCGATAGAAATCGGCAAAGCTTTAGGGGCGCGCGTAATTGCCGCAGCATCGACCGATGAGAAGCTGGAAATTTGCAAACAACATGGTGCCGACTCCACTATTAACTACAGCAAAGAAGATTTGCGGGAAGCCATCAAGGCCGCAACCGAAGGCAAAGGGCCTGACGTGATTTATGATCCGGTTGGTGGCGTTTATGCAGAACCCGCGTTCCGTTCAATCGGCTGGCGCGGACGCTACCTGGTGATTGGATTCGCCAACGGTGAAATCCCTAAATTACCTTTGAATCTGACTCTGCTAAAAGGTGCTTCACTGGTCGGTGTATTCTGGGGTGAATTTGCACGACGCGAACCCAAAGCCAATCTGGCAGCCATGCGCGAATTAATGACCTGGTTGCATGAAGGCAAGATAAAACCGCATATTTCTGGTCGCTATGCATTAAAAGATACCGCCATGGCACTCAATGACCTGGCAGCGCGCAAAGTTACTGGCAAAGTAGTGATACAGCCTGAAAAGTAAATCAGAAAACCACGGCGTGTTGCCCCATCTTTTAGGCAAGCAAAAGGGCTTCGGAGAACGAAGCCCTTTTCATTTGCGTTAATGAGATTGTGCAGTTGGCCTGTCAACCATCAATTAGCGATTGACCGCCGCATCACCCAGCCAATATCGGTCAATATCCTTGAGCCCCCATTTAGCAGCGTCTTCGCGGCTGGCAATCTTATCGTTCATGCCTGGTCTGGACAAGTCTATCAATTCAGGGGTGATATAACCCATTGAGCGCAAGGAAAAAAATATCCTGACTTTCGGTAGTAGCAAGGATTTACCCACCTGCTGCTCTACCACTACCCCCAGCCTGCCAGACTCCAGACGAACCAGAGTACCAACCGGGAAAATACCTATGCTCTTTACAAAAGCCTGAAAGATTTTTTCGTCGAAATGACCGCTACTCCATTCCGCCATTTTGCGCAGGGATTCAGCTGGACACCAACCCTGCTTGTAAGGGCGGTTAGATGTAATCGCATCATATACGTCACATACCGCCCCCATGCGTGCATAAAGACTGATCTCTTCGCCTTTTAACCGATTTGGGTATCCCGAACCATCCATTTTTTCATGATGATGCAAACACACATCCAGTGCAACCGCACTGACGGCCTCAGATTCTTTCAGCATCTTATAACCAGCAGCAGGGTGTTCTTTCACTGAAATAAATTCAGCATCCGTCAATTTTCCTGGCTTGTTCAGTATATCTGCTGACACCATCATCTTGCCGATATCATGCAGCAGCCCCGCCAAACCTGCCTCACGGGTTTCTTCGTCATTTAAACCGAGTTGTTTTGACAAGGCCACCATCAATGCACAGACTGCAACAGAATGCATATAGGTGTAATCATCCTTGGTCTTCAATCTTGCCAGCCCAATCAGTGCCCCAGGATTGCGCATGACGGAATCAGCTATTTCTTCCACCATGTTTTGTGCATTACCAACATCAACAGCCTTGCCCATACGGGCTTCATTGAACATGGTGTACACAGCCTCCTTGGATTTATTGACAATCTGGGAAGCACGTCCCAGTTCATCATCCATTGACACAGCTACCACCTGGCGTGGTGCAGGGCCTGGTGGAGCCGCAGGTGCTGAAGGTGGCAAGGGCTCGGCTGTGGGGAAGGATTTTACTTTAGGCTTACTGTCTGTTTCCGACGGCACATCCAGCCCCTTGCTGGTATCTATCCATGCCTGGCGAATACGAGTAGCCTGAATTTTTTTTAATTCTTCAGGATCAACCAACATGAAGGACTTTTGCCAAAACGGCGTGTCTATCCAGGAGCTACATAACTCCTGCACATACATGCCAATCCTTAGCTGATCAATTCCAATTTTTTTCAACATAGGCAGGAGCTAAGTAAATATCCGAAACAACCAGGCAAAACCCAATATCAGTCATCAATTATTCTACAAAGGTGGTTTGCAAGCCAGCGTTTCGAGCAGCATCTCATAAAAATTTTCCTTTGGGCAACTTATTTGCAAAGCAAATTCATGGGACGGAAAAAATCCTGCATTGCCTTATTGGCAATAAAACTTAGATTATACGGGTGCTCGGCACTAATTTGTGGATAATTGTTTACAACTGGCATCTGCTGCAACTGTTCAGCAATCTTCCCCCACAAGACCAATGCTGGCGTTGCAGAATTTTCTTGTTGTCGTTGCTGCAGTAACAAGGACAACATTTTTTCCAGGAATGGCCGCCAGGCTTTTGCGTCTTTTACCGGTGCAGTATCGGCACGAAAAACCAGGCTGGCATTCAACAGCAAAAATCCCTGGTCAATCATATTAGTTTGCAAGGCTGTCAAGGTCTGGATGAAATCGGAATTGGGATACCGTGCCTTTTCTGCAATCGCTGCCATAGCGTTGCCAGTCGTCGCGTCAACCTGCAATTCCCCCGATGCGACCAGCAGCATTTTCATGAAATTGCGCAGCGATGTGGCACGGTTCACTTTTTTCGACAAACCGCCCCCTTCTTCATCCGACCATAAATTTTTGACGGCACCATCCATGAAGCAGTAACCGGTTGCGCTATCTGCGCGGGGATAAGGGCCTTCACCCACGAGAATGTAACGGATGCTGTGCATAGGTACGGAAAAAGCGGCAAATAACCTGCCCTGCTCCGGCAAATACGCACTGGACTTCAAACCTGGCAAATAGTCCGGGTCTGCCAGATGTACAGCGGCCAGACTGGCATCGATAACTCCAGCCCAGGATGGGTGCACTTGTTCCAGTGACAGACGTACATCACCCGGACAAATCTCGGACCAGTGACTCATTGAGGGTTGCCCGGCATGGCTGTCGGCAAAGAAGCTGTAGGCAAACCTGGAGTCACCATCGGTGCCGCAGGTGTTACTGGTCCACCAGGTGCAGGCATGTTTCTGTGCGCCGCGAAAGAATTAGGTGGTGCTACCTGTGGAGAGACAGTATTCCCCTGATTCATATTGGCTTGATTGGTCTGATTGCTCAGGCCATTGAATGTGGGCTGGGGCTGTATCCGGCTAGCCTCTGGAACCGGCGGTAAATCAATGCGGCGCTCCATTCCGGAATCAACAATCACCACATATTGGTCATGTACCTCTTTCAGGGTAACGCCAGGCATGACTTCTTTGTTCAATGCCACCGATAAGCCTGGCTTGCCATTTGCACTGATGATGGCAAGGCTTTCTGCCGTACGTTTGGCCAGGACTACGCCCTTTAATTGAAAATTACTGGCGTTGACCTGCATGACCTGGCTGGCACCGAAAATCCCGCCCCACTGCCCGGCTCCCGGCTCATAACTACCTTGTTGGAACGCTGCGGAGACACTTCTTGTCTGCGGCTTAAACAGGCGCAAACCCCAAAAACTCAGGGACATGCACAGGGCCACAAAGGCCAGAAAAGTAACTATTAAAGGCAGGCGTTTCATTTTTATCCTTATCAGCGTACCAACTGATTTATTTCTATGATAGGCATCAGGACGGCCAATACGATCAACAAGACCACTATACCCATCGTCAAGATCAACACTGGTTCCAACAAACCGGCCATGGTCATGGCACGACGCTCCAGGTCCTGCTCCTGTGTATTCGAGGCCCGTTCCAGCATGGCGGGCAATTCCCCGGTCACCTCGCCAGCACGTATCATATGAATCAGCATGGGTGGAAAATGTTTGTGTGCAGACAAGGCGCGCGCCAGGCCCACGCCTTCACGCACACTGGCAGTCGCATCCTCAACCTGGGCACGCATGGCCACGTTGGAAAGAGTTTCGCGGCTGGTCTGTAAAGCACGCAAGATAGGCACACCAGAACCGGTGGTAATTGCCAGCGTGCTGGCAAATCTTGCCGTATTCAGACTACGCTCAAATTTACCGTACAGCGGCGCAGTCAATAACCAGCGATGCCAGCGCATCTTGAATTCTGGATTTCGCAAAGCCATGCGCCAAAGGAAAAATGCTGCTACCAATAACAACGCCACCAACCAGCCATAGGCGCGCACAAAATCCGAAATGGCCAGCATCATCAAGGTCAGGAAAGGCAGTTTTTGCTTGGTATTGGCAAACACCGAGACAATTTGCGGCACCACGTATGTCAGCAGGAAAATCACGATGGCAAACGCAACTACGGTCACGATGGCTGGATAAGTAAACGCCAGTCTGACCTTTTGCAGCAAAGCATTACGGCGCTCGATATAGTCAGCCAGACGCGACAAAACCCGGGATAAATGACCTATTTGTTCACCAGAAGCAACCAACGCACAATAGATATCAGCAAAATCGTCGGGATGCTGCTTTAGCGCGTCCGACAGAGCAGAACCGGCCATGACTTCGGAGCGGATAGAGCCGATCAGGTCGCGTGCATAAGACCGTTCAGACTGTTCCAGCAAAGCAGACAAGGATTGCTCCAGCGGCAAGCCTGCTTCCAGCAAGCTTGCCAACTGACGCGTGAACAAGGCATTTTCTACGGTTGACAAGCGGTCGCCAAACAAGGCCCGCTTACGCTTGCCTGATGCGTCCCGTTGATGATCTATGGATTCGACAACGACCGGCACTAGCCCCTGCGCACGCAAATCACTGCGGGCAGACCGGGCACTGTCAGCATTGACCACACCTTTACTGGTCAGGCCGGTCTTGTCTACCGCTTCATATCGGAATGCAGGCATACCACTTATTCCTTAGTCACACGCAATAATTCTTCCGGCGTTGTCACACCCGCCTTCAGCCAGCGATCGCCATCTTCGCGCATGGTCTTCATGCCATCAGCCTGGGCTGCGACACGAATTTCTGCCTCAGCTGCCTGATGATGAATCTGCGCCCGTATAGCTTCGGTGGTCTGCAATAATTCATACACGCCAACCCGGCCCTGATAGCCGGTATGGCCGCAATGCTCACAACCCACTGCACGCCAACTACCATGATCTTCAATCCGGCAATGGATGCACAGCTTACGTACCAGTCTTTGCGCCACGACACCCAGCAACGATGACGATAACAAGAAAGGTTCTATGCCCATATCCAGCAAACGCGTAACTGCCGCAGCAGAATCATTGGTATGCAGGGTTGCCAGCACCAGATGGCCAGTCAGCGATGCCTGCACCGCAATCTGTGCTGTTTCAAGGTCACGGATTTCACCGATCATGATGACATCCGGATCCTGGCGCAAAATTGCACGCAGGGCCTTGGCGAAGGTCATCTCAATTTTAGCGTTGACCTGGGTCTGACCAACACCTGCCAGTTCATATTCAATTGGGTCTTCTACCGTCAGGATATTGGTGGTACCGGCATTGACACGCGACAAAGCCGCATACAGGGTAGTGGTCTTGCCTGACCCTGTGGGACCAGTCACCAGAACGATGCCATGTGGTTGCGCAATCAGTTTGTCAAACTGGGTCAGCACATCTGCACTCATGCCCAGATGGCTCAAATCCAGCCGACCGGCTTCCTTGTCCAGCAAGCGCAGTACAGCTCTTTCTCCATGCCCGGTGGGCAGGGTTGATACCCGGACATCAACCGGTTTGCCGCCTATGCGCAGGGTAATGCGACCATCTTGCGGCAAACGCTTTTCAGCGATATCCAGTTGTGCCATGATTTTGATACGTGAAATCAGGGAAGCGTGTATCGCCTTTTTAGGGCGCACCACATCCCGCAATGAACCATCGACACGAAAACGGACTATGGATATCTGCTCAAATGGTTCCACATGGATATCCGATGCGCCGTCGCGCAAGGCTTGCGTCAACAAGGCATTGATCATGCGGATAACCGGTGCATCATCTGCTGACTCCAGCAAATCCTCGACTGCAGGCATGTCCATCATCAGCTTGGCAAGATCGAGATCGGATTCAACCTCTCCCACCACGTCAGCAGCGTCGCCTCCAGAACCGGCATAGGCTTTTGCAATTGCCTCCGACAACTCCTGATGTGGCAGTACCACCAGTTTTACCTTGCCAAATCTGCGTCCTACCTCGGCAATCGCTGCAGAGGGCGTCAGTTTGGAAACCAGTATCTCAACCGCACCATTGACGACTGCATTGTCCCTGACCGCCAGAACAGAAAAATCGCGGGCAAAACCGTAAGGTAATAAACGATTCTCAAGCATGGTTCAATTATTTCCCTTGCTTGTTGTTGCCGGATTCTGCCGGTATGGTCAAAGGTGTAGACAGCAATTTTCCTTTTTCTATATTCGGCAACAAAGCGTCAGCCATACCTTCTTTGCCAGGTGCCAATTGCGTGCGCATGTAATCATAACGATCGACGGATACATTGCTGCTTTGCTCTGCACTGCGTATCACCGTCGGGCGCAAGAAAACCATCAGATTGGTTTTGCCACGTTTGCTGGTCTGATATTTGAACAGGTTACCCAGGATTGGTATATCACCCAGACCCGTCACTTTTTCCACGCCATCCGTGGTGCTATCCTCAATCAAACCGCCGAGAGCAATGATCTGCCCATCATCCACCAGTACGTTGGTAGAAATGGAACGCTCTTTGGTGATAATACCCGACACATTGGTTGTATCGTCAATACTCGACACTTCCTGATAAATTGCCAGTTTGACGGTGCCGCCTTCAGAAATTTGCGGTCTGACTTTCAATTTCAAGCCCACGTTCTTGCGTTCTATAGTCTGGAATGGATTGGCCCCAGCGGTACCGGACGTAGATGTAGTGAATTGTCCTGTAATCAGAGGTATGTTTTTCCCAACGACGATATTGGCTTCTTCATTGTCCAGCGTTACGATATTAGGAATCGACAAGACATTGGCATTGCCATCCGTTTGCAATACATGTGCTAAAGCACCCAATCCCAATTGACCGTTGATCTGCTTGAAGATACCGAGAGACAAACCTGCTCCAGGCAACACAGATCCGGTACTGCTTGAATTACCAGCCGCCAACGTCAGCAGATTGTTGCCCGCAGTAGAAAAAGAAGTACCACCACCTACACGGTATTTACTGTTTTGATCGCCCGACAAGCCCATCCACTGCACACCCAGTTCATTTGCTTTGTCAGCAGTAATTTCAACGATCAGCGCCTCAACATAAACCTGGGCGCGACGTGCATCAAGCTGATCAATGACGACGCGCAAATTGCGATACACAGGTTCGCTTGCAGTGATAATCAAAGTGTTGGTTGCCGTATCTGCCTGGATATAACCAGCCGCGCCACCACCGCTGCCAGATGAGGCAGACGTGCTTGAAGTCGGCAATGATGGAGTGGTGGCGGCACCGATGGTACTCGAATTGGATGAGGCCACCGGGCTATTCGTGCCATTGGCCGAATTGCCAAAATTCGATACAGTCGAACTTGACTTTGAGCTGGACGTATCACCAGTGACAATGGACCGCAGGGTCTGTGCCAGCTTCTCGGCTTCGGCATTTTTCAGATACACTACGTGGACGTTACCCGGCATGGTGCTAGGCTGATCCAGTTTTTCTACCAATGATTTAATCTGATTTGCCCTGGCAACAGAAGACGCACGCAACAATAGTGAATTGGAACGTGGGTCAGACATCAACACCGTACGTGCAGGATCGGCACCAGCGCCAGAATCCATGATCTTGTTAATCAGCGTCGCCACATCTGAGGCGATAGCGTTCTTAATTGGAATGATATCCATATCCACTGACGCTGGCACATCCAGTGCGGCAATGATCTTGTTGAGACGCTTCAGGTTATCGGCATAATCGGTAATTACCACCGTGTTATTGCCAGGATTGCCATTGATGGTGTTATTTGGTGAAATCAGCGGACGCAGGATAGTCACCACGTTTGCAGCAGATTCATAATTAAGTTTGTAAATCTGGGTAGCAACCTGGTCACCCTTGGCAGCTTCATTTTTTTCTGCATGCATGGTCTGGGTTGGGCCTGGCTGCAATTTGGCGTCCGACTCAGGCACTACTTTGGAATAACCGTCGGCAGTCACCACTGCATACCCTTGCAGGCGCAAAGTGGATGTCAACAATTTGAAAGCCTGATCCTTGGTCAAGGGTGTCTCAGACACCAGATTGATCTGGCCTTTGACCCGCGGATCAATAATAAAGGTGGTGCCAGTATAGTGCCCGATAGCCTTGATGACAGATTCAATATCGGCACCAACAAAATTCAGATCAGCTGTATTAGCTGTATTTTTTGCTGGGACTTGCGCCATGCCCGCTGGCGTCAACAGGAAGCCGGCTGTCAATACTGCAACACCTGTGATTGCAGACAATTGCTGTATAGGTTTGCGTATCGAATTTCTTGTCATGGCTACCCTGTGTTTTAATGGAAATGTTTTCATTTGAAATCTAACGCAATTACATCTTTATCGCCGTCATTGCGGCGCTGTCCCAGCAAATTCAGTAAATTTGCCAATTTAGCCTCTTGCCCTGCCTGTGCCCAAGCTTTTCCTGAAAATTGGAAACGTCCTGCCAGCATCTTACCCGCACCTTCCAGCATCATCGGCCCTTTCATGGTCGACAACTGCATATCAGCCTCTGTTCCACGGAAATCAAACGCCATTTGATAACTACCCAAAGGCTTGATGGGCGACAGGCGAGATGCCATTTCTGCCATTTCCAGTTGCACATGCCCAGTCACACTGAGCTGCCCATTAGCACGCGAAAACAGCAAATCATTCCATGATAAATGCAATATGCCTGTTGGCCCTATCGTATTTAAGGGCGATCCCAGTCCTTCCAAACGTTCCGGTGGCAATAACAACACTGCCGGACTCAGTTGCCACTGGCTGAAATTACCTGCCAGCCTGACCGGTGCACTCAGTGAGGCTGAATTTTCCAGATCAAGCTTAATCTGCCCCAACAATAGCAAAGGTGAAATATGCCACTGAAACCGCCCCGGAAACAAGGGGGTGACCGAACCACGACCATCCGCTGCGACACCGACAAAGGCTGATCCCTGCCAAAATGTTCCCTGAATATCGCCCAGACTGAGGCGACCACGGCTTTGTTTTTCCACTACCAGCCCCAGCCAGCTGGCAGGCAAAAACAACATTACCGTGACCAGCACACTGATTATCGCGGCAACAATCCAGCTTAAACGTTTAAAAATGGGCATCTGTTCTACCTGCCATTACTGGCTGCTTCTTTGCTGTCTTAGTGTCAGCGTGGCACTTACCTGACCACTTTCCAGCAAGGAAACCAGTTTCGCCTCTTCCACCGTCAACCTTGATGCTTTCTGCACTTCTACCAGCCACTCCATCAAATTGGCATAAGCCGTAGCAGGAATTTGCACCCGGACGATATCGTCATTAACACCTATGGTCTGTGGCTTGATGCCGCGCCGTGTCAGTGACTGCTCAAGCTGTTCCTTGCTGACGGGTGAGATCGTCTCAGACAGACTAGCTGCCAGTTGTGATTGCTGTTTGCTCAGTTCTGCCATTTCCGCCAATTGCTGATTTAATACCGGAATACTGGTTTGCAATTGTTTTAGTCCACTCAGTGCTGGTGCCAGAAAAACTGCATAGATCAACGCCAGAGTAATCACCAGTATGCAAATCAACAGCATGCGACGTTCACGCTCTGCCCGTGCTTGCCAGAAGAAATTGAATTGTTCCTTGAGTGCATAGAACATCAGCGTTTTCCTCCGACTGTGACACGTAAGCTACCATCTGTGGCAGAGTTGATTTCCAGTGACTGCTCTGCCAACCCTGCACGCAGTTTATCCAACGGTACCTGCATGCCGGGTTTGACTCGGATAAACAAGGCGCGTTCCTTATACTCTATACCAGCGATCCCACCCGGCGGACCAAAGCGGTCCCATGCCTGTGCAAACTGGGACGCCATAACGGCAAAATCATTGGCGGCAAATTGTCCGACTGCACGTTTTGACACATTCACTTTCTGTTGCATTTGCATCAAAGGATCGAGAATTGCTGTCTCTTTCGGAAAGCTGTTTCTATAAGTTTGCGTCAGGGATTTGCTGATATCCTGTGCTTCTTTACGTTTGCTCAACCATTCAAAATTCAAGGCCATCAAATTCACGATCAACAGTGCTGCCGCCAGACGCAGGGTCCAGCGCCACTTGCTCCAGTCAAAACTGGCCATATGTTCAGCTGCGATACCCGTCATCAAATCCGGTGTAGTCTGACTAATACCAGCTACCCGCGTCACCCAGCTAATAGCAGACAGCTTGATGTTCTCTTCCTGGCCAAGCTGGTTGACCAGTTGCTGGTAGAGATCCAGCTCAGTAGCAGGGACATGCACATCAATTCTGGGCTGTTCACTCAGGTGACCCAACATGGCCAGTGCATCAGCCTTCCCTGTCAGATCAAGGCTAAATCCTATGCCGTGTTTTTCGCCGTTGCGCAGACAAAGTTCAAGTGCACTATCTTTTTCTTCTATCAGAGCACAAGCTACCCCACTCTGCCCATCGACAGCAGGATAAAAGGCAAGCGCCAGTTGTGCAGGATAAGCGGACAATTTGCGTGATGGCCAATCCTTGACACGTTTGGCGACATCTTCCAGCCACAAGCGATCAGCCACAGCCACGCTTATTTCGCCATCCACAACCGGTGAGGAAACCAGTATCAGATCTGCCGGGTCACTGACAAGTTGTTCTTCCAGTAAATTTGGTAAAGCGGTTTTGAGTTTGGCTGCCGACATCGGTGGCACTTTGACAGTCAGCAAACTTGCATCCGCAGCAGCCAGCAAAAATGCAATTTGCTTTGCGCCTGCGGCTAAAGGCTTAAGGTCAGCCAGCGTCATCTGCCCTTGTTGTTGCAGGCGACCTTCTGCCGTCATCAACGCAAAAGACAGAGTTTCTCCGGCCCAATCAGGTCTGTTTTGTGCCGCCGCCCTTGACGGCAAAGAAATATACAGTGTGCTTGCCATATTTTTTATTCAGTTTTCCCGTACCCAAAGCACCGATGTTGTTACGGGCATGGTTGACGTACCACTTTCTGCCCGCTCTATCAAGGCACTGACATCCAGTGCCGAGCGATTCATTTTCACTTTACCATTCACAATAAAAAAATTGGTGAAGACCGCCACGTCTTTGTCTGTTACCGTTTTTGTCTTGTCATCAAAGCGCCGCTTAAAATCCTCCAGTGTCAGGAAATATGCCCTGTCACGGCTGGCAATCATCATTGCAGCATCACTGACACTAAGGCCATCGATCCTGGCCGCCAGGACTTCCGCCGTTGTCGTATTTACGTTAATCGCGGTCTTGCGCGGTAATACAGTAACTGCAGTTTTCAGGCGATTCAGCATTTCCTGGTTAAATCCGCTAACGGCCAGCAAATCATCAATCTGGGTAAAGCGCAAGAATTGTACTTCAGGAAACGATTCATCTGGAGAGGTTTTTCCAGTTCCGGACTCAGCAGTACTGGAACTTGACGCAGCTGCGACCCTTGCCTGGGTCTTTGCTACCATGGCTGCAACCGGATCAGCCAGTTGTGGATCCAGACGCAAATTCGTCAACAGGCGGGAAAATACTGCCAGTTCACGCGGGTCAACGATACCGTCAGTAGCCAGGTTATTCAGGTTGAACATGGCTTGGGCATCACTGACCTGACCTGACAGGGTAGCGTCGGCATCCTCGCCTTCGGCACGAGCATTTTCCACATATTGATCAAGCCGGGTATCGGCCAGAGGCACTGCCCAAGGTTCCCCCAGATGATCCACATTTGCCGATTGTTTGCCGTCTTCGCGTAAAATCAGTCTCGCCCAGTCGATGGCACCACGCAAAATCCATTTTTTTTGCAGCTGCATGCGCTGGTTTTCTATAGACCTGACCTGCACTTGTTGCTGCCAGAACAAACTGGCAACAATAGTGATAGCCAGTGTCGTCAGCAATAACGCCGTAATGACAGCAACCCCTGTTTGCTTGCCAGAATAGACAGGTAGATACCTCATACCGCCCCCAGCAGGAAGACTTTAGTGACAGGCAGCTCACGCCCTGTCAGTTGCACGGACAACTCAAGTCCGGTCAGTTTGCCGGCCTTGGCTACCGCCCCGGCTCCAATTGCAGCTTGTCCGGTAGCTGCACCTTCCGCTTCAGAGCCCCCCATGCGCCAACCATTTTCACCGTTCTTCCAGGTCCGCATATCAAGGCTCAGAACCTGGTTTTGCAAGGCGATAGCAGGATTGACATCGACATCAGACATGGCATTTTGCCAGTCTTGATCCAGCACCGCCAATTCACGCGTAGGCAACATCTCACTACGGCTCAACACACCTTCCCGCAAGCGGTAAGCAACGACTTGCAGGCGGCTGGGCTGGTTCTCTTCAAATACCGTACGTACCAGTACCAGCCTTGAACCGAGCGCGCTCAAGACTTCTCTTCCAGGTAAATTATTGGGATCCACCAAGTGGGCGCAGTCATTTTCTATCTGGGCGAAGGCCAGTTGTATGCCGCGCGTCTGTTCCATTTCTGCAGTCAGGCCAGCCCTTGCCCGTACAATGCTGTCCAGCCCGCGCCAACCCAGCACGGCAATAATCGCCAGTATGGTGATTGCCACCAACAGTTCTATTAACGTGAACCCTGTTTGTTGGCGCAGTTTGCTGCTACTCCTACAACGCATTCGGCACCACCTGTGTCAGTTTGATGATGCGATGCTCAGGCTTGTCAGCTTCAAATACAAACACCTCAACACGACGGAATGAGGGATTGGGGGTGGCAATTACATGTTCTTCACACATCAGGTGCATGTCGCCCTGCGGGCAGGCAAAAGTGCGCTCGCCAAATTCTGGCCATTCATGGGCCAGGCGAATTTGTGCCAGCCGGTTTTCGGCAGACCAGGTCGCCATCATCGAGCCACGCAGATTATTGCTGTTTTGTGTCAAACTGCCGACTGCACGCAAGCTGGCACCCAATGCCGTACCGACAATGACCAGCGCCACCAGCACTTCAAGCAGGGTAAAACCGGATTGACTGGATGAGTACCGCATCTTACTCCACCGAAAAATGGCCAATACCATCGGCACGTACACTGACTTGTTTATCAGCAGATTTGATGGTCAGGATAAATGGCTTATCCACTGGCTCGCGTCCAAATATGATGCGTATGGTAGAAGCGTCGGATGATTGCGGCTGAACGGATAATTGCACAGGGGCCAATTGAAAAAAACGCTCGCGCAACATTTCATCTTTGATCGGCGACCAGACACGGTCTTCCCGGACATAAAACCGGTATCCGGTTTGATCAACTTCAAATGCCACCGGCAGATTACGTACAATGGCTTCATCGCGGGCCAATTGCAATAGCAGGGAAATGCGCTTGGCGTCATTTTCCAGACGCTGTTGTGCGCCCGGCATGGCGTTAATACTCACGGCCCCCAGAATGAGGCCGAAAATAACCAGAACCACCAGCAACTCCAGCAGCGTAAAACCACGCTGCCTGACCTTGTTTGTCATGTAAGCGTCTTACAAATCCCAGGAGCCGATATCGGCATCGTCGCCGGCACCGCCAGGCTGGCCATCAGCTCCCAGAGAAAACACATCCACTTCGCCACGTATGCCTGGTGACAGATACTGATAAGGCTTGCCCCATGGATCATTACGCAGCTTCTCTATATAACCTCCAGACTGCCAGGCATTGGCTGCCGGGCCTGTTGTCGGTTTTTCTATCAGTGCCTGCAAACCCTGCTCAGTCGTTGGATAGCGTTGGTTATGCAGGCGATACATTTTCAATGCCCCCATGATAGTAGAAATATCCTGCTTGGCTGCAGTCACCCTGGCCTCGTGGGTAAAACCTGTCAGCTTGGGCACCATGAAGGCACCAAGGATGGCAATAATTGTTACTACCACCATGATTTCAATCAGCGTAAAACCGCTAGAACGAGCAAAGGCAGGGCGAACACGTGAAACTGCAAATGTATTGGACATAGCAAAAATCAATAAATAAAAACGTTTAAAACCACTTGAGCATATCAGGCATACAGCTCACGCAGTATAAATCCTGACACCTGAATTAAGGCTGCTTTCTGTATCCAATCGTAACAGAAAGCCCATAAAAATAATGCATCACTTAAAAACCCTGTTCAACAAGCATTTTGGCAGCACTGAGCCTACATCGGTACAATGACGCATAACGCCAGATACTGCCGCGAGTATATTTCAACTCAGTTTTAAGGGCAAACTACGCAGACGCTTGCCAGTTAATCTGAATACGGCATTTGCTACTGCTGGCGCAATCGGTGGCACGCCAGGCTCACCTATACCCTGGGGCGGCCCGGCACTCTTGATGATCACCGTTTCCACCTCTGGCGCTTCATTGATGCGCAATACGGGATAATCGCCAAAATTGGTCTGCACCACCTGCCCGTCCTTGATCAGGATTTCACCATACAATGCCGCACTCAGGCCAAATACGATGGCAGATTCCATTTGCTGGGCAATGATATTCGGGTTGACAGCAATACCGCAATCAAGCGCGCACACAACCCGGTGCACCCGGATTTGGCCATCCTGTACCGATATCTCGGCAATCTGGGCAACGATGGTACCAAAAGATTCATGCAAGGCAAGGCCGTGTGCCCTGCCCGCTGGTGCCTGCCCTGCCTTGCTGACTGCTGCATCGAGCACGGCAATATGGCGCGGATGACGAGCCAGCAAGTTCCGTCTGAAAGCCGCGCCATCCTGGTTGGCAGCATGGGCTAGTTCGTCGATAAAACTTTCCTTGAAAAAAGCATTGTGCGAATGACCGACCGAGCGCCAGAAGCCTATGGGCACCGCGCTAGGCACGATGACATGGGCAATACGCTGATTCGGTATTTCATACGGCATGTCAAACTCGCCTTCAGCCGTTGTCTTGTCTGGTCCGGCACCGGCAAAGCCGAAAGCACGCTTGAGAAACTGATGCGCAATCGCACCCGATGCTGATTTATTGTCATAGGCGAGCAACTTGCCAGTACTATCCAGGCCTGCCTTGAAGCGTGCCAATGCCGCTGGGCGGTACATATCATGACTGATATCTTCTTCACGACTCCAGATCAGTTGCACGGGCAGGCCCCTGGTTTCCATGGCAATACGCACAGCCTGCGCAACCATATCGGCTTCCAGTCTGCGGCCAAAACCACCTCCCAGGTAAGCCATATGCAAATTAATGTAATCCGATTTGATGTTTGACACTTTGGCCGCAAGATCAACTGAAATGCCAGGCACCTGGGTAGATACCCAGATGTCAACCTTGCTGTCGCCCACCTGAGCCGTGCAATTGATTGGCTCCATCGCTGCATGTGCAAGGAAAGGAGCGCGGTATTCGGCTTCCACAGTTTTCGCCACGTTTTTCCTAGCCAGGGCTTCAGTCGCGTCACCGGTTTGATAATAAGCGTGACCACTTTCCTTATCCAACTGACTGGCGAATTCCTTGAATATGCTGTCTGTGGACAGCTTGGCGTTGTCGCCCGGTTCCCATATTATCGCTAGCGCGGCGATTGCCTGTTTCGCTTGCCAGTAGGATTTGGCAACCACGGCCACGCCGGCTACCATGTCCGGCATGGAAAAGTCCACGACATGCATTACACCAGGCATGTTCATGACACTGGCAGCATCAAATTGTTTTACTTTTCCGCCTATGGTGGGACTTTGCCTGAGCGCGGCGTACAGCATACCGTCGGGCCGCGCGTCAATGCCGAAACGGGCACTGCCGTCGGTCTTGCCAAGCGCGTCGGTACGTGGTTGCGGCGTGCCTATCAGCTTAAAGTCCCGGGGGTTCTTCAATTGCACTTCGCCCGGCTGACTATGTACGGCATCTGCCGCCAGGTCCGCATAGGTGGCGCGCTTGCCTGAAGCATGCAGGACAGCACCGTCCAGGGTGCTGCATTCGGCAGCGGCTACCTGCCATTTTTTGGCTGCTGCAGCAACCAGCATGGCACGCGCCGTGGCTCCGGCTTCCCGCATCGGCAGCCAGGCATCCTTGACGCTGGACGAGCCACCGGTCATCTGCACCCCTAGCTCACGTGCCAATTTCAGCGTAATCCAATGGGCGACACGCTTCAGGCTGCCCTGATCATCTGGATGAAAAGGCAGCCCGTCTGCAATAACGGCCAGATTACCGTAGATCTTGTCTGCCGGCACGTACATGGGTTTTACCTGACTCAGAGGTACATCCAGCTCTTCCGCCACCAGCATCTGTAAAGCGGTATGCACGCCCTGTCCCATCTCACTTCTGTGCATGGCCACGTTGACACTGCCATCAGCCGCTATGCTGATCCAGCCATTTAACGCTACCTCACCATCATGTACCGGTAAATCATGAGCGGCGTTCATGCGTTGGCGTGGCGGCAAAAAGCCCCAGCCAACCAATAAAGCGCCAGTTACCCCCAAACCACCGAGAATAAAACGGCGACGTGACTTCTTTTTGGGTTGTGACATGTCGGTCTCCGTTATTGTTTGCTGATACAGGCAACGGCAGTTCAGGTGTTCCTGCGCGGATAACCTTCTGCCAGGATGCGGGTCCAGACAATTTCTTTTTGTTCAGGCGTCATAAACACCCATTCCGCCACTTCAGCTACCGTGCGGCCACAGCCACGACACACATCATCAAACGTTGTCGAGCAAACGGCCACACAAGGTGTATCCGGACGTTCTTTGCTTTCCATCTTTATTACTGACATTATTCAAACGTTCCTGCATTTATTAAAAACCTGTTTACGATCTGTAACGAACGTGCGTTAGCGGGGTCAGGGTAATTAAGCGCAGCGCAAAAAGCGGAATGTACTCTGGTACATGAGCATTTTGAGCAGCACATGAGCCCCGCGTGAATTCCGATCACGCTCGCGCAGTAAGATCGTACACAGGTTCTAAGGGATTCTGCGGACATAATATACACTGCATACCAATAATAGGACGGACGTTCGCCTTTTGCTGCGTAATAGTAAATGGTTTTTATACAAATAAACTAAAAACCATTGGTACGGAGACTCTATTTTCCGTGCACTGGCCGGGTTTTATTGACATGCGACAGCCTTCGGCAGGAAAATTATGCTCCAAACCATTATTCATATTCAGGAAAGCAAATCATGAAAGTTGCCGTCATATTGTCAGGTTGCGGTGTTTTCGATGGTGCAGAAATTCACGAAAGCGTCCTGACCATGCTGGCTCTGGTCAGGGCAGGCGTTGAACCAGAATTCCTTGCACCGGATATTCCGCAGTTACATGTCGTCAATCATCTTACCGGCGAGGTGGCTCCTGGCGAAACCCGCAATGTGCTGGTTGAATCCGCACGCATAGCGCGCGGTAAGATCAAGGACATAGCACAAGCCAATGCGGCGGATTATGCTGCGGTTTTCTTTCCGGGCGGTTTTGGTGCAGCAAAAAACCTGTCTGACTTTGCCATTAAAGGTGCAGACTGCCAGATACAGCCTGACGTATTGCGTTTTGCCAAAGCCATCGCGTCTGCAGGTAAACCTGCCTGCTATATTTGCATTGCACCAGCCATGATCCCGCAGGTCTATGGCAGCGGCACTGCCGTCACCATAGGCACTGACGAAGCAACTGCCGCCGCCATCACCGCCATGGGTGGACAACACATCAATTGCCCGGTCAAGGAATTTGTCGTCGACAAAGACAAGAAACTGGTTAGTACTCCGGCCTATATGCTGGCTGAAAACATTGCAGAAGCCGCTATCGGCATTGAAGCTGCAGTCAAAGCCACATTGGCAATGATTTAAATATCACCTTAGCGTCTGGCCAAATTAACGGGGTGTTGTTGCACCGCCTGACGGGGATGCCGAGTTATCTTAATCTCGCAACAGCCCCTGAATATTTGCTGGTTTGACCCGGCTGCTGGCTTCTGCGCTCAAGCCGATTGCCCTTGATTTACTTCTTTTTCCTCACAACAAGGCTTGCATGACACAAGATTTTTTCCAATCACTGATTTTACTGATACTGGTGACTGACCCGTTTGGCAATGTCCCGATTTTTGTCAGTGCCTTGTCCCATGTTGCACCGGAAAGGCGCTGGCGTGTGGTGGTGCGCGAATGTGCAATAGCCTTTGCCCTGCTGTTGCTGTTCATGTTTTTTGGCAAGCATTTCCTGACGGCACTGCAATTGACGGAGGTTTCTTTGCGCATAGGTGGCGGCGTCATTTTGTTCCTGATTGCTTTGCGCATGGTTTTCCCGCAAGAGGGCGGGATTTTCGGTGAGGTGGAAGATGGTCACGAGCCATTTATCGTGCCATTGGCCATCCCCGCTCTGGCAGGTCCATCAGCATTGGCAACTGTGCTGCTGTTCTCGTCTGACGGCAAGCAGGACATGGTGGTTCACCTGGCAGCGCTGACTGCGGTTGCCGTTGTCTGGCTGATTGTTTTGTTGAGTGCCGAGCGTATGCAACGCGTACTGGGTGTACGCGTCATGACAGCATTTGAACGTCTGATGGGCTTGATATTGACGGCGATGTCAGTGGAAATGCTGCTTGCAGGAATCAGGGATTATTTAAAAACTCTGACTTGACGACACCCGTCTGAGACGGATCTTGAATCAGTGATTGAAGGTATAGTAACCAAGTAAGAACAGGGTAATAGCAATCAGGAATTGTTTCAGGTTCTGGCGGTTCATTGTCTTCGTCATCCTATAATTTTATTGGCGCTCATGCTGGCGATATCAGCATCACTGTAACCCAGATTGCGTAAGATTTCCTGATTATGCTGTCCCAGCCTTGGGCCTAGCCATTGCGTTTTTCCTGGTGTTGCCGACATCTTTGGCGTAATGGATGGCAATTTGACAGGTGTGCCATCTTCAAAGGCATGTTGTTCAAACATCTGTCGCGCCAGGAATTGCGGATCACTCATCATATCGCGCACTGAATAAATTTTCCCTACCGGCACATCCGCCGCTTTTAATATCTGCAAGGCTGTATCAATATCCCTGGTCGAGCACCAGCCTTGTATCGCTGCGTCTATCTCTGCGGTACGCGGCACACGCCCATCATTGCGTACCAGGCCCGGGTCATTGGCAAGATCATCCCGGTCTATGGCTTTCATTAGTCGATGGAAAATGGCATCCCCATTGCCAGCAATGACGATATTCTCACCTTCTGCCGTGGTATAGGTATTCGATGGCACAATACCGGGCAAAGCACCGCCAGTGCGTTCGCGCACGAAGCCAGCATGATCAAATTCCGGTACCAGCGATTCCATCAGATTGAACACGGATTCATACAGGGCAACATCAACCATCTGCCCTTGACCTGCAACACATGCATCGCCCTGCTTACCATTCCAACGCCCGCCACTGACATCGCGATGGCGCAATGCCATCATGGCGCCGATCACACCATGCAAAGCCGCAACTGAATCGCCGATAGAAATACCAACCCGTACCGGGGGCCGGTCAGCATGGCCGGACACATAGCGCAAGCCGCCCATCGATTCACCGATGGCACCAAAACCTGGCAAGTCTTTCATGGGACCAGTCTGCCCATAGCCGGACAAGCGCACCATGATGGTTGCCGGATTGACGGCCTTCAAATCTTCATAGCCCAGTTCCCATTTTTCCAGGACACCGGGACGGTAATTTTCTATGATGATGTCAGCGTCAAGTGCGAGCTTTCTGGCAATCCCACGCGCCTGTGGCTCTTTCATATTCAGGGTAATACTTTTTTTATTTCTTGCCTGCACGCTCCACCAAAGCGAAGTTCCATCCTTCAAGACGCGCCACTGACGTAAAGGATCGCCCCCATCCGGCGCTTCCACCTTGATCACTTCGGCCCCAAATTCGGCCAGCATGCGTGAGCAAAAGGGTCCGGCAATCAGGGTACCCAACTCCAGAACCTTGATACCCGCCAAAGGGCCATGTGTATTTGCTTGAGGCTTCATGCTTGTGACTTCATCCATCAGAAAAAAGTAAGTTTCTTGGTTTCCCAGAGCAAATTGGCGCGCGCCTGAGCATCAAAACGACTTGCCATCGTGGTGGTAAAGAACAGTTGCTCACGTTCCGAAAAACGTTTCAGCACTTTGATTCTTCCCGCGCGGAACAAAGGTGCTGTCACCCAGCGATATTCATGGCGTATGGCCTGACTGTATTGCTGATAAATATCAGGTGCTGCACCAAGTATAGCCAGATCAAGGTCGAGAAACAGGGGTAAATCAAGTGTCTGGTTTTTAAATTTCGGCACTTCATGTCTTGCTGTTGCCAAAATGCATTGCTGCACGTAAGGAATGACAAGCACATCAATTTCAAGCTGACTTAGCATCTCACCTGCCAGTTCAGCACTCTTGAGCTCATTATTGCTGGCATGGGTATCATAGATAATGTCATGAAACCAAATCGCCAGCGCGACGACTGCGAAGTCGCGAATCTCAGCCTTCATTTTGTCTGCATGCAACAGCAAGGCCTGGATGTGAGAAAGATTATGATAGCTACGATGCGGCTCAGAATAATACCTGTCGAGCACAATCCAGGCTTGCTCAGCCTGCCTGGCATTGCCTCCCAGAGCCTGGATCAGATCTAGCCATTGTTGCCGCAACTGTTTCTTTTGCTCGATGGTAATCAGGAACATGGCCGCTAATATCAGGTTGTTCGACGATCCAGCATGGCACGCGCGATGGTACCAGCATCCACATATTCAAGCTCGCCCCCCACTGGCACACCACGCGCCAGACGACTGACCTGCAAGCCACGAGCCTTGAGATTTTCACTGATATAGTGGGCCGTCGCCTCGCCTTCATTGGTAAAATTGGTAGCCAGCACTACTTCCTTGACGACACCGTCAGTTGCCCGGGTAATCAGCTTTTCCAGATGAATATCTTTCGGCCCTATGCCATCCAAGGGGGACAAACGACCCATCAGGACGAAATACAAGCCCTTGTAGGTCAGTGTCTGCTCTATCATCATCTGGTCAGACGGTGTTTCAACGACGCACAGCATACTGGCATCGCGCGCTACATCCAGACAGGTTTCGCAGACTTCACTTTCCGAGAAGGTATTGCAGGATGCACAGTGCTGTATGCGCTCCACCGCATTGGTAAGCGCCTGCCCAAGCAGAGCAGCCCCTTCGCGGTCATGCTGCAGCAAATGGTAAGCCATGCGCTGGGCAGACTTTGGCCCTACGCCGGGCAAACGGCGCAGGGCCTCAGACAAGGCATCCAGACTACCTATTTTCTTCACACTCAGAACGGCATTTTGAAGCCAGGTGGCATAGGCATGCCAGCGGTTAATGCAGACATTTTCTCTTGCGAGGTTGCTTCTGCCTTGCGTACAGCATCATTGAAAGCTGCAGCAACCAGGTCTTCCAGCATATCTTTGTCGTCACCCAACAATGACGGGTCAATGGTGACGCGTTTGACGTCGTTTTTGCAGGTCATGACGACTTTGACCAGACCAGCACCAGCCTGGCCTTCAACTTCAACCAGACCCAGTTGGTCCTGCGCCTTTTTCATATTGTCTTGCATGGCCTGGGCTTGTTTCATCAAACCGGCAAGTTGATTTTTCATCATAAGAATTTCTCCGAAAATATTAGATAGATAAAGTAAGTGTCCAGATAGGCTGTTCGCTGCATGCATCCGAACTAAATCGGACGTATGCTACCTGTGACGATAGTGGCACCAAATTCGCGCATTAAGGTCTGCACAAAAGAGTCGCCTTGTATGGACGCTTCGGCCTGTTGCTGACGCACTTCTCGCTCAGCCACGGCTTGGGCATTGGCAGTTTGTTCAACTGCACCAATTTCGGTTTCAACGCGGATATTTTTTTCAAATCGCTCAGTCAATGCTGCTGTTAGCTTGTCCAGGCTACCTGCCGACAACAAGGTTGGCAAAGGAACCCGCAGACGGAACACATGAGCATTGCCGTCCTGCCGGCAACTGACCAGTTCACTTTGCTGCGCCAATTGCTGAGCCACCCCGCGCACAGGCAGGCTGGCGGCAAGATTGGGCCAGAAACCATCCCAATTCAATTCTGGCACCGGCGCATTGGAAATCTGTCTGTCCGCAATGACGGCACCAAGCACTTCTGGCTTGGCCACGACAGTTTCTGGTTTAACTTTTTCTGCTGGCCGGACATCTTCATCTTGCCGGATACTATTGCCGACGGCGAGCATGATCCCATCTTCTTGTCTTGCAGCAGGCATAGCAGGCTTGGAAGGCGAACTGCCTGCCTTTGTGGATGTGGCCGGCGCTGACTCGAAGAACATTTCTTCATCCCACGGGGGGGGCATATCATCCATACCTGCAGATTGCGCGTCTTGCTCAGCAATCATGGGTGCTGGTGCAGATACCGGAGCTTTGGCTACGGGTACCGTTGGCGCAGTTGCAGGTGTCGCACTGACTACAGGCGTCGGCTTGGCAAGTGATGCTGCCGGCACGGGCTGGGCAGCAACTACAGGTATAGCGGGAGTTGAAGCCGGCGCTGCACTTGGTGTCGCAATCACAACCGCAGGCACTACATCTGCAGGGGCTACCGGTCTTGCACTTGGCGTCGCCTGCTTACCACTGGCCGCACGGGCTGCTGCCAGCGCCGCCATCGCGGGACTTTGGCGCGCACCAGTCACAGGCACATCCGGGGCCGCTATCGCGGGCGAGTTTGAAGGTACTGCTGCTTGCGCAGCAACAGGTGCCTTGCTCACCACGGCTGCTGCTACAGGTGCCGCACTCATACTGGCTCGTGGCGATCCGCCAGCAAGAGGGGTACCCTGGCCGCCGACAACTCCGGCACGAGCTGCCACGCCATTCGACGGCAATGCCTGTGGCGCGGATGGCCTGCCACCAGCAGGTGGAATCGCATCCTGCTCACCAGTTGCCGGCTTGAATGCCAGCATGCGCAATAAGGTCATGCTGAAACCGGCATATTCATCCGGTGCCAGTGCCAGCTCATTGCGACCATGTACGGCAATCTGGTAAAACAATTGAATTTCTTCTTTGGCAAAACATTGTGCCAGACGCAAGACTTGCTCGCGCTCAGGGATATCATCTGCCACCGCAGCAGGTACGAGTTGTGCGATGGCAATCTGGTGCAGCAAGCTGCCCAGGTCTTGCAAGGCAGCCTTGTAAGACAGGCTGCGTGCTGCCATTTCATCTGCCACATCCAGCAATGCCTTGCCATCCTGCGCAGCGAGGCCATCGAGTAAACGAATCAGATACGATTGATCAAGCGCCCCCAGCATACCCTGGACTGCATCCAGCGTCACCTTGCCAGCAGCATAGGCAATTGCCTGGTCGGTCAGCGACAGGGCATCGCGCATGGAACCATGGGCACCCTGTGCCAGCAGGCGCAAGGCTGGCAATTCAAAATCGATCTGCTCCTGCCCCAGAATATTTTCCAGATGACCAACAATATGGCCAGGCGGCATTTGCTTGAGATTGAACTGCAAGCAACGTGACAAGACCGTAACCGGGATCTTTTGCGGGTCGGTAGTTGCCAGAATGAATTTGACATGTTCAGGCGGCTCTTCCAGCGTTTTCAACATGGCATTGAAAGCGTGGTTGGTCAGCATGTGCACCTCATCGATCATATACACTTTAAAACGTGCATTCGACGGGGCATAGATGGCTTGCTCCAACAGCGAGGCCATTTCATCAACGCCGCGATTGGACGCGGCATCCATTTCTATATAGTCAACAAAACGACCGGCATCAATGGCTGTACAAGCTTCGCAGACACCACAAGGATGAGCAGTAATGCCCGTCTCGCAGTTAAAGGATTTGGCCAATATGCGCGACAAGGTCGTTTTTCCGACACCGCGGGTACCAGTGAATAAATAGGCGTGATGCAGCCGCTGCTGCTCAAGCGCATGAGATAAGGCACGAACCACGTGCTCCTGCCCAACAAGCGTTTCAAAGCTCTTTGGGCGATATTTTCGGGCGAGGACTTGATAGGACATCTTGCGATTTTACCTTATTCAGGCGGACTGACCACTGATTTGCAGATATCCAAGCACCAAGTTTTTCATATGAAGGTAAAAATCAGCATCCTGCAAGCTTTGCGGAGACAACATCAGGGTTTGATACAGCACACCATAAATGGCGGCATGCACCACCTCCGGACTGGCCTTGCTATAAGCATTGCGGTCACAACTGGCGGCAAAAGCCTGCTCCCAGATATCCACGATTTGGCCGTAAAGACTGCTATAGGCCTTGATATCAGATATTTGCCGCTCCAGAAAAATCAAGGCTGACCATTCATCAGTTTTTTCAGCATGCAGTTGTATGATTTTTTCTATCATGAACTGCACCATGTCTGGCAAGCTTTTGCCGCGTTGCAATTCTACCCACAAGCGCATTTGCGTACCTATGCTTTTGAAGCGTTCGTGCATGCAATGTGCCGCAATGGATTTTTTTCCGGGGAAATATTCATACAGTGTGCCCAACCCTACCCCTGCCACCAGAGCAATGTCGCGCATGGTCAGGTCGGCATAGTTTTTTTCTACCAAAAGCCGAACAAAGGCATCCAGAATGGCCAATTGCGTCATTCTGGATCGTTGCTGAACCGGCTTACGCCTTAATTTCAATGGGCTGGCAGTCTCTGTCATCTGTTTTTATTTACTGGTTGACGGCATGCATGAAAAGACGAACATGGTAAAGCAATCACCGCGCTACACTATTCATTAGGACTTACGCAAAACTGCCCCAGCTGCATTGTGGCTCCCGCATTTAGCAAGACTCAGTACTAAAGTACTGTCTTCGTCGCTACGGTGCAATCGGGGTTTCAGGCGACATGTTGCCTGCCGACGCAACGAGCCTCCCCTGTAAGGGAGGTTTCCTAAAAGCGACAGCCTTGCTGGGACAATTTTGCGTAAGTCCTCTTCATGTAAGGATTGATACAGGAACGAGGCGCATATGCAATGGCAAACTCATGAAATTAGCAATCAGGTTCCAGACCTGCAAGACTACAATATTTTCTCTAGTGATAAGGTTCTAATGACGGGCACCAGTCATTACCAGGCTGGCTGGCATCAATCCACCCTGCAGGATACCGGGCAAGAGCTGGGTAGCCGTGAAGTACTGGAACTGGGAGTACTTGCAAATACTCACCTGCCTGAACTACACACCCATGACCGCCATGGCCAACGCATAGACCGGGTCGATTTTCACCCCAGCTGGCACCAGTTGTTAGGCTTATTGCGCAAACAAGGTCTGCAGGCTGCCCCTTGGCGCGAGCCTCGCCCTGGAGCCCACGTAGCGAGAGCCGCTGGCTATTTTCTGCAAGCACAAGTGGAGTCAGGCTCACTATGCCCGACGACCATGACCTTTGCGTCGATACCAGTACTGCAAAATGAAGAGCGCCTGTTCGCCAGCCTGAAGGACAAACTGTATTCGAATGAACATGATGCCCGCGATCTGCCCATCGCCGACAAGACATCAATGCTGATAGGTATGGGCATGACGGAAAAACAGGGTGGCTCGGACGTACGCACCAATACCAGCAAGGCAATCGCCATTGACGTTGGCGGGCGTGGCAATGACTATGCCATCACTGGTCACAAATGGTTTTTCTCCGCCCCCATGTGTGATGCACATCTGGTGCTGGCAACTACCGAAGCGGGTTTATCTTGTTTTTTTGTGCCGCGCTGGCGGCCGGACGGCAGCAAGAATGCCGTTATCGTGCAAAGACTCAAGGACAAACTGGGCAACAAATCCAACTCCAGCAGCGAAGTGGAATTTCAGGATGCCTATGGCATCATGGTCGGCAATGAGGGCCGGGGCATCCCGACCATCATAGAAATGGCCAACCTGACCCGCCTCGATTGTGTGATTGGCAGTGCCGCGCTGATGCGCCAGGCGCTGGTGCAGGCGATACATCATGCACGTCATCGCTATGCCTTTGGCAAGAAACTGGTCGAGCAGGCTTTGATGCGTAATGTTCTGGCCGATATGGCACTGGAAAGTGAAGCAGCCACCCGCCTGATGCTGCATCTGGCAGCGACGCTGGACAATGTCGATGACCCGCTGCAACGCGCATGGAGACGCATATTGACCCCTGCCGCCAAATTCTGGATATGCAAGCGCGCACTGGAATTCACCGGAGAATGTATGGAAGTCTGGGGTGGTAATGGCTACGTGGAAAGCGGCCCGATGGCTCGCCTGTATCGTGAAGCACCGGTCAATTCCATCTGGGAAGGGTCAGGTAATGTGATGTGCCTGGATGTACTGCGGGCCATGGAGCGTGATCCTGTGGGTTTGCAATTACTGCTGCAACAATGGGCCGGATCACCAGCGCAGGAGGTGCGGCAAATGACGCAGGAATTGCAGACTGACTTACAGCAAACGGCAGAACTGAAAGAAATGAGTGCCCGCCGCATCACACAAAAGCTGGTGCTGACCGCCCAAGCCTATCTGATGTGTGAACATGCACAATCCGATATCGCCAACGCATTTGTACATAGCCGTCTTGATGCGTGCAATGGGAGGATATACGGCAGTCTGGATAGTGGCATAGCAACTACGTTACAGGAAAGCATTATCGCCAATGCATTCATCCATTAATCATTGCTGGTCGTGTTGGTCGTTCTTTGACTTCTCATATTGCATGAATAAATGATCGCGATTTCTTAATTCTTCCCTCAGTGCTGCCACGTCCCGGCTGAGGGAACGTATGTCTGCATGCAATTGTCGCTCCAGATTCGCTTCCTCTTCTTCCACAAAAAGCGCAGCGATATTTGCTGTAACAATGGAAAACATGGCATAACCAAGTAAAACGATAAACACAGCAAATATCTTGGATGCGGGTGTTGACGGTACGACATCACCATAGCCCACCGTGGCAATTGTCGTGAATGCCAGCCAGACGCCGTTGGCATAACTATGAACATTGGGTTCCAGCCAATAGAACCCCGCACCCGCCGTACTCAGCATCAGTATCGCCAGACCTATCATCTGCACCAGATGACTTGGCTTCATATTTTGCAACACCAATGTGGCAAGGCGTAGCAAGATTGCAGCGCACAAAGCCAGACGCAATAGCCATTCCAGCGTACCCCAGTTTTCATCCTCAGGAATAGCACTGAGTATGCAGCCCAGAATAATCAATACATCCAGCAGCAACTTGCCCCTGCGGCGCTTCATACGCTTATGCTTTTGCCATTGCAGAGCGGTATCCACCGCCATGATCAGCGCAGCGACGCCGTATAAGACCTGTCCGGCATTGTGAGCGGCAGGAACCATCCCACCTAATAAAAGATAAAAAGCCGGTATGGTCACCAATAGACCTACCAGCAACAAGGGCCTGGTAAACCAGGTCCAGAAACGTTGTGTAACGGGAAATTTCATCGATCAGTCACAAAAAAACATTTACTCCGATTGATAGTTTGCACCGAAGACAATTGAGTATATTGCAGCAATACGATTTCCTGATCCGTTTAACGCGGACCTGAATTACTCAATTGCTGATTAGCATCATCATTCACGCATCAGGCTAAAGCCGTCTTGTGATTGCGCAAATTTTATGCAAATAAGAAAATGCTGTGGTATTGAGCGAACATGTCACAACCGCCGCAGACCGGTCAAATGACCAAAGCAGCGGCATGATGATTCGATGTTGACTTGTTGATAGCTTAAAAAGCTGCAATTCCTGTCTGGGCGCGCCCCAAAATCAGGGCATGGATATCATGTGTGCCTTCGTAGGTATTGACGACTTCCAGGTTCACGAGGTGACGGGCAATGCCAAACTCGTCGGAAATACCGTTACCGCCCAGCATATCCCGCGCAGTACGGGCGATGTCCAGTGATTTGCCACAAGAATTACGTTTCATGATGGACGTAATTTCCACTGCTGCCGTTCCCTCATCTTTCATACGGCCCAGGCGCAGGCAACCTTGCAAGGCAAGCGTGATTTCAGTCTGCATGTCAGCCAGTTTTTTCTGCACCAGTTGATTCGCGGCCAATGGGCGGCCGAATTGCAGGCGATCCATGGTGTATTGACGTGCGGTATGCCAGCAGAATTCTGCTGCCCCCAAAGCCCCCCAGGCGATACCATAACGGGCAGAATTCAGACAGGTGAACGGCCCCTTCAAACCTTCCACATGTGGCATCAGATTTTCTTCGGGTACGAAGACTTCATCCATGACGATTTCACCGGTGATGGAAGCGCGCAAGCCGACCTTGCCATGTATCGCCGGTGCGGTCAGGCCCTTCCAGCCTTTTTCCAGGATGAAACCACGGATACGGCCATCATCAGTTTTTGCCCAGACGACGAAGACATCAGCGATAGGGCTATTGGTAATCCACATCTTGGCGCCGCTCAGGGAATAACCACCCGGCACGGTCTTGGCGCGAGTTACCATGCTGCCAGGGTCAGAACCATGATTGGGTTCGGTCAGGCCAAAGCAGCCTATCCATTCGCCGGTAGCCAGTTTAGGCAGGTATTTCTGTTTTTGTGCTTCACTGCCGAATTCATTGATGGGCACCATAACAAGGGAACTTTGCACACTCATCATGGAACGATAGCCGGAATCCACACGTTCAACTTCACGTGCTACCAGGCCGTAGCAGACATAATTCAAACCCGCACCACCATATTGCGTGGGGATCATGGAACCCAGAAGGCCCAGTTCGCCCATTTCGCGAAAAATGGCGGGGTCTGTTTTTTCATGACGGAAAGCTTCCAGTACACGTGGTGTCAGCTTTTCTTCACAATAGACGCGTGCGGCATCTTGCACCATGCGTTCTTCGTCACTCAACTGTGAAGACAATAACAAGGGATCTTCCCAACTAAATACAGCCTTGGCCATCTGTTTCTCCTGATTGTATGAATTACTTTTTGTCTGAATTACTTATATTTGCTTGTCGCCACAACATATGAATTCATATGTTGTGATGGCTGGCAAATTTATCTTAATTTGCTGTGTGTTTTTCTGTGTGCAATAGTGACAGGCCCAGTTGCGCCCGGCGCACCAGCCATGAACTGGGGCGATAGCGAGGGTCGCCTGTGCTGTTCAACAGATTTCGCAAAACGCTCAGCATACGCGAAGCACCCAGTTTATCTCCCCAGGCCAGCGGCCCCACCGGATAAGCCAGGCCCAAAGTAACGGCCTTGTCCAGATCCTGCGGGGTGCATATACCTTGCTGCACAATATCGCTGGCAATGTTGATGATGCATGCCAGCATACGTTGTACGACGAAACCGCTACTATCCTGTATCAGGCTGACACCTTGTCCGCTGCGTAACAGCAAGGACTGGCAGCGGGCAGCAATCAGTGCATCGGTAGCCGGATTGGTCATCAGAGTCAGATGCCCTTCACAAGCCAGCAAGGCATCAATGCCCAGCGTGCGGCGAGCATCCAGTCCCTCATTGGCAACACTGCTACTGACATCTTCACCGTACGGGCTGACGATGCACAAGGCGTTACCCGAGGGTTGAGCACCTGTTTCCACGATTGCACCACAACGTTCAAACAAGGCAGTCAACGCAGTCACGGCATCCGGGTTAGCCTGACTGATCCAGACCGTATCAGTCCAGGCCGGATAATTTTCTGCCGGGGCTGGTACTTCGTTCTGCCCGCTATAAGAATAAAATCCTCGCCCGGTCTTACGCCCTAGCACGCCAGCATGTACGCGCTGTGCGGTGATGACACTGGGGCGATAGCGTGGCTCTTCATAGTATTGGTGATAAATTGCTTCCATCACCGGATGGGATACATCCAGCCCGGTCAGGTCCAGCAATTCAAATGGCCCCAACTTGAAGCCGGCGGCTTCGCGCATGATCTGGTCGATCTGGCGGAACGTAGCCACATTTTCTTGCAGGATGCGCAGGGCTTCGGTGCCATAAGCGCGACCAGCATGATTGACAATAAAGCCTGGCGTATCCTTGGCACGCACCGGTAAATGACCGGTGCGGCTGGCAAATGCTGTCAGTTGCCCTGAAACATCGGCACTCGTCAGCAAGCCATCAATGACCTCCACCACTTTCATCAGCGGCACGGGATTAAAAAAATGCAGGCCCGCCACGCGTTCCGGGATTTTGCTGCCAGCAGCAATAGCAGTAACGGATAAGGACGAGGTATTTGTCGCCAGTATGCAGGTATCACTGACGATGCCATCGAGTTGCTGGAACAGGCCACGCTTGGCGTCAAGTTTTTCAACAATGGCTTCAACGACCAGATCGCAATCAGCCAATTCCTGCATGCCATCAACAACTTGCAGGTTTTCCAGTGCTTCCTGATATTCTTCTTCGGTGAGTTTTTCCTTGTTCAGCATTTTTTGCCATTGTTCAGCAATCAGCTGACTGGCTTTACGTGCAGCGTCTGGCTGCACGTCGAACAAAAGAACGGCAAAGCCAGCCTGAGCGGTAATCTGGGCTATACCACGTCCCATTGCACCAGCACCGACGATACCAACTACACCTATGCTTGTTTTCATAATCACTCCGGCACGATGGCGGTGACTTCTATTTCAACCTTTGCCCTGTCTTCGATCAGGGCAGCTACCTGCACTGCGCTCATGGCCGGAAAATGACGGCCTATAATATCGCGATAGGCTTCACCCACTTCCTTGTAGGCACCTATATATTCTTTTTTATCCAATACATACCAGGTCATGCGGACTATATGTTCCGGCCCTGCACCAGCCTCAGCCAAAACCTCAACAATATTCTGTAAAGCCTGTCTGACCTGCGTGGCAAAATCATCAGAGTGAAACACGCATTGTGCATCCCAACCCACCATGCCGCTGACACACACCGTGCGACCACTGGCAACAACACCATTCGAATAGCCACGCGGCTTGGCCCAACCCTGAGGTTGCAAAATTTCCATCGTCCATCCTTTCGACTATGACTTTTCATGCCTTTCAACACAAAAAGTCTGTTATTTATATCTCAAACCAGGCATATCTGCTTAAGCTGATGGAAGTTTTTTGTCTTCAGCACCACAATAATGCAACATGGCAGCACGCAATTCATCCGGTATGGCTATGGCCTTGCGCAATGTCAAATCCATCATAACCAGCACCAGACGGGCTTTCACGCGTATATCCTGTTGCTGTCCACAAAAGCATAGTTGTATCTCTACCGAGGTGTTACCCAGCTTTAGCACGGTCAATTCCGCCAACAAAGTTTCACCTAGCAGCGCCGGTTTGAGGAAGTCTGTTTCCAGATGCACTGTCGGCAAACCTATGCCTCGCGCAATATGCATTTCATGAAAACTACAGCCCAATCCCTGTGAACACCAGTCTTCCACCACCCCATTCATCATTTCAAAATAGCGTGGGTAAAAAACGATACCCGCCGGGTCGCAATGGGCAAAGCGTATGGGTAATTCAGTCGTAAAAATCATCATTAAAGCTCATGACGCTGCAAATTCTTTCAACAATTCTCGACCAATAATCAATTGCTGCACTTCTGTCGCACCTTCATAAATACGCAGGGAACGGATTTCACGATACAAGCGCTCTACCGGTACTTCTGAAACTACGCCCAGGCCACCAAACATTTGCACCGCTGCATCAATCACTTGCTGCGCTCCTTCGGTCGCAGTCAGTTTTGCCATGGCAGCTTCTTTGGTGACTTTCTTGCCCTGGTCTCTTTGCCAGGCAGCGCGGTAAATCAGCAGGGCTGAACTATCTATCGTGGTGGCCATCTGTGCCAGTTTGGCCTGGGTCAATTGAAAGTCGGCAAGGGTCTGGCCAAACATTTTGCGTGTTGTCACACGACGCATGGCCTCGTCCATGGCACGGCGGGCAAAACCAAGGGCAGCACCAGCCACTGATGTACGGAAGATATCCAAAGTCGCCATCGCCACCTTGAAGCCCTGCCCTGCCTCACCCAGACGCTGGGTTACGGGAATACGGCAATTAGTGAACTTCAGGCGAGCCAGCGGATGCGGGGCAATCACATCAATACGTTCAGCAATTTCAAAGCCAGGTAAATTGGCGTCGACGATGAAGGCAGTAATACCGCGCGCGCCCGGTGCTTCACCAGTGCGGGCAAACAAGACATAGAAATCAGCAATACCACCATTGGAAATCCAGGTCTTCTCACCATTCAAGACATAGTAACCACCGTTGGCATCAGCGACAAATTCTGCTGCACATTGCATAGCCGCCACATCGGAGCCAGCTTCTGGTTCAGACAAGGCAAACGCGGCAATCGCCTCGCCTTTGGCTACTTTGGTCAGATAAGTTTGCTTTTGTGCTTTTGTACCATGCAGACTGATGGCACCCGAACCCAAACCCTGCATGGCAAAGGCAAAATCTGCCAGGCCAGAATGACGGGCCAGGGTTTCGCGTATCAAACAAATGGCCCGCGTATCGATGACATCAGCATTGCCACCATAGGCGCTGCCACCTATGGCATTCTTGAGCCAGCCAGCAGTACCGAGCTGCCTGACCAGATTGCGACAAGCCTGATCAACGTCAGCGGCATGATGATCAGGCAGATTCTCCGCAGCCCAGGCATCCAGCGTGCGTTGCAGTTCACGGTGTTTGTCATCAAAGAAGGGCCAGTCGAGATAGCTGGTATCAGACATCATATGTGTCATGCTCAATCCCCTTCAAAAACAGGTTTTTGTTTGGCCACAAAGGCATGGTAGGCACGATGAAAATCATTGGTCATCATGCAGATAGCCTGCGCCTGGGCTTCCGCCTCTATGGCTTCATCAACACCCATATTCCATTCTTGCTGCAGCATTTTCTTGGTCATGCCATGAGCAAAGTTGGGGCCTTCAGCCAGGTTTCTTGCATAGATCTGCGCTTCTGCCAGCACATCTTCCGGGGCTGCCAGGCGATTGAAGAAGCCCCAGCGTTCTGCTTCTTCACCAGACATGGAACGCCCGGTGTACAGCAAATCTGAAGCACGTCCCTGACCGATGATGCGTGGCAGAATGGAACAGGCCCCCATATCGCAACCAGCCAGACCAACGCGTGTGAACAGAAAAGCAGTCTTGCTGCGTGCCGTGCCCATGCGGATATCAGAGGCCAGCGCCAGAATCGCACCTGCACCTGCACACACGCCATCAATCGCTGCAATGACAGGTTGCGGGCAGGCGCGCATGGCCTTGACCAGATCGCCGGTCATACGGGTAAAACTCAGCAGGCCGGGCATATCGAGTTTGGTTAGCGGGCCTATGATTTCATGCACGTCACCACCTGAACAAAAGTTTTCACCGGCACCGGTAATGACGATAGCCTTGACATCATCGCCATAAGACAAAGCACGGAACAGGTCACGCAACTCTGCATAAGAATCAAAGGTCAGCGGGTTTTTGCGTTCTGGACGGTTCAGGGTGATGGTGACAACGCCAGCATCAACGGCATAGGTGAAGTGCTGCGCAGCATAGTTGGCCAGTTGCTGGCGATTGCCAGTCAAATCCTGGGCTTGTCCGGGTAGATATTTCATGTAGATTCTTCCTGCGAAGGTTTGTTGTCCAGGCTGCTATCAGCGCCCGGTTCATGCAAATGAGTCTTCACTTGCGACAATAATTCAAATAATTTGCTTTTCTGCTCTGCCTGCAAGCCGGAAAACATATCAGCTATCCATTCTTCATGCACAGCGGCCATGCGTTTGAAAGCACGGCGGCCTGCATGTGTCAGTTTGACGCTGTAAGCGCGTCTATCTTTCAGATCGGCGACACGGGTTACCAGTTTTTCTTGTTCCAGCTGATCGGTAATGCCGGTAATATTGCCACCCGTGACCATCATGCGTTTCGACAACTCACCCATGCGCAAGCCTTCCGGATGGCGTTCGAGTTGCGCCATCAGGTCAAAGCGGGGCAAGGTAATGCCAAACTCGCTGCGCAGGCGGCTACGGATTTCGCCTTCTATCATCACGGTACAAGACAACATACGCAACCACAGACGCAAGGACTGGTGGTCATCTTGCGTCAGACGTGTTTCCATATCGAACACTGGTAGGTTATCTTCTTTCATACCTGTTTTATCTGTTCATCCATTTTCATCACATAACTTCGCCACCAGCCACAGCAATTGACTGCCCATTCATTGCTGATGCACCATCCATACATAGCCACAACACCGCATCTGCCACCTCTTGTGGCTGCACCAAGCGTTTTTGCGGATTGCCAGCCGCCAGTTCGGCTTTGGCCTGTTCTTCAGTCCGCCCGGTTTTGGCGACGATATTGGCGACGGCCTCTTTGACGATATCAGTCTCGGTATAACCAGGGCAGACCGCATTCACGGTCACGCCCTTGGTCGCAACTTCCAGCGCCACAGCCCTTGTCAGACCAATAACAGCATGCTTGGCAGCGCAATAGGCAGAGACATAAGCGTAGCCTTTCAAACCTGCTGTACTGACCACATTCACGATACGGCCCCAGCCTGCCTCCAGCATGGCAGGCAAAGCCTGTTGCATGCAGATGAAACTGCCGTTCAGATTAACATCCAGCATGTTTTGCCATAGCTTGCCATCGGTCTTCAGGAAAGAAGCAGAACTGGCTTGCCCGGCATTATTGATGAGAATATCGATACGACCATCCCTGCCCGTTGATAGCTGGAAAGCCGCCTGCACTAATTCCGCATTGCTGACATCCATAACTACATACTGCACTTTGGTATTGACCAAGGAAGCCACAGCCTCTTGCAAGGTCGCTTCGCTGCGGCCTGCCAGCGTTACCGTGGCTCCTTCGTTCAACAAGGCTTGCGCGATCGCCAGGCCTATGCCCTTGCCACCACCAGTGACCAGCGCATGCCTGCCTTGCAATCGTTTCTGATACGCTGTCATGCTCATCCTTCCAGCAACTTGGCGGCAACTTGCTGCGGCGTCAGGCCAGCGCTCGCTGCGGCGACTTGTCTTTCACGTTCCAGATTGCGTTCCAGTTGCATTTTTCCGGCGACATATTGTTTGGGCCAGGATATGTCAGTAAAACCAAGTTTTGCGGCTTCATGCATAGTCCAGGCAGGGTCTGCCAGATGCGGTCGGGCAATCGCACACAAGTCAGCACGGCCAGCGGCTATGATGCTATTTGCATGATCCGCTTCAAAAATCGCACCGACAGCAATGGTAGGGATTTGTGCTTCATTGCGTATACGGTCAGCAAATGGGGTCTGGAACATGCGGCCATAGACAGGTTTCTCTTGCTTGCTGACCTGGCCAGACGAACAATCTATCATGTCAGCACCAGCTGCCTTGAACAGTCTGGCGATGGCCACTGCATCGTCCGGCGTAATGCCGCCCTCTACCCAGTCATGTGCAGAGATACGTACAGAAATTGGCTTATGGACTGGCCAGACAGCACGTATGGCAGCAAACACCTGCAATGGAAAACGGCAACGTTTTTCCAGCGAGCCGCCATATTCATCTCCACGCTGATTGGTCAGTGGCGAAATGAAACTTGATAACAGGTAGCCGTGGGCGCAATGCAGTTCCAGCCAGTCAAAGCCTGCCTCTGCCGCTGCCATGGTCGCCTGAACAAAATCATCCTGTATGCGCTGCATGTCTGTCGTTGTGGCAGCACGCGCCATTTGCGAAATGCCGGGCAGGTATTGCTGTTCAGACGCTGACACCAACGGCCAGTTACCTTCCTTGAGCGGCTGGTCCGTCCCCTCCCACGCCACGCAGGTGGAGCCCTTAGCTCCGGCATGGCCGAGCTGCACGGCAATTTTTGCATCGGTATTGGCATGAACAAAATCGACGATACGCTTCCAGGCTTGCGTATGTTCAGGCGCATACAGGCCGGGGCAAGCTGGCGTGATGCGCGCATCAGCGGATACACAGGTCATTTCGGCAAATACCAGGCCAGCACCGCCCATGGCACGACTACCCAGATGCACGAGGTGATAATCACCAGTCACGCCATCGACGGCTGAGTACTGCGCCATCGGTGAGACGACGATGCGGTTTTTCAACACAACATCACGCAACTTGTACGGCGTCAGCATGGGTGGAATCGCTGTTTTGGTCTTTGGCAAAGGCAAACCAGCTTTGGCATAGGCTTGTTCGGCTATCCAGTGTTCAAAACTGCGCACATAGGCTGCATCCCTTACCCGCAGGTTTTCATGCGACAAACGCTGACTGCGTGTCAGCATGGAGTAGGCAAATTGGGGCGCTTCCATGGCGGTATAACGCTGAACGTTTTCAAACCATTCCATGGAATTGCGAGCTGCACTTTGTATCTTCAAGACTTCAATAGACCGCAAATCCTGATAGGCTTCCAGCACAGCATCCATGCCCTGTTCGCCATGTTTTTCAAAACTGCGCGCCAGTTCTATGGCATCTTCCAATGCGAGCTTGGTGCCAGAGCCTATGGAAAAATGTGCAGTATGGGCAGCGTCACCCATCAAGACCACAGGTACACGTTTATTGTTCAACTTAGTCAACTGGTTCCAGTGCACCCAGTTCTTGCAGATAATGCGCGGAAATTTGATCCAGTTTGCCGATCCGCGCAAATGCGTGGCATTCGACATCAGGGCATTGCCATCGAGGTATTTGGCGAACAGGCTTTCACAAAATGCAACGGCTTCTTCCTGGCTCATTTTATCTATGCCAGCCTTGAGCCAGGTTTCTTCGGGTGTCTCAACAATAAAGGTTGCAGTATCACCATCATATTGATAGGCATGCGCCTGAAACCAGCCATGCTCGGTTTCTTCAAAGGCAAAGGTAAAAGCCGAGAACAGCTTTTTGGTGCCCAGCCAGACAAAGCGGCATTTGCGGGTATCAATATCAGGCTGATAGCTTTGTTCGTAGCGGGTGCGCACGCGGCTGTTCAAGCCATCGCAGGCAATGACAAGGTCAGCATCATATTCCCGCGCGAGTGCCTGGTCGTCTGTCACGTCGGTTTCAAAGACCAGTTTCACATCCAGTTCTTCGCAACGTTCTTGCAAGATATTCAGCAGACGCTTGCGGCCTATGCCGCAAAAACCATGACCGCCGGAAGTAACAACCTGGCCCTTGAAATGCGTATCGATATCATCCCAGTGATTGAAGGACTGCAAGATGGAACGCGCTGTCTGTTCATCGGCATTCACCAGATTGCCCAGGGTCTGGTCAGAAAACACCACACCCCAGCCAAAGGTGTCGTAAGCGCGATTGCGTTCGACGATGGTGATCTGGTGCGCCGGGTTTTGCTTTTTCATCAGCAGACTGAAGTACAAGCCAGCTGGGCCACCGCCTATGCATAGGATGTTCATTAAAATACCTTGAAGATTAATTATTTGTTTGACGAATTACTGCCTTATTGCATTTTGCAAGAGGCGACATAAGCGTCGGGATGGTTGGTGAACACCGGCCCCAGAGTTTTGTTGGTAACCCTTCCCTGTGCATCCTTGCTGATGATGCGTGCATAATAATTCTGTATCGGGTAATGATTGCTGTTGAACTTGAAATCACCACGCACGGATTTGAAGTTCGCTGCCTTGATGGCTTTGCCCAGGGCATCCTTATCTTCTATCTTGCCCTTGACACTGCGCACGGCGCTATCCATCAACATGGCGGCGTCATAACCCTGTGATGCATACAGCGATGGCAGACGGCCATATTCTTTCTGAAAGTCGGCAACGAAGCGTTTGTTTTGCGGGTTATCCATATCATGCCCCCACTGCGATGCATTGAACATGCCCAGCATGGGCGCACCGACCGCCTTGATGATATCTTCATCAGCAGAAAACCCTGGTCCGAAGAGTTGGGTATTTTTGGATAAACCGGCGTCCACAAATTGTTTGATGAAATTGATACCCATGCCACCCGGCAGGAAGATATAGACGGCATCAGGTTTCAAGCCACGTATCTGTGCCAGTTCAGTTGCATAATCGAGCTGACCAAGCTTGGTGTAGATTTCATCAGCGACCTTGCCCTTGTAATAGCGCTTGAACCCAGTTAACGCATCTTTGCCCGCCGGATAATTGGGAGCCACCAAAGCAAGGTTTTTAAAACCCTTGTCATTGACTTGCTTGCCAACTGCCTCATGCAGGCTATCGTTTTGCCAGGCCACATTAAAGAAATAGGGATTGCATTGCTCGCCTGCGTACTGCGAAGGTCCGGCGTTGGCGCTGATGTAATGCACCTTGGCATTGAAAATTGTTGGCCCCACGGCCAGCATCAAATTGGAAAACACGATGCCGGTCATCAAATCGACCTTGTCTTTTTTGAGGAGCTTGTCCACCAGTTGTTTGGTCGCATCGGGGTTTTGCTGATCATCACCCGTAATGACTTCAACCGGTAAATTGCCGAATTTATTGTCCAGATGTTTAAGCGCCAGCGAAAAGCCATCACGTATATCAACACCCAGGCCAGCACCCGCACCAGACAAGGTGGTGACCATACCCACTTTGACTTTGTCTGCGGCAAAAGCACTGGTCACATTGGTGGCAGCGATACCGGACAACAATAAACACAGCAAGGTCTTTTTCACGGATGTCTCCTTCGGGTTGGTGGTCATGAGCGTGATTAAACTGGTAACGAGTCATCAACTGGCAGCATCCGTACGCAATTTATAACGTTGCAGTTTGCCGGTTTCTGTCCTGGGTAGGGTGTCCATAAATTCTATGGCGCGTGGATATTTGTAGGGAGCAATATTGTTTTTAACGAAATCCTGGATTTCCTTACTCAGTTCGGCTGATGCCTGTGTACCCGACTTCAACACGATATAGGCTTTGACTATCTGCCCTCGTTCTTCGTCAGCAAGACCAATAACAGCACATTCTGCAATGGCAGGATGCTTCAGCAAGACTTCCTCGACTTCCGGTCCGGCAATGTTATAGCCTGCAGAAATAATCATGTCATCAGTACGGGCGCGGTACCAGAAGTATCCATCGGCATCCATTTCATAGGCATCCCCTGTCAGGTTCCAGCCTTTATGGACGTATTTCTTTTGCCTGTCGTCAGCCAGGTAACGGCAACCCGTCGGCCCCTTGACTGCCAGGCGACCAACTACACCAGGGCCAGCAATCTCGCCATGTTCATCAAATATGCAAGCCTGGTAGCCAGGTATGGGCTTGCCGGTCGCACCTGCTCTGGTCGCATCACCGGCAGCAGAAATAAAGATATGCAGCATCTCGGTCGCACCTATGCCGTCTATCATGACCAGACCCGTCGCCTGACGCCAGGCTTCGCGCGTTGCAGCGGGCAAGGCTTCACCGGCGGAGACGGTTTTCTTCAAACTGGACAGGTTAAAATTCCTGGCCAGCGGTGCCATCTGGCGATAAAAAGTGGGGGCAGTGAAACAGACTGTGGCTTTGAAATCAGTGATGGCTTTCAACAGTGATTCAGGCGTCAGCTTTTCCAGCAAGATCGCCGTTGCACCAACGCGCAAGGGAAACAGCAGCAAGCCACCCAGGCCAAAAGTAAATGCCAGTGGTGGTGTACCGATAAAGACATCATCTTGTGCAGACTGCAAGGTAGAACGCGGAAAGCAGTCACAGATCGCCAGTACATCCCTGTGAAAATGCATGGTGCCCTTGGGCATGCCGGTCGTACCAGAAGTAAAGCTGATCAGGCAGACATCTTCGGCCAGGGTATCAACGGCTGCAAATTCATGTGATTTGCCAGCCATCAAGGCTTCCAGGCCATCATCCCCCTGATGATTGAAGTAGATGACTTGCGTCAGTATGGGATTGGCCTGTGCCGCCAATTCCATCTCTTCACGCAGATTGTCTGAGCACAGGGCTGCGGCGATTTCAGCCTTATTGGCGATCACGCCCAATTCCTTGGCACGCAACAGCGGCATGGTGGGTACGGCGATGCAACCCGCCTTGATCACGGCCAATACGCTGGCTGCCATCATGGGGTTATTAGCTCCGCGCAACAACACCCGATTACCGGGCTGCAAACACATATCTTCCAACAAGACATGGGCAATACGATTGACGGTAGCCAGCAAATGGGAATAGGTCCAGCTTTCCGTCTGGCTACGGATAGCGACGCTGTCTGCGTGGCCAGTCGCACACATCTTGTCGAGCAGATCGGCGACACAGTTCAGACGTTCAGGATATTGCAACTCAGGCAAAGAAAAAATCAGTTCAGGCCACTGATCTTTTGGTGGCAAATGATCAAAAGCAAAGGTATCCAGATGGGCAAACCCTGGTCGGACAGTTGAATTCATTTCTTCTCCGGCTTTGAATATTGATACAGCAAACCCTGAAAACGCCAAAATACTTTAAACCTAAACTATTTTTTGGTAAAGTGTTTTTTTCGTTAAAAATCAACTTTCCACAAAGAAAATATCCCCAACCAAGGCACTTATAGTATATTTTAGACCTAAAGTAATTTCATCGAATACCTTAGCAACATACCCAAGGATCTCGAAATGAACATCACGCTTTTGCTGGAACATGGTTTAAACGGCCTGCAATTTGGTCTCATGCTTTTTCTGCTGGCGGCGGGTCTGACGCTGATCTTTGGCATTATGGATTTCATCAACCTGGCACACGGTTCCCTGTATATGGCTGGCGCTTATTTCGCCGCCAGTTTTACTGGCATGACAGGTTCTTTCTGGCTGGGCTTACTGGCAGCGGTGGTCGCGACTGCGCTGCTGGGCGTAATACTGGAAGTAGTCATCTTCCGGCACTTATACCAGCGCGATCATTTGTCCCACGTGTTGGCGACCTTTGCGCTGATACTGATCTTCAATGAAGGCGTGCGCATGATCTGGGGTGCGCAACCGCTGATGCTGAATATCCCACCGCAGTTGGCGCAGCCAGTGGAATTACTGTCTGACTTCTTTTATTCATCTTTCCGCCTGTTCATCATTGCTACGGGACTTGCTGTGGCTGGTCTGTTGTATTTTGTCGTCACCAAAACCCGCATAGGCATGCTGGTACGGGCTGGTGCATCGAATCGTGAAATGGCAATCACCATGGGCATCAATATCAAGCTGGTGTTTACCCTGCTGTTTGCCTTTGGCGCAGCACTATGCGCCATCGCGGGTGCCCTGCTTGGCTCCATACTGGCTGTACAGGTGGGCATGGGTGAAAGTATTCTGATACTGGCGTTTGTGGTCATCGTCATCGGTGGCATAGGCTCTATACGCGGTGCGCTGGTGGGCGCATTGCTGGTGGGCCTGGTCGACACCCTGAGCAAGACCTTGTTACCCAGTGCATTGAAACTGCTGATGCCGCTGGAAATGGCCGCCAATCTGGGCCCTGCCCTGGCATCGATACTGATTTACGTATTGATGGCAGCAGTATTGTTTTACAAACCACAGGGTCTGTTCCCTGCACGCGGCTAAATAACAAAAAAAAGAGTAATCATGCAGAGCAGCCTACATCACACTATATGGCGCAAGTCCAGCATAGGCATCTTGTGTCTGCTGATTGCCTTCCCCTTACTGGCAAGCTACTTCGCCCAGGAATTTTATATAGGATTGCTAAGTCGCCTGATGATCTTTGCCCTGGTGGCAAGCAGCCTGAACCTGATACTGGGCTTTGGCGGCATGGTCAGTCTGGGGCATGCCGCCTTCTTTGGCAGTGGCGCTTATGTGGTGGGCATATTGATGCAGCATGGTGTTACGTCTGCCTGGATCAGTTGGCCAGCGGCGATGCTGACGGGATTTTTGCTGGCGCTGGCGATTGGCAGCATATCACTCAGAACCCGGGGCGTGTATTTCATCATGATCACCCTGGCATTCGCGCAGATGCTGTACTTCCTGTTTGTGTCATTGAAAAATTATGGCGGTGACGACGGCCTGACTCTGGCACAACGTTCAGTCACTGGCCTGGATATGGCAAATGACAGCAACTTTTATTATCTGGTGCTGCTTATCTGCACTGCATTTCTTTTTATTCTGTACCGGCTTATCAATTCTCGTTTTGGGCGCGTGATACAAGCCATCAAGGAAAATGAAATCCGTATGGCAGCCATCGGTTACCCGGTGTTTCGCTACAAATTGCTGTGCTTTGCCATTGCCGGCAGCATTGCCAGCCTGGCCGGTGCCTTGCTGGCAAATCAGAACATGCTGGTCAGCCCCAATCTTTTACACTGGACGCAATCCGCCAGCTTGATGGTGATGGTGATACTTGGTGGCGTCGGCTATCTGTCTGGTGGCATACTGGGCGCTGTGGTCATGTTGATGCTGGAAGAAATTCTGTCTGGCTACACCATACACTGGCAACTGTATCTGGGCATCATCCTGCTGCTGGTCGTCATGCTTTTGCCACACGGCCTGGCCAGCTTGCCGCAAAAGTTCATGTCTATCAAAAAACCGCAAGGGGATCAGGCATGAGCGTTTTACAGTTAAAAGGCCTGGTCAAACGCTATGGTGGCCTGATCGCAACTAACAACCTGAGTCTGGACGTATTACCCGGCGAAATCCACGCCATCATAGGCCCAAATGGCGCAGGCAAGACCACGCTGATACACCAGATATCCGGTGCCATTGCACCCAACCAGGGGCAAATCATTTTCAATGGCGTCGATGTTACTGCCACTAGCATGCATGAACGGGTCAAATTTGGGCTGGCACGTTCTTATCAGATCACGAATATTTTCCAGTCCTATACTGTCATCGACAACCTGAGCCTGGCAATACAGGCCCGTTCTGGCAGCAGCATGCGTTTCTGGCGTAAAGCCATAGATGAGCGAGCCCTGTTTGAGCAAGCCAGGCAACTCGCCAGCGACATAGGGCTGGCGGAAGTAGTCAACAGCAAAGCGGGTGAATTGGCGCATGGTGAGCAACGCCAGCTGGAACTGGGGCTAACCCTGGCGACGCAGCCACAACTGCTCTTGCTGGATGAACCCATGGCAGGAACCGGGCATGAAGAATCAGGCAAGATGCTGGAATTGATTGCTGCCCTGCGTGGCAACGCGGCCGTGATTTTGATTGAACATGACATGGATGCCGTATTCAAACTGGCTGACCGCATTTCTGTGTTGGTGGCAGGCTCCATTATCGCAACTGGCACGGCAGAGCAAATACGCCAGAACCCAGAAGTCAAAAAAGCCTATCTGGGTGATGAAATGAGCCCAACACTGAAGGAGCTTGCATGAAGACCATACTGGAAGTCGAGCATATCGCCACCTCTTATGGCCACAGTCAGGTCTTGTTTGGCATAGACCTGCAGATACGTCAAGGTGAAGTCGCCAGCCTGCTGGGCCGCAATGGCGCAGGCAAAACCACAACCTTGCGCTCGATACTAGGCTTGACACCGTCGCATAGCGGTAATATCAGCTTCATGGGCCAGCGCATAGAAAAAATGACGACGGATAAAATTGCCAGGATGGGCATAGCCCTGGTGCCTGAAGGTCGGCAGATTTTCCCCAACCTGACTGTCAAGGAAAACCTGGTCGCTTTCGCCGCCAATCGCAATCAAAGCAAAACGCCATGGAGCCTCAAAGAGATATATCAACTCTTCCCACGCCTGGCGGAACGCGCTGGCAATATGGGGAATCAATTGTCTGGCGGTGAACAGCAGATGCTGGCAATTTCGCGTGCACTGATGACCAACCCACATTTGCTGATACTGGATGAAGCGACGGAAGGTTTATCACCGCTGGTGCGTGAAGAAATCTGGACATGCCTGAGAAAATTGCGCGATCAGGGGCAAACTACACTGGTCATCGATAAATATGTAGAAAAACTCATATCCCTGGCAGATCAGCACAGCATCATGGAACGCGGTAAAATCGTCTGGCATGGCAATAGCGAAAGCCTGATGCAGTCACCAGAGACCTGGCAAAAGTATGTGGGTGTCTGAACCGATTCAAGTACAACAATTTAGAACTTGTAATGAGCTTGCATACTCACACCAAGCACTTTGGCACTACTCAAGTTCAAATTATCTGACTGTAAATGCAGGCCCACGATACTGTTACTCCAGCCTATACCAACAGACTTATAACGCGTGTCGAAACTGGCATCAAAGCGGCCATAGGCTGAATCATTGGCGACACTTAAAGTCGGCAAATTAACACCGTAAAAATGCCGGACTTGCGCTGCAAATTCCCATTGCTGATTTTGGTAAGCAACACGCGCCGTATGTGTTTGCGGCACCGAGACTGAGCGTGTCCTTTGGCGGTTTACACCTTGCAGCAGAGGTTGATAATTCAAATAGCCCCTGCTGTCATATTGCACAACGGCAGAACTGAGACTTTGCTGCAATTCAGGCAAATGTTGCCATTCAAAACGATTGAATACATCTTCAAGCTGGTATTGCACGCGCCATGCTGAATTGACTTGCCAATCCATGGCGAGGCTGGAGCTATAGCCTTTGGCTTCTGGTTCAAATTGCTGGAACAGGTATTGGTAGCGGCTATTAACATCCAGCTCGGTCGCAGAAAAACTGTAATGCTGGTTATCGACATAACTGGCAGCCCCTGTCGCTTGCACCGAACGGTATTGCGGCTTCATATAATACACGGCACTGGCAAAGAAGCGCGGCTGATACTCACCGCCCAGAGTAAACCAGCGCCCTGCCCGCAGACCAAAGCCTGACCAGCTTTCCATCTGCGCCTCAAGACGATAGCTGACGGCCTGTTGCGGCAAACCACTCTGCTTATACGCTTTCACAAATGCCAGGGTAGATGCACTGGCTTTCAACATGCCTTCCTGTCGCGCTTCTAGATTCAAACGCCACTCTTTATAACCCATTCCCAACTCTGCACGATAACGGCGCAGGCTTACATTCTGACCTTCTTTCGGCGAAAAATCGCCACTCCAGTCACCCTCTATTTTGCGGGTAGGCATAAAATCTGACGCTTCCCACAGGTCAATATTGGCAAAGCTATGCCAGCCATCGCCGCTCTGTTGCAGCAGCAATTCATCCTTGGCATATACCTGATGAGTCAGTAAAGCCGCGCCTAGCAGCAAACTTAATCTTGATAAAAACATGGGTCTACTCAAAAAAATAGCCCGCTGACATGCAGCGGGCGTACTCTGAAAAAAATTCAATTTACTTTATGGATTCGAAACTGCCGTCGACATAACTGATACGACCCGCCTTCAAATCCAGCCAACCAACCTTGGCACCATCCTTGAGGATATCGGCCACTTGATTGCTGCCGTACAAGTCAAATGACACGCCAGACGTACTGCTGACGCGCAACACTCTGGTCTTGCCAGGACTATCTGTCAGATTGGCATTGATGACATTGCTGCCATCATCATATTGCGCAAAAATACTGCTGCTATTGAAAGCATCACTACTGCCACTGACATTCAACTTCACCGGTGGTCGATCCGGTGCCTGTATTACGCCAGAAATGGCAACTGCCGTGCGCGCAAAGTTGCTTGCAGATTCAGGTTTGCTATTGTCAAAGCCAGAATACCCAAAACGTTCCACACTTAACTTGCCGTTGAAAAATTCCAGTGCGGTGCTCAAGCCTGTGCCATTGCTGATCATCCCGGCAAAATCGAGTCGATTTGGTGCATAGTTCAAGCCATTTTTGTCGGTTGACGCATTCGACAATTTCAATTCTCCATGCACATTGCTCTTGCCCGCCTCCCCTGTAATCATCAGGGCAAATTCCTTGGCACCAAATTTAGCCAGATTGCCCGTGCTATCCAGACTGACTTTGGCATAGGAGCCCTTTTCAATAGCCAGTCTGGAACTGACCTGGCTGGAAACGTAGGATTTGAGTTCACCGCTAAAATCATAGCGATAAAAACCATCCGCCGTGTCATTACGGTCCACACGCAAATTCCAGCTTTCAAAGTCGGTCAGCAATTTGCCATTCCCATCCGTACGCGGCGGCATCAGGCCATCCACAATCAAGGCTGTTACATTCTTGCCTTGCATGGCATAACTGATTTGGCCGGTAAATGCATTCGTGGAATAGGCATTGATGACCGTTGCATTGGCATCATTGGCAGGTATCCTGATGAAATCCAATTTATCCTGATTCCAGGCAAACACTGTCTTTTGCTGTACCAGTTCAGACTTATAGCTAAATCGACCTGAGTCGCTGGCGGAAGGCTCCAACCACACACGGTCTATGATTTCCACCCATTCAACCTGGTAGTGATAACTGACTTTAAAAGTACCTGGCAGCACAAGACGAGAAAAACGGCATTCCAGACCCAGCGCTTCTGCAGGTGTGCGGGCAACATTCGTCCTGTCACGCATGACACTGCAATCACCCAGATTGCCGACATTCTGATAACCACTCCATAACGGCGTAGCACCATAGAACAATCCGTTAACCGAAGTATCCTTGCTAGTGCCAGCCTTGAACTTGTTAAACTGGTCGATGCCTTCTGTCAAGGTTTTCGACCAGATCAACAAATCCTTGTCCAAAGGCGCACTGGCTTTGTCAAAGTCGGCCTTGACTGCATTCAGGCGCATATCGATGGCACCGTTTTGCTGTCCGTTCGTCAGCGAGTAAATATTATTACGCAGGCTGGAAAAGAACTGTCTGGTTGCCGATACATTGTCTGTTGCCGGGGCAGGCGCTGGTAAACTGCCGCTGATAAAAGTACTGACACCATCCACAGAGGTTTTGCCAGATTTGTTGGCATTGTCGTCAACAGCCACTTTCTCCAGGGCTGAACGCAAAGCCATGCGTACATCTTCATTGAACAGGAAAGTATTCCCATCAAGCTTGCCAGCATTGGTTATCTGGTTAACGACGCAGGCTACACGCTTACCCTGACTATCAGCATTACATGAAAACGCCTTGTCCAGCGCCAACTGAGAAATGGCAGTCAGGCTCAGCGCTTGCAGCTTTTCATCGACATACGTATCCACCGAATTATCACTGGTGGTTTGAATTACAGCCACCCTTTGCGGATCAAAACCCAGCAATGCCTGCACCCCGGCTCTGGCTCGATCAATATTGCCAGCAGTCAGGCCGCCAGCTTTTTCGGCAACCTGAACAATCAATTCAGTCAGCGGCGTAACACTGCCCCAGTATACGAGTTCAGGATTGACACCCTGCCTGACTACGCTACGCAATTTCAACTCTTCTGGGAAAGGCAGGTTGGCCTGAGTGGCTTCGTCATACATCAAGGCCCCGGGAGCCATACCGACTTCAATCAAAAAACTGGAAGTACTGGCAGGCACAGAAATCGTATAACTACCGTCACTGCCTGTAATGGTATCGGCAAAGGCAGCGCCTATTTTTTTGCCGGATCCATCAAGTGAAAAAGCTTGTACACGCGCACCGCTGATTTTGCCTTTTGCAGCCAAGCCACTAAACTGGCGGCCACTGTTGGCAACGACGGCAGAGGTCGCATTGGATGCCGCCGGGGTGGCCGATCCACCACCACCACAGCCATTTATGGACAACGCCAAAGCAAGCAAAGTGGCAGCAATAACAGGCCGATTGATTTTATTCATGGTGTGAATGCCAGAAAAGAGTACGTCACAATACGAAACCGATTAAGCGACAGCTGCATTCATCGCTGCGCAAAGGAACTTGTAACGAACTGTAAAAAAAATAAAAGAATTGCGATTCTATCATTGAGAAAAACGTTTTGTCGCTTAATCAATCAAGAAAGTTTGCAAATAATTTGGTGGATGAGCAGAGAAGGAAATGATTAGAGAAAATTGCTGCAAAATCACTTTAAAAACCTGTCTAAGGCTTTGGTGTTTCCTGAACAGGGTGATCAGGTTTGCTTCCCATAACGGCATTCGGATCCAGAATCTGGACAAAAATTTCACTTTTCTTGATCATGCCAAGCTCAAAGCGGGCACGCTCTTCGACGGCATCGGTTCCGTTTTTCAAATCCAGCACTTCGGATTCCAGCTTGCTGTTACGTTCTTTGAGTTTGTCGTTATTGGCTTTGACTTGGGCCACCTGCCTGTCCAGTTCCCACACGCGCAGCCATCCCCCTTTACCCAGCCACAAGGGGTACTGGATCAGCAGCAAGAGCGCAGCAAAGGAAAGAGCTATTAAACGCACAGAAGCAAACTTACAGGTTCAACACAGGTCATTCACAAGAAAAAAGGGGAACGGTGTTCCCCCTTTTTCACCAAACTAATTTACTTCAGATTGTAGAAGGCATCACGACCAGGGTAGCTGGCGATTTCACCCAGATCTTCTTCAATACGCAGCAATTGATTGTACTTTGCCATACGATCAGAACGGGACAGCGAACCCGTCTTGATTTGCAGGGCATTAGTACCAACGGCGATATCTGCAATCGTGCTGTCTTCAGTTTCACCGGAGCGATGCGAAATAACGGCTGTGTAACCAGCACGCTTGGCCATTTCAATGGCAGCAAAAGTTTCAGTCAGCGTACCGATCTGATTGATCTTGATCAGGATGGAATTGGCGATACCTTTTTGTATGCCTTCTTTCAGGATCTTGGTATTGGTGACGAACAGGTCATCACCAACGATCTGGACTTTCTTGCCCAGTTTTTCAGTCAGGATAGCCCAACCATCCCAATCGCCTTCTGCCATGCCATCTTCGATGGAGATGATAGGATATTTGTCTACCCAGGTCGCCAGCAAGTTAGTGAAGTCGGTAGAAGACAGGGTCAGGCCCTCGCCTTCCAGATGGTATTTGCCATCTTTGTAGAATTCACTGGCGGCGCAATCCAGGCCAAGTGCGATTTGTGTGCCTGGTTCATAACCGGCTGCTTCAATCGCCTGAATAATCAGTTTGATTGCTGACTCATGGTTATCAACGGAAGGAGCAAAACCACCTTCGTCACCGACCGCTGTCGTCAAACCCTTGTCATGCAGGATTTTTTTCAGGGCATGGAACACTTCTGCGCCATAACGAACTGCTTCACGGAAAGTTGGCGCGCCAACCGGGATGATCATGAATTCTTGAATATCCAGGTTGTTATCTGCATGTGCGCCACCATTGATGACATTCATCATTGGCACTGGCAATTGCATGGCACCAGAACCGCCGAAATAACGATACAGTGGCAGACCGGCTTCTTCGGCAGCTGCCTTAGCTACCGCCATGGAAACAGCCAGCATGGCATTTGCGCCCAGGCGGCTCTTGTTTTCTGTACCGTCGAGATCAATCAGGGTGCGGTCAAGGAAAGCCTGTTCATTGGCATCCAGCCCCATGATGGCTTCAGCGATTTCTGTATTGATATGTTCGCAGGCTTTCAATACGCCTTTGCCCAGATAGCGGGACTTGTCGCCATCACGCAACTCTATCGCTTCGCGGGAACCAGTTGATGCACCAGAAGGCACAGCAGCACGACCCATGACACCGGATTCCAGCAAGACATCACATTCAACAGTTGGGTTACCGCGTGAATCCAGGATTTCACGACCGATAATGTCAACGATGGCACTCATTCAATTCTCCTAAACAATCAATATTGCGAACAAAGTAAAAACGAATCTGACTTGTGTCTGCGTCTGCTGACCGGATACGGCCTGCAGGCAAATAAAGCTGCATTTGATTTTTGATACTGGCAAGATGGTGACGCAGATCATGCACCAACAACCCAGTGAACCGTAACAGTCCACCAGTTCGATAAATTCGACAGGACCTTACTTTTTAAACTCCTTGCTCTGGTAAGCAGGGAGACGACTTCCATCACACGACAAATCCAGAACTGGATTCCAGGAATCCATTTTTGACCACGCGATCACATGCATCGACATGGACAACAACTACACAAGCATCCCAGCTATCACATTGGCTGGGTATTAATCTTTTAGTCCTTGTTAGCCAGCGCATTTTTATGCGCAATCGCTGCTTTGGCAAACGAGATAAACAGCGGGTGACCATCACGTGGTGTCGATTTGAATTCTGGGTGGTATTGCACACCCAGGTACCATGGATGCACATCGCGTGGCAATTCCATGATTTCACACAAATCTTCTGTTGGTGTACGGGCAGAAACGATCAGGCCAGCAGCTTCAACGCGACCAAGGTAATGGTTATTCGCTTCATAACGATGACGATGGCGCTCGGTCACGACATTACCGTAGATTTCTGCAGCCAGCGTACCAGGGCGAATGGCACAAGTTTGCGCGCCCAGACGCATGGTGCCACCCAGGTCTGAATTTTCATCCCGCGTTTCTACTTTACCGTCATGGTTTTGCCATTCATTGATCAAAGCCACGACAGGTTGTTCGGTCTCGGCATCAAATTCGGTGGAATTTGCCATAGTCAAACCGGCCTTGTTACGGGCATATTCAATCAGGGCGACTTGCATGCCCAGGCAGATACCCAGATAAGGAATCTTGCTTTCACGTGCATAACGGGCAGCCATGATCTTGCCTTCGACGCCGCGCTTGCCAAAACCACCCGGCACCAGAATGGCATCGTATTTTTCCAGCGACTTGGTACCATGGGCTTCGATTTCTTCAGAATCCACATACTCAATATTCACCCGGCTTTCGGTATGAATACCGGCGTGACGCAAGGCTTCTGTCAGGGATTTATATGATTCTGTCAGGTCTACATATTTGCCGACCATACCGATAGTGACTTCTTCTTTCGGGTTTTCCAGCGCATAGATCAACTTGTCCCACATGGCCAGATCAGCTGGTTTTGGAGACAGACCCAATTTATCGCAGACGATTTTATCCAGGCCCTGGTCATGCAACATCTGAGGAATTTTATAGATGGTGTCTGCATCCCAGACAGAAATCACTGCTTCTTCAGGTACATTGGCGAACAGGGAAATCTTGGCACGTTCGTCATCCGGGATAGGACGATCAGCGCGGCACAACAAAGCATCAGGGAAAATACCAATTTCACGCAGTTTTTGTACGCTGTGCTGGGTAGGCTTGGTTTTCAATTCACCAGCGGCGGCAACATATGGTACCAACGTCAGATGAACGAAGGCAGCAGCGTTGCGACCAGCGCGCAGGCTCAGTTGACGTGCAGCTTCGAGGAAAGGCAAGGATTCGATGTCGCCAACGGTACCGCCAATTTCAACCAGAGCAACATCCGCACCGGCAGCACCACGGTGGATAAATTCCTGGATTTCATTGGTGATGTGCGGAATGACCTGTACTGTTTTACCCAGATATTCACCACGACGCTCTTTGCGGATGACGGATTCATAAATCTGGCCAGTGGTGAAGTTATTCACCTTTTTCATTTTGGCAGTGATGAAGCGCTCATAATGTCCCAGATCCAGATCAGTTTCGGCACCGTCGTCGGTAACGAATACTTCACCGTGCTGGAAAGGACTCATGGTGCCTGGATCGACGTTGATATACGGATCCAGTTTAAGCATAGTGACTTTGAGGCCGCGCGATTCGAGAATCGCAGCGAGAGAGGCAGCGGCAATACCTTTGCCCAATGAGGAGACTACGCCCCCCGTAACGAATACAAACTTAGTCATTGCAGAAGGTGCCAAACGGCACAAGCGGGAAATTCGAATTATACATCACTAAGCCGTGAATGCGCGAATTCCCACCAGCAAATCCAGGAAAATCAGGAAGCCCCGCTTTTACATTGCATAAAAAAATTGCAACCGGGCAAAATTCTCTGCGCCCTGCCCATTACTTAATTCCCTGATTTCATTACTACGACGAATGATGGAAGCCGAAAGCCCATATTGATCATTACGCCACAGATAACCAATTTCTGCTTCGCCCACCATGGTTTTGGGGCTGACAGCATTCGCCTGCTTATTGAAATAGCCGCCCTGTATGCTGGCGTTATACGCAACTGCTTTCACCTCTGTACGTATGAAGGCATAATTGGCTGCCTGTTCAGGCAAGGCATTCAGGCTACCGGCGCGCAATAACAATTCGGCACTGGCATCAGTAAATATATTACCAAAATGCGCTTTGAAACGAGGTGCAACATCAACACCAGCAAAAGGCAGCAAACGCCCTGGCGAAAATTCGCCAGTCAACACCATCCCCCATTCATTCCTGACCTGAGTACTCCAGCCTTGTGGCAAAGGTTGATTAATGAGGCGGTGTAAATGCGTCTGCGACCATTCGCCACCAGCGCAGGGCCCCAGACAGCCAATATCCAACCCCAGTTTCAGGCTTTTGCCGGTCACTTCGCTTTTTTCGCGAAACATGCCTGCATAGAGCCAACCCGCGTAGGGATGGTCTGTTTTTGCAATCTGGCCTGGCAAGAGCTTGATGTCAGATGCGGTATACAAATCCTGGCCCAAACGCCAGCCATAGGTCGTTGATTGCAATGCATCTGCCTTTGTATAGGTCTGGCCTATGCGGTTACCACTGGTGTAAAAACCGTCATCTTTTTTCAACAACAAACTGTCATTGTCGATATCAAGCTGCAAAAAGCTCTTGCCTGCTTGCCTGACCTGATTGAATTCATCCCAGGATGGCATGCCGGTATCGGCCAATACCGGGCGAGCCAGCAATGCAGCCAACAGCAACGAGCATTTGGCAATGCTTACGATATGCGGTGAATAGTTCATGAATAAAAAACCTTAGAAAAACTGCGCAGTGGCGCAAAAAAAACAAGTCAAATCCGAACTGCTCACAAACCGGCTTACTTTAAATGAAAGCCTGTAATCATGGAATGTACGGCAGCAGCCGTCGCTGCCGGCACTTCGAGCGGTATCAAATGTCCACCTTCTATTAATACGTAATTATCGCCCATTAATTTTTTGGTCGCTTCCGGCCCTGCCTGACGGCATTCTATCGACTCCGTTCCACCAACAAATCCTATGGGCATGACAGGGGGGCGGCGCAACAAACGCCCGAGTCCGTGCGGCAAACTACGATAAATGGCGGTTTCAACCTCACGCGTAAAGCGCAGGGTGACGCCTTCGGGATGTGGTTTCAACCCTGCACGCATATAGTCGCGCAAGACTTGAGGCGGCCAGATGGCGAACATTTCCTTGGAGGCGAAATGCTGATAGGCCTCTTCTTCATTTTTCCAGATATGCCGACGTTTTTCGGAAAAACGGGCAGGCGAAAACTTCCGGTCCAGCCCCAATACTTTAAACGACCGCAATAACAGGGCGCGCCAACCTGCCACTACCGGCGAATCCAGCACCACCACGCAACGTACCAGATCAGGCCGGGCGCGTGCCGCCATCAGGCACAAAATCCCCCCCAGTGAATGGCCAACCAAAATCACCGGCTGCTTATACGATTGTTGCAAAGTGTCGATCAACTCCTGCACCAAATGCTTCCAGCCATCCGTGACTGGATAGGCGGGGTTATGTCCCACCATATCGGTCGCATGGACGTCATAATGATTGCGCAAATGATCCAGGAACATGCTATAGGTACCCGAAGGGAAGCTATTGCCGTGGACAAAATGGAGTATCGGTTTTACTGTAAGTTCGTTCATAGCTGCAACTCATTACCGGTCAAACCAGTAACGCGCATTTTCCTGTCTGAATTGTGAAGTCGTCAATGATGCGCCAAATTGTAATGTGATTGCACCTGATTCGTCGCTTCTTAGACGTTTTATTCCAAAATCGGCGTAGCGCGCATACACCTCGGCCTTGGGATGATGATAGCGGTTCAGATAGCCAACCTGAAAAACCGCAAGTGCCGGATGTACAGCCTTTAGAAATGCCGGTGAGGATGAAGTACCACTGCCATGGTGCGGGGCCAGTAATATGTCGGCGGGCAATTTCTGCGGGATCATATTGACCAGTTCGTCTTCCTGTATTGCCTCTATATCTCCCGGCAACAACATGGAATACCTGGCGGTCGATACTTTCAACACGCAACTGCGTGCATTCGGTTTCCACTTTGCGCTATCGTAGCTGGCGGGCACGGGTTGCAGGATTTCAAAGTGCACGCCTTCCCAATCCCAGTGTTGTCCGGCCTGGCAGCGCTGATGTTTGCTGGCTGCTTGAACAATGGGGCTATCCAGCTGCAATGAAGTTCTTACTACATCCACCGGCAATTGCCTGAGTATAGTGAGCGCGCCGCCGGAATGATCACTGTCATTGTGTGACACGATCATGCCGTCCAGCCTATTGATGCCACGCGCATGCAGATACGGCAAAATTACCCTGCTACCGCTGTCCGACTCAGGAGAATACATGGGGCCAGTGTCGTACAGCAAGCGATGTTCAGAAGTCTCCAACAACAGCGCCATGCCCTGCCCTATATCCAGCGCCGTCACTTGCAATTCTCCATCTGCCGGAGTTGATGGTGTCTGAAAAAACAGTGGCAGGCAACACAACAAGCCCAGCCAGCGCATGGGCCATCCCTTGGGAGCTAACAGCCACACCACTCCCAACATCGCCAGGCAAAACATCCAGAATGGCGGTAAAGGTGCGTTCCAGACTGCCAGCGGATAGGCGCTTAAATAAGTCAGCAAGCGGGCAAGCAAATCGACAAAAACATGGGCAAGCTGCAATAACCAGGTAGACAAAGGAGCAGGCATAACACTGCCCAGCAATGCAAGTGGCGTCACAACAAAACTGACCAGCGGTATGGCAACCGCATTCGCCAGCGGACTGATCAGTGAAATCTGCCCAAACAAGAGCATGGTCAGTGGAACCAGGCCTACCGTCACCGCGTATTGCGTCAGGCCCTCTGTACGCAGTACTTCAGGCAATGTTTCAAACAGTGTTTTACGCACAACAGTGGTAGCTTGCTCATCCGGCTTTTTATGCAAATAACCGTCGCTGGCAAACACGATCATGGCTACTGCCGAAAAAGATAACCAGAATCCCGGTGACAATACCGCCCATGGATCAAGAACAACCACACTGCCCAGGGCCAGACAGAGTATTGAAGAAAACTGGCTGATGCGGCCATTCCAGACCGCCAAAGCCACGACGATCAGCATGAACATGGTTCTTTGGGCCGGCACCCCAAACCCGGCCAGCGCGACATATACCAATGCCGTGATGGCACCCGTCAACGCTGCTGCTTTTTGGGCTGGCAGGCGTAATGGTAAAGGCGTAGTCATACTGAGGAAGAAAGAATGTCGCCACAAGTAATAAATCAAGGTTGCAAACAGTCCCGCAACCATGGTGATGTGGAGGCCAGAAATACTGATCAGATGACCGATGCCTGCCCGATTAAACACTGTCCAGTCAGATTGCGGAATTTCGCGCTGATCCCCTACCACCAGCGCAACCAATACCCCAGCGTAAGGATAACCTGGCAGTGCAGCGTGGATGCGATCACGCAAACGAGCGCGTTCCCGCTCGATCAAATTCCCTATGCTCCAGACAAAAGTATCGAGCCGCTGGTTTTTTACAGCCTGCGTTTCTGGTCTGACTGTGCCGGTGGCGCGCAGCCTTTGCTCTAATAGCCATGCCTCGTAATCAAAGCCGTAAGGATTCGCATTGCCGTGCGGGCGCTTCAGCCTCACCCGCAATTGCCAGCGTTCGCCAGGCCGGATGTCTGCCAACCGGTCTGCGACATTACTATCGACGACCTGACTGTCGCTGTCACCGATGTGATCAACGCTGTGGTCAACGCCATGATCAACACCGTGATCTGTACCATGCTCATTGCTGTACCAGGACAAAACCAGCTTGGAAGGCCAGTCTTTATGATCCGTCACCCCTTCGGTAATGACCTGTTCAACAGCAAAATTAAAACGCACCCCTTGCTCAAAGCGAAACGGCAGACTATCTACTGTACCAATCAATACGATGTCTTTGTTTTCCCATTCCACCGGCAGGGATTCACTGAGATAAACCTGGGCAAAACCGCTGGCCCAGACAAAGCCCAGCACGACGGCCAAGCTTGCACGGGCAGGTAAACGCAAGCGTTCGGAAGACGTAAAACGGTACAACAGGATGCAGGCGCAAGTCGATATGACAGCGACTATCAGCAATGATGTCCAATTCAATAAACGCGCCTGCAGCTGCAACAGAGAGACGCCGGCTACCAGGCCCAACATTACCGCCCGCACTATTTACACCCTTTGCATGCGCGGCAGAATATCCAGCGCGTTGGCACTGGTGGCGGCTGCCACTTGTGCTTTGTCCATCTGGCGCAATTCTGCCAGTACGCTGCCTATCTGTGGCAATTGGGATGGGCTGTTGGCCCCTGCAGTCAGCCATTGGGGCGGAATATCTGGCGCATCGGTTTCCAGCACGATGCTCTCCAGCGGCAATTCCATTGCCAGACGTCGTATTTGCAAGGCACGGGTGAAGGTCATCGCGCCACCAAAACCCAACTTGAATCCCTGCGCGATAAATGCCTCTGCCTGTTGCTGGCTGCCGTTGAAGGCATGGGCGATCCCACCGCGGACTTTGATGCGACGCAAATGCTTGAGTATGATGTCTTGCGAGCGACGTACATGCAGCAGGACTGGCAAATCAAAATCACGGGCGATTTTTAGTTGCTCAATATAGAAATATTCCTGCTTTTCCCGCAATGGACTTTGAGTCAATGCAGGCACGAAATAATCCAGCCCGATTTCACCTATGGCAACCAGTTTATGATCAGCATCTGCGCCCGCCATCAGACTATCGACTTTTTGACGCAAAAACAGCAAGTCTTCTTCTTTGGACGTGGGGACATACATGGGGTGTATGCCCAACCCATAAAAACAGTCACTGCGCTGCTGCCCAAGTTGTATGACCGTATCGAAATTGCTCTTATGGACGGCTGGCACCACAATGCCTGTCACGCCCGCCAGCGCAGCCTGTTCGGCCACTTGCAGCGAGGTGCCGCCAAATTCAGCGGCGTCAAGGTGACAGTGCGTATCTATCCACATAAAATCAGTCAGGGTTGGTTTAAAAATGAAACTGCCAATCTTCGACTGTAATTATGAGGCAGATTGCCTGAATCCCTCAATTTTTTGTATCCTCCTCTGCAAGAACATCATGCCCGATCTTTGCGGTCGCAAGTCAAGCACGATCAAACCAGCGGCTGCGGCTGCCAGCAAATGCTTGAGACTGTGGCCGCTGACGATGTGCAAGGCATGCAGTATTTCAGCATCCAGCAACTCGGTTATTTTTGCGAATACATATAACAGCATGGCACAGCCAAACAACAACCTGGTCTGGCGTGTACTGCGCCATATGGCCTGCCATACAGGTATCAATATCAAAGTCAGTACCTGTATCAGCAAATATGGACGCAAATCACCTGAATACTGCCACCACAATACTGAAGAAAGGCCGGCCAGCAAGAGAACCGTCAGTTCAATCAAAGCACGCCTGACATCCATGCCTGGCAGATTGTCCGCCCTCACTGCCGCCAGCAAGCTGCAACAGGCTATTGCTATCGGCAGACGATCCCAAAACAGGCGGATATCATCGGGGGCCAGATGATAATAGCTGGAGCCGATGGTCGTCGCCATTAAGGCCCCCACGAACACGCAATATGCAGGAAAACCTGCACCACCATTACCCCGTCCGGATTTTTCGGCAAGCACTACTACGCCAACTACCGCAACCAGGGCGAAACCGATATTCGACAACACATCCACCGCATGTGTAATACCCATCCATACCGATTGATCAGCAAATTCATGATAATGCGCGAATTGCAAAACAGGCCCATGTATCAGCATGGCGACTGCGGCCAGTGCAGCAATCGCCGAGGGTGTGGCAGCGAGCAATGTAGATTTGTGCGATTCACGCGCCGACAGAGTACTCATTCGTTTCACCTGTTCTTTTGTCTTAAAGTAGCGATCTTGCTCAGAAGGCGAACAAAATGAAACTCTTTACAAATAAGTAGCAGACTATAATAGGAAAAGTATTGTTTTCCGCGACCATCATCATCTATTCGGGATAAGGACGAACATGACCGAAATCCGGCAAATTCTGAACAGCATCAAGTTCCAGCTTAAACAGCAAGGCAAAACCTACAAGGATGTAGCGCTGGCGCTGGACTTATCCGAGGCCAGCATCAAACGCCTGCTCAGCGTCGAGAATGGGGCCAATATGAGCATAGAGAGGTTGGCACAGCTATGCCATTTTCTGGGTTTCAGCCTGATGGAAATCACGCAGGAAGCCAATGCCAGCAATGCACGCATCCATACTCTGAGTGTGGCTCAGGAAAAAGAACTGGTATCCGACAGCAAACTCTTGCTGGTCGCGGTATGTGCCATCAACCACTGGCAATTTGAAGATATCTTGCGGGTGTATCAGATCAGCGAAACCGAATGCCTGAGCAAGCTGTTAAGGTTGGACAAGTTACAACTGATCAGCGTCTTACCAGGCAACCGCATACGATTGAATGTCGCCCGTGACTTTGACTGGCTGGTCCACGGCCCCATACGTGAGTATTTTCGCGAAAGTGGTATGCCGGACTTTCTGAAAGCTTCATTTCATCAGGAAAATGAGTCCATGTATTTTCTACATGGCATGCTGACTGAGGCGGCAATGCAGAAATTTCATGCCGAACTGCGTCAGTTGAAACAGAGTTTTGCAGAACTGCATACAGAAAGCCTGACCAGCCCCTTGAAGAAACGACGTGGCACAGGTTTATTAATGGCGATGCGTGAATGGGAACCTGTCAGCTTTACGGCCTTGCGTAAGAAGCACTGACAGGGGCCTACGCCCCTATCCCCCACCTGTCACCCACCCATGGTCGCGGGCTTGGGCAAACTTACCGATGCCGGGATGACGATATCATCGCGCAGACGCAAGAATTTAAAGCCCAGCAGTTTTCTTGGATTGGCAAGCTTGCTGGTCCTGGTACGCTCGTGGGTGCGATTGATGAAGGTATCAAAACTTTCTTCCCTGACTTGCGGCTCAGCCGAATTCAGGAAATTTCGCTTGCCATCAGCGTCAACCACTACCAGACCAACATGGGTGATGGATTGATAACCATCTTTATCGGATACAACATTGACAAAATCACCATTCTGCAACTGCGGCAATACCGCATTCACCTGTGCCGTTTTCACATAGGCTTCATGGCTAATCTGTACTGGGATGTTGGTGACTGTATGGTGCTGTTCCCTGAGGAACTTTGCTCTGTCCACGCTGATATCGTAGGTACTCGCCAGCCCTGGCAGCAGGTTGCCAGAAACATCCTTGAGCAACCAGGCATTATTGATGTTCCAGTCCACCTCTGTGTAATGATTACGTGTAGCTACGCCAATCAGGCCATCCTTATAACGTATGCGTTGCAATATCCAGAAAAACTCTTCCCAGGAACGACTTAAAGCCATGGCATAGGTATGTTCAACAAACACCAGGCAATCGCTATGCGTCAGGCTGTACATGGGCAAATTGTCGTGCAACTCGAAAGGGAATTCACCCAGCAAATTCAGGCGATATGGCTGACCGATATTTTTTCTGGCGATGATCGCAATTCTCTGGCGCAAGTCTGGCACACTGACATGCAGAAAAGCCAGGTACTTGTCGACCTCTTGTGGCGTCATCTGATAGATTTTTTTAGCCGGAAAAGGATCAGCTTCCAGCTTGCCAGCAGTTGATGGAACAGAGACTTTATCCTGCGCCTGCAATGGCGCGGCGAAGAATAGCGCGGCAACCGCTAACGACAGTGATGAAAACAGCGGTGAAAATAAGCGAGGAAACATAGGCAGGTAAAAGGAAATGGCACTAGTCAGACTTATACCATAGGATAAGGTTCCAACAAAAATAAACGCATAGCCATCTGTGTGACCATGCATTTCCTGCCTTCGCCCATGATCGACTAATGATACTGAAATAGGACTTACGCAAAATCGTCCCAGCAAGGAGCTGCAACGCAGCTGGGGCGGTTTTGCGTAAGTCCTATGAATTCAGACCAATGCATGCCTGGCTACCAGTACACCATCTATATCCGCATAAATCCAGTCACCCGGATGAATCGCAACACCAGCGATATTGATCAACAAATTTTTCATTCCACCACCGTGTTTGGCGCTGCGCAAAGGCATGGATGCCACCGCCCGCACACCGATATTGCACTGGTTAATCTCATCCACATCACGGATGCAGCCATGTACGATAATGCCGGACCAGCCATTTTTTTCGGCCAATGCAGCCAGGTTGCCGCCGACCAGGGCACAACGGAAACTGCCACCACCATCGATGACCAGAACCTGGCCATTTCCCGGTGTTTCCAGCGTTGACCTGACCATCACGTTATCTTCAAAGACTTTCAGCGTCACGGCTTGCCCGCTGAATTTGACAGCATTACCAAAACGCAAGAAGATGGGTGGAAGCACAGACAGTTCATTGGTGGCAATCTTACCCTCATTGGCATCACAGATATCACAGGTCGCAAAGCTCATGATTTTCCCTCGGTTGGACTTGGTTAGAATAAGACCTTATTCTAACCAGCAAAACCTAAACCGCCAATGCACGCGTCTTGGTTCCGACATTGACGGCCGTCAATATTGCTAACACCTGGAACGCACCTATGCAGACAAAAATCCAGGAAGGATGATGGGCATCCATGATGGCACCAAAAATCAGAGGAGCCACAGCCAGACCAGAATCCAGGCCAGAATAAACAACGCCATACACGCGACCTGTCGCATTCTTGGGTGCTGCTGCCCGTATCAGCAAATCACGTGATGGACCGGCAACGCCCGATCCAAAGCCTATCGCTGCCATCAACACAATGGCGATAGGTGTATTCACCACACCGCTGGCTAATATCAGGGAGAATATCCCGGCAGAACTGAACGCCAGGGTAATCGTCCTGTCATGTTGCGACGTTTTTGCTGCCAGAAAACCACCCCACAGCATGCCTGCGGCTGATGCCAGCATATACCCAGTATAGGCAGTGGTCGCTTCACTCAATTTCATGCCGTACATATCGCGCAGACCGGAAGAAGAAAAACTTTGTATGCCTCCCAATGCCATTGCAGTCATGAAGAAAAATCCAAAACACATCCATACAGCCGGTATGCGCAAGAAATCCGTGGTGCCACCCGAGGCTTTTACGCCTGCATTTTGCGCATTGTGATGATGTGCTGGCTCGGTGTGCAGCAAGTCACGATAGACAAACAAAATAGCCAACACAACAAACGGCAAGAAGGCTGCACAAAACAGCGCAGTGCGCCAGGTTGTCAAGCCAGCTATTGTCACCAAAAACACCGGTGCCGTCGCCCACCCCAGATTGCCTGATATACCATGCACAGAAAATGCATATCCCAGGCGCGCAGTGGAAACCTTTTTGTTCAACAAGGTGTAATCCGATGGATGAAAAACGGCATTTCCAACACCAGCCAGCATGGAACCGGCCAGTAGCATCGAGTAATTTTGGGCAGACGACAGTATCAGGGCGGCAAAGCCCAGGCAGCTAATACCAAAGAACAAGACCGCCCTCGCCCCCAATTTGTCGACAATGAAACCCGACAAAGCCTGACCTATACCGGAAATGACAAAAAATACCGTCATCAACAGACCAAGTTCTGCATAACTCAGGCTAAAAGCATCCTTAATCCAGGGGAACAAGGGGGCCAGTATCATATGGAAAAAGTGGGAAATACCATGTGCCAGGCCCACCAGGCTGATCACCATGGCGTCCTGTCTGAGATTCACTGGCGGGCTTACTGCTGTAGTCATACCGAGTCCTTTCGCTATTGAATTGGCGCATTGCAGCGCCTGACGGAAAGAGTGTATGCAAAATCTGGCAGTCTGATTTAAGATAGATGGACAAACTTTGTCGAATTTACGACAATTCAATAATATTAATTAGATGATAATTTTAATATGGCAGTAGAAATCCTGACCGATACCCGCCCGCAGTCGCCCGACAAGCGCCCCACTGCGGCACGACCAGTGCGTCTGGTAGCGCGCAACCTGCCGACGGAAGAAGTGATACGCATGCATCACCACGAATGGGGTCAACTGACTTATACCCCACAAGGCATGATGCAAATCCTGGCCAATGACAATACCTGGTTCGTACCGCCATTAAGGGCTATCTGGATACCGGTAGGTGTGGAACATGAAGTCAGGATTATTGAACCTTCACAATTGCGTTTGCTGAATTTTCATGCAGATCATCTGCCTTTCAAAGGTGATAATTGTCTGGTACTGGAGGTATCGTCGTTGCTGCGTGAATTGATTGCTGCCATGGAGCAGATAGATGACGCTGGCCCACGTGAAAACCATCTTGCTGCCGTCATCACCGATGAGTTGCAAACGGCCAAGCATTTGCCCATACGTCTGCCCATGCCACGCGACAAACGCCTGAAAAGCTTGTGTGAAATATTGCTGGCGGACCCGGCATCTGGTCTCACGCTGGAAGACTATGCAACGCAGGTGGGAGCATCATCACGCACGCTATCGCGTCTGTTCGAACAGGAACTGGATATGTCCTTCACCGCCTGGCGGCAGCAAATGCGCTTATCAAAAGCATCACCACTAATCAGCAGCGGGTTACCTTTGTCGCAAGTGGCGGCTGAACTGGGCTATGCCAGTCAGTCAGCCTTCTCTGCCATGTTCAAGAAAACATTTGGCGAATCACCAAGCAGTTTTTTTCGCCAGAAATAAAAAACGGGCAGCATTCGCATGCTGCCCCAACTTGCTTCCTACAATCAGATAGACCAGGAACTGGTCGCAAAGTTCAAACTTTTCGATTCAATCATGCATTGGCTTTGGTGAACACCAATTCATGGTCTTTGGCATCAATAGCAATCACATCCTTGGGTCCGAATTTGCCTTGCAATATCAATTTCGACAAGATGTTCTCTATTTCCTGCTGTATTGCCCGTTTCAATGGTCTTGCGCCGTACACAGGATCGAAACCAGCTTCGGCAATTTTTTGTAAAGCGGCCTCGCTGACTTGCAAGCCCATGTCCATTTGCTGCAGACGTTGCTCCAGTGTTTTCAACTGTATCCTTGCAATTGCACCAATGTTTTTGGCATCCAGTGCATGGAACACCACAATCTCATCAATACGATTGATGAATTCTGGACGGAAATGGGTTTTCACCTCGCCCATGACAGCCATCTTGATCACTTCAGGATCACTACCTTCCATGGCCTGTATCTGATGCGAGCCAAGGTTGGATGTCATGACAATCACCGTGTTTTTAAAATCTACGGTGCGCCCTTGCCCATCGGTCATGCGGCCATCATCCAGTACCTGCAACAAGACATTGAAGACATCGTGATGCGCTTTTTCCACCTCATCCAGCAAAATGACGCTATACGGTTTGCGACGCACAGCTTCTGTCAGGTAACCGCCTTCTTCATAGCCAACATAGCCCGGTGGCGCACCGATGAGGCGGGCTACCGAATGTTTTTCCATGAATTCACTCATGTCGATACGGATCAGTGATTCTTCCGTATCGAACATAAAGCCAGCCAGGGCCTTGCATAATTCGGTTTTACCCACACCAGTAGGTCCCAGGAACAGAAAGGAACCATACGGACGGCCAGGGTCACCCAGACCCGCCCGTGAACGGCGAATCGCGTCAGATACAGCAACAATAGCTTCATGCTGACCAACCACGCGCTGGTGCAATGCGTCTTCCATTTGCAAGAGTTTTTCGCGCTCGCCCTGCATCATGCGAGATACAGGGATACCGGTTGCCCGCGACACAATCTCTGCAATTTCTTCGGCACCAACCTGGGTACGGAGTAATTTCATCTTGCCGTGGTCTTGCTGATTTTTATCTGCCTGGGTGTCAGCCTGCTTCAGTTGAGCTTCGAGTTCTGGCAAACGGCCATACTGCAGCTCTGACATGGTTTGCCAGTCACCTTTGCGTCTCGCATCATCCATTTGCAGGCGAATTTTTTCTATCTCTTCCTTGATATGGGTGCTGCCCTGCACGACGGCTTTTTCTGCCTTCCAGACTTCTTCCAGATCAGCGTATTCACGGGCCAGCTTGTCGATTTCTTCTTCGATCAATACCAGACGTTTTTTCGAGCCTTCATCTTTCTCACGCTTGACGGCTTCTTTTTCTATCTTCAGTTGTATCAGGCGACGGTCAAGCTTATCCATGACTTCCGGTTTGGAGTCGATTTCTATCTTGATCTTGGCCGCAGCCTCATCAATCAGATCGATCGCCTTGTCCGGCAAGAAGCGGTCCGTGATATAGCGGTGTGACAGTTCTGCAGCAGCAACAATAGCCGGATCAGTAATGTCCACACCATGATGGACTTCGTATTTTTCCTGCAAGCCACGCAGAATCGCTATCGTCGCTTCAACACTGGGTTCATCCACGATGATTTTCTGGAAGCGGCGTTCCAGCGCGGCGTCTTTTTCTATGTACTTGCGGTATTCATCCAGAGTTGTGGCACCCACACAATGCAGTTCACCACGAGCCAAAGCCGGTTTCAGCATATTGCCAGCATCCATCGCACCTTCTGCCTTGCCTGCACCGACCATGGTGTGCAATTCATCGATAAAGACGATAGTCTGGCCTTCATCCATGGCAATTTCTTTCAGGACGGCTTTCAGGCGTTCTTCAAATTCACCACGGTATTTGGCACCTGCCAGCAAAGCAGCCATATCCAGTGACAAGACGCGTTTGGATTTCAGGCTGTCTGGCACTTCACCATTGACGATGCGCTGCGCCAGACCTTCAACAATGGCCGTTTTACCGACACCGGGCTCACCAATCAGTACCGGATTATTCTTGCTGCGACGCTGCAAGACCTGGATGGCACGACGGATTTCATCATCACGCCCGATCACAGGGTCAAGCTTGCCCAAACGGGCGCGCTCGGTCAGGTCCAGCGTATATTTTTTCAGGGCTTCACGCTGGCCTTCGGCGTCCTGGCTATCAACATTACCACCACCGCGTACGGCGGCGATTGCCTGTTCCAGCGCCTTGCGTGTCAAACCGTTTTCCCTTGCCAGCTTGCCTGCTTCAGATTTATCCTCTGTCAGGGCCAGCAAGACCATTTCACTTGCCAGGAACTGGTCGCCGCGTTTCTGGGATTCTTTATCTGCCAGATTCAGCAAGCCTACCAGTTCACGACCAGCCTGCACCTGACCGTCAGTGCCAGATACCTTGGGCAACCGGTCCAGGGCCGATTTCAAGGCATTGCCAAGGGCAGTCACATTCACGCCCGCCCTTTGCAACAGGGAACGGCTACTGCCGTCATCCTGGTTGATTAATGCCAACAATACGTGCACTGGCTCTATGTATTGGTTATCATTGCCGACTGCCTGGCTTTGCGCGTCAGCGAGGGCTTCTTGCAATTTCGTTGTTAATTTGTCGAGCCGCATGACTCTCTCCTGAAGAATTAATTAGTGTCACAATTTGGGGCGGCAAAGCCAATTTCAAGAATATTAAAAATAGATGCAAAGTTGTTTGCGTTACATCAAAAGAAAACCATGGATTTACAACAGTTACAAATGAGTTATCTGCCAGATCAGGACAGGCTGCTGGTCAAGTTTTCGTTTTCAGAAAAATCGTCCAGTGCCAGACAGGAGATTCACCTGTTATTCACACGCAGGCTGACCATGCAATTCTGGCCCACTCTACTGGAAGCAATGGCCAAACAGGTAAAACTGGGCAAGCCAGGGGCGGCCCATGCCAGTGCAGAAATGGTACAGATGGAACATGAAGCTTCCGTCGCCGAAATGAAAGACGGCGGCAATTTTGATGCGCCTTTCACCAGCGAGGCCGAAGGCTGGCCTTTGGGCGACCTGCCTTTACTGCCGGACGACATCAAGTTTCACGTGCATGCCACTGCCGCCTTTCGCATGGAATTCATGATTGCTGGCGGAAAAAATTTTGAAATAGCTATGGGGCGTCGGCTATTGCATGGCTTTTGCAAGCTGTTTCAGGATGCCGTAGAAAAAGCCGACTGGGGATTTACGCTGGAAATGCTCGGCAACAGCAGTAGCAGCATTCCCGAAGATGCGCCGCCACGCCTGCTCAATTGATGAAGTGAGTCCTAATCAAAGCTGCCTGTTTGTCTGAATTGCTCGGTTGCGCGCACCAGCGCCTCAGCAATGCCAGGCTCCGAGCCTGAATGCCCTGCATCAGCAATCATCTGCAGGCTGGCTTCTGGCCATGCCTGATGCAGGCGATAGGCGCTGACTGGTGGGCATACCACATCATAACGCCCCTGCACGATGACTGCCGGTAGATGGCGTATGCACTCAATGTCTTGTATCAGTTGATCTTCACGCATGAAAGCAGCATTCAGCATGTAATGCGCTTCCAGCCTGCCCAGACCGATGCACATGGCATCTGATTCAAAATCGGCAATAGTGTCAGGCTGCGGTTTAAGGAAAATACATGAGCCTTCATAGCGACTCCAGTTACGGGCAGCCTCGATATAGACCACCGGATCATCGGAAAACAGGCGTTTCGTATAAGCTTTCAGCAAATCGTGGCGTTCCTCTTCCGGCATCGCTTCAGCAAAACGCTGATGCACCTCCGGGAAGAAAAATTTCATGCCATTCACAAACCATTCCACTTCAGCCTTGGTGCACAGGAATATACCCCTGAGTACAAAACCCAGACAGCGTTCAGGATGCGCCTCACCGTAGGCCAGCGCCAGTGTCGAGCCCCAGGAGCCGCCAAAGATCAGCCATTGCTCTATCCCCAGCATGACACGGATTTTTTCTATGTCACTGACCAGCAAGGGCGTCGTATTGTCACGGTATTCGCCCAATGGCAGCGATTTGCCAGCGCCACGCTGATCAAACAGCACGATGCGGTAATGCGCAGGATCAAAAAACCGCCGGTGATTGGGCGAAGTGCCTGCACCAGGGCCGCCATGCAAAAACAGCACTGGCTGACCTTGCGGATTGCCACTTTCTTCCCAATACAGTGTGTGGGTATCGTCCACCTTCAGCATGCCGCTGCGGTTTGGTTCCAAGCTTGGAAATAAGGGAAAAGTATCAGCAGTCATAGGTTAAAGATGTAAGTTTGTCTAGATTAGGTTGATTATACCCACAACGGCCCTGATGACATCAATTTGCTATTTGTTTCATGGTTTGCGATCATATTTCTTTTTTTACCAGTATTCGCCATGCCCCTGTCCGACACCAGTACAAATCCAAACTACCCGGATGCTACAGTTCGCATCGGGGTGCCACATCTGAAAGATTACTGGTCACGCATGATGGCTGCACGTCGGGGAGAAAAAATCGACCATGACACGAACTTTCACACGGACCGGCTGATGCTCCACGCCTTGGGCGTGGGTTTGGAACAGGTTACGCAGTTCATCCTGAACGAAACACCTGATTTTGCCCACTTCGAAGCATGGCTGATAGCCACTGCAGGCATGCCTTTGGCAGACAACATGGCACGCATTAACGCCCTGACCCATCAATCTGCTATACCTGTGGGCATCTCGGCGTGGCAAGAGCAACTGGCCAGCATGCCGGATGTGCTGTCCAAGGACGATTTGCAACATTGGGATGAACAGGGTTTTGTGATATTACGAGAAGCCGTGTCTACCCAAGATAGTGCTGCCGCAGCACAAGTGATCTGGGATACCTTGAACGCCAGGGAAGATGATGTTGAATCCTGGTATCACGGCGAACATGCAAACATCATGGTGCAGTTATTTCAGTCTCCGGCATTTGATACCAACCGTCACTCGTTACGTATTCATAAAGCATTTACGCAATTGTGGCAGACAACAGATCTATGGGTCAGCACTGACCGCTGCGGCTTCAATGTTCCAGACAGGCCAGGACACAGCTTTCGCGGGCCAGACTTGCATTGGGATGTGAGCCTGTATCAACCCGTTCCATTTGCCACACAGGGGATTTTGTATTTGACTGATACACCGCCAGAACAAGGCGCACTGACGCTGGTACCCGGCTTTCATCACAGGCTGGATACGTGGCTGTCCAGCCTGCCGGCTGATGCCGACCCACGTGAACAGGACTTGCATGCGCTTGGCTCCATGCCAATTGGGGGTAAGGCTGGTGATTTGGTGATATGGAACCAGTTATTGCCACATGGTAGTCGCCCCAACCGGGGGCTTAAACCACGTCTGGTGCAATACATCAATATGTTGCCCAGCAAACTGCTTATTCAACACATCTGGCGCTGAGCTGACGCTGACTAAGTGAGTCCACCAACAGGTCCTATGCAAACAATGCGCGGTAAGTAGCAAAACCAGCAAAACAGCAAATAATGGAACCGATCAGGTGCACTCCGCTATGCATGAGTGCCCAGCCATAGTCGCCACGATGCAACAAGCTCATGGCTTCGGCTGAAAATGTGGAAAAAGTAGTCAAGCCGCCGAGAAAACCTGTCACCAGAAAAAGGCGCCACTCAGGCGACAACTGTGGATAGGCAGAAAAAAATGCGACGCAAAAACCGATAATGTAACCACCGCCAAGATTGGCTACCAGTGTGCCCAATGGCAATAAGGGATAGGTGGCATTCAGCCATAAACCTAGAACCCAGCGCAACCAGGCACCAAAAGCAGCCCCCAGCCCTACCGCCAATGTCCCCAGCCATGTCATACCTTGTCTCCTATAAGCGTTGCAGTTCCTTGCGTCCATTTTTGTAGAGCCTGGTCGTCGGTTTCCCTGGCATCTACCCAACGTGCACCTTCGGGTGTCTGTTCTTTCTTCCAGAAAGGTGCCTGGGTTTTAAGGTAATCCATGATGAATTCACAAGCGGCAAAAGCCTCGCCACGATGGCGTGACGCTACGATCACCAAAACAATCTGGTCCAGTGGCATCAGCGGCCCCACCCTGTGGATGACCAGTACGTCCATCAATTCCCAGCGTTGCTGTGCCTGTTGAACGATTTGCTCCAGCGATTTTTCCGTCATGCCAGGATAATGTTCAAGCTCCATGGCTTGAACAGGCTGTCCCTCATTCATGTCACGCACGACACCGACAAAACTGACCAGAGCACCGATGGCTGGCTTGCCATGACGCATTTGTGCCATCTCGGCATTCAAATCAAAGTCGTCTGCTTGTACGCGTATTGTCATTTGTCAGCCCCCGGTCACGGGTGGAAAAAAAGCAACCTCTGCCCCTTCGCTGACACGTTGATCAGGTTCACACATTTGCTGGTTGAAGGCCATGCGTAAAGCACGACCAGGTGCCAGCACCTCTGCCCAAACGTCGCCACGCTGTATCAGCCATTGCCGGACATCGCCCACGGTCTGCACTTCTGGCGGTACGTCAACCTGCTGTGAAGACAAACCCAGTTTCTCGCGCACGCTGGCAAAAAATCGTAATTGAATATGCATAATAAACCCGAAAAAGCTTAACCCATCAGGCTGCTGAAAGGAATATAGTTAACCATATCACCAGAGCGTATGCCTTGACCTGGTGCAAGGTCGATTAATCCATCACCCCATACCGTTGAAGTCAGAACGGCAGAACCCTGATTGGCAAACAAATCCAGTCCTCCTTCTGCATTCATGCGGGCGCGTAAAAATTCGTTGCGGCGGTCAGGTTTCAGCCAATCGAAATCAGCACGTACAGAATATGCCTGCGGGCTGACGTTTTGCACACCCTGCATGCGCAACAGGAAAGGACGCACGAATAACAGAAAGGTCACGAAACTGGATACCGGATTGCCAGGAAGGCCAATAAAGAATGCCTTGCCCACTTCGCCAAATGCCAGCGGCTTGCCGGGTTTGATGGCGATCTGCCACATATTCAAGCGACCTTCTGCCTCGACAGCCGGTCTGACATGGTCTTCTTCACCGACAGACACACCGCCTGAAGTGATGATGACATCATGTTCCTGACTGGCTAAACGCAATGTGGAACGAGTGGCGTCCAGTTTGTCCGGCACGATGCCATAATCGGTGACATCGCAGCCCAGGTCTTGCAATAGTGCTGTGAGGGTAAAACGGTTGGAGTTATAAATCGCCCCCGGCTTCAAGGGGTCACCTGGCATGGCCAGTTCATCACCGGTAAAAAACACGGCCACTCTGGGGCGGCGTAATACAGGCAATTGTGCCAGCCCGACCGATGCAACCAAGCCCAGTTCCTGCGCCCTCAGCCGGGTTCCCGCAGTCAAAATAGTGGCCCCGGCAGCGATATCTTCACCTTGCCTGCGTATCCATTCGCCCGCTTTAGGCTGATGCTTAATGGTCACAAATTCACCGTCAGCCACACATTGCTCTTGCATGATGACGGCATCGGCGCCTGCCGGGATGATAGCGCCGGTAAATATGCGTGCAGCTGTACCCGCTTCCAGCGCGTCGCCAATATAACCGGCAGGGATACGCTGACTGACGCGCAGGCGTGTTTCCGCATTGATACAATCAGCAGCGCGCACAGCATAGCCATCCATCTGAGTATTATCCAGCGGTGGCACATTCAGCAGGGAAGTCTGGGGCAGCGCCAACACGCGGCCATTGGCAGACAGTGTAGTGACCGTCTCCGTTTCCTGAATCGGGCGGACAGCGGACAATAAAAATTCCAGCGCCTCAGCCACACTGAGCATAGGTTTCGACATGAAGTATTCCCGGATTGAGCAAATTTGTTATCAGGCGATATTGTAGCCTGTATGCTCACATCCGGTTACCTATGCTGCAGGGCAAAAGCTGAGTCAGGCCCGGCAAAGAATATCTCTCCGGGGAAATTACTCAAGGCGGCATGGATTTAAAGCAATCAGTGCATTACCTAAAAACCAACGTCGTAGCTGGGCTCAAGGTGCAGGCACCAATTGTCCGTTCTGGAAAGTCACCCGGATTCTGTCACCTGTACGGTAGTAATTATTCGGTTCCACCAGCATGGTACGCTGCTCACCATTTTGCAGACGTACTGTCAGTTCCAGCTTGTTTTTAGGTGTTGACGAACGCTCCATTTCATTTCCGACTACACCACCAGCAATCGCACCGCCTATCGTGGCTAAATCGCGGCCACTGCCTTTACCGACCTGATGCCCCAACACACCGCCAATCAGCGCGCCTACCGCTGCACCGGCACCAGAAGAACCGCCACTGCCGACATTGACTTCACGTATGCCGACGATAACAGCAGTATCAACATACACATTTTGATATTGATTCGGATAAGGTGCCTGATTTTGCCCATATGCCGGATACTGGGTCGGATATTGTGTTGGATATTGGTTTTGGGTGTGATCAGGATAACGCTGCACCGCACATCCTGCCATCGAGAAAATGAGGGCGACTGAGGTCAGGATAGTAAGCTTACGCATGATGTGCTCCGAAAAAAAGTAATATGTTCAGTTAACGCGACAACCTGTTGTTTGTTGACGCAGCAAGCGCAAAAACATGGTCTCGTAACAATCCCTTGCATTTTCGAACAATGCCTTTACCAGGCTTTACCAATTTGACGAAATTTCTTTTCACATCACGTTTGATACAAAAAAACCAAAGACCTATATCCGGTCTTTGGTTTTTTTTAAAGATGGCAAGGACTTAATGTTAAGGTTTGCTCAAAGCCCACTGCTGATTAGTAGCACCAGTAGGATTCCACTGTATGATCTGGGCATTTTCTGCTGTGCTGACATTCAATACATCCAGCACCAGGCTGCTCAATGAATTTTTGATCACATAGTAGCCAGCACCGTTACCGGTGAGATTCCATTTTTGCCCCTTGCCCGCCCAATATCCCCACTGCGCAATATTGGTACCGGCAGTTGTGGAATTATTAAAGTTATCCAGACTTAGCAAACTATTGGCATTGATCAGACTATAGTAAGTATCACCATGTCCTATCACATACCATTGCTGATGTTTGCCTGATGCATAGGTTTGCTGCTGTACCAATGCGCCATTGTTGCCAGATGCACCGGCGACTGCCATGACTTTTCCGCTCAATCGGGATTTCAGCGTATACAAGCCATCACTGACACCACCACAACTAGTGATACTGGTGAAATTTCGGGTCATCACGGGCCAGCCACCGCTGTAAGTCATTTTCAGTATATCAAGCTTGGGATTGCCGTTATCTGTCAAATCATAATAATGGGTAGAAACATAGTTGCAGCCATCCTGTTTCAAGACACCGATATGCCCAGGGCCTTTATATTTACCATCGACATTGGGCAATATGGTTCTGGTTCCGGTGTATGGCCCAGTGACGCTGGTTGCCCTTTGTACTTCGATGTAATAAGTGCTGTTGACCCCCTGACAGCATTTGCCACGGTTCACGAACAGGTAGTAGAAATCTCCATCCCGGGTAATATACGGCGCTTCCATATCCTTGCCACCACCGCCCAGTATAGAAGTCACATTACCTGCCAGCTTGCCACTACTCTGGTTGATTTCGGCTACACCTATGCCACCAAAAAAAGAACCATATGACATATAAACTTTACCGTCATGGTCCCTGAATACTGCTGGATCAATCGCATTGATTTCGCCAGCACCGCCAAAGGATTCAACGACGATACCAAGATCAGTCCAGTTCGGATTTGTCAGCGAAGCCGAACGAGCTACACCTATCGCTGACACCGATGTACCAAAAGTTGATACAGAATAGTAGAGATAGTAATTTCCATTCATGTGTATGACATCAGGTGCCCAAAACGAGCCGCTAAAATTGGGGACTTTGTTGGCTATCCATGCCGGGTACGTCGTGAACACTGGCTTGGGACCAGCCTGCCACGTCGTCAAATCTGTAGATGTTGAATACCAGATACCGGTACCAGTCGTAAAATTAAAATAGGTATTGCCGTCTTTGGTGATAGTCCCAGGGTCATGTGCATTTTGCACACCAGAGAGAGTAAATGCCGACGCAGTGATACTACAAACCATCAGGCAGATGGCAGCCAGGAATTGAAACAAGATAATCTCCTTTTGTCGTTATATGGCAGGAGAAGTTTGAAGAGTGGTATTTTTTACCGCTGATATCACCGTCATCAGACTTGTCCTGATTCGCGCATCTGCAGTCTTCATGCTGCATTTTTCGCTTCCTGCCAGCTTAGGGCTTGCAGGAAATTTGACTAATGATTTTTTTTGAGCGACAGATATCGAGGTTGATATCAAGGGAGATAACAAAACCAGGAACACGGCAGGCAGGCTGATTGCCTGACCCGCTTTCGACAAGGCATTTTAATGGGAATGCATCTTTTTATGCATATGTCGCAGACTCAGCCAGACCACTCCCACCACCAGTGGCACCATGATTCCAGTAAACAGGTCCGTATTCAGATTGACACCTGTCTGTTTGATGGCTTTGCCGACATAGGCAAATAATCCGGTCACATAATATGAAATTGCAGCGACCGACAAACCCTCTACCGCCTGTTGCAAACGCAATTGCTGTGCAGCGCGGGCATTCATGGATTGCAGGATCTGGCGGTTTTGTGCTTCCTGCACTATCCCGACACGGGTGCGCAAAAGATCATTGGTATTCGCAATTCTTTGCGCCAGCGCTTCTTGCCGGTTAAGCATGGCAACACAGGTATTCATGGCTGGAGTCAATCTTCTTTCCATGAATTCTTCTATGGTTGGAATGCCCTCTATCCTGACTTCGCGTAATTCTTCTATGCGTGCTTCGACTATTCTGAAATAGGCTTGTGAAGCAGAAAAACGATAGCTATTATCCAGAGCCAGTTTTTCTATACGAGCAGCCAGCCGCATGATCTGGTCCAGCAGATCATGTACTGATACACCATTCTGTTCCGGCTCTTTTCCGTTGCGATGCTCCCCTGCCCTGACCATGGCGGCCGACAAGGCAACCAACTCATTTTCTATGGAGTTCAAAGATGTTGCTGCCTGCTGCGCATAGGGCAATCCCAGCAAGGCCATCATGCGGTAGGTTTCGATTTCCAGTATGCGCTGCACTAACCGCCCCGCCTGCATGGCACGCATGTCTATATCACGGATCACAAAGCGACTGAAACCGTCTGCCTGGATGGCGAAATCCGACCACAATTCGCCACCTTGCATGACATGGCTGCCAGCCAGCACATTGCCTTCAAAAACACGCGTCAAGCCGCGTGAAAATTGCTCTGTACTATCATTGCTGCGACACAAGACAACGTGTGCCGCCACCAGCATTTTCCCCTGCAAACGCAATAACCACTCACCCGGCAACTGGGTGACCGGCATATGCTCAAACATCTCACCCAGACCAGGTACTTCCGTCAAACTTTCAGCAAAGGTATAGGTGGCAAATTCGGCATGGCATTCCCACTTCAGGCGAAATCGCCCAAAGTCGTGATAAAAATATTTGGCAGTTCCAGCTGGCGCAGCCACGGCAAAATGGGCACACAATGCAGCCAGCAAGGCGTGTTGTTCGTGTGCTATTGAAGTAGCCGCCTTGCTTTCAGCCCCCGAATAGACGGCAAAATGCGATATGCGTTCTGGTGCCTGCAATTTCAAAAAGGGGCGCGAATGGATTTCCGAAGCTAAGGGAACCCGCAATTGATGATTAAGTGTGGAATAGATGATGGACATGGACGTCGAAAAAGTAAGCGTCAGTAATGACTGCAGATAAGCATGGAGTATGCCAGATCAATACAATTCTGTGGCTACCGTACGTACTGCCCGCAACAACAAATCGGCGCCCGGTGACAGTAAATGATCACGCTGGCGGATTATACCGAAAGCATCCATTTTGCACGGCAATTCTATTGGCAAGATACTCAATACATTCAGGGACGCATAATAACGCGCGACATCCACAGGCATGACATGCAGGGTATCAGTTTGTTGCAACAACGCTGTAATCAATAGCAAGGCCGTTGTATCCACAACGTTGACTGGAGGTTCAAGTCCAGCTCGCCTGAACATCATGTCAAAGCGATGACGCAGGACGCTGCCTTGCAACGGCAATATCCAGGGACAGGTATTAATGTCCTGCAATTGCAGATCCGGATGTTCAAGCAGTGGATGACCGTTGCGTGCCACGGCGCAGGCGGGCTCTTCGGTCAGTTCTTCATAGATCAGACTGGAACTATTTTCCTGATCAAGGATACGGCCTATCATGAAATCCAGAGTGCCGCGTTGTAGTCGTTCGAGCAAAATATTGCTTTGCTCCATATGTACACCTATTCGTAGCAACGGTGCCTGCTGCTTGATGCGTGCAATTGCCTTGGGCAGTAAGGCCATGCCCGGTGTCATGATGACACCCACCTCAACCTGACCAACCAGGCCAGAGCGTAAAGCCACAATATCATCATGCGCAAGCGCCAGACTGGTCAGGGCCATGCGCGCGTGGCGTATCATGGTTTCACCAAAGATGGTCGGTTCCATCCCGCGTGGCAAGCGATCAAACAACTGCACATCCAGCATTTCTTCCAGATCCTTCAATTGCTTGGACGCCGCCGGTTGCGTCATGTGCAAGGCTTCAGATGCGCGATGGATATTGCGGTGCTCATCAAGCGCAATCAACAACAATAATTGCCTGGTCTTCAGACGTGCGCGTAAAAACCAGTTGGGATTGGGTGTATCCATAAATAAGCAATGCCGTAATCAATATTGAATTCGTTAGGTCTTACCGACACATATTTTGGTCTTTGGTATGCTTAAACCGCGTACCAATAAGCCCCAAACGATTTTATCGATATTTCATGAGGTCGTATGCTTTGTTTCAACTTGTCGCGTTTATGTAACAGGGGCAAGCTTTTTTCACCCCCGTCTGTGGAATCAAGATTTACTTGCCATTGTTGACGGCGATACTTTTCTGGCAATGCTGATCGCCATAATCCTTTGCACCAGGCAAAAAACAAATAACAAGCCGCCTATCACGATTTTTGTCCACCACGAACTTAAGGTACCGTCAAAGGCAATCAGGGTTTGTATGGTTCCCAATACCAGCACACCAGTCAATGCGCCTGCTACATAACCAACACCACCAGTCAGCAAGGTTCCACCTATGACCACGGCTGCAATGGCGTCTAACTCCGTTCCCTGCGCATGCAAACCATAGCCAGACAACATGTAAAATGAAAACAAGAGTCCGGCCAATGCTGCACAAAATCCGCTAAAGGCATAAATCATGATCTTGGTTTTGGCAACCGGCAAGCCCATCATCAAGGCTGACTGTTCATTCCCACCTATCGCATAGACCGCACGGCCAAATTCACTGTAATGCGCAAGATAAATGGCTACAACCAGCATCAGCAAAGCAATCACCACACCAGGAGAGACAAATACATCAAGAAACGCCAGCTGACTTTGCGACATGCTGACAAACCACGGATCATCAATCGTGATGGAGTTGATACTGATCAGATAACATAAGCCACGTGCCAGGAACATGCCAGCCAAGGTAACGATGAAAGCCTGTAGCTTAAAGAAATGGATCATTGCCCCCATTGCGGCGCCAAATAAACCACCCAACACCAACACCAACGGCACCACTACCAAAGGCGGCCAGTGCCACATCTGTAACATCCAGGCCGTGATCATGGTGGTCAGAGCCAATACCGATCCGACGGACAAATCGATCCCGCCCGACAAAATGACAAAACTCATGCCGATGGCGATCACCAGTAAAAAGGCATTATCGATGAGTAAATTACAGATCACCTGCAAGGACAAAAAGCCGGGATAAGCGATGCCCCCCAACACCAGCATCAACAACAACAGGCCCACCGTCACCAGGGAAATAAAATATGCGCCATGCGTCAATTTGCGCAATGTATGAAAAAAGGAATTCATGTCGGGGAAGTCGTCTTAGGCTTGGATGGGTGTTTGACACGTGCCACGGCACGCTGCCAAATGACTTTAAATTCGGCTGATTGCGACAGGCAAACCATGAATACGACGATGGATTTGACCACCATATTCACTTCTGGCGGCACACCCATGGCATAAATTGTGTAGGTCAGGGTCTGTATGATGAGTGCACCGATCACACTGCCTATCAGGCTGAACTTGCCTCCATTCAGCGACGTGCCGCCCAGGGTCACCGCCAGAATGGCATCGAGTTCCAGCAAGAGCCCTGCATTATTTGCGTCAGCACTTTTGATATTGGCACTGATCATCAGACCGGCAACACCAGCGCACAGGCTGCAGAATACATAGACGAAAAATATCAGGGCAGCGGTTCTGATGCCAGCCAATCTGGCCGCCACAGGGTTAATGCCTATAGTCTGTATGAACAAGCCCAGTGCCGTTTTGCGCATGATCAGCGCGGTCAACAAAAACACCAGTGCAACAATTGTCAAAGAAAATGGCAAGCCGAACAAATAGCCACTGCCTATGAAAAAGTAAGGTTGGTAATACACGGTAACGATTTGCCCGTCTGTCAGCAACTGCGCCAGCCCGCGACCAGCTACCATCAATATCAGCGTTGCCACAATAGGTTGCAGCCCCAGCAAGGCCACTAGCGCACCATTCCACACACCGCACAGCAAGGCGGCACCCAAAGCAGCACACAATGCCCATACCATGGGGGTGTTACTGACATATTCAGGTGTGCCGTTTTTCATGCTCAGCGTGCCACCTATCAACATGGCGGCGACGGTTCCGGACAGCGCCACCACAGCACCTACAGAAATATCAATGCCGCGCGTAGCGATCACCAATGTCATTCCCACCGCTGTCAACATCAGTGGCGCAGCACGATTCAGGATATCAATCACACTGCCATACAAATGGCCACCCTGCAGCCTCAAATGAAAGAAACCAGGGATCAACAACAAATCGATAATGCACAGAACCAGCAAGGCCAGTATCGGTCTGGATAAAGGATGATGTAAGGACATGGATAATCTGTTTTTCATGGACAAAGCCTGTATTGCATCAGCCTGACCAGATGCAGAAAGCGCATCTGCCTTTAGTGGCATATTCATCACGCGCCCCCTGCTATGACTTCCAGAACGGATGTTTCGTCCAGTTCACCTTTTGCATACTCACCGCAAATCTTGCGATCACGCAGCACCAGCATACGATCACTGCAACGCAAGACTTCCGGCAGTTCAGACGATATGAACAAGACTGCCAGGCCCTTGCGGCACAGGCTTGAAACAAAATCCATGATCTCCTGCTTGGCTTTCACATCAATGCCACGGGTAGGTTCATCCAGTATCAGCAAACCTGGTGTAGTCAGCAGCCAGCGCGCCAGCAATACCTTTTGCTGGTTACCGCCAGAAAGTGTGCCTATAGGAGTGTCAATGTCGGCAGTCTTGATGCCAAGACTTTTCACATAGTCTATTGCCAGCGCCTGCTGTTCTTTTATAGGAATGGCGCGCAAAATACCAGTCCGTGCCTGTAAAGCCAGCATCATGTTTTCACGTACTGACAAAGACAATATTGCGCCTTCGTGTTTGCGATCTTCAGAACAAAAAGCAATACCGGCAGCAATAGCATCTCTGGGAGATGAAAAATGTCTATCCCTGCCGTCGATACGGATATGGCCACTATCAGCCTTGTCTGCACCAAACAACAGGCGCGCAGCTTCGGTACGACCAGCCCCAAGCAGTCCACAAAAACCGAGTATTTGACCAGCATGAATCTTCAAATCCATGGGCAGAATGGCTCCCTTGCGTCCCAGACCATGCGCTTCCAGGAATATCGCTGGTTGGGCATCGACAGAAACAGCAACATTTTTTTCATCCGTATTCGACTGCAGTTGTTCAGCTTCGTCGGGCGCACCGATCATCTTGTTCACCAATGCCAGACGCGAAAGATCCTTGCACAGGTATTCCCCTTCCAGCATGCCATTGCGCATCACGGTAATGCGATCAGAAATCGCATAGGTCTGTTCCAGGAAATGGGTAACGAACAGGATAGCCATACCCTGTTCACGCAGACGATGCAATACGCTGAACAGTAGCTGCACTTCGGCTTCATCAAGACTGGAAGTAGGCTCATCCAGAATAAGCACTCTGGCCGACACGCTGATAGCCCGCGATATCGCCACCATTTGTTGTATTGCCAAAGAATAATGGGCCAACGGTACCGTCACATCAATATCGATGTGTAATTGTGCCAGTATGGATGTAGCCTGGCTACGCATGGTGCGCCAGTCTATGCGACCAAAACGCCTGGGGTAACGGCCTATGAAAATATTTTCAGCGACTGACAGATTGGTACAGAGATTAACTTCCTGATAAACCGTACTGATACCCAAATCTTGTGCATCTGACGTGGATTGGGGCTGCACGGCCTTGCCATCCAGCAAAATACTGCCACTATCTGGTGTATATACACCAGTCAACACCTTAATCAGGCTGGATTTTCCTGCCCCATTCTGCCCCATCAGGGTATGTACTTCGCCGGCAAACAGGCGTAAGCCAGCCTGACTCAGCGCTTTTACGCCAGGGAAACTCTTGTCTATGCCACGCAATTCAAGCACAGGCGTGGTGGATGCTCCGCTATCGGATACGCTCATAATCATCTACAGGTTGGGATACTGCAATGTACTGTTCAGTTATTGCAGGCAAAGTATGCCATTGGCAGGAGAAGACATAAATATCTTCCCCGATACCATTTTCAGCGATGGCCTGCAGATTTCAGTATTTGCGATTAGGGAATTCTTTGGCAGCGACTTCAGCCGGGAATACGCCTTCTTCTGTTGTAATCCGCTTCGGCACAGGTTTACCCGCCAACACGTCACGCGCCACCTGCATCAGTTGTGGCCCAAGCAGAGGGCTGCATTCCACTGTAACATTGAGCTTACCAGCGATCATGGCTTCAAAAGCACCCTTCACACCATCAATCGAAATGATGATGATGTCGGTTCCAGGCTTGAGTCCAGCTTCTTCTATCGCCTGTATGGCACCAATCGCCATGTCGTCATTATGCGCATACACCACGTTGATATTTTTCCCCTGGGATTTGAGGAAGGCTTCCATGACTTCCTTACCCTTGGCGCGGGTAAAGTCACCCGTCTGGGAACGGATGATCTTCAGTTTGGGATTGCCAGCTATCGCTTGTTCGAAACCATTCTTGCGGTCTATCGCTGGCGCTGACCCAACAGTCCCCTGAAGTTCGACGATATTCAGTGTGCGATCCGGGGTTTTCTTGGCGCGTTCCAGCAACCAGCGACCAGCACGACGGCCTTCTTCGACGAAATCAGAACCCAGGAAGGTCACATACAGCGAAGTATCAGTGACATTGACAGCCCTGTCAGTCAAAATAACCGGTATTTTTGCAGCTTTAGCTTCGCGTAATACAGTATCCCAGCCAGTTTCAACGACTGGGGAGAAAGCAATCACGTCGACTTTCTGGGCAATGAAGGAACGGATTGCCTTGACCTGGTTTTCCTGTTTTTGCTGGGCATCGGCAAATTTCAGGTTGACACCTTCTTTTTTGGCCGCATCTTTGATGGACAGGGTATTGGCTGTACGCCATTCACTCTCTGCACCCACTTGCGAAAAACCCATGACCAAAGGTTTGGCTGCCATGGCAGACACGCCCCCCAGTCCGGCTGTGGCAATAATGGCAAGCTGAATTGCGTTGCCCAAAAACGATCTACGGCTAAATGTCATGCTGGTCTCCTGAGTATTTGCTGTACCCTGCTATGAACCCTGCTTACGAATGCGCTTGAGCACACTCAGCGGGCCTATCTTATCTGCATAGTGTAAAAGAAACAGGCATAGCCATCCAATGACTTATTTTTTGGTTGCGATATTGTTTTTGATATCTCAGCAATAAAGGACCTGACTGGAAGGTCCATCAGAAAACGGAGGAAATGAGACGCCAAATAAGCCCTGGCACCCAATCCTGATAAGATCATCATGTTAAAAAGTTAAAATTCCGCCCCTGGGTCGGGGCATGGTGGTGGCCGACCAATATGGTCAATCTCAATCATCAGTCTTGATGACTGTGGCATGAAAATCATTAATCTCGTCAAGATCAGGTGCTTCCCACATGTTGCTGGCCAGCTCAAAGATATGATCCGGTACCACCATTGAAAATGTCGCCCCACGCCGTTCGTTACGAAACCTTACTCGCTGCCGACGAACTTCCAAAGCTGTATCCAGGATGTATAACTCAAGCTTGACACCTGCCTCTTGCGCCCTGGCATAGAGCTCGTACCTTGCTTGCCGCTGTATCAGTCCAAGTTCAAGTATAGGCACCTGACCGGCATTGGACATGGTTAGCGCATGATTCCAAATGACATTCAAAAGCCTGTCCTTACGCTGCAAATACCAGGGAATGAAGTCTCCGTCCGGGCGATCTGGGCTGAACAGCCTGGAAAACCACTCGTCGAGTGCAATATGCGTGCCTCTCAATTCGTTTGCCAGCGACTTGGCAAAGGTCGATTTGCCCGCGCCAACCGGACCTTCGATGAGATAGATGGAAGACATATTTGGACACTGTTCCTTATCGAAATTCATTAAAGTAACAAAAGATCAATAATATCACTTAAAGAACAATTTCCGGCGTTCGCAGCACTACAGTTTCATGTGCCATGCCTGGTCTTTTTTACTCTATTTACGACTGATCAAAGGGCGCAATCAGGTTACCAATGCATTTTTTCGCGGATAAATGCGGTGAGTTTGTTGGCATTACTGATGTGCTGCTGCACCCGTGGATGGCCAGCAAAGCCAGTAAATTCGAAGAATAAGGTATCGATCTTTTCATCCGGATTAGCCTGTTTGAGGCGGGCTACAGCGCTACTGATATAGCTCGGCCATTTCGAGCCCTGCTTTACCGCTTCCATGCTGCCCAGCGCACAGACGAGGTAAGCAGACGGATAGGTGGCGCGGATAGTCTTCACAAAATCAATATATGCCTGCACCCGTTGCTCGTCATTGGGTTCTGGCTGCAAGCGATGCTCACGATCAATTATCCACGCATCATTCTGGAACAGATTGATAACAACCACGTCAGGTGTCCAGCTTGAAAAATCCCAACGGCTGTCATTTTTTCCCACGGCATTTAACTGATTGTAAAACTGCGGCATCGTGAACGGGAACCAACTGATCATCAATCCTATGCCGCTTTGCGAGGTGACGTGCATCTCTGCGTTTAAATTGCGCGCGGTTATCGCGTCATAGGCCATGAAATTATTTTTATCTTTAGCAAGATGGTCTGGTCCATCCTCAGGCGACTCATTGCCCATCCCGCTGGTAATTGAGTCACCAAAAAATTCGATACGTCTTGTGGGTCGTGCAGAGGGCGTCAGAAGCGTCCCGGACGTTTCCAATTCAAGCCCCTTGAATGCAGTGGCACCATCTTCGCCTTCAGTGCGCTTGGTAAGCAGAAACTTATGCTGACCATTCTTTAAGTTAGTAGCGACGACATATTTCCGCTCCCCTTGTTCAGCGTGAATGACCAGGGGGTGTGCATAGTCATCGTCAATAAAGACATTGAAATAATTATTACCAAGCTGATCGTCCAGTGTCACGGCGATCGATGGGCCGGTAAAGTTGGCAGCGATGCTGGTGCCTGGCCAACTAAGTTGTGGTGCTTCGCGGTTACTGAAATCGACCCGCCCCGTATATTGCAGTTTAGGATCTGAGGCTGGAATGACCGTTCCAGCCCAAAGAATGGGCGTACTCAACACACCAAGGAAAAACAATGACGATATTTTTAGTGCAGGCAGTAGTTTCATATAAGACCATTTTGCTTTTTATTAGAGGATTAGGGTACAGCAAAGAAAATTCTATATCATTACCTTCGATTACCCTCTATGAAAATATTATTTTCGTAATAGCCTTAAGCCGTACAAACCGCCCGCAATTGAGTCTGGCTGCGCAACAAAACGTACTGTCAGTTTGCCTGCTGCCTTAGCCACAACATCTGCCGGAAGTGCTACGTCCAGATCATAAATATCTTCGGCATGGTCTGCAGTCAAGATCAACTTTGATAACAAGTGGTCATTGACATAAATATCAAATGTGCGTCCCGCATCAGCCTTTGCGAAACTAAGGCGCAAGCTGCCTGCCTTGCCGTCCTTGTCATTCAATTCGTAACTGAACCAGCCACTGGCATGACGCCAGTGGCGGTCCAAAAATATACCTGCGTCAGCACCCTCACCCTTAAAAAAATGATCCGATTCTGGCTGCTGCTCTCCCGGGGCGACCTGGTCTATAGTCTGCGCATCCAGTGCCAGACGCACGGTTTCGGCAGCTGCAGCTTCTGAGCGACGGCTGGCCAGATTCTCTGCACTGGCTTGCGGCCAATAAATTGTGTATCGCGCTTCGTGCAGGCGGAAAAATGGAATCAGCGTGACTGTCTGCATACCCTGCGCACCTTGCCCTGTCATCATCACTGGTGCAGTAAATTGCAATGGCTTGCCTTTGACCGCTTTGATCTTGTGCATAAAATTACTCACGTCATCCACCAGTACAGGTGCAGCTTCCAGCGGACACACCGGCCCTTTTGCAATATGGCCCATGCGGCTATCATCAGCAAAGAAGTTCAGGTTTTCATTGGAAAACATACTGGTTCTGGCAGCCAGCACAATAGGGCCATGCAGAATCGCATAATAATTGCTGGCGTCAGGCATGCGTTCCAACGTGGTATTCATAGGAAAACTGATATCAACCTGATCACCCTTTTTCCATATTCGTTTTATTTCGATATAACTGCCTGGCTTGGCGGTGACCTTGACGGGTACGTGATTGACAAGCAGTTGCAGCTTGCCCGCTGCTACCCATGCCGGATAGCGAATTTTCATCGTAAAGTCTTGCCCCTTCTGAATGACAATGCGTGTACGCCCCTGATCCGGGAAATCTGTGCTTTGCGTCAGCTCCACCTTCTTTTCACGCCAATTCAAGGTCGAGGGAATGAACAGATTAACGTACAGGCTGTCAGCATCATGGGCATAAATGAATTCCCCATACTTGGCATGGCTTTCTATGCCGGACCCGACACAACACCACATCGCCTGATCCACCTGCGAATATACGCGGTAATGATTTGGGCGCATGGGTGTGAAATATACCAAACCACCAGTGTCCGGATGCTGCGATGACAAGATATGGTTATACAGCGCACGCTCGTAATAATCACTGTAACTGGCTTGCGGATCACTCAAGAACAGCAATTCCGTCAGCTTCAGCATATTGTAGGTATTGCAGGTCTCTGGCCCCTCTACCTCATTGAGCATGGGTGAAAAGTCTTTATCGTCATGAAAATGTTCTTTGACGCTGTTACCACCGATAGCCACCGTGCGATGATCATGCACTATCTGCCAAAAAAATGCCGCTGCTTGTTGCCAGTCCTGCTGTCCACTCAGATCACCTATGCGTTTAAACCCTATGACTTTGGGAATTTGGGTATTGGCATGCAAACCATTGAGTTTATCTTCCTTGCGCAATAGTGGTTGCAAAATCGCCTGATGAGAAAACCGGATAGCAAGATCCAGGTACTTCTTGTCACCCGTCATCTCAGCCACATCAACGAACACTTCATTCATGCCACCATGTTCACTGCGCAGCATGGTTTGCATTTGTTCCTGGTTCAGGTGCGTGGCCAGGTCGCCAGCCCAGTCTGCCAGTGCGATCAGCATCTGGCGCGCGTCCTGGCTACCAGCGTAACGATATGCGTCGCGCAAACCAGCATAGGTTTTATGCAGGTTATACCAGGGTACCCATTTGCCATTCACAGAAAAATTATCTGCCTTTAGCTTGCCATTTGCGATAGCCTGCCATGCCTCGTTGCCACCAGGTATGCCACCCAGATAACCATTGTGCTGCGCCTGCTGGCATTTCTTCAATTCAGCGACAAAATAATTTAGCCTATCAAGCACCTGCGTGTCACCAGTGGACGCATACATCAATGCCAGGGCAGACATATAGTGCCCGCCCATATGCCCATCCAGTCCGCTTGATTCCCAGTTACCATAGCTGGCAACCGGCACAGGCAAACCAGCTTCACGTCTGAAAGGAGCCAGCAGCTTATCCGGGTCCAACGCCATCAGATAATGTAAATTGGTAGTTTGCGCCTTTAGAAAAGGACTGTCCGTCAGCCTCACATCAGCCAATGGGAACAACTGCGCAGCCGATACTTTGCCAAACACCAGCACCAACAGCAGAGCGAGAAACACTAAAACAGAGTTTCGGCGTGGGCGCAATCGGAACAAGTCAGTCAATTCCAGATTATTCATATTATTTGGCAGGCAGTTGTACACTGCGATAAGTGTTGAGCTGGCTCGCATCTACGAATGGCCATTGTTCGGCATCCCAATGTATGTCGAGTATTTTCAGTTTTTGTAGATATTTGTCGGCTGTTTCATAGGCATGCAATACCAGATAATCTTTACCATTCATGTGATAAGCACTATTGTGTCCGAGTGCTTTCCAGTCCTGGTTACCAGTCAAGAATAACGAACCGCCACCTTTCAGCATATCTTTACCACCCTTGTCCAGATATGGTCCTGTCACAGTTTTTGAGCGCCCGACAACCAGATGATAAGTGCTTTTTTCTTTTTGGCAGCAAAGCCCCCATGAAACAAACAGGTAGTAGTAATCCCCATTTTTAAAAATGAATGGTGCTTCTATTTCTGCCGGCCCACCTGACTCATCCGGAGTAAATGCCGGGCGCGCGCGCTGGGCTATGGCATGCCATTCCTGCGGCTCAGCCAACCCTGTCCAGGCTTCGTTTAATTTCACCAGCTTGATGCCTGACCAGAACGAGCCAAAGCTCATCCAGGCCTGGCCCTTGTCATCTGTAATGATATTTGGATCGATGGCATTCCATAAATCACGACCTGGTATTGACTGCAGGATCATGCCCTGATCTTCCCAGTGATATTCCGGCGAACGCGGGTTAAGCGTCTTGTTGACAGTAACGCCAATGCCTGAAGTCACTTTGCCAAAACCAGATACCGAATAATACAGATAATATTTACCATCATGAAACTGTATATCCGGTGCCCAGATATGGTCATTAAAACTGGGAGCAGCCTTGCGTGCCCATACTGGCTCACCTGCGAACACCCGCCCTTCCGGACGCCAGTCTTTCATATTAGCCGAGCTATAGAAAGTTATACCTGGTCCGGTACTGAACAGGTAATACGTATCCCCCTCTTTCGCCATCGCGGGGTCATGCACACTGACCTCTGCAGCCATCATCTGGCTTTGCACCAGAACACTGAAGAGGCTCACCATGAGCCAGCAGCAGATACGTTTCATCCTGTTCATCCTTAAGCTCATCTAACTACCGGTACGCGCACCCCAGATTGATACTCCGTCCACCGATTGTGCAGTAAAACTGATGACAAAGGCAGAGGCATTGGTATTCCATTGTCGGGAGAGAACACCACTGAACACACCAGAACCGTCCAGGCTAATCTGGATATTATTATTGCCCCGATATTTCCAGCTACCGCCCACCGCGCCAGAAATACTGCCATCACTATTAAGTTTGATATTTTGCGACAATTTCAAAGTCGTGGAAATATCTTTGCCATGATTGATCATCTTGTAGCTGCCTTCGGCATCTTTGCTGCTGACATCTGCAGCCACGACGGGAACACTTTTACTCAGTGATGCATATCGGAAAGGCGCTACCACCAGCCAACCATCTTCATTGATAAACATCTCATGCACACGCACTTCGTGATACTCACCCGTATTCGGGAAACGTGTATGAAAAATCAAAAAATATTGATTGGTGGACGCTTCATAATAGGCTGAATTATGTCCAGGTGATACATAGCCCAGCGGCGTGCCAGTTTCCCCCGTCGCCAGCGCAAATTGATAATTACCCATCAATTTTTGTCCATAAGGTGCAATGCTTGCATCGTCAAACAAGGGCAATGCCGGATTGGCTTTAACCTTATCCATGTCATTCCCCTTGGCATCCAGATACGGGCCATCTGGTGCCAGCGAACGTGCCACGCGCAAATTGTAGGCACCGTTCGCATCCAACCCTCCAAAGGAAGTGAACATATAGTAATACTTCGATTGTGGGCTATACATGACATATGCCCCCTCGATCCGGCTATGGTTTCCACCCATCAGGTGTTTGCCGTAACCCTGATTGGATTTGGGCAGTCCTGTCGTTTTATCCATGGCCAGGATAAAAATCCCGCCTGAATAAGAACCATAGATCATCCAAAGATTGCCATCCTTATCGCGAAACACATTTGGGTCAACCGTGTTAGGCTGAGTCAGTGCATCATAGATCGTCTTGCCATCTTCACTTATCTGCCCCCACATGCCGGATTTCAGAAAAATCTGTTTGTTGACATATGGCCCTTCTATCTTGTCAGCAACCGCCACACCCAAGGCCGAACGAGGCGAATCGCCCTTGCAGGAGTTGTAGTAAAAATAGAATTTACCGTCATCAAGCTGGACCACATCCGGCGCCCACAAATCCACCACCTGCGACCATGAAAACAGATCAGACAACACCTTCGTCACATCAGCAAACAAAGGATTCGCTGCATTGACCCCATCGGCAACTTTGGTCCAGTTCATCAGATCAGTTGATTTGGCCGCAGCAAGGTGTGAACCAAAAATATAGTAAGTACCATTGGTCTTCACTATGGATGGATCATGCACCGACACATTATTAAAACTCAATGCCGCTTGCGTGGCATTACCAGTGCTGCCACTGCTTGTGCTGGTACTGCCAGAGCTAGCAGTTGAGGTACTACTACCCGTACTGACGGCTGCAGCAGAACCACCACCACCTCCACCACAGGCGGCCAGCGTCAGCAAGCCGGCCAATGCCATGGCTTGCATCAATTTTGATGACAACATCATCTACTCCCGTATGATTTTCACTATTTGCAGATATTGCAAATACAAAATTGCAATAATTATTCGAGTGAAACCACAACGACAGCCTTGGCAGGAATGTTCAGTGTCAGCTTGCCTGCTTTTGCAGTAGTACTGAAGCTGGCTGGCTGTACCGCCTGGGGTTGAGCAAACGTATTGTGGGCATCCATGGCCTTGGCCGTCAGAACGCGACCTTTGGCGGTTTTGATTTTTTCGCCGGCAACATCAATATCAACGTCAATGTTCTTGTTGGGATTGGTATTCACCAGTGACAAATACAGCTTGCCATCCAGACCACGTGCAGCGGAAGCGCTGACTTCAGGGATACTGGTTTTGCCAAAGCTGTATTCAGGGTTATTTGCAATCGTCAAAGGCAAAGCCGTCGCATTTTGAAATGGCACATACATCTCAAATGCATGATAGGTTGGCGTCAGCAGCATCTTGTCTTTCTCTGTCAAAATCATAGCTTGCAAGACATTCACCATCTGGGCAATATTGGTCATGCGTACACGGTCAGCATGTGCATGGAAAATATTAAAATTCAATGCCGCAACCAAGGCATCACGCAGACTGTTTTGCTGATACAAAAAGCCGGGATTGGTGCCTGGTTCCACGTCGTACCAGGTACCCCATTCATCGACATTGAACGAAATCAGGTTTTTCGGATCGTTCTTGTCCATCTTGGCGACATTGTTCTTGATCAGGCTATCCATATGCAGCGTATTTTTTAGTGTGGATATCCACTGATCTTCACCAAAACCAAGTGCCATGCCTTTCTTTTCCCACACGCCGGTAGGTAAGGTGTAATAGTGGAAGCTGACGCCATCAATGCGCATATTCCATGAACCACGAATATGTTTGGTCAGGTAATCAGTCCAGGTCGTGTCTTCATCGTTCCCGCCACTTGCCAGAATCTTGGGCATGTAGTCCTTGGGGGCTTTCAAGAAACTTGCGTACTGGTTGAACAGATTGGTGTAATGTTCCACCGTCATATTGCCACCGCAACCCCAGGCTTCATTGCCTATGCCAAAAAATGCTACTTTGAACGGTTTGTCATGTCCATTCTTGCGACGTAATTCTGCCAATGTAGATTTGCCATCGCCCGTCATGTACTCCACCCATTCCGCCATTTCCTGTGGTGTACCAGAGCCAAGATTGCCGTTGACGTAAGCATCCGCACCAAGCATGTCAACCAGATCAAAAAACTCATGCGTGCCGACGGCATTGCGCTCTTCCACATTGCCCCAGTTGGTATTCATCTTGACTGGACGGCTTTCACGCGCACCGATACCGTCGCGCCAATGGTATTCATCAGCAAAACAACCGCCTGGCCAACGTACCAGAGGTACGTGCATTTTTTTCAACGCACCGATGACATCATTGCGCCAGCCTTTGGTATTCGGAATGGGTGAATCCGGACCAACCCACATGCCTTCATATATACCTGTACCCAGATGTTCGGCAAATTGTCCGTAAATATTCTTGTTGATGACAGGCCCGGCTTTTTTTGCATCAATACTGATGGTAATTTCATTCGCAGCATAGCTTGGTGCGGTAATCGCGGCAAATGCGAGGACTACTGCAGAAAATGCACCCGCTTTAAAACCGGTTTTTAATGTTTTCATTTTTTTGTCTCCTGATTTCTATAAAATCTTGCTGATACCTATTTATTTAAAAACTGCGACAAAGCCGCCTTGTGGTTTGATCGTGAAACTGGTTTGTTTACCTGCCTGTACAAGCTGTTGTACAAACGCCCTGCTACCATCACCATCGGTAATCAATTGCGCTTTCTTGTCACCGATAAAGGACAGATCCAGACTCAATTGTTTGTCTTGGTCGGTCGCATTCATGCCTGCCACATACCAGATGTTGCCAGCACGACGGGCGATCACCACATACTGTCCTGGATAACCATCAACAAAACTGCTGTCGTCCCATGACACCGGCAAAGTCTGTAAAAAACTTTTGACATACGCAGGTACCGTTGCCATGCCTTCGGGTATTTCGGCAAAATGCTGGATGCCAGACAAAAACAACACTGACTCAGCCAATTCAAAGCCATTGCGTGTTTTGCGTTGTATATTGGGGATATCGGCAAATACCATGGGTGTGAAATCCATGGGGTCAAACAGATTACGCGCAAAAGGCAGCATGGCTGCATGGGTAGCGACGGCATCCTGATCTTTTTGGTCAAACGTCGTGAATTCAAGCCCCTTGACCGCTTCCATACTCATCAGATTGGGATAAGTGCGCGCCCAGCCGCGTGGCAAGGTGGCTCCATGAAAGTTAACCAGTAAACCAGCATCAGCCGCATCCTTGAGAATGGCGAGGTAATAGGCAATCATGGACTGGCCGTCACCTGCAAAGAAATCTACTTTGACACCCTTGACGCCGATGTCGCGCAAACGGGCAAATTCCTGCTTACGTTGTGCAGCAGTCAGCAATTGCCCTTTAGGGCTATATTTGGTCGTGTTCCAGGCACCAGAAGAGTTGTACCAGACCAGTACACCTACATTTTTTGCTGCGCCATACTCAACCAGTTGCCTGAGTTTTTCATAGCCTATTTTTTTATCCCAGTCAGCATCGATTAACGTGTATTCCCAATGCATGTCGGCGGCATAATCAATGAATTTTTTCTGTACATCAAAAACCGTGAAATCGTCCTTGAGCAAAGCCCAGCTCCACGACGCATGACCAGGCTTGACGATGCCGGCATCCAGCTTGATGGCAGGCGCTGCCAGGTCGGTACCAAGACTCGAATTCATGACAGCTGCCAGACTACCTATACCAATAATGCGCCAGGGCGAACGCAATATATCGCTGCTTTCTGCCAGCAAGGTGCCGGCATTCTTGCCATCAGTGAATACTTCTGCTGCCATAGGCATACCAAGCTGATAAACACCGCCAGGCGATGCTGCCTGCAAGCGCGATGCATGCCAGCTGCCATCCATATTTGCTTCCGTCAGTACCACCCAGTTATCCCGGCTATTGAACAAGGCGGGAAACACCCAGCCTGCCTTGGACGGCGAGACAGTTCCCACCGGGATATTCATCAGGTAATGTTCTTCGTAAGAGGGATTGGTATTACTCCAGCCTGTTTGTGCGACAGCAATAGGCTGCAGCCATGCCCTGGCCTGGCTATCAAAAGAAAATGTGCTTGTTTCTTTGATGAATTTCTTGAATTTGATACCGGAATCGCTGACTACGTAACGAAAGGCCACACCATCGTTCGATACACGAAACACCACATCCATTTTTTGATGATTAGCATTTTCTACCGTCAGCACCTGCTCATTTGCTGCATAGTGGTTGATACGACGTTTACCAACCAACATTTCATAGGTGTCCGTCACTAGTTTTGGAGATGAAATATGTCCTATTTTCAAATGCTGCGTAAAATCAGCTGCATCCAGTTGCAAGCCCAGACCGGAAGGTAAAATCACCGCCTGACCGTCACGCATCACGCTATACGTCAATTGCTGCTGCGCCGACAATTCCACTTTCAAGTACAAATGCTGATCCGGACTGGACAAGGTGGTCGCCGCAAAAGCGGTCGTTGCCAAAGAATTGAGCAATACGCTGAACAGCATAACAACGCTACATCTGATTATCATATTCATTCCCATCTGAAGATAAGGCATGCATTGACCCTGCCGCCTGTTTTTCCACAGGCGGGTCACATGATTCGGGGACAACAGGTATTGCAGTATTGCTATGTGGCCTGACAGCCGCCGGGATCAGACCCAGCCACCATCAACAATAAATTCCTGTGCGGTACACATGGCACCGTCATCTGCCGCCAGAAACAGCACCATAGAGGCAATATGGGCTGGCATCAGCTTGTTGGGCAGGCATTGATTGCGTTTGATTTCCTGTTCACCAGCTTCATCCACCCACAAATCGATTTGACGTTGCGTCATCACCCAGCCGGGTGACACCGTATTGACCCGTATGCCATGCGCGCCGAATTCACGCGCCAGACCACGCGTCAGCCCGACCACCGCAGCCTTGGCCGTGGCATATACAGGGTAACCCGCTCCCTTGATATGCCAGGAAATGGAGCTGACATTGATGATAGAGCCAGCCCCTTTCTTCTTCATACCGGGCAATACAGACTGGCAGGTAAAAAACATGGGGCGCTGGTTGATGGCAATACGCTCATCCCAGTATTCGACACTGACTTCTTCAGTCTGATGGCGCTGATCATTGGCCGCATTATTGACCAGCACATCAAAGTCCCCCATCTCGGCAGCCAGTTCAGCCATGGTTTTTTGCAGAGCCTGAATGTCAGTGATATCACAGTAGCGGAACAAGGGAGCAGGCAAACCAGCGGCAACCAGCTTGCTACACAACGCTTCGCTAGCGTCTTTGGCGATATCTACAAACGCCACCCTTGCACCCTGTTGGGCAAAAGCTGTTACCAGTTCTTCACCGATGCCGGTGCCGCCACCAGTAATAAACACTGTCCGCCCCTTCAGACTGGCATAGTGTGCCAATTGATTCATGCTATCTCCTGCTCGTTGTTTTATGGTTCTGCTATTTTAGATCGACTGCTACGCTTATTAAATCAACTGCTGCGCTTATTGCATTTTTCTTTTTATTTCTTCCCCAACTCACCGTCATGACGACGCCATATATTTGCTGCATTTTCATCACGCAGACTGGCAGGCAACAAAGCCTGCGGCAAATTTTGGTAACAGACAGGACGTAAAAAACGATGTATGGCTGCCGTGCCTACTGAAGTGCTACGACCATCTGAAGTTGCCGGAAACGGGCCACCATGCACCATGGCAGAGGCAACCTCAACACCGGTTGGAAACCCATTAGCTAGTATCCGCCCAACCTTGCGTTCCAGTACAGGCAGCAATACGCTGACCTGTTCAAAATCAGCTTCTTCTATCTGTACGGTGGCAGTCAGTTGTCCTTCCAGTGCTTCAGTGACTGTACGCATCTGCTCCACGTCGCGGCAAACGACCAGCAACGATGTTGGGCCAAACACTTCATTCTGCAGCGCATGCTGGCTCAAGAAGGTATCTGCACTGGTCACAAACATAGCCGGGTTGGCCTTACCCTCTTCTACATCAAGCTTGATCAGTGTGTTGACTCCTTCCGCCCCGGCCAAGGCATCTACACCACGCTGATAATTGGCTGCGATTCCAGGCGTCAACATGGTTGCGGGCTGCACATCAGATACAGACTGGGTTGCCTGTTTCACGAACCGGTCCAGATCAGATCCATTAATCGCCAACACCAGGCCAGGATTGGTGCAAAACTGGCCAGCCCCCAGGGTCAGTGAAGTAACAAAATCTTTGGCAATCTGCTCTGCCCTTTGTGCCAATGCCTGTGGAAACAGAAAGAGCGGATTGATACTGCTCATTTCCGCATACACGGGTATAGGTTGCGGGCGAGCTGCTGCCACAGCCATCAGGGCCAAGCCGCCAAAACGTGAACCAGTAAAACCCACAGCCTGTATGGCAGGATGGCGCACCAGTTCCTGGCCGATTTCATTGCCTGTACCTGTCAGCAGGGAAAACACACCCACAGGCAAACCACACAATTGCAATGCCTTGACGACGGCACGACCTACCAGCTCAGATGTACCCGGATGAGCAGGATGCACTTTCAATACCACAGGACAGCCGGCTGCAAAAGCCGCCGCCGTGTCACCACCGGCAACTGAAAATGCCAAAGGAAAATTACTGGCTGCGAATACCGCAACCGGCCCCAGGCCTATCAATTGCATGCGCAAATCCGGGCGCGGTGGCTGGCGATCAGGTAAGGCACTGTCGATACGGATATCCGGCCACGAACCTTCGCGCAAGAGATCAGCAAACAATTGCAATTGATTGACGGTCCGGCCTCGTTCACCTTCAAGGCGGGCGCGCGGCAAACCGGTTTCGGCCATCGCACGCTCGATCAGACGGTCACCCAGCGCCATGATTTGCTGACCTATGGTCTCCAGAAAAACCGCCCTTTGCTCACCCGTGCAGGCACGAAACGGGTCAAATGCCGCCTGCGCCATACTGCAGGCGGCGTCAATCTGCTGCTTGTCCACCGTATAAAAAGCGGGCGCCATGCCGAGCATTTTGGTGGGATCAAACGCCAGGAAAGAGCTACCACGCCCCTTTTCAGCAACACCGCCTATCAAGGCCTCGCCAGTGATGTTCATAAAGCTTTGACCTTGGTAAATTCAGTATGTTTGACAGTCAGGCGATTGCGCAATGCAGGTCCAAATGCAGGCGCTTCAATTTCAAAGGTTTCACCCGGCTTGACGCTGACTCCATCTGCAAAGCTCAGCGTTGCTGTACCAAAGAAATGGATATGCACATCACCTGGACGATTAAACAATGAATATTTGAAATGATGGTATTCAAGATTGGCAATGGTATGCGACATATTTTGCTCACCACTGACGAAACTCTTTTCCCATCGTGGTCGTCCTTCCACGTCATAAATACGAGAAGTCCCGGCGATGTGTTGAGGCAGATCACCAATCAACAGTGCTGGCCCCAGGCCACATACACGCAGTTTGGAATGAGCAAGATACAAATAGTTTTGACGCTCAGTCACATGGTCAGAAAATTCATTACCGATTGAAAAACCAACGCGATATGGCAAACCATTGTCACCAATCACATACAGGCCGGCAATTTCTGGCTCTTCGCCGCCATCCAGCGCGAAATCAGGCATATCCAGGTTTTGTCCACTGGCACGCACGACAGAGCCATCGCCTTTGTAAAACCATTCTGGCTGCACACCAGTTGCACCTTCTGCTGGCTTGCCACCTTCCACACCCAGGCGGAACATCTTCATGCTGTCACTCAGGTTTTCAACATCGCCACCAATTTTCTTGTGCATGGCATCACGTGCATCGGCACTGCCCAGATGCGTCAAACCGGTACCAGTAACATAGCAATGAGCATTATCGCGATGATCCAGTGGCGGCAGCAGGCGCCCTTCTTTGGCGACATCTTCATAGTCATAGACTGTATTACCCAAAGCTGAAGTTGCCAGCTTTTCAATACCGGCCTGCAACCTGATTGCAGTCTGCGCCAGCACATAAGTACTGGAGTAGCCATCGATAACGCGAATCTTATCTTGCTCCAGCGCACCCAACAGACGTGTACCGGATGAATTGGTGAATTGTACGAGTAACATATTTTCTCCTGAAGCTGGTTGCCTGCTCAGACTGATAACATCGATGAATTAGTGAGAATGTTTGGGTACCGCTGAGCCACGACTACCCACCAGGAAATCAAAATCACATCCCTGATCAGCCTGCAGTACATGGTCAATATAGAGCTGCTGGTAACCACTTCTGGTAGATGGCTGCTGTTTTTCTGCCCGACTTGCCAGGCGTTGCTGCATTTCTTCGTCAGTAATATCCAAGTTCAGGCTGCCATTGCGGCAATCCAGGGCGATCCAGTCGCCATCCTGCACAATACCTAAAGGGCCACCAGCCATGGCTTCTGGTGCCACATGCAATACCACGGTACCATAAGCGGTACCACTCATGCGGGCATCCGAAATCCTGACCATATCCTTGACACCCTGCGCCAGCAATTTCGGTGGCAAGCCCATATTGCCCACTTCCGCCATGCCGGGATAGCCTTTGGGGCCGCAATTCTTCATGACCAATACAGAATCTGCATCCACATCCAGATCAGGGTCAAGGATACGCTGCTTGTAATGTTCAAAATCTTCAAACACCACGGCCTTGCCGCGATGCTGCATCAGTGCCGGTGTTGCGGCAGACGGCTTCAACACAGCACCACGTGGCGCCAGATTGCCACGCAAGATACAGATACCACCGTCAGCCAGCAAAGGATTATCCAGTTGCCGTATGACTTCATCGTTATAAACTGGCGCTTCCTGGCAATTTTCCCAAAAACTTTTGCCGTTCACAGTCAATGCATCCTTATGCGGCAACAAGCCACCGTCGCCAAGGCGGCGCACGACACCAGGCAAACCACCAGCATAATAAAATTCTTCCATCAAAAAGCGACCCGAAGGCATCAAATCCACGATGGTTGGCGTACCGCGACCAATATTGGTCCAGTCTTCCAATTCCAGTGGAACACCGATACGACCCGCAATCGCTTTCAAGTGAATAACAGCATTGGTGGAGCCACCAATCGCTGCGTTCACACGTATGGCATTTTCAAATGCCTCGCGGGTCAACACTTTAGACAGACGCAAATCTTCACGCACCATTTCAACTATGCGTATACCAGACATGTGTGCCAGCACATAGCGCCGGGAATCTACTGCTGGAATGGCTGCATTATGCGGTAACGATGTACCCAATGCCTCCGCCATACAGGCCATGGTAGATGCTGTGCCCATGGTATTGCAGGTACCTGCAGAACGTGACATGCCGGATTCTGCTGCCATGAACTGATGCATGGTAATTGAGCCTGCCTTGACAGCTTCATGCAATTGCCAGACCGCTGTACCAGAACCAATATCCTTGCCATCCAGCTTGCCGTTCAGCATAGGGCCACCGCTGACGACGATAGTAGGGATATCACAACTTGCAGCACCCATCAGCAAGGCAGGCGTAGTCTTGTCGCAGCCAACCAGGAGCACCACAGCATCCATAGGGTTGCCACGAATCGACTCTTCCACATCCATACTGGCCAGATTGCGTGTCAACATCGCTGTTGGGCGCAAGTTTGATTCACCATTTGAAAACACCGGAAACTCGACCGGGAAGCCACCCGCTTCCAGAATGCCGCGCTTAACATGTTCCGCCAGTTTACGAAAATGGGCGTTGCACGGTGTCAGTTCCGACCAGGTATTGCAGATGCCGATAATAGGCTTGCCTTCAAACTCATGATCAGGTATGCCCTGGTTCTTCATCCAGCTACGATACATGAAGCCGTTTTTATCCTGGGTTCCAAACCATTGCGCCGAGCGTAATGCCACTTTTTTCTTTGCTTCAGACATGCAGTATCTCCTTGTTTTTATGGCGCGAGGTCGCAGCTTGCTCATGGACCTGCATTGATGTAGAGATACTAAAGACTCCAACGATGTCTTTCCAATGACTTTTTATTTGCAACTGATACTACAATTGATATCACCAGAAAATATATCCCTTTCCACAAATGAAAACCCCGGGATTTACCCGGGGTTAAATATTATTGATCGCGTTTTGTCGGCTTTAGCACGTAATTTCATACTTAGTTTAATACTTAAAACGATACGAAAATGTCATAGCTCTGCAGAAAATAATCAGGCTTATGATCATTTTTGCTTGCAAAAGCATCCTTTTACGTCTTCCTACATCAACTGATCAGCTCTGTACCGAGAAGCGATAAATTGAAGCAGAGCGATATTCATCACCCGGTCGCAATATCGTCGAAGGAAAATCTGATTGATTCGGCGAATCCGGGAAGTGTTGCGGTTCTATGCAAAAACCGCTGTATTTTTCATAAGTCAGGCCCTTGCCCTTGAGACTGCCATCCAGGAAATTCCCGCTATAGAACTGCAGACCTGGTTCATCCGTCAATAATTCCAGTACCCGACCAGACACAGGTTCATGAATACGCACGGCAAGAATGAATTCTTTTGCTGCTTTCTTGTTCAGGACAAAGTTATGGTCATAACCCTGACCATAAGCTAATTGCTGATCCCTATCAGTTATCTGTGCACCGATTTTTTTTGCTTTGCGAAAATCAAATGCAGTACCAGCCACTGGTGCTAACACCCCAGTTGGTATCAGACCGGCGTCCACTGGTGTATAAGTATCAGCATTGATCGTCACTTCATGATTCAGCACTGAACCTTGCCCCGCCAGGTTGAAATAGGCATGCTGGGTCAAATTGACCGGTGTTGCCTTGTCGGTGGCCGCGTGATAGCGGATGTGGAACTGATTGTCATCGTCCAGTTCATAAGTTACGGTCACATGCAGGTTGCCAGGATAACCCTGCTCACCATCTGGGCTGAAATAACGCAGGCTGAGCCCGACACTATTACGTTTCTGAAATGGCGTGGCATCCCACTTCACCTTATGAAAACCTGCACTACCGCCGTGCAAGTGGTTTTCACCATTATTGCGATCTAGCCGATAAGTCCTGCCATCCAGATCAAACCGCCCTTGCGCAATGCGATTGCCGTAACGTCCTATCAGCGCCCCAAAAAAAGAAGATTCGCCTGTGTAGGGTTGAAAATCAGCAAAGCCAGTCGTTACATCGGTCAATTCCCCATGCCGGTCAGGCGCGTGCAGTTCGGTAATGATGCCACCAAAATCCGTTACCTTGATCAGCATGCCTTTGCGATTGCGCAGCGTATACAAATGAATGGCCTGACCATCGGGAAAATAGCCAAAAACGTTTTGTTGCAGGCTCAGCTCGTGGATTTCATTAGTGAATTGTTCAGCAGACATCATGAGGATTTTTACGCATTACGTGAACTAAAAATCAGGTTGCCAGTGATGGCCGACCAAATTGCGGCATGCCTTGCGCATCCCAGGCCAGTGCCTTGACAAAGGTATGGCGATCAGGATTCCACAAGGGATCACCTATGATTTCTGTATAGGTGCGCGCATGATATACCAACATCACACCATCGCCATCTTCTGCATAAGTGAAACTATTGTGCCCCGGCCCGTAAATACCATGTTCGTAGCAGGTCTGGAAAACAGGTACTGGTGACTTTGCCCAAGAGGTTGGGTCAAGCAGATCAGCGTTTTCATCAGCCCACAACAAGCCCATGGCATAGTTCTCATCCGTCGCACTGGCGGAATACGAGATAAACAACTTGCCGTTACGCTTCAATACCGATGGCCCTTCGTTGACCCAGAAACCACGGATTTCCCAATCAAATTCGGGTTTACTCAACATCACAGGCGGCCCTGCCAGTTGCCACGGTGTTTTCATGGGGGCGATGTACAGGTTGGAATTTCCTTCTATGGCATTGTCCTTTTGCGCCCACAGATAGTACAGCACACCATTATGCGTGAAGGTAGTGGCATCCAGGCAGAAGGTATCGATACCTGTGTCTATTTGCCCCATGAATTCCCATTCGCCCTCCAGCGGATTGGCATTCGCATTGCGAATTGCATACATCCTGTGCTGAAACAGTTTGTTTTTGATTTCACGACTGGGTGCGGCAGCAAAATAGACATACCACGCACCCTGATTGAAATGCAATTCTGGTGCCCACAGCAACTCACTATAAGATCCTGTTTCTGGCTTATGCCACACATTGACCGCAGGCGCTGCCGCCAAACCTGTAATTGTGGTGGCACGACGGATTTCTACCCTGTCGTATTCTGGAACTGAGGCGGTGAAATAATAGTACCCGTCGTTGTGCTTATAAATATAAGGATCTGCACGCTGCAGTATTAAAGGTTTTAAGATGTCTGTCACTTGAGATTCTCCAAATTCAGGCTTGCGCAACGATATAACCTTTGTTACGCATTTCTTCTTTCACTTCACCATAGTAATGATCGCTGATGCGATATTTGAACATCAGCATCCCCATGATGAAATGAAAAACACCCGGGATAAGCGATAACATCAGTGCAATACCTGTCAGGGCAAACTGGGTTTGTTCGTGATTCGGCTGGTAATCAAAATACGTCAGCAAAATCCCCACCAGACCACCCGCCACGGCCATACCGGCTTTCTGACAAACAGAAATACCACCAAAAGCAAAACCCGATACTCGTTTGCCGGTCTTTACCTGACCATAATCAATAGTTTCCGCAATCGCAGACCAAAACACCGGCGCGTGCAAATCAACCACAAACGACAGTAAAAAATACAGGGCAAAACCCAGCACCATGTCACCTGGCTTGACCAGGAAATAAATCAACACACTAATTCCGGCTACTGCAATCTGGGTGTAGCGAAATAATTTAACCTTGCAATAAAATTTGGTAATCCATGTGGACGCCACCATGGACAAAATGGCTGCAGCTACACCGGCAGACAAGAATGCTGACACCGTTGCTGTATTCCCACCCAGGTAATATTTGGCATAGTAAATCGCCACCGAACCACGCACGACATAGCCCACCGTCCCAGTCACACAAACGCCACACAATATCAGCCACTGGTCATTGCGCAACAACACTTTCAGCTGAGCCGAAAGGGATTGTTTTTCCACTACATGCGTCACTCTTTCAGTGGTGGTGAAATAACAAAACAAAAACAAGGCCACACCCATGAATGCCATCACCGCCATCGCTGACTGATAACCAGTTGCGGCATTACCACCACCCCATTTTTGCGCCAATATGGGGACGATAATAGTCACCATAAAAGCCCCAATTTTTGCAAAAAACAAGCGATAACCATTAGCCGACAAACGTTCTTTAGGATCATTCGTCAAGGCGCTAACCAAAGAGATATAGGGAATGCCGACACCCGCCGTCATCACCGTCATCAGGATATAAGTTGAATATGCCCATACCAGCTTGGCGTCATATGCCCATCCCGGCGTGCTGAACACAAAGAAGACACTGACACCATAAGGTATAGCCAGCCATAATAAATAAGGACGATAACGCCCGGTACTGCGCGTAAACCGATCCGTCATTTGCCCCATGATCAGGTCAGCGATTGCACCTATTATTTTTACGGCGACAAACAGTAGTGCCAAATCTGTTGTTTTCAATCCGTAGATATCGGTATAGAAAAAAGTGATGATCAGCATCATGGATGAGATCACGACATTAAGCGCCATGTCCCCTGCCCCGAAGCCGACTTTTTCCAGGGTCGATAATTGTTGAGTCTCCATTTTTTTATCCGCTGTAGTCTGACATTTTTTCACGCGCCATATGGATCGCATGCTCTCTGGCTCAGGCATTTTTATTGCATGGGAAACCATGCATACCACGAGCCATTCTTAACAAAACAGGGAGTCTTGTCACGACAGCGTGAACAAAACCCCCAAGATCAAAACATAGCATTGCAAGATTTACCCCCGATACTTCGTGCCACAGCGTCAAACACCGGGAACAGTATCTATCGGAGTTATTTCATGCAATCAAACTTTCCAGCGCAAAGACAGGCCGATGGTACGATCATAACGACGTATATCACGTGGATTACTTGGTATGGCATGGTAATCATGATAAGCACGGTCCAGCATATTTTCCATATCCAGGGTGACATTCAAACTGTCACTGATCTTGTAAGAGATGGAACCATCCAGGGTCTTGATAGGTGCCACGATCAGATCAAAACCCAAACCACGATAATTGAAGGTATCAACAAATTTGTCGCGCCAGCTATAAGCCAGGCGAGCAGATATACCATTCTTTTCATACAGGCCGACCACGTTATATGACAGTTTGGACATACCAGCAAACGGACTGCTGACGCCAGTCGCATCTGTCAGATCACCCTGCATGTAAGTAACATTTGCCTGCAGCCCGAAACCACTCATCCAGCCTGGCAATTTGTCATAAAATTGCTGATACGAGAATTCAGCACCTTGCAAACGACCGGTGGACAAATTGCGCGGACGATTGACATCATAGACAATGTTGTTATAAGTTTCCTTGGTTGTACCCCAGACGATATAGTTCTTGAAATCATGCCTGAACAAGGTCGCTGTAACAGAACCGGTCGGTGCAAAATACCATTCCAGGGCTGCGTCAAAATTATGCCCTTCTATTGGCTTCAGGTCCGGGTTACCACCAGAGCCTGTGGCCATCACCGTCGTGCTTGGCACGTTGTAGGACACACCGGGATTGAATTGATCAAAGGCAGGACGCTGTATCGATTTGCCTGCAGTAAAGCGGGCAATCAGGTCTGATCTCAAACTGCCTTTGAGAGTAAAATTCGGCAACACATCGGTGGAAGAAGGTTCACTGGTGACAGCATTCAACACTCCATTTGTTTGCGAAAAACCATGCAATGAAGATTCTGTTTTAACCACACGCAAACCGGCAGTACCTTCAAATGGAACCGTACCCAGGTTAAAACCATAACGCATCTTGCCGTACGCAGCATAGGTATTTTCCTGGTTGTTATAGTAAGACAAAGGGTCTTCAACAGTTGCTGCGCCAGTGCCGTTAAACATCTTGCGAACGGCAGTGATATTGTCATGCAAATAGCTGGCGCAAGGTGTCAACCATTGCGTGAGACCATAGTCGCCCGCCATGGGTGATGACGCACAAGCAAGACCAGGAACCGAACTGGCATTGATGTTCGATGGTGCCGGGATAAAACCATTCAACTCATGTGCGTAAGATGCAGTACGCTTGGCGATACGCACACCAGTACTCAGTTCCTTAAAAAAGCCTTCATTCTCTGGATTGTAAATTGCATCGGCACGCCAGTCTGTCGAACGGCCTTCCGAATGACTATGATTATCAAACAAAGTCGCAACCCGGTAATTTTTCGGGTCCATCATGTTATAACCCGGGTAATAGAATTGCGCCCCGCCATTTACATAAGTATTACCTATCACGCTGGGTGGTGATGCAATAAAATCCATGATAGGAAATTCTTGTCGCCAGTTGCTGATAGTACGGGCCAACTCTGTCGTGACACGCAGTTGCGGTGTTGCATCCCAGCGTGCACCTATCGCCCCCTGAGTACCAATGGAATAATCACGTGGCGCCTGGGTTGATGCCAATGTAAATGGATTTGTATTGATCGACGTAACCGTAGCTGCCTGATTGGTACCTGGTATCAGCGACACTGCAGGGTTACCGCCCCAGCCCAGATCAGCCACAAAGAACTGCCTTTGCGCATCATGATCAATACGGGTGGACATTCCTTCTGCATACAATTCAAATTCAGAATTCGGACGCCATTGTGCGGCGAAATTACCTGCAAGGCGTTTGCGATCACCGGTATACAAGACGTGACCCAATGAATCTGGACCGCTAATGCCATTTGCACGATTGACTGGTGGAGAATTCCAGGTCACTTCATCACTGTAATGACCATCCTGATAGGATAAACCTACCAGCGCACCAATTTCACCATAACCGGTTTTCCAGCGATTTGACACCATGCCACTGACATTAGGGTCATTGGTTTTTGCCTTGTCACGATTTTCTATACGGGCAGACACATTAGAAGAGAAATCCTTGAAATCAAAAGGACGGCTAGTGCGTACGTCAATCACACCGGCAGTACCACCTTCCACCATATCTGCACCTTGTGTTTTGTAGACATCCACACGTGACAACATGGCAGTAGGAATATCCGCCAAATACAGGCTACGACCGGAAGACGTATACATTTCACGCCCATTAAGCAAGGTCACCAGGCCAGGCAAACCACGCACGATGACAGTATTAGCCTCGCCAAATTGACGCAGGATCTGCACACCAGTCACACGACCTAAAATTTCTGCCACATTTTTATCGGGAAATTTACCAGCTTCATCGGCTACAATAGAATCAACCACTTCATCTGATTTCATTTTGATCATCTGTGCGCTTTGTGCAGATTTGCGCACACCAGTGACCGTTACAGTAGCTTCATCCGATTTGGCTGCAGGGGCAGCGTCTTGTGCCCAGACTGAAGCGCCGCTGAGGATGCCTGCACTGGCAAGCGTTGCTACGGTAGCCTTCAAAGTAAATTGACGGCAAGTCATGGCCTTACCCTGGCCAGGTAATTGAGATTTCATATGTCTCCAGTATAATTTTAGTTTTTCGTTTCGGGGTCTGGCACTTGAATTACATGCTCTGACTTCATCTTAAGCTGCCCCTAAAAATCTCTCCAATCATATTTTCGGCATTTTCGATATCGTTTTTGGTATTGCACTTTACATATTTTCATTCCCTTTACAGAGAGTATTGACCCCGCACGCCACCTACACAAAAGTCACTTGCTGCATTAAGAAATAATCCAGGTAGCTTTTGTATGTGTACAAATTAAGACAGCAAAAACATCACGCATCACCCAGCTTGCAAAATCGCCACCAACAGCTTTGAATTGGCAACCACCTCGCAAAAAACACAGGCATTTTGATTTAGGCAATTTTCTTGCTATAATTGAGAGCTTCGCTTTCAAAGCGAACAACCAAGCCGGAGAGGTGGCAGAGTGGTTGAATGTACCTGACTCGAAATCAGGCGTAGTAGCAATACTATCGGGGGTTCGAATCCCCCCCTCTCCGCCAGAAATGCGAAAAAGCCCTTGAAAATCAAGGGCTTTTTCTTTTTAATTTAATTTTCTGTGAAACTGCTTGGCGTGTATGCGTACGAGTATTTCGCACACATCCTAAAAATTCATCAGTAATGTTTAATGGATTAGCTTCAACCTGATATTACTTTTGGAAATCATGGATCCAAGTTTACCTGCCCAGAAAATCCTTCAGCTTGCCCGTGACGAACGACATAGCCTGGCCTGCGTTTTTGTGGTCTGGGACTTCAGGCAAAATGCCGTTGACAAGATTCTCGATGTGACACTCGATTGATTCGCATACACCCTCAATATGTCTGACCGCGTCCAATGGTGGCAAATGCGTTGCGGCTTCGTGCAGCGCCTTCTGAAATCCGTTAAGAGGCGCATCAAGTGCTGCCTGTAGTTCCGTTGGCGTAACGATGTATGACAAAGGTGTAACTGCTTCTGGTCCGTTGTTGCTTGGCGAATCCAAATTCAGAACGTTTTCCAAATCTGGTGCCACTGCATCGCGATTGGTTAAGGAGCCTCCTAAACTAAAACACTTCCGTATCGTTGCAATAATCGACGTATGATCGAAAGGATAATTCTGATCGGCATTCGGAAAGATACCATCTGAAACACTGCGCAAAACTGTTCCTGGTTTAATGTAAGGCGAAACGATGACAGCGGGAACGCGTACCCCGTATCGGTCGAAACCAAATGGTTGAGGGTTAGCACTATCTGGCGCAACAGCTGGTGGCGGTGCCACATGATCGAAACAGCCGCCGTGCTCATCGTAAGTGATGATTAGGAGTGTTTTTTTCCATGTAGGGGCACTCCGTACTGCGTTGTACACGTCGGCAATAAGCTCTTCCCCCAATCCCACATGATGCGGCGGATGTTGATCATTAGGTAGTTTCAGATCTGGAAAATAACGCGGCTCAATGAACGAGTAAGCTGGCAGCGCGCCGCTTTTTGCATCGCCTTTGAATGTATCAAATTGCTGGAAACGTTCCATATGAGGCCACAAATTACTCAGTGTGAGCGCATGTGGGAAATCGTGAAAATAAATTTTCCACAACTTCCCGAACTCATTTAGCCGGTTGAATATAGTGTTAGCTAAATATGGGAAATGGGCAGGTGAATTATTTTGATATCCTCCTGCGGTCGCCGTATGCGCAAAAAAGCGGTTAGGCCAAGTCTGACATGGCGCAGACGCAAACCATTGGTCGCACACGGCAAAACTTTTTGCCAACCGACTAATAACGGGCACTTGCATCTCATTGTAATAATGCATTATGGATTCCGGTTTGTAGTCTGCAGCCGACTGCTCGTGCTGCCGAACATAATTGTTCACGAACCCATTCATTGCCGGAGGCAAGTTTCCTGGTTTGCTATCCAGGCCAAACAACTGCATATTGATATCGTCCCACAATTCACCTGGATCGGGATTGGGGTTTGACATGGCGGCGGAGTCCAATGTGCCACTGTTCCAGACCGGGATATCCCCCCCGCCATGAAGTGGATTGGTTTCCGACTTGGTCAGACCATTGAAATTGGGACTGTGAGGATAGAGGTCGCCAAGCATGCTATCAAACGAACGGTTTTCGAGCATAAGAACGACGATGTGTTCAATGTTGCCGGCCAGACTAGTCATGTTTCCCCCTGTTGATACGTTATGAACGTTTGTATTCGAGGTGCCTGATGGCATATCATCGGACAGACATTTTCCGATTATTGCATTTTATGAATCGAATAAATTATAGGTGTAACACTTCGTTATATACAATGTTAAATTGTCTTTAGTAATGATCAATCTTCACGATAATGTTGTTTTTTAATCAAATGTCGCTATATAAGGGCGCAAGCACTCCGCATCACCCAAGTCAGTAGAAAGAAAGAGCCGACCGTGCGGATTTTGCGCAGCGCTTAGTTGCCCTGAATGTTGCCCCAACCCCGCTGGCGCAGGCTCGTTACTGGTCTTAAGGTTCTGAAGCGTTTGAGGCGACTTGTTCTATTGCTCCAATGAGTAATTTTCTTGACCAACGTCAGCACTTGCTTAAATAAAAGTTATAAAAATGCCCCCAATACGGGTTCTTCCCTAGCATTGATTTTTATTGGTCGCCTTCATTACTCATGCAAATTTAACTCGTTTAGATTGCCACCCATCAAACACCCTGACATGAACATGTCACAAAGCAACATTATATTTAGGTAGTGTGAGGTATCGTGCGCCGGTTGTGGCTGCGGTGCTGGTTGTTTGCTTGCTTTTGCTTGTTTAATGGGAATTCGCATCAATGGAAAGTTGTTTAGCGGGAGATAATGTGGATTATTTGCCTCAGCATATGCATCAACCTGAATTTCAGGTGGTGCCACCTGTCAGTCAATTAGGCTCCCATACCGATGCGCTGATGCTGACGCAATTGCAGCGTATTATTGAGCAGCGTTTGCTGACTGCGCGTTTCCAGCCCATCGTGCAAATGCAGCATGGTGATATTCTGGGATATGAAGGTTTGATACGTGGGCCGTCTGATAGCCCTTTGCATTCGCCGGTTAACTTATTCAAAGCAGCCTGGGAAAATAATCTGACAGTAACGGTGGAGCATTTGTGCCGCCGCATAGTGCTTGAGCAGTTTGCAGCCCAAAATTTACCAGGCAAACTATTTTTAAATGTCAGCCCTGAATGTCTGTTGCAAAGAGATGTGCGTTATGGCGAAACGCTGGATTACATCCATGAACTTGGCATCAACCCAGAACGCGTCATCATAGAACTGACGGAATACCAACCCACCCACGATTATGCCTTGCTGTGTGAGGCGGTCGTCCATTATCGTGAAATGGGTTTTGAAATTGCCATTGATGATCTGGGCGAAGGATTTTCCAGTCTGCGTTTATGGTCAGAACTGAAGCCGGAATATGTCAAGATCGACATGCACTTCATTCAGGGCATAGACCATGATCCGGTGAAGGCACAGTTTGTACGGTCCATACAAAGCATTGCTGAAAAATCTGGCACACGTGTCATTGCTGAAGGTATAGAAACACAGGCTGAATTAATGGCGGTGCGTGATCTGGGTGTGGCTTGCGGCCAGGGTTATCATATCGCCCGCCCACATCCAACACCTGCACGCGCCGTATCTGCCGAAGTTGCACGCATATTGACAACAAACCAGTACCAGGCAGGACGCCGCTCTCCTAACACATTTGAACAGTCAGCCACTGTAGAGAAAATACTGAAGACGCCGCCGACGATTTCTTCACGCATGCTGAACAATCAGGTGGACGATATTTTTTTGCAAAACCCAAAACTGCAAATTGTGCCGGTGGTGGATGATGGTTTGCCAGTAGGCCTGATCAATCGTTACCACATGATTGATCGTTTTGCCCGCCCCTATCAGCGCGAGCTGTATGGCAAAAAGCCCTGCACGGTGTTTATGGATGCACACCCTATTATCGTCGATAAAAATACCAGCATGCAGGATGTCAGCCACATCATTGTGGAAGCCAATCCAGATCACCTGATCAACGGCATCATCATCACCGATCAGGGGCGTTACATAGGTCTGGGCACCGGCCCGGACCTGATGCGCGAGATTACGCAAATGCAGATCAATGCAGCACGCTATGCCAATCCCCTGACGCAATTACCTGGCAACGTACCCATTAACGAACACATTGATCAGTTGCTGCAAAAGGAACAGGCATTCTGCGCTTGCTATTGCGACCTGGATCACTTCAAACCCTTCAACGATGTATACGGTTATCGTCGCGGTGACGACATCATTCAGATGACGAGCGAAGTGCTGAAGCAGCATTGTGACCCGCAGATGGATTTTATCGGCCACATCGGTGGTGATGATTTTATTATCCTGTTCCGCAGTGAAGACTGGGAAGCACGCTGCCAGGACATACTGCATAGCTTTGCCCAGGCCATTCGTGATTTTTACAGCAATGAAGACCGGGAAAGAGGCGGTTATCTCAGTGAAGACCGTCAAGGTAAAAAAGTATTTTATCCACTGGTCAGCCTGTCGCTGGGCGTAGTGAAATCACGCGCAAACAAATACTATTCGCACCACCAGATTTCGATAGCGGCATCAGATGCCAAGAAGCAGGCGAAAAAGATACACGGTAACAGCCTGTTTGTTGACCGCCGCTCCGAGATGGAATTATTGCTGGTACAAGCCTGATTCAACATATCGCCCAATAAAAAACCCTGCATGACCAAGAAGCCATGCAGGGTTTTTAACGATTAGCAGAATCAGCCAGCGATTTGCAATTTTTCTATGCCGCCCATGTAAGGGCGCAAGGCTGTCGGGATGACGACAGAACCGTCAGCTTGCTGATAATTTTCCAGCACAGCGACCAGGGTGCGGCCCACTGCCAGAGCAGAACCATTCAAGGTATGCACCAGTTCCGGCTTGCCCTGAGCATTGCGGAAACGTGCTTGCATGCGGCGTGCCTGGAAATCAAACATATTCGATATGGATGAAATTTCGCGATAGGTGTTTTGTGCCGGCAACCAAACTTCCAGATCGAAGGTCTTGCAGGCACCAAAACCCATGTCGCCAGTACACAGACTGAGCACGCGGTAAGGCAGTTCCAGTTTTTGCAGAACAGCTTCGGCATGGCCTACCATTTCATCCAGGGCTTCCATGGATTTTTCTGGGTGGACAATCTGTACCATTTCGACTTTATCGAATTGATGCTGACGGATCATGCCGCGTGTATCACGGCCATAGCTGCCGGCTTCAGAACGGAAACACGGTGTATGTGCAGTCAGTTTCAATGGCAACACATCAGCCGCCAGAATTTCATCACGCACGGTATTGGTCAAGGTCACTTCGGACGTAGGGATCAGGTACAGGGTTTCGCCCTCACCTTCCTGGCCACCTTTTTTAACCGCAAACAGGTCTTCTTCAAACTTTGGCAACTGGCCGGTACCGCGCATGGAATCGGCATTCACCATGTAGGGTGTATAGACTTCGGTGTAACCATGTTCCTGCGTCTGCATGTCGAGCATGAACTGGGCCAGTGCCCGGTGCAGGCGAGCCATGCCACCCTTCATGACAGAAAAACGGGAACCCGTCAACTTGACGGCGGTATCAAAATCCAGACCCAGGGCAGAACCGATATCTACATGGTCTTTGATTTCAAAATCAAAGCTGCGTGGCGTACCAAACTTACGCACTTCGACATTGCCGCTTTCGTCATTACCGACAGGCACGGATTCGTGTGGCACATTGGGTATGGTCTGCAAAAAAGCCGTCATTTTTATCTGAATTTCAGACAGGCGTACTTCTGATGCTTTCAACTCTTCGGGGATGCTGGCGACTTCAGCCATGACTGCGGAAGCGTCTTCGCCTTTGCTTTTGAGATTGCCGATCTGTTTGGACAAGGTATTGCGCTTGCCTTGCAGTTCTTCAGTGCGGGACTGGATTTGCTTGCGTTCTGCTTCGAGGGCGTTAAAGCTGTCCACATCCAGCTGAAATTTACGGGTAGCCAGGCGTGCTGCCACGTTGGCGATGTCTTTGCGCAGGAGTTGAATATCTATCATGATCTAAAATACAGGTTAAATGCTGATTGAATGCCGGTCAGCCGATAATGCCGACATATAAGCGAATCGGGTATTGTATCAAGGGACGGGCGTTTTCCCTAAAATTAGCCCATGGCAAAATAGGAAACTATACGTTTACCGTATGTAAAAGGTCAATAAAACAATTAAATGGCCGAGGTACAAGCTGGTATTTTTTCCCTGTCACAGAGCTGTTGCAGCCAAATTTTTGCCTGTTTATTATTATTTTTAACAGCTTTTTTATACCATTCAACAGCGGTTGAAGTCTGCATGCTCACACCACCCAAGCCTTGCTCATAAGCACGTCCATACAGTCCCTGTGCAGGACCATTACCCTTTTGTGCGGCCCTGGATAACCACAACACTGCCTTGTCTTCGTCTTTTTTCAAGCCGTATTGACCGAACCAGTATAGTTGACCCAGGGTACTTTCTGCCCCTACCTGTCCCTGCTCAGCCGACAAGGTCAGCCATTTGACAGCTTCGGCCTTGTTGGCTTTCACGCCTATACCTTTTTCATACAAGGCAGCCAATTTAAGCTGTGCAACACCACTACCTTTTTCGGCTGCTTTTTTATACCAGTTGAAAGCTTCTATGGGGTTTTTATCTACACCCTCACCATTAAGCAAATCGTCACCTACCAGGACAATTGCACTATCCTTGCCCTGCTCAGCTGCCAGAGCAAACCAGCGATGTGCTTCCTTGGTATTTTTTTCGACCTTATTGCCGACAAAATACAACCAGCCAAGCTGGTAAGAGGCATCTTTGTCGCCTTTATCTGAGGCTTGCTTCCATAGTTTTAGCGCCTCACCGACGTTCACCTGCTGGCCATTTCTTCCCAGGAAATAATCATTGGCATGGAGTGACAGCCCAGCTGCCTTGGTATGATCATAGACTGGCTTCTGCGGTTGAAATTGCGCATAATTATTGGTCGATGAAGTCCCACCTAATCCCAGCAACAGTTTCAGGATCGTAATCGCAATAATCAATGAAAATACCTTATTGTTCAAAATCCAGTTGGATGCAGGGGCTGGCGGTTTGCCGATGACACTGCCTATGCTTTTTGGCTGTCCATCGTCTGACGCGGCAGACACGTCACGGTACTGTGTCATTTCATTGTAGGTCTTACGCCATTCGCGTATATTGCTGACCTTGGTCACCAGCGACATCCAGCTTGGGAACAGGTTCATCATCTGTTCCATTTGTGGCAAATTAACTTCCAGGTAATCAACGCCAGGAAATTCGTCAGACCTGGCCTTGCGGATCAAGGCTAGTTGTTTGTTTTGGATTTTTTTGCTTTTTTCATTAAAGACGGCCAATTCTGTCAAGGCGCGATCCAGAATAAACGCACGAGTATCCAGACTTAACAGGCGCTGCTTGTCTTTGTTCCAGTCAAACAAACGCAAGGCAGCATCAAACAATTCGCCATCACCAGTGTGCCAACCTGAAAGAAGATAACGGGCCACGCCACATTCAAACAAATGACGCGCTTCGACCTGTATCAGGCGCTCATCATTAAGCGCTGCTTCCAGTGCGATGCTGGCATGGTTTGCTGCATCTGCGGTATCACGCAATTGCAGACGCATTTGTTCAAATACGGCTTGTGCTATTGCTTCAGGGCTGGGCAAGGAAGGTACATCAGCTTGCGCGGCAAATTTTATACGCACCGGCGTCTCAGCATCTGGCTGTGGTTTTACGTCAACATCAGGCTCATCCGGCTCCGGCGCATTTTCTTCGGGCAGATGCTTGGCGACAGGTTCACTTTCCTGCTCTGGCGACATTAGTGCTGGAGTCGGGGCCGGAGTCAGCGAAGGAACCTGATCTGATATCGGCGCTGCTGGTTGCTCATGAATGATTGCCTCTGCGGTTTCGTCCGCAGCGGCATCTGGAGCTTCATTCTCAGCTTCGTCTTCTGCTTCAGTTTTCTCCCAGCGTTCATACAGGCTTTTATTTTGCAGCCACTGCAAGGCATGTTCATAGGATTCGCGCAGAGCCTGAAAACCACCTGGGTCATTTTCCTGGTCGATTTTTTTTAGCGCTTTGGCATAGGCGCGTTTGACATCACGCTCAATCGCGTCACGGGTAAGCTCATGTTCTTTGAAAAAAAGTGGCAGATACGACATGGCTTAATTGGGTTGCGGGTCAAAGTCAGTATGCAAATGTGTATCTTTTTCGATCTGGTGTAAGAGTTCGGAGAATTTTTTCAAGGCTGGATTGATCAGGCGTGTATTCTGGCTTTCGACCACAGCTTCAAATTCACTGATCTGTACCGCCAGCCAGCTACGTGCATTACCACGCAAGGTTTCGTAAATGCGATCGGCGCGTGCCAGCGCGGTGCGTACTTCCAGCGTATCACGCGGGTGCATCTTGATTTTTTCCAGCTCGGCAAAACGTTGCTTGATTTCTTCATCAGTCAACATGCCGGGATTGCCCTGAATGACGATGGAATGCGTTTCCTGGGTCTTGACCAGTGTCGCCTGCACTTCCAGCAAGCCATTGACATCATAGGTAAAACGCACGTCAACACCATTTTCGTCGCGCGGCAATGGTGCCAGCTTCAGGTTCAGGGTACCCAGATGGATATTGTCTTTCACCAGACGAGATTCGCCCTGATAAATTTCCAGCATCAACTTGACCTGTCTGTCTTCGACAGGAAAGAAGCGTTGCACACGGCTGACTGGCACTGCCGTATTGCGCTCAATCACCGGAGAAAAATGGCCTTTGGCATTGCGGCCATCAGCCAAAGAAATTGCCACTTCTACACCCAGGGAATAAGGTGAAACATCCGTCATCACCACTTCATCCAGCGCAGCATCTTTCATCTTCAGGCCAGCCTGCACGGCGGCACCCATGGCCACAACCTCATCCGGATTAATGTCACTGGCAGGGAAACGGCCAAACATCAGTGTTACCAGGCGCTTGATCAGAGGCATGCGTGTAGCGCCACCGGCCAGCACGATACTGTCCAGTTGGTTACTGCGTAGATTGGTGTCTCGCAAAGCGCGTTCTACCGGATCACGCATGCGCTTGAGTAAGGGGGCGCAGATTTTATCTAGCGCAGTTTCATCCAGATCCAGTTCCAGGTCGCGCTCGCCTACATGCATTTTGACTTGTGCAGTCTGCGCCGTGGTCATGACGCGCTTGGCGTTTTCAGCTGCTGCAGTCAGGCGCTGCATGAACGCGGCGTCATTGCGTTTTTCCACATTCAAATCATGGCGCTGGAAAAACAGGTCAACGATGGCATTGGTGATATCTTCGCCACCCAAGTAATTGTCACCAGCAGACGCCCTGACTTCCATGACGCCTTCAAACAGCTCAAGAATAGAAACGTCAAAGGTACCGCCACCCAAATCAAATACCAGGAAACGTGACTCACCATCAATCTGGTGCATGCCATAGGCGAGTGCCGCAGCTGTTGGTTCGTTGAGCAGGCGATCAACTTTTAAGCCGGCAAGCTGCCCTGCTGCCCGGGTCGCCTTGCGTTGTGCATCAGAAAAATAGGCGGGGACGGTAATGATGGCTTCGGTGACTGGTTCCCCCAGAAAGGCTTCTGCATCGGCCTTCAGAGCCTTTAAAACAAAGGCAGACAGTTCTTCAGCCCGAAACTCGCGTTTGCCCAGTTGTATTTTCTTGTCGCTACCCATATAACGTTTAAACACAGCCACCGATTTATCGGGATGTGTTTGCAGGCGTTCTCTTGCGGCCTTGCCGACCAGGATAGTTCCGTCCTGATCCAGACTGACGCAGGAAGGTGTCAGGGTGTCGCCCAAACCATTTGGTATTAATTGTGCCTTGCCATCACGCCAGACAGCGACCAGGCTGTTGGTGGTTCCCAAATCGATACCAATGATCATACGCAATCAACTCCAAACTGATGTGTAGGACTTATTCATACCAAAGCAAAACGGTCTGAACAACTCGCCAAAGCTTCATAAAATAAACCAGATTGCCTGTTTGTGGCAAACAAAACAAGCAAACAGGGTCCGTTTCTACCTTGTCATAAGGCAAAAACGGACCCTGCGAAACAACAAAAACTGACGATGATCAATAACAGTTCAATGCCAAATCAGTAACGGACTACGCTACGATAGACCAGCTTGGTACTGCCTTCTGCCGGTACGCTGATCTTCCAGACTGCCGTATTGCTGGCACCTTTGATATAAGGATGGCTGCTGCTCAGCACTTGCCAGTCACCTGGCATAGGCTCTTGCACGGTCACGACAACGGCTTCTTTCTTGGCATTTTTCAGCACCAGTTCATAGGCACTTTCGAATACATAATTGTATTTACCTGTGCCAGAAAGCTTTTTGAAATCCGTCTGTTTCTTGTCTGCCGTCACATCAAAAGCCTCACCCAGTTTCAGGCGTACTTTTTCATTCTTGGGTGTGTGATCAACACTGTCTTCACCAATGAACTGGGCATTGCCTGATACATCTTTTTTATACACGCGCACTATGCCTTTTGGTAAGGGCATGCCTAAATGCGAGGCTTCTTTATTATCGAATTCGACAAAGACGCCTATCTTCATTTTCTGGCCAAGATCGCCGTAGCTGCTTTGGTAGTAATAGTCGCTGCCGGCCAATAGCAATTCCTTGCGTGCCGGGACACCAGATGCGGTCAGCAAGGCCACTTGCTTGGTCTGGTTTTCTGCAATTGTGGTTGGCCTGTCCAGGGTATACAAGTGATACTCAAACAAAGACTCTTCAGCCATCGCCTTTCTCGCCAACAATGGCTTGGCGCTTTCCATTCTGACCGCACTACCAGTTACTTCCACCCTTTGCGTCACTTGATGCACATCACCAGCCACCAGTTGCAATTTGGCATTGCTGTATGTCGTGCCACTGGTGTTACCCAGTGTCACCCAGCCAGAGATATCCAGTTTGTCATCAGCGGGATTGAGTTCAACCACATAATCAGCTTTCCATGACAGGCCACCGGTCAGGTAACTCAATTCCACATCCTGCTGCTGTGCACCGGTGTTATCCAGCGCCATGACCAAGGTTGGCCGGTCACGCAGATTGGCGGGTACATCGGGGTAAATGATACGACCGCCTGGCAAACCGGTTTCTATGCGGTCACCTATTTTCAATACCACACCACTATTGGCAGACAAGACCTGGGCCGTCTCTGTGGTCTCAACACCAGTTGCCGGATTAGTGCGGACGATATTGACATTGCGCCCTACATATTTTTCCAACAATTTTTGCGGTGTCAGCAAGTCAAAATTAAAATTCTGTTCAACGACGGACAAACTGCCGGGCGCTGTCAGGCTGCGCAGCAAGGCAGTTTCTGGACGCATCCTGGCACTAACATCGCGAAACGCCAGCGCCGTAGCACCGCGCTTCAACTGCAGTTTGCGCTGGTCTTTGACCAGGGCCAGGTTTTCATTGTAAATCGTGACAGCAACCTCTTTCTGGTCTGCCAGCGTACTGCGCTGCTCTTCTGTCTGGGCATACGCACTTCCAACCAAAGACAATAACAACAGGCTTGCTGTAAATGAACGCACAACAACTGGTTTATGCATGACAAATCCTTGATAAAAAGTTGGCACAGCGAATATAGCTATCGACAGATGTAACGTGCACTACTTGGCCTGATCATCCAGGCTGCGCAGATAGGCAAGTTTTTCTGCAATCTTGATTTCCAGCCCACGCGGTACCGGGTGGTACCATGATTCATTCTCCAAACCTTCGGGCAGATAGGTTTCACCGGCGGCGTAAGCGTCTGGTTCGTCGTGGGCATAGCGATACAATTTGCCATAACCCAGTTCCTTCATGAGCTTGGTCGGCGCATTGCGTAAATGTTCGGGTACCACGCGAGATTTGTCTTTGGCAATCATGGCGCGCACAGCATTGTAGGCTTTATAGACGGCATTCGATTTCGCCGCGCAGGCCAAATAAATGACTGCTTCTGCCAATGCCAGTTCACCTTCGGGCGAACCCAGTCTTTCATAGGTTTCTGCTGCATCCAGACAAATGCGCAAGGCACGTGGATCAGCCAAACCAATATCTTCAGACGCCATGCGTACGATGCGTCTGGCCATATAGCGTGGGTCGGCACCGCCATCGAGCATGCGTACCAGCCAATACAAGGCAGCGTCAGGATTAGAACCACGCACCGATTTATGCAGGGCAGAAATCTGGTCATAAAAGGCGTCGCCACCTTTGTCAAAGCGGCGCAGGGCATCGCCCAGGCATTCACCCAGCAAGCCCTGGTCTACTGTATCCAGATGTTTGGCGACCGCTGCGTGCGCAACGATGTCGAGGTTGTTGAGTAATTTGCGCCCATCGCCGTCCGCACTGGACACCAGGCTGGCCATGGCTTCTGGTGTCAGTGACAAGCCATCCAGTTCACGCTCGCAGGCCCGCGCGACCATGGCGGCCAGGTCTTCATCCGTCAATGATTTCAGTACATAGACTGAAGCACGCGATAGCAAGGCGCTATTGACTTCAAACGAGGGGTTTTCTGTGGTGGCACCGATGAAGGTGAAGAGACCACTTTCCACATGCGGCAAAAAAGCGTCTTGCTGGCTCTTGTTGAAGCGATGCACTTCATCGACAAACAGGATGGTTCTGCGGTGTGAGGTCGCCTGCAAGATCTGGGCGCGCTCCACCGCTTCACGGATGTCCTTGATGCCGGATAATACTGCTGACAAGGCGATGAATTCACACAGGAAAGCATCTGCCATCAGGCGTGCCAGTGTGGTCTTACCCACGCCTGGCGGGCCCCACAGTATCATCGAATGCGGCTCACCCGACTGGAAGGCCACGCGCAGCGGCTTGCCTTCACCCAGAATATGCTGCTGGCCGATGACATCATCCAGCGTAGCCGGACGCATGCGTTCAGCCAGTGGTGCGGGTTTCTTGCGCGGATTGTTGTGTAGCGTATTCATTTACTGGCGGAATACGTCAGCACCGGCGGGTACGACAAACTTGAACTGATCAGGCTTCAGCGTTGGATTTTTTTCCAGGTTCTTCAAGGTCAGCACAGAGAACTGACCAAAGTTGTCGCGCAATTCCAGTGCTACAGGCAAGCCATCTTTCATGCCTATGCCTATGTGTTCAAATTGTGAATCCTTGGCCTTGGGTGTGGCTTCCAGCCATTCCAGGCCCTGTTTGTTACCGACTTCCTTGAAGCTGAAGTTTTTGTCCAGGTCTGCTGCACCGGCGCTACCGAACAGAATGGCGGCAGGGCTGGAACCCAGGGCATTGCCCAAGGGGCGTATGGTGACCTGATTCAAATCTTTGTCGTAGATGTAGAGCTTGTCGCCATCGGCCTGCAACACTTGTTCATACGGTTTGACATAAGCCCAAATAAATTTACCTGGACGGGCAAAGACGAAATTACCCGTGGCGGTCTTGCTTATTTTGGAAACACCGTCGACCACTTTGACTTGCTGCTGGGTAAATTCACCCTTGGCGCTTTTGTTGTTGGTAACAAATGCCTTGAACTGTTCAACGGCGGCTGCCGATGCCAATGCAGGCATCAGTGCCAGTGCCATTGCACCTGCCGCCAGTTTTGCCATCATGCTAGTTTGTTTCTTCACTGAATATCCTGTTCTACTATTCGGTTGCTATTCTGTATTCCCTGCTGGTACCAGGATTTCGCGGTTACCATTCGACTGCATGGTAGATACGACACCGCTTTGTTCCATTTGTTCCAGCAAACGGGCGGCGCGATTGTAACCGATACGTAAATGTCTTTGCACCAGCGAAATGGAAGCGCGGCGGTTCTTGAGCACCACGGCCACTGCCTGATCATACAGGGCATCGGCTTCACCACCGCCAGCACCAGCACTCTCACCACCTGCCTCACCGCCCTCTTCCAGCGTACCGCCTTCGAGTATGCCTTCTATATAATTCGGTTCACCCTGTGATTTCAAATATTCAACCACGCGATGCACTTCTTCATCTGACACAAAAGCACCGTGGACGCGGATAGGCAAGCCTGTGCCTGGCGGCATGTAGAGCATATCGCCCATACCAAGCAAGGCTTCTGCCCCCATCTGGTCAAGAATCGTGCGCGAGTCTATCTTGCTGCTGACCTGGAAGGCGATACGGGTAGGAATATTCGCCTTGATCAGGCCGGTAATCACGTCCACTGACGGCCTTTGTGTCGCCAGAATCAAATGCAGACCGGCAGCGCGGGCTTTTTGGGCAATACGGGCAATCAGTTCTTCCACCTTTTTACCAACGACCATCATCAGATCAGCCAATTCGTCGATGATGATGACGATGGTAGGTAGTTTTTCCAGCGGTTCCGGCGCATCTGGCGTCAAACTGAAGGGATTGGGAATATGCACCTCTTTGCGTGCTGCTTCGGCAATCTTGGTGTTATAACCTGCCAGATTACGCACACCAAGCTTGGACATCAGCTTGTAGCGGCGTTCCATCTCACCCACCGCCCAGTTCAGGGCATGGCCGGCCTGGCGCATGTCGGTGACCACTGGTGCCAGCAAATGCGGTATGCCTTCGTACACCGACATTTCCAGCATTTTTGGATCGATCAGTATCATGCGTACATCATTGGGATCTGACTTGTATAACAATGACAGGATGGTCGCATTGATACCCACAGACTTACCGGAACCGGTCGTACCCGCCACCAGCAAATGCGGCATCTTGGCAAGATCAGCACAGATAGGGTGACCGCCAATATCCTTACCCAAAGCGACAGTCAGGCTGGATGTACTGTCGTTATAGACTTTGGAACCCAGGATTTCAGTCAGGCGTACAATCTGGCGTTTTGGATTGGGCAATTCCAGGCCCATGTAATTTTTACCGGGTATGGTTTCAACCACGCGTATCGATGTCAGCGACAGGGAACGCGCCAGATCACGCGCCAGGTTGACGATCTGGCTACCTTTGACGCCGGTAGCCGGTTCAATTTCATAGCGGGTAACCACAGGGCCCGGATAAGCTGCCACCACCTTGGCATCGACACCAAAATCCGAGAGTTTTTTCTCTATCAGGCGGCTGGTGAATTCCAGCGTCTGTATGCTGACTGTTTCCTGTACCGGGGGTGGTTCATCCAGCAAGGATAATGGCGGCAAATTGGTATCTGGCAGTTCGTTGAACAAGGATACCTGTTTTTCTTTTTCTACCCGTTCAGAACGCTGTACGGCAACCACTTGCGGTTCTATGCGTATCGGTGCAGCTTCCACGATCTTGGCACGTTCTTGCACTACAACCTCTTCGCGCTTGACGGCGGCAGTCTGACCGACGCGGCGGTCTTCTGCATCTGCATGTTTGTTTTGCACAAAGACAAACACAAATTCTATGCCACTGCCTATGCGTTCAGCAATCGTCAACCACGATACGTGGAAATACAGGCTGATACCCAGTGCAATCATTAACAACAGCAGCAGCGTCGCACCAGTAAAACCTAAAGCAGCAAATGCTGCATTGCCTATCAATTCACCCAGTACGCCTCCGGGTGCCAACGGCAAGGCAATCTTCAGACTATGCATGCGCAAATATTCCAGGCCCATACTGCCAGCCAGCAGCAAAGCAAAACCTATCGCTTCTGCTAGGATTTGTGGAAAACCAACTTCCGCTTCAGGTTCTGGGTTCAACTTCACTTTTTGCGATAGCTTGTGGTATGACTTCCAAACCTGGCGGCAGGCCCCAACGCACCACCACCACGCTGACGCACCAAATACATAAAACAGGACGTCAGACAGCCAGGCACCGAACTTGCCGGCGATATTGTGTACCTTAGGTATGTCGATAGACCTGGACCAGCCTGGATCACGTGTTGAATAAGTGGCCAGTATCAGTACCAGACACACGCAGAACGCGGCCAGCGCTATCCACCTGGCTTCCATCAACAACACGACAAAGCGATTGGGCGGTGCTGCAGGCGCTGCGGCTTTATTGCTTCGCGTATAAGCTTCGTTACTTGTAGTCATAAAACTGGGAAAACCTCATACAGTCAGCTATCAAAAACTGACAAGATAGCATGATAGCCCGTCTGCGCCAAACAAGTGGGCTGTAACAGTTGAAACAAAGTCACTCCTCCAGAACCACGCCATCCCGCCAAAGCTGCCTGACGACCCTGCCATGGATAGTCTATAATTTACGCTTATCACAGAATAGCGATGCAAAATCGGCAAAAATACTTGAAATTCGCCTGAAAATCGCCATCTCTACCGCATATTGATCACTTAACCATCCAGCCTTTCGCTTAACTCGCTTAACTTTTTTTCAGGTCAGCTATGTCCACACCCAAACACGCTCACGTATTAATTCTTGGCTCTGGCCCTGCCGGCTATTCTGCTGCCGTATATGCAGCCCGCGCCAACCTGAACCCGGTGCTGATCACCGGTGTCGAGCAAGGCGGCCAATTGATGACCACCACCGACGTGGAAAACTGGCCCGCCGACCCCATGGGTGTGCAGGGGCCGGAATTGATGCAACGCTTCCTGCAACATGCAGAGCGCTTCAATACCGAAATCATTTTTGATTACATCCATACCGCCAAGCTGGATGAAAAACCGATACGCCTGATCGGTGACCAGGCGCAATATACTTGTGATTCATTGATCATCGCTACTGGCGCGTCTGCCCAATACCTGGGTCTGCCGTCTGAACAGGCTTTCATGGGTAAAGGCGTTTCAGCTTGCGCCACCTGTGATGGTTTCTTTTATCGTGGCAAAGAAGTGGCTGTGGTGGGTGGTGGCAATACAGCGGTGGAAGAAGCGCTGTACCTGTCAAATATCGCCAGCAAGGTCACTGTTATCCATAGGCGCGACAAGTTCCGTGCCGAAGCCATCCTGATCGACCGACTGATGGCCAAAGTGGCTGAAGGCAAGATCGAAGTCAAATGGAACCACACCCTGGATGAAGTTGTCGGTGATGAATCAGGCGTGACCGGCATCAAGGTCAGGGCAGCAGATGGTACAGTGACACCTGTCACCGTACACGGTGTTTTCATCGCAATTGGTCATAAGCCCAATACCAGCATTTTTGAAGGCCAGCTGGAAATGCATAATGGTTACATCAAAACCCGCACCGGTACTGAAGGCATGGCAACTGCCACCAACGTACCTGGCGTGTTTGCTGCAGGTGACGTGCAAGACCATGTGTACCGTCAAGCCATCACCAGTGCCGGCACAGGTTGCATGGCAGCGCTGGATGCCCAGCGCTTTTTGGAAGAATAAGACCAGCCAGGTCAGGAAAGTATCACATGTCGTCTTTTAAAAGCCTTGCTGACCTGAAATCACTCAGTCAGCAATTAAAACAGCAAGAAGAAAGCCGGCAACGTGCAGAAGCATTGCGTCTTGAGCGGGAAAAGAAAGCCAGGGAAGAGGCAGACATTTTCCGCTCCAGCGTGGGTACGATAGCACCTCTGAAAATTGCGGCAAAACACAATCCGGTACCGGCGCGCCCTGAGCCTCTGCCCTTCCAGCATTTGGCAGATGAGCAGGCGGCATTGCAGGAATCGCTGTCTGATGAATTCGATGCCGACTCCCTGCTAGAAACGGATGAAAATCTCAGTTATACCCGCACTGGCGTCGGCCAGGATGTCGTCAGAAAACTCAGAAAAGGTCATTGGGTGATACAGGCGCAACTTGATCTGCACGGCCTGCGCCGCGATGAAGCACGGGATAGTCTGGGAGAATTTTTACGCAAATGTATGCGTAATGGCACACGTTGCGTACGCATCATCCACGGCAAGGGCTTAGGGTCTGTCAACAAGGAACCCGTACTCAAGCAAAAGGTCAGGAACTGGCTGATACAGAAAGATGAAGTATTGGCGTTTAGCCAGGCGACTGCTGCGGATGGCGGTTCTGGTGCCCTGATCGTGCTATTGAAAGCATAGTCAAGGCACTTAGAACATAAGTTCTATTGCTACCTTACTTAATTGCGGAACTTCTTGTCTTTTGAAATAACGGTCATATCAACATATTTTGAACCGTTATGATTGGAAGGCGAGAAGTTAACATCAAAACCGCCAACGTCATAGCTACTACGATTGATGGTCTCCAGTGCAGTAAGAAATTTCTCTCTGGTTAGTGCTGGTCCGGCCCGTTTCAAGCCTTCAACAAAAACCTTTGCCGCAACATATCCCTCAAGGCTGGAAAAATTCAAATTCTTGACCCCAGCCTTTTCAAGATTTTTTGCATACTCACCAACAACCGGGACAGAGGATGACCAAGGGAAAGGAACTACTTGAGAAATCACTACCCCTACCCCATCCTTATCCAGAACATCTGCCAACGCCTGACTACCCACAAATGAAACATTGTAGAACATCCCTGTGTACGAAGCCTTATGCATTTCCCTGATCAACGCGCTGCTGGCAGCATAGGTACTGATTTGTATGATGGCATCGGGACGCTTGGGTAATAATTTGCTGACTGCTGCCGCCACGTCCACGCTGTTTCTTTCAACCGTTGCGGTTTCGGTAATCTGCAAATTTCTTTTCTTCATCGCAAGCTCAACACCAGCAAGACCTGTCTTGCCATAAGCATCGTTTTGATAGAAGACTGCAATATTTTTTTGACCAAGATTGGCGAGACGATCTACCAAATATTCGGTCTCATCAAAATAACTTGCCCGGATATTGAAAATTTGCCGGTTGAATGGTTCACGCAGAGATAGCGCACCACTGAAGGGGGCAAAAAACGGTACTTTTGCATGCGTAAAAATCGGCAAGGCAGCATTACTGGTTGGCGTACCTACATATCCAAACAAGGCAAATACACCGTCATTTTCGATCAGGGCCTTGGTATTGGCAGCAGCAGCGTCCGCCTCATATTTATCATCCTTCTGGATGATTTCAATCTTGCGTCCGTACACACCACCTGTCGCATTGATCTGGTCAAAATAAGTCTTTGCACCCAGGTTCAACTGTATGCCAAGTTGTGCAGCAGGCCCACTAAAGGCAGCAGATTGACCAAGCAAAATTTTCTTGTCAGTGACACCGGTTTCAGCATGAACATGTGTCATCGCCATTACTGCCAATGCCATCCCCATCGTGGACTTGGCCTTTGCTTTTACAAAGCCTGCAAATCCAGCTTTCACAAGCTGCTTTAATTTATCCAGCCTCTTCATATTAAACCGCGTCAGATCCCGTCTCGCCCGTACGAATTCGTATTACTTGCTCGACATTTTGAACAAAAATTTTCCCGTCACCGATCTTGCCGGTGTGGGCTGCCTTGATAATCGCGTCGACTACATTATCAGCAATATTGTCATCGACCACAACTTCCACCTTGATCTTGGGCAAAAAATCGACAACATATTCTGCACCGCGATACAGCTCTGTATGCCCCTTTTGCCGACCAAATCCTTTTACTTCAACCACGGTCAAACCAGTGACTCCGACATCTGCAAGGGCTTCACGTACTTCGTCGAGTTTGAAGGGTTTGATAATGGCGGTAATTTGTTTCATTTCGCTCTCCTTAAATATGGCGATGTTAATTACTAGTCTCTAAACTTCGAGGTAATAGGATAACGCCAGTCACGCCCAAAGGCACGATGGGTAATCCTGATACCTATGGGCGCTTGACGCCGCTTGTATTCATTAATCTTGATCAGACGGGTGATGCGTTCTACATCTTCCGTCTTGTATCCGGCTGCAACGATCTCTGCACGGGCCTTATTTTCTTCCATATACATGGACATGATGCCATCCAGGACGTCATACGGCGGCAAAGAATCCTGATCCTTTTGATCAGGTCGCAATTCAGCCGACGGTGCTCTGGTCAATATCCGTTCGGGTATCACCGCGGACAGGGTATTGCGATAAGCGCACAGGCGATACACCAGGGTTTTAGCAATATCCTTGATGACCGCAAAGCCACCTGCCATATCTCCATACAAAGTACAGTAACCAACTGCCATTTCACTCTTGTTACCGGTCGTCAAAACGATGGAACCATATTTATTCGACAAGGCCATCAACAAGGTACCGCGTATCCTGGCCTGAATATTTTCCTCGGTCGTGTCTTCTTTCAACCCGGCAAATTCCTGGCTGAGTGTAGAGCGGAAGGCGTCAAAACAATCACTGATGGCAATTTCATCATAGCGCACGCCTATGCGTGCCACCATGTCGCGTGAATCTATCCAGGAGATATCGGCAGTATAAGGTGATGGCATCATGATGGCCCTGACCTTGTCTGCTCCCAGCGCATCAACAGCAATTGCCAATACCAGGGCAGAATCCACACCGCCCGACAAACCTAGCAAGATACTGGGAAACCCATTCTTGCCCACATAATCGCGCACTCCCATCACCAGCGCTTGATACACTTCGGCTTCGAGCGACAAAGCAGGTTCAATATGTGCTGGCAAGGGTTGGGCACCATCAAATTCAATGACTTGCAAATCAGCTTCGCAATGCCTCAATTGAGCACATATCTGACCTTGCGCATCCATAACAAAAGAATTGCCGTCAAAGATCAGTTCGTCCTGCCCACCCACCAGGTTCGCATACACCAGCGACAAACCTTGCGAGATCACATTACTGCGCATCACGTCGTAACGCTGATGCTGCTTGCCCATGTGATACGGCGAACCATTAGGCACCAGCAAAACTTGTGCACCAGCCTGTCTTGCCAATGCAGGCGCATCAGGCAGCCAGGTATCTTCGCAGATGTTGACGCCAAAATTGACGCCTTTTACCTCAAATACACAAGCCTGAACAGAAGATGAAAAATAACGCTTTTCATCAAACACCATGTCATTTGGCAAATCGCGCTTGAAATACACTGCTTTTACGACACCATCTTGCAACACGGAAACAGCATTATACCGCCTGCCATCTGATTCCGCCGGATGTCCGACCAAAACAGCAAGTCCCGGAAATAGCGTAAGCTGCTTGCCAAGCGCTGTTAATGCCTGTGCAGTTTCAAGGTAAAACGCCTGTCGCAGCAACAAATCTTCAGGCGGATAACCAACCAGGGATAACTCCGGGGTCACAAGTATGTCTGCACCCTGCTCCGCAGCGCGGCGGGCATACTCTACAATCTGTACAGCATTACCGGCAAGATCACCGACAACACTATTCATCTGGGCAATGGCAACTTTTACTGTCATAGTGGCAAATCTGTTTTAAATCGAAAATGAAATTTGAATCTATTGCACCGCATTATCGCATGCGCATCGTCACTTCACTGTCTGACATAGCGCAGTTTCAATGGGATACACTGATTGCCGCGCAATCACATCCCAATCCGTTTTTATCTTATGCTTTTTTACACGCCCTGCATGAATCCGGCTCGGCGTGCGCCCAAAGCGGCTGGCAACCCAGCTTCATCACCCTATGGGAAGGCGAGCAACTGATTGCCGCCCTGCCTCTGTACGAAAAAAACCATTCCTATGGTGAATACGTTTTCGACTGGGCCTGGGCTGAAGCATATCAGCGTTATGGATTCGCCTATTATCCCAAATTGCTGTCGGCAATACCATTTACGCCGGTTACCGGCAATCGACTGCTGGCTACTACGCCGCAAGCGCAGGATGCCTTGGTAACAGCCCTGCAAGAGCTGCAAAAAGCCGGTGAATTCTCATCCAGCCACTTGCTGTTCCTGCCGGAAGACCAGGCGCAGCGGCTGGGCCAGGCGGGTTATCTGTTACGCATGAGCGTGCAGTTTCATTGGGAAAATCGCGACTATCGCTGCTTTGAAGATTTCCTGGATGGCCTGGACAAGAAGAAGCGCAAAAATATCCGTGCCGAACGCCGCAAGGTCAGCGACGCCGATATACAGTTTCTGCATATCAAGGGCAGCGATATGCTGGAAGAAGACTGGTTATTCTTCAAACACTGCTATGACCATACTTACAGGGAACACCACTCTACACCCTACCTGAATCTGGATTTTTTCTTGCGTATAGGAAAAACCATGCCTGAACATATCCATTTGATTTTTGCATTGCGCTCAGGCAAGAGAATTGCTGCATCGCTGCTGATTCATGACCATGATACGGTATATGGCAGATATTGGGGTTGCCTGGAGCACCACCCTTGCCTGCATTTTGAAACTGCCTATTACCAGGCCATAGAATTTTGCATACAGGAAAAAATTCGCATCTTTGAAGGTGGAGCCCAAGGAGAGCACAAAATGGCACGAGGCTTTTTACCTACCAGGACCTGGTCTGCCCATCATTTAAGCCATCAGGATTTTGCGAATGCAGTGTCAGATTTTCTTAGACGAGAAACTGGCGGGGTCGAACTGTATTTCAACGAACTCAACGAACATTCACCTTACAAATCTTCACAGTTTGATATTACCCCCCCTACTTGAAATTTTACCTAGATCAGGGCATCCTGTGGCCATGCAAAATAATTTCATTCCCACACCGAACCTGCCCCCTGCTCCATTACCAACCAAGCGTGTTGGCCGCTTTTATCTAAGCGAAAGAATAGGTATGGGATCGAATGGTGCTGTCTACCGTGGACACGATCCTGTCATCGACCGTGATGTTGCGATCAAAATATTTAGCGCAGGCAATAATGCAGCTGACAAGAAGCAGCGTGAACAACAGTTCATCAATGAAGCTCGCGCTGCCGGTCGCCTGTCTCATCCCAATATAGTGACGATTTTTGATGCTTCCAGTGAAGGTGGAAGCACTTTTATTGCGATGGAATTTCTGCAAGGCAAAGATTTGCGACATTTATTGGCTGATGGCAAGCAGTTTGACATCATAGAAACTGCCAATATCATACAAAAAATAGCTGACGCGTTGGAATACGCCCATGGCAACGGTGTGATACACCGTGATATCAAGCCTGCCAACATCTTTGTTCTGCCAAGCCAGCAACCTAAAGTCGTCGATTTTGGTATTGCCCGCGCACCCAACCGTGTACTTGATGAAACCAGGGAACAGGCACACACCCTGTTCAACAACAACATCATGGGAACACCTAACTACATGTCACCGGAACAGGCCAATGGCAAACAAGTCACGGCATTGACAGATGTGTACTCATTGGGTGCCGTTATGTATGAAATGCTGACCGGACAAAAGCCTTTTCAGTCACAAGATGTGGACAAATTATTGCAACAAATTGTAAGTAAGCCACCTAAAAATCCATCAGAAATCAGCGCCAGTATTCCAGAATCGCTGTCCAGAATCGTCATGAAAGCCATGCAAAAAGATCCTGCTGCACGTTATGAAAGTGCCGCCGAGATGTCATTGGCGCTGGAAAAATTTCTTGATCGCGATAGAAAACTGAAGCGTAAACGCATGAAACAGGGAAGCAACAACGAAATTGATAAAGATATGGCAGAAACCGGCCATTCAAATTCCTGGCTGAGTTGGGTTGCAGTTGTCCTTGCCGTTCTGGCAGTGGCGGGCTATTTCCTGAATAAATCACAGATATTGCAGTAAGCAGAATTCTTTGAGCAAAAAAATGGGGCGATATGATATCGCCCCATTTTTTCCATGAACCTGTTTACGATCTGTAGCGAGCGTGCGCCAGCGGGGTCAGGGTAACTAAGCGCAGCGCAAAAAGCGGAATGTACTCTGGTACATGAGCATTTTGAGCAGCAAATGAGCCCCGCATGGACTCCGGCTGCGCACGCGCAGTAAGATCGGAAACAGGTTCTAAGCAACAAGCAAATTATGCATGCGCCTTGTTGTAGTTTTCAACGCCAGCCATGATCTCGGCTTTGGCTTCCTCTGGGCCGCCCCAGCCTTCAATTTTCACCCATTTGCCTGGTTCCAGGTCTTTGTAATGTTCAAAGAAATGCTGGATTTGACGCAAGCGCAGATCATTCAGATCTTCTGGTTGTTGCCAGTGTGTGTAGATAGGCAAAATCTTGTCTACCGGAACTGCCAGCACTTTGGCATCATCGCCGCCCTCATCCTTCATTTTAAGGACGCCAATCGCACGGCAACGCACCACCACGCCAGGAATCAGCGGGAAAGGAGTAATCACCAGTACGTCTACCGGATCACCGTCACCAGCGATAGTACGTGGTACATAACCATAGTTGCACGGATAATGCATGGCTGTTCCCATGAAACGATCAACGAAGATCGCTCCACTTTCCTTATCCACTTCATACTTGACCGGATCACCGTTCATGGGGATTTCGATAATGACGTTGAAATCATTCGGCAGATCACGACCTGCAGGGACTTTATTCAAGCTCATGTTGCACTTTCTGTATAAGTATCAATAGAAGAAATCAATCTGGGTGGGATTATATCGGCTTTCAACACACAATTGTGCGTCGCAGCAGGCGTCTGCTTATAACATGGTCGCCATTGCACATTGACGGTAATGGCTGGCGGCCTCTTCTGCCTGACCAAGTGCTTCATGCAACTGGGCCAGTTTCAGATTGGCTTCGCGAACGGTTCGCGGATCAACCGCATCCGACAGCGCCTGCTCCATGTGTCTTTGCGCCTTACCCCACAATTTTTGTCTCAGACACAGTGTACCAAGTGTCAATGCCAGTTCAGGATCAGTAGGATGCTGCTCTGACCATTTTTCACAATGTTCAATTTGTGACAACAATGCTGCAGAACCTTCTGAAGCAGCGGCGTCACGATAGGTACGCATCAGGCGTTCATCCCAGTCTTCACTCAAGGCTTTTTCCACAATGCCACGTGCATCGTCAAACAGGCCATGGGAATTGAAGGCGCTGGCAGCAACGAAAGCAACAAAAGCCAATTTGCGATCAGATTGCGGGATTTCATACCAAACCAGGCGTATTGATTCAGCATCATGCCCCTGATTTGTCAGAAGATCTTCATAGGCCAGTTCACGCAGACGTTGCGACAAAGCGGGATGCAGCGCACGATGCTTGTCCAGAGTACGAACCAGCTTCAGCACCTCTTGCCATTTTTGCGCCTGCTGATTGGCTTTCAGCGCCCAGCGCAATACCTGGATATGCCGTACACCACTTGAATTCAATTCACGTACTGCTTCCAATGCCTTACCGGACTGATGCTGATCTACCAGCAGCTCTGTCATACTGACCAGACGTGCCACTTTAAAATTGTTGTCGGTTTCAATACCGGAAAACCAGGAGTCACGACGTTCAAACTGGCTCATGTGATGCGCAGCGCGGGCACCGATCAGCGATGCCACGCTGGCATTTTCAGGTAAATCAGTGGCGCGCATTGCGGCTTTTTCAGCATGCCCAAAACGCCCTTCAAACAATGCCTTCAGCGCTTCACGCAAAGCCTTATTGCTATCTTTTTCACGCTTGCTCTGGCGATACAGGGCAACCTTGCGCGGTAATTTCCGGGTGGTGACAATAGCTCGTATGACCAGATATAGCGCTACAAACAGTACCAGCACCAGAAACAGAAAAAAATTCAATGACAGGTCTATCCGGTAAGGCGGATAAAACAAAACCACATTACCGGGGTTGTAACGCGCGCCTACGGCAAGACCTACGGCAAGCGCAAACAAAATCAGAAGCCGGATAAAAATTCGCATACTGTTAAGGCTTCACTTTATAGTTACGTACTGCATTCAGACTCTCGGCCAGGGTCGGCATTTCTATTGACAGGTTACTGCCCTGTACCTGACGCAACAGTGCCTGTACGGTCTGTGTCTGCTTGGCTCTGGTATCAAAGTATTTGGCAATGGCATCCTGGGCAGCGATCATGTCGCTCCTGAAAATACTTTCATTCCGTGACAGTAAGGCCAGGCGTGCATTGAGTAGTCTCAACTTCAGATTTTCACGTGCAAAATATGATTGTGATGGCGTCAGCAGCAGTACGTCTGGCGTCTCAACATTACGTACACGTATCAGTTGTCGTACCTCATTCCACATTTCACTGGAAAAACTTTGCCAGGTATCTTGCAGGCGCATGCTCCATGTATTTTCCTCTATCTCCGCTACCGGTTGCTGCACTGTTTTTGTACCAGGCAGCGATTTTGGCAACGATTTTGGCAAGACGCGCAAGGGCGCTTTAGGTGGTGTTGCAGAGATGACGGACTTTTCATCTGCCCACAAAGGGATATGGTCTATCTGCGCAATCACGCTATCCAGACGCAGAGCGACGCCTGGCAAATCCAGCGCTGGCAGAGACTTCAGTCTTTCTATGTCCTTTGCGATTGCGCGGCGTATGGAAATGAATTGCGGCTTTTCCGATTTGGCCAGGCGACCATCTGCGTTTTGCAAAGCAATCAGCGCACCTTGCACATTTCCTGCCAGCTGTAACTGCTGGCTGGCAGTGGCCAATACCTGCTCGATTTCAGCCAGCGCCCAGTCATCACGGTTCCTGGACAAGTCCTGATACAACTGTTCGAGCGCCAGTTGCTGACTTTGCGCCTCGGATTGCTTGCCTTCCAGCAAAATCACCTTGGATTGAACTTCCTTGGTGGTTTCCTGCACATTGCGCGCCAATACCTTGGTTTCACTGCTATTGGTATCGGCACTGAGCAGACGGCGTGCGACCTCTTCACGCAGGCTGGTGATCTGGTTTTGCGACGACCACCAGTTTACCGCCAGTAGCACGGCCAGAATACCGGAAGCCAGATAGGCCGGATTCCCCCATGCCATTGACTTATCGTTTTCCTGCGGCACAGAATTGACCGACTGTCGAGCCGCTGGCTCAACAGGATTTGCCGTCATTGCGGCTTCAGAATTTGGTTGCTGTTCACTCATAGCCGAGATTGTAACGCGACAAGCAGTTGTTCGTCGCCAGAAGCTGTTAAGGTAATAGATTGAAATCCCAGGGATTTCGCGGTTTCTTCAATACGAATGTGTGGAACCAAGAGTTGCTGCCGTTGCATTTTTGCCACGCCGTCAGGTAAACCCAGCTTGTCGACATCATGCATCAGATTGCGCAATGCTTCCGAACTGGTGACAACCCACTGGTTTTCCTGCTCCAGCAAAAGATGCAATTGCTGCGCCCTGACTTCATTCAACTGCGGCGCCACACGACGATAAGCCGCCAACTGAGTGACTGTTATACCACGTGCCCGCAATGCATCAGCCAAAAGTTCGCGTCCACTTTCACCACGTACGATCAAGACTTTTTTTCCGTGCAAGGCAGCACAGTCGAGTTCATCCAGCAAGGTTTCAGAATCAGTCTTGAAACGGTTGCGTGGCCGGATGATGTCGGTATTCTGGTCATTCAAACCAAATTCGGCCAAGCGTAAGCGGCTACCTTCACCCATCACCGCAACCGGGATTTCTTTCGGATAGTTGGTGACATGGCGAAAGAAGGCATCAATCGCATTCGGACTGACAAAGGCCAGCAAGGCATAGTCCTGCAAGTGGGCGATTTCGGCGATCAATTGACTTTCATCCGCCAATGGCTGGATTTCCAGCAACGGGAAAAGCACCCAGTGCCGCCCCATTGCCTGCAGTCTGCGCGCAAAGTCTTCTGCCTGTGCGACAGGCCGGGTAATGACCACCGCCCCACCGCCGGCACTACCGTCAACGCGTTTCGTGTCACCCATGAAGAGGAATTACTCCGTAACCTGGGCTTTGCACACGGCCAGGATGCCTTCTGCATCCTGCGCTGACAATGCCTGTGCCAGTTGCTGCCCCAGAGCAAGGGCCTGAGTAGCGTCGCCGGAAACTTCAGCCCGTGCGATACGGCTACCATCTGGCGTTGCCACCATGGCACGTATATACATCTTGCCCTGATTAACTGTCGCAAATGCTGCCAGCGGAATTTGGCAGCTGCCACCAAACGCCTTGGATACGGTACGTTCTGCAGTCACTGCCTGGGCCGTTTCAGTATGGTTCAAAGCTGCCAGCATGGCTTGCAACTCTGGGTGATTGTCCGGTATTTCTATCGCCATGGCCCCCTGACCCGCTGCTGGCAGACTTTGTTCTGGCTCCAGGCAGGCGCGTATTCTTTCTGGCAATCCCAGACGCTTAAGACCGGCTGCAGCCAGGATGATGGCTGCATATTCGCCACTATCAAGCTTGCGCAAACGGGTATCAAGGTTGCCACGCAAAGGGCGAATAACCAGATGCGGGAAACGTGCAGCAATCAGTGCCTGGCGTCGCAAGCTGCTGGTACCCACCACGGCACCAGCAGGCAGACTGTCGAGACCAGCATAATCATTCGAAACAAATGCATCACGCGGGTCTTCGCGTTCAAGAATGGCGGCCAGGGCAAAGCCTTCTGGCAAATCCATGGGCACGTCCTTGAGCGAATGCACGGCCAGGTCAGCGCGCCCCTCAGCCATGGCGACTTCCAGTTCCTTCACAAACAAGCCTTTTCCACCAACTTTTGACAACGCCTTATCAAGAATCTGGTCACCACGTGTGGTCATCCCCAGTATCTCTATCTGCCAATCAGGGTACAGCGCTGCCAGACGGTCGCGCACATGTTCGGCCTGCCACATTGCCAAACGACTCTCGCGTGAGGCAATAATCAATTTTTTAGGGCTTGAGCTTGTCAAAATAAGGCTACTTTCAACTATGTAAAAATGAACCGCGATTTTATCATTTTGGGAAATGACTTTATAAGTAATTCAGATGACAAGATGATAGTTTTAAGTAAATTAAGTCAAAATCTAGTGTAGATCAAGGATAAAAAGCTTGTGAATCTGGTCAAACTTGACACATCCAGTCTGAAAACGGCATCATAGCTACAGAACACGCCTTGATATACGCCATGCCGCCGGGACCTTCGCGGCATTTTTTACGTATACTTCAGGTTCTGTCAGCACTTTCACCGCATTACCCAACTGGATTTAGCATGCTCCCTGGTACCGAAGACAAAAAACACTTGATACTGACTGGCGATCGCCCGACTGGCCCCCTGCACCTTGGCCATTTTGTAGGTAGCCTGCGCAACCGCGTTAAATTTCAGCATCAGTATGAACAATACATCATGCTGGCCGATGCCCAGGCATTGACCGACAATATGGAAAACCCTGCCAAAGTCCATGACAATGTCATGGAAGTGGCACTCGATTATCTGGCAGTCGGCATAGACCCCGCCAAATCAACGATATTTATCCAGTCACAAATTCCTGAACTGACGGAATTAACTTTCTACTACCTGAACCTGGTAACGGTAGCACGCCTGGAACGTAACCCCACTATCAAGCAAGAAATAGTCTTGCGCAATTTTGAGCGTGACATCCCTGCTGGTTTCCTGACTTATCCAGTCAGCCAGGCTGCCGATATCACTGCCTTCAAGGCCAGCCTGGTACCAGTCGGTGAAGATCAGATACCAATGATAGAGCAGACCAATGAAATCGTGCGCCGCTTCAATCGTCTGGCCAATAAAGAGATTCTGGTGGAATGCCAGGCGTTGGTTCCAGAAATTGGTCGCTTGCCAGGCGTTGATGGCAAAGCCAAGATGAGTAAATCACTGGGCAATGTCATCAATCTCGGTTTTACGCCTGCTGAAATCAAGGCAGCCGTGCGCAATGTCTACACTGACCCCTTGCATCTGCGTGTCGCCGATCCCGGGCACCTGGAAGGTAATGTCGCCTTTATCTATCTGGATGCATTCGACGAAGATAAAACCGGCCTGCAAGAAATGAAAGACCATTACGTGCGTGGTGGTCTGGGGGACAGCATCGTCAAAGCCAGACTGGAAGGCATCTTGCAAGATATGCTGAAGCCAATTCGTGAACGTCGCGAAGAATACGCAAAAGACCGTGGCCAGGTTTTGCAGATGCTCAAGGAGGGCACACGCAAAGCGCGCGAAATCGCTGCGCAAACAACTGATGAAGTCAGGACAGCAATTGGATTGAAGCACTTTTAATCTACCGGGGGATGCTATCCCCCGCCGCCCCTCCTCTCCCGCCCCATTTTCGGACGATAACTTGATGAGCACAACTGATTTTCATCTGACGCTCAGTTCTGCTCGCGCACTGCATCTGGCAGCACAAGGTTTGTTGAATCCCTCGCCGCGAAAAGCCAGCAAACAAGATGTGCTGGCCTGCATACGTAATATGTCGGCGCTGCAGATTGACACCATCAGCGTGGTTGCGCGCAGCCCTTATCTGGTACTGTGGAGCCGGCTGGGCAATTACCCGCATGAATGGCTGCATGAATTACTGGAAGAAGGCCTGCTGTTTGAATACTGGTCGCACGAAGCCTGCTTTTTACCGATAGAAGATTATGGCCTGTATCGCCACCAAATGGTGTCACCACAGGGAATGGGCTGGAAATACAATCATAAGTGGCTGAAAGAACATGCCACTCAGGTTGAAAGCATCCGTCAGCATATTCGCGAAAATGGAGCCAGTCGTTCAGCAGATTTTGAACGTACCGATGGCAAAAGTGGAGGCTGGTGGGAATGGAAACCAGAAAAACGCTCACTTGAAGTCCTGTTCACTACTGGTGAGTTGATGGTCGCCAAACGCCATAATTTCCAGCGCATTTATGACTTGCGTGAACGCGTGCATCCCAAATGGAATGATAAAAAACATCTGAAACCCATCCTGCATTGCGAGCGTACGCAAATCTTGCAATCAGTCCGTGCCCAGGGTATTTGCAAGGCGAACTGGATCAGCGATTATTTCCGCATGGGCAAACCCGACATCAGCAACCAGCCAGCACAACTGGTCAAGGAAGGTTTACTGATACCAGTCACGGTAGATCAGCACGATGCCCTGTTTTATGTGCATCCGGATCGCCGGGATCTACTGGGACGGGCGAGCGAGAATCAGTTGAAAGCTACTGCGACCCGTATTCTTTCACCTTTCGACCCTGTGGTCTGGGACAGAAAACGTGCAATAGACCTGTTTGACTTTGACTATAAACTCGAATGCTATACACCGGCACCAAAACGACGTTACGGTTATTTCACATTACCCATCTTGCGTCGGGGTGCCCTGATCGGGCGCATGGATGCCAAAGCCCATCGCAAGGAAGGCATGCTGGAAATAAAAGCTTTGCATCTGGAACCAGGTACGCGTATATCACATAGCCTGGCAAAGGATCTCGCAAAAACCTTGAGTGAATTTGCCTACTGGCATGAATGTAATGACATCCAGCTGAAACACAATCATTCACCAGAGCTCATTTCGCTTTTGCAAGCACTAATATAACTTTGCAACCCGGATTCAGCTGACTAAACTGTAGTCAGACGATCAAGCTGCTCAAGAATTTCCTATATGGAAATACGGCTCATTCCCGTGCGGCAATGCGCTGCTTAATAAATCATCAAGTCCCTTGTTTGAAATCAAAGCAAGTGTAACAATCCAGATGCAGACTAGTCAGAACTCATCAACGATGAAAGGCACAGGATATGTACTCCAAAATCTTGTTACCAACCGATGGCTCGGAACTATCCCACGCTTGTGTCACCGCAGGCCTGGAATTTGCGCAACAATTAAAAGCGGGAGTAGTTGCCGTATTTGTTGCCAGTAATTATCAGTATCCACTTTATGTAGATATCGTGCCACCCAATGGTCCAACTGAGGATGAATACAAGGCAGCGATGCGGACCATGGCTGAAGGTTATCTGCAACCGATCAGGGAAGTCGCCGCTGTGGCGGGATTACCCTATCAGGAAGTCATACAGTTCAATGACTCTACTGCCAAGGAAATTGTACATACTGCACAGGAATATGGATGTGACCTGATTTTCATGGGCTCGCATGGCAGAAGCGGCCTGGGTCAATTCTTGTTGGGCAGCGTGACTACCAAAGTATTGTCCTTGTGCCAGATTCCTGTATTAGTGCACCGTATCAAACATCACTGAACACACACGGTCAGCCCTTACAGTACAATAGCGTTTTACCTTGTCTGGCCAAACACCAGACAAGACTAACCATGTTTAACGCTGTGTACACTGACGATGACTCGCATACTGATTGCTGACGACCATACCATCATGCGTGAGGGTTTGAAACGCATCCTGGACGGCATAGAAGATATTCAGGTCATCGGTGAAGCCATTGACGGCTTTGATACACTGGAAAAAGTCCGCAGCCTGAAATTTGATGTCTTGCTAATGGATTTGTCCATGCCAGGTCGTAGCGGTGTAGACCTGATACGTCAGATCAAGGACGAATATCCAAAACTTCCGATATTGATACTGACCATGCATGAGGAAGAACAATATGCGGTAAGAGCTATCCGTGCAGGAGCCCGTGGTTACCTCACCAAGGAAAGTGCAGGTACACAGCTGGTCACGGCCCTGCGCAAAGTGGCATCGGGTCGTCCATATATCAGTATAGAAGTGGCCGAACAACTGGCCATGAATGCCATGCCTGCCGACGATAGCCTCCCGCACACCAGCCTGTCTGATCGCGAATTTGAAGTATTCAGCCATCTGGTCAAAGGCAAAACCATAACCGAAATTGGCGACCTCCTGCATTTGAGCGTCAAAACCGTCAGTACCCACAAGACCAGAATCATGCAAAAAATGAACATGAATAATCTGTCTGACCTTGTGCAATATGCAGTAGCCCATCATTTACTGCAGCCTCAAGCCTGAACTACCGGGCGCAGCACCGACTGCGTCCTTTCCTGCCCCCCCCTCACCATCCAGCCCTCCCTCACTTGCAGCTCGCTAGAACTCATTTCATCAATAGGGGTGAGATGAGTTCTAGGAATATTCCTACGCGTTGGTCTGTAAATCTGACACTTTGAATCAGCCGATGCTGATTTAAATCAAGGTTCATGTTCACGATAATAGAGTCTAAGCAAACACAGCAGCACTGACCACTTAACTCAAAACCATGAACCTGTATATCGTAGAAGATTCAACTCTGATTCAACAGCGCCTGATCCAATTCATAGAAGAAGTACCGGGCATGCATGTGGTTGGGGTTGCAAGCGATATCAGTCACGCCATGCAAGGTATTCTGGATAAACACGCTGACGCCATGATTCTCGATATTCAGTTACCAGATGGGAATGGCTTGCAATTGCTGAAGAACATCAAGCAAAGCAAACCAGAAATCAAAGTGGTGGTCCTGACCAACCATGCAACAGAAGACAACCGCTTGCATGCAATGCGCGCTGGTGCAGACGGCTTTCTCGATAAATCTACCGATTTTGGCCTGCTTCAAGACTTTCTGCTGCGCTTGCAGCAACCAGATTCAAATACTCAAATCAATTAACGTCGTTTACCTTAAGGGGATCACCATGACTACAGCATCGTTCACTATCGGCAAAACCAGCCTGTCTTCTACCGCTGTCAAAGGAGCATTTCCATCCGCTGCGAGCGAAGCTGGCTGGCGTTGTCATGGCAACCTGTGGTCGAATCTGCGTGAAGTCTGTGATCTCTTGCACATCCCCGCACCGGCAGCATCTGCCGACGAAGAACAATTGTTCCAGCATGTACGCTTCAAGGCAGGTCAAAGAGTACATACAATAGGTCAGGATTTTGAAACCCTGTACATCGTCAATTCCGGCTTCCTGAAAACCGTACTCATTGATGAGTACGGCAATGAGCAGGTATTGAGCTTCCCTATGAAAGGTGACTTGTTAGGCATAGATGGCATCCATAACCAGCATCACGCTTCTGAAGCAGTAGCGCTGTCCGACTGCGACATTATTTTGCTGCCGTACAAAACCTTTTCTGCTCTTGGTCGTAACTATGCTGAACTGGAACAAGCCATGTTCAGCGTCATGAGCCGGGAACTGGTACGCGAGCAACTGATGATAGGTATGCTTAGCGCCCTCAGCGCCGAAGCCAAGGTTGCCCGTTTCCTCACCAATCTGGGTGAGCGCTTCAGTCAGCTCGGTTATTCCGGCAAATCTTTCAATCTGCGCATGACCAGACACGAAATTGGAAGTTACCTGGGTCTGACGCTGGAAACCGTCAGCCGCACCCTGTCTGCCTTTAACGAACTTGGCCTGATCAGTGTTGAACAACGCCAGATCGCCCTGCTGGACATCCATGCACTGAAAACTTTGCGTCGTCTGCCACCAGCCAAAACACGTATCAAAGTAAGTGAAAAAGTCAGTGAAAAAGTTTCGGCGCTGGTTGGCAAAAATTTATTACCTCAATGGAACAAAGAGATTGCCGTTGCCTTAAATTAGTATAAGCTTGAATTGTGTATATGATATGTTTGTCAGTATATGTATTTAGGACTTACGCAAAATTGTCCCAGCAAGGCGTCAGCGACGAAGACAGTACTTTAGTACGCGGCTCCTAGGAGAGGAGCTGCAACGCAGCTGGGGCGGTTTTGCGTAAATCCTAATATTGTCTGACTTACCTGTTTTTGGCTGGCATATTGCCAACCAACATGATGATAGCTTGGTGTTTTTCCACGATAACTCAATCAAGGAGCGAAAACATGGCGTATAAAACCATATTGGTTCATGTAGACGAATCAGAAAGATCAAATTTTCGGGTGCAACTGGCTGCCGAAATCGCCAAAAGTGATGCGGCCCATCTGATAGGCACAGCTGTCACGGGAGTGTCCCGTTTCATCTATCAGGATGGCAACATCAGCGCAAATGATCCGAATCTGACCATACACCTCAAATACCTGCGTGAAAGGGCTGAAAAAGCTATCGACAACTTCAACAAGCAAGTCGAATCATCAGGTGTTAACTCCTATGAAAGCATGATCGCCAATGATGAGGCTGGTGGTGGTATAGGCTTGCAGGCACGCTACAGTGACCTGGTGATCATAGGCCAGACTAATCGCGACGAGCCATCACCGTCTGTCCTGCCAGATTTTCCTGAATATCTGATCATGAATTCCGGCAGACCAGTATTGATTATTCCGTATGTTGGTGATTTCACCTCCGTTGCCAAGCGCCCATTGATCGCGTGGGACGCCAGTCGCGAAGCTACGCGCGCCATCACTGATGCTATCCCCCTGTTGAAACGAGCAGACCTGGTTCAGGTCGCCATCTTCAATTCCAAATCAGTACCAGATACACATGGCGAACAGCCAGGTGGTGATATTGCACTGTACCTGGCAAGGCATGGCATCAAGGTGGAAGTATCTGTCCACAAAACCAATACTGATATTGGTAATGCCCTGTTGTCCCTGGCGCACGATGTTGACAGTGACATGCTGGTCATGGGTGGCTATGGTCACTCCCGTTTCCGTGAAATGATCATGGGCGGCGTCACCAGAACCATACTGGAAAGCATGACTGTACCAGTATTAATGTCGCACTAAATTCAGACTCGGTGGCAAGCTATGCTTGCCACCGTACGACCATAAGCTTGATCAAACCACCCGCATGGCTGCCGCTAATTCCTCAGTTTCACACATCTCTTGTAAATAAATCAGGCCACAGATCACTTGAGCCCGAATTCGCTTTAAAATAGTTGTCTTTCACTCACCCGTTGTGACATCCCTTTCCATGGCAACTGATTACATCAGGCTGTTTCGCGCACGCTGGCTAGCTGGCCTGCTTTTACTTGTTTCTCTGCTATTGTGGGTATGGCATGGCAGCCTGGCACATATCAGGGTAGCAGCACCATTACCAGTGCATACCCTGCTGGAAACCGTCACGATTGTGATATTTACATCAGTCTTCATCGTATGCTGGAATGCGTTCGGCGGCACTCGCAAGAAAAGCAGTGTAATCCTGGCGGTAGCCTTTCTTTGTACAGCCATACTAGGCTGTATGCATGCCCTTTCTTTTCAAGGTATGCCAGGTTTTCCAGATGCCGAAGACATGCACAAATCTCTGTTATTCTGGATCTTGTCACGATCATTCATTGCCACTACCTTACTGGGGCTGGCCCTGTCTCCAGAAGATTCGGATGTCAGTCCGACGCAGGCATACCTGGTACTAATCACCGGTTTGCTGGCGACGGCGGGTTGGACTTACACCGTATTTGCCTTTTCATACTTGTTACCATTGACCTATATTGAAACAGTAGGTCAGACGTCATTCAAAATCGCCTGTGAAGTGGGGCTGATAGGTATCAATCTAACGACCGCGTACCTATTGAATCGTGGCGTCAAAAAGGAGCAAGATGTCAAAGAAAATATCCACCACTTGCAGATAGACCGTGCATCCTTGTTCCTGGCCGCGATGCTATTGGCCATTTCGGAAGTGTATTTCGCTTTATATACTGACAGCAGCGACTTGTTTGTGGTCATCGGTCACGTGTTTCAACTTTTTGCGGCGATTGCGATTTACCGTGGCATGGTCGCGGTGAATATTCACACCCCGTATACCAACCTGACAGAAACCAGCCAGGATCTCGCACGATTTGCGGAAGAACTAAGCTTAGAGCGCGAGCGCCTGAGCCGATTGATTGACACCGCCATAGACGGCATCATCACCATCGACGATACCCAAACCATCATCCTGGCCAATCCATCTGCAGCAACTCTGTTCGGTTATGAAGTCAACGATTTGCTAGGTATATCACTCAATACTGTGCTACCAGAAAGACATCGTAAAGTGCATGGTGATCATGTCAGGAAATTTGGTGAAACCGGTGCCACTCGCCGCAGAATGGGCGGCAGTTTCGAAGATTTCTATGTTACCGGTGTCAAAGCCAATGGTGATGAATTTCCAATAGAAGCATCAATCTCCAGTCAATTGGAAAATGGCAAACGCTACTACACAGTTATCTTCCGCGATATTACCGAACGCAAGGTCGCCAAAGAAAAAATGGCCCTGTACCATGATGAATTGACTCAGCTTTCTGCCACCTTGCAAAGTATACGTGAAGAAGAACGCAAGCACATCGCCCGCGAATTACATGATGACCTTGGTCAACTGCTGGCCGCACTGCGCATGGACTTATCGCTGCTCCAAAGAGACAACGCATTGACCGGAAAATCACAACTAACCGCCACCAGTATGGATCAGTTGATCCTGACTGCAATCACCACCTTGCGTCGCATTGCAACCGATCTTCGCCCCCGCGCACTGGATGAAGGTGGTCTGTATTTTGCGCTTCAAACCCTGCAAAAAGACTTTTCTGCTCGCCATGGCATCCATTGTGAACTGTCCGCCAATGAAGAACAATTGGCACTCGATGACGCACGCAGCACCGCCATTTTCCGCATCATTCAAGAATCGTTGACGAATGTGATAAGACATGCCGATGCAACAGAAGTGGATATTACCTTTGAAAGAAATGAACATTTTATACGTTTCACTATCTGCGACAACGGCAAGGGAATTGATGCAGACGATATGCGCAAAGCACGTTCGTTTGGTCTGGTCGGCATGCGCGAAAGAGTCAAAGCCATGCACGGTGAATTTATGGTTGAAAGTCAGCCAGGTGAAGGAGCTTGCCTGAAAATTCAACTCCCCCTGCCTGCACCATCTGGCAATTTATAACAGTTTACCAGGAGCTACATCAATCGGGGTTCCAGTATAATCAGCGGCATCAAGCTTGATCTTCTGGGAAATATTATGTCAGTTTCAGCACTCAATAGCGGCCTGTCCGGGCTCAAGGCGTATGCCAGTGCGCTCGACAGTTCTGACCATAATGTGGCGAACGCCAGTACAACCAACTTTGTACCGCAGCAAGTCAGCTTTCAGGAACAGCCAGCAGGCGGCGTCACTACTACCATCAGCAAAGAAGGTGCCAGCCTGGCATCGCAAGATAGTAGCGGCACTGATCTGGCATCAGAGATTGTGCAATCCTTACAATTTAAAACAGGATTTGATCTTTCTGCCAAGATTATCAAAACGACAGATCAAATGCTTGGTACGCTGATAGATATCCAGGCCTGAATGTAACTGAGTATCAGAAGCGTATATAAAGATTCAAGCCGCCGGCACCACACATAAAAAGGCTGGCATATTTTTCATATCAAAATACCACAAGCCCAGCAAGCCAACAGCAATCAGAAAACATGCACCAGCCATTCTGAATGCACGCACTGTGGCCATCTTACTGGCCCGGTGAAACACAGTCTGGGTCAACAGCAAGTGCGGCAAAGCACTAAGACCAAATAGCACCATCAGCGCAGCACCCGACCAGGCGTCGCCCGACAGCAAAGAAAACGGTGCCACGCCATATAGCAAACCACAGGGCAAACAACCCCAACCCATGCCCATTAAAAACGGATAATCTGCTGCCTTGTTTAAAGGTGCAGTAAACTTGGCCAGCATACGCTGCCAGACTCCCATCAGTTGCTGCATGAATTGCAGATGTGGCATAAGGCCCAGCAGGCGCGCACCAAGAATAATTAACGCCAGATTAGCAATCACAAACATGACTTGTTGGACAGGAAAAACAGGTTTGAATGCCAAACCAGCTGCACCTATCCCACCTAGTACGGCACCTGCCAGCCCATAAGTAAAAATGCGCCCGCCATGCAGCAAGAATTGATATTGCAAATTAGCCAGGCTGGAGCCAGACACGGCAGCAGGCTTAACTTCTGCATTGGCTACCATGGCAATCGGAATGATTTTATTTACAGCCCCCCTGCTCCGCTTCTGCCCAGCCTGAGTCAGCAGCATGGAAATGCCGCCGCACATGCCAGCACAATGGATACCGCCCAATGCTCCGGCAGTCAACGCGGCAACAACCAGTGGCAGTGTCAGCATATCAAATCAGTTTAGAATAATTGGCCGTTGTCGGACGCGACAGAAAATGATCAAATTCCATGCCAATGGCACGCACAAACAGCCTCCCTCTGGCCTCAACCGTAATGGCATCGGCATGAAGGCTGATCATGTTTTCCTGTCCATAGTCAGCCAGACGCATCAGTTCGTCTGCGAAATAGTCCCTGAAAGAAATACCGTATTGCTGTTCCAGCGCTGTAAAATCTACGGTACTGCTACACATCAGACTCATGATAATTTGACGACGTAACAAATCATCTACGCTCAAATCAATCCCTTTTTCTACTGGCAGCTCACCTTTGTCAAGACAGGCATAATATTCATCCAGAGTACGCAGATTTTGTGCATAGGATGCACCGATTTTACCTATCGAAGACAAGCCCAGTCCGATCAGGTCGCAATCAGAACGTGTGGTATAGCCCTGGAAATTTCTATGCAGACTGCCATCCAGCATGGCCCTGGCCAGACTATCATCCGGTTTGGCAAAATGGTCGAGTCCAATATACACATAGCCCTCTGCCTGCAAGCGACGCAAGGACATCAGGAAAATTTGCAAACGTTGTTCAGCCGAAGGCAGATCTGCTTCAGCAATGCGGCGCTGTGGTTTAAAGCGGGTAGGAAGATGCGCGTAGTTATAGAGCGCGATGCGATCCGGCGACAATTGTATAACCTGATCCAGAGTCTCTGAAAAGCTTTCCAGATTTTGTTTGGGCAAACCATAAATCAAGTCAAAATTAATCGACTGGAAACCAGCATCTCTGCTGGCTCTCACCGTGCTTTCAACTAGTTCAAATGTTTGTAGACGGTGTATCGCCTGTTGCACTTCAGGATTAAAATCCTGCACACCCAGGCTAGTACGATTGAAGCCCAGTTCCGCCAGTAATTGCAGGGTTTGGGCATTGACCGTACGTGGATCAATTTCTATGGAAATTTCGGCATCATCCGAAAAATCAAAATATTGGCGCAACATCTGCATCAATTGACGCATTTCATTATGACTAAGGAAAGTCGGTGTACCGCCCCCCAAATGCAACTGACTCAACACTTCGCGCTCATGCAAGTGTGTCGTCACCAGCTTTAGTTCTTTTTCCAGATATTCCAGGTATTTTGCCGACCGTCCGTGATCTTTGGTAATTACCTTATTGCATGCACAGTAATAGCAAAGTGAGGCACAAAATGGGATATGGATATACAGTGACAGTGGCGGTTTGGTTACCAGGCGACTGCGTTCTTTCAAATACTTGATATAGGACTCCGCATTGAAACCAGTATTAAATCGGTCTGCGGTTGGGTAAGATGTATACCGTGGTCCCAGTTTATCAAAGCGGCGAATCAGTTCTTCATGGATCTCTGGCAAAGAAAACCCCGCCGGCTCGTTCATTTTCATGATTATCTCGATCAATGTGCTTTCTGCACAAGTAAAGCAGTCAAACCACTAGACAGAATTCCGAGCAACCAGAAGGCAAAAAAACCTACGGTATATACCCCTGTAGCATGCATTTGCAAACGCTGATCCAAGACAATCAGTTCCATAGGATCAACCAAGCTAAAAAACAATCCCGTTGCCACACAAGCCATCAAGAATGCAGGCCACAACACAATCATCAACATTGGTCGCAATAGTGGCTTACCGTGCATCTTATTGTCATGTTCCAATTCTGTCCCCTTCTAGTGATTATTCAGCTTAACGTCAATAAAGCTTTAGGGAAGCAGCTTTATTTTGCCGCATATAATTGCGCAGATTTTTGTTCTGGGTCAAACCAGTCACCAGTCATACGCCAGTCGCTGGTTTCCAGTTTGAGATGGAATAATTTAACAGAACCGGCGGTAAAATTCGACAAGGCTTTCATATCGCCTTCATAGTTACCCGGACTGGTTTGCTTCAAGGGCAAACGACGTATCACTTCGGTGACAGTATTGCCTCCTGATGCTGCATTGGCCAGGCTCAGTTGTATGGTGTCTGGCAGCGTACCTTTACCACTCAGTTGCAACTGCATTTTGCCATTTAAAAAATCAGCTTTGATACTGGCTTCCAGATGCAATTCTCTGGCTTTGGCATCACGTTGTATGTCTTTATTGATCATCAGACCTTGCTTGTAATAATCTTCAGCAACGACCTTGTCAGCGCCATGCATGGCGATATATCCAGTAATCAAACTGGCGCAAACCACAATGGCAGGTCCGCCAGCCACCAGCAATAACCATGGTTCTTTGTACCAGGCATCGCGCTGGATTTTCGCAGGCATTAAAGCAGCGTCCATAATTTTCTCCTATCGTGGAACAATAAAGACAGCTTTTTCAGTAACATTGATTTCCGGCGCATCCAGGTCTTTCACTACAAAGCGAATGCGGTTAGAGCCGGTTTCCAGGACCTTGGCAGGGACACGAACCCTGATCGGGAAAGCCTTGGTGGTTGCGGCACCAATGTCAATATCAGCATTATTCAAGATGACCGCACCTGCGGCACCCTTCACTTCTATACTATAACGGCGCGGTGATTCCTGAGTATTCATCACTTGCAAACGATACACATTTTCTATCGCGCCGGTTTCGGTTATTTTTGGCATGCCACGATCCCGCAACACGTCCACTTTCAACGGCATATGTAATGCGAGAGAAATACCCGCCAGCAAAATGATCAAACCAAGTATGCTGCCGTAAATCAGGGTGCGCAAGCGGAATACCCTTTTCCACATTGCCTTGTCACTGAGTTTTTCAGTCAAGGCGTGGTCGGTGGTATAGCGTATGAGCCCGCGCGCATAGCCCATTTTATCCATGACCTGATCGCAGCCATCAATACAGGCACCACAGGCTATACATTCGTATTGCAAACCATTACGGATATCAATGCCAGTTGGACAAACCTGTACACAAATACCGCAATCAACACAATCACCTAAGCCCGCAGCCTTGTAATCGACCTTCTTGTTCCTTGATCCACGAGGGTCGCCGCGATCAGTGTCGTAGGTAACAATCAGCGTATCTTTGTCAAACATGGCACTCTGAAAGCGCGCATAAGGACACATGTATTTGCAGACTTGTTCACGCATCCAGCCCGCATTACCATAAGTGGCAAAACCGTAAAACAGGAACCAGAAAGTTTCCCAAGGACCCAAGGTAAAATTGCCGACCTCAATCGCCAGGTCGCGTATCGGTGTGAAGTAGCCAACAAAGGTAAAGCCGGTCCACAATGCCAGAGTGATCCACAGAAAATGCTTGACGAACTTCAGTGAAAACTTGCGCGTCGACATGGGCGAAGCATCCAGTTTTATCCTGGCATTACGTTCCCCCTCCACTTTAGCTTCTATCCACAGGAAAATTTCGGTATACACCGTCTGAGGACAAGCATAACCACAGAACAGGCGCCCTGCCACAGCGGTAAACAGGAACAGGCTAAGCGCCGAAATAACCAGCAAAATAGCCAGATAAATAAAATCCTGTGGCCACAAAACCAAACCAAAAATATAAAACTTACGTGCTACCAGATCAAACAGTACAGCCTGCCTGTCATTCCAATTTAGCCAGGCCGTACCGTAAAACAGCATCTGGGTAAAAAATACCAACACCCAGCGCCAGGAAGAAAACCAGCCTTTCTGTGCACGCGGATAAATTTTCCGACGTTCTTCAAATAAAGCTAACTCAGCTTCTTCTATTGGTACCGGGATGATGGGTATGTGCTTCATTGTGATTCTGTTTTATCCAATTTTTTGCATGACTTATTTGCCTGACGATGCTACTTCAGACGCAACTGCAGCATTAGCACTTACGGGTGCGTCAGCAATTTGCTTGATCGCCCCAGCATCCGAGCTACTGACCTGAGCCGGTGCACCGTTATTTGACAAGCCCCACACATAAGCTGCCAGCAAATACGTCTTGCCATCGCTCAACAAGGTTTTATGCGCTGGCATCTGATTGTTACGACCTTTGTTGATAGTTTCCATGATCGTATCAATACCACCGCCATACAGCCAGACTTTATCTGTCAGGTTTGGCGAACCCAATGCCTGATTACCTTTACCGTCAGCACCATGGCAGGCTGCACAGGCAGCAAACTTGGCTTTGCCGATCGCTGCTTTGATCGGGTCATGGGCAGATTCTGACAAGCTCAATACATAATTGGCGACATTACGCACATCATCATCCGTACCCAACGCAGCTCCCATAGGGGGCATCTGGCCATGGCGACCTTCACGTATAGTAGTCAGGATAGTCTTTGGATCGCCACCATACAACCAGTCTGTGTCAGTCAGATTAGGATAACCTTTACCGCCTTGAGCATCCGAGCCATGGCATTGCGCGCAGGTATTCAGGAACAGACGTTGCCCAATTTCCCTTGCCTGAGGATCTTTGGCCACATCCTTGAGATCCATCGCCAGGTATTTATTGAAAATAGGACCATACTGCGCCTCACCATCCTTCATTTCCTTTTCATAGGCGCCAACTTGACTCCAGCCAAATGTCCCTTGCCATTTACCAAAACCAGGGTACACCACCAAATAGCCAGCGCTGTAAATAACGGTCAGGTAAAACAACCACATCCACCATTTTGGCAGAGGGTTATTTTGTTCCATCAAGTTGCCATCCCATACGTGGCCAGTCGTTTCTGCAGGCAAGGGCTTGCCATCACTGCCGATTTTCACCTTGACCTTGGACTGCGACCACAACAGCAAGAGGCAGGCCAGCATGGACAAAGCAGTGATTATGGCAATCCCTATACCCCACCATTCATTAAAAAAGTCTGACATGGCTAATTTCCATTCTCATTATCAATTGGCAAGCGTGCCAGTTTTTCAAATTTTTCCTTGTTACTGGCACTAAATGCCCAGTACAGAATACCCAGGAAAACGATGAGGCTAATGACCGTCACGACACTGCTCAGTATTGTGAAATTCATGTTATTTCTCCCTGAATAGCTGAACCGCCATGGGTTCAGCATTTCTATATCAATTCTTGTTCTTGATGGCTGTACCCAGTACTTGCAAATAGGCGATCAATGCGTCCAGTTCGGTTTTATTGACCAACTCATCAGGGCCTGCCTTGATCTGCTCTTCCGTATAAGGAACACCCAAAGTTTTCATCGCCCGCAGTTTTGGCGTAATGGAACTTGGATCAAGCTGAGTCTTGCCCAGCCATGAATAGGCAGGCATATTGGACTCCACCACCACAGAACGCGGATCGGTCAAATGATCCCTGTGCCAGTTGTCGCTATAACGACCACCAACACGAGCCAGGTCAGGACCAGTACGCTTACTACCCCATTGGAATGGGTGGTCATAGACTGACTCACCGGCTACAGAATAGTGACCATAACGTTCAGTTTCAGCACGGAACGGGCGTATCATTTGTGAGTGGCAACCGTAGCAACCTTCACGCAAATAAATATCGCGGCCAGCCAGTTGCAGCGGTGTGTATGGCTGCATTCCCTGCACTGCTTCGGTAGTGGATTTTTGGAAGAACAGTGGAACGATTTCAACCAGGCCACCAAAACTGATGGTCAGGATCACCAGTACCAGCAACAAACCCACGTTTCGCTCAATCAGATCATGAGTAAAATTACGCATCAAATTTCTCCTTTGATTTCTCTGATTTATGCATGCGCTGCGGCAGCAGGCAATGCAGGAATCGCGTTGTTGACAGGCTTGGCAGCCATGATGGTTTTAGCGACGTTATATGCCATGAGCAGCATGCCACTCAGGTACAACACACCACCACTCAAACGAATCACATAGTATGGATAGGTCGCTTTCACTGTTTCAACAAAGGAATAAGTCAAGGTACCGTCTTCATTGACCGCACGCCACATCAAGCCCTGCATCACACCCGCAATCCACATGGAAGCGATATACAGAACCACACCAATAGTCGCCACCCAGAAATGCACTTCAATCAGGCGCTTGCTATACATCTGTGTCTGACCGAACAAGCGCGGAACCAGGTAATACAAACTACCAATCGTGATGAAACCCACCCAGCCCAACGCACCCGAATGCACGTGACCAATAGTCCAGTCAGTGTAGTGCGACAGGGCGTTCACGGTTTTGATCGCCATCATAGGGCCTTCAAACGTAGACATGCCGTAGAAGGACAAAGACACGATCAGGAAACGCAGGATAGGATCAGAGCGCAGCTTGCTCCAGGCACCAGACAAGGTCATGATGCCGTTGACCATGCCACCCCAGGATGGAGCCAACAAAATCAACGAGAACAGCATGCCTATCGATTGCGCCCAGTCTGGCAAGGCTGTGTAATGCAAGTGATGCGGACCCGCCCACATGTAGGTGAAAATCAAAGCCCAGAAGTGAACGATGGACAAACGGTAGGAATAAATAGGACGCTCAATCTGCTTAGGTACGAAGTAATACATCATGCCCAGAAAACCCGCTGTCAGGAAGAAGCCTACTGCGTTATGCCCGTACCACCATTGCACCATTGCATCCTGCACACCTGAGTACGCAGAATAGGATTTCATGAAGGACACAGGAATAGCCGCACTATTGACGATATGCAGCACTGCAACAGCAATGATGAACGCACCATAAAACCAGTTGGCCACGTAAATATGTTCAACCTTGCGCTTGACCAGCGTACCAAAGAAGACCACGGCAAAGGCTACCCAAACCACTGCAATCAGTATATCGATAGGCCATTCCAGTTCGGCATATTCTTTACCCTGGGTATAACCCAGCGGCAAGCTGATTGCTGCAGCAACGATCACCAGTTGCCAGCCCCAGAAAGTAAATTCAGCCAAACCATCAGAAAACAGGCGCACATTCGAAGTACGCTGAACAACATAATATGAGGTGGCAAACAAGGCACAACCACCAAAGGCAAAAATCACCGCATTGGTATGGAGGGGTCGCAAGCGCCCATAACTAAGCCACGGTATCCCCCCGAGAAATTCCGGCCAGGCAAGTTGGGTTGCAATCACCACGCCCACGAGCATGCCGACTATTCCCCACACCACTGCCATGACTGAAAATTGCCTTACAACCCGATAGTTGTATGTGTTTTCTTTAGTTATCGTCATGATCTCACTCTGTTGTAAAAATACACTGCAAGAATAACAATCGGACCGTACCGCTACATTGATTCAAATCAAAAGTTACCGGATTCAAAGTCGATTACAGGCGAAAGACAACACAAGCAAGCATAGAGAAAAATTATATAAAACACAAAAAAAAGACACCCTAAGGTGTCTTTTTTTACAACAGATGAAAAATCCTGCAAACTAAATTAGTTCATGCTGTTATTGGGTAGCAGTAGCAGGAGCCACCAAGGCAGTTTTATTCACTGTCACCTTGGCTTTTTGCTTCAGGACATCAATGTAGGAATACAGATTTTGTTGTGCCAATACATTCGCCTGCTGCTGTGCTTCAGCAGTACGACGCGCCTGGTCTGGTGTACCAGCACTGACTTTGGAAATACGGAACAAGATATAACCCGCATCACCCAGGCTGGTACCTACAAAAGCCGGCAGCTTACTGGTATCGGCACGCATCAAATCGACGAAGGCAATATCTGGAATATCCTGATTTTTCAGGCGTGACACCACTTTGGATTCAGTAAATCCAGCAGTGGAATCAGCAGCCTTCAGGGCAGCCAGTTTTGCAACGCCTTCTTTTTCAGCCAATGCAGCAGCTTCTTTGTGGGTTACCTGCGCGACGATGGATGCCTTGACTTCTTCAAACGGACGCTTTGAAGCAGCCTTGTAATCCACGATGCGACCAGCTATCAAGGTATTTGGTGCCACTTCCACTGCTTCCGTATTGTGTTTTTTCTTCACTACGTCATCAGCAAAAATTGCTTTCAAAAACTTGGCATTATTGGTTTCAACAGTTGCGGGAACACCAGGTTTGCTCTGACGTGTCAGTCCGCTTGCGGTTTCTATCTTCAGTTTCAGTTTTTCTGCCACAGGTTTCAAGCTGTCTGGTTGTTCATAGACCAGATTACCAAAAGTTTCAGCAGCTTCTGCATAGGCCTTGACTGCCTTCTGTTTTTTGATGTCGGCCGTAATTTGTGGTTTGACTTCATCCAGGCTCTTGATGGCCGCTGGCTTGATACCAGTCACCATAATGATGTGGTAGCCAAAATCGGTCAGCACAGGCTCACTGATTTCGCCTTGTTTCAGTTTGAATGCAACTTCATCAAACTGCTTGACCATCGCGCCATGCCCAAAAAAGTCCAGATCACCGCCCTTTTCGGCAGAACCAGGATCCTGGGAATTTTCTTTGGCCAGCTTGGCAAAATCTTCAGGCTTCTTACGCAACTGCGCCAGAATGCCATCGGCTTTTTCTTTCGCCTTGGCTTTTTCGGCGCTGCTGCTGTCCTTGCCAGCAGTGATCAGAATATGGCTGGCACGACGCTGTTCGTCGGTACCGTACAGCTTCTTGTTTTGCTCATAGTAAGATTGAACATCAGCATCAGATACAGTCACCTGCGCTGCCAGTGCCTCGCTGTTCAGAATCACGTACTCGGCATTGATTTGCTCAGGAACTTCGTACTGAGCAGAATTTTTGTCATAGTAGGCCTTCAACATTTCATCTGTCACTTTGACGCGGGACGCAAAGTCATCGCTTTTCAGCATCATGGCCTGCACTTCACGTTCCTGCTCATTAATCGCAGACAAGCGAGCGGTTACAGTTTTAGGCACAAAAGCACTACCCTGAACTGCGCTCAGCAATTGCTGCAAGGTCATGTCCTGACGCAGGCGCTGTTCATATCCAGCAGGGCTCATGCCTTGCGCTGCAAGCAAGCTTTTATAGCGTTCAGTATCAAAGGTACCATCGGCCTTGGTCAGGCCAGATTCCTTCAGAATAGTCTGCTGCAGAGTCGCATCTGAAATCATGAGCTTCTTGCGGGCCACTTCGGCAGCCATTGACTTACGTGCAATCAATTCATCCAGAATGTTTTGCCTGGCTTCCTGGGTACTCAGCAACTTGGAATCAAACTGCGGACCATACATCTGACGCAAACGGTCCAATTGATCACGTGTAGCCTGCTCCAGCTCAATTTGAGTAATGGACGTGCCAGCCACCGTAGCAATTGCAGTATCTGCCCCACGCGAACGGGTATAACTTTCTATGCCAAAAAATGCAAAGGAAGGAAAAATGATCAGCAGCAAAAGAAATTGCATCAACCGCTGATGGGTACGAATATATTCAAACATGTTCAACCGATCACATGACTAAGTATGACAAAACACTCACGAATACAAAAAAAGGCGAACTTTCGTTCGCCTTTTCAATTTTCTGGCGGAGCGGACGGGGCTCGAACCCGCGACCCCCGGCGTGACAGGCCGGTATTCTAACCAACTGAACTACCACTCCTTTTTTTACTGCTTTATGTCTGTTATGTGGTGGGCGCTGAGAGGCTCGAACTCCCGACCTAAGCCTTGTAAGGGCTCCGCTCTACCAACTGAGCTAAGCGCCCCACTCGAACATACAAACACCGTGGCGCTAGTCACCGCACCACGAAAGAGCATTAGTTTACAGCATCTTTCAATGCTTTGCCAGGTTTAAATTTAGGGACCTTGGCAGATTTGATCTTGATGGCTTCGCCAGTACGTGGGTTACGGCCAGTTCTGGCAGCACGTTTACCGACAGAAAAAGTACCAAAACCAACCAGCGTCACTGTACCGTTTTTCTTCAAGGTCGATTTTACTGCACCAATCAGGGCATCCAGCGCACGCGACGAAGCCGCTTTAGAAATATCCGCTGTTTTCGCAATATGATCGATCAACTCAGTCTTGTTCACTTATAGCCCCCTCACAAAAATTTGAATTTCGCAATGATGTATTCGATTATTTTATTGGTCGTGTATCCATCACCGCCAGCAGGAAATCTGCATCCGGTATTAGAGCAAGCCGCAAAGCCCTGTGTCAAGCGGTTTGCAAGCTTTCTGACCAAGTTTGATGAAATGTGATTTACTTATTCAGTTTTTCTGCTTGCTGACAGTAAAGTTACTGTGCAAAAAATCAGGTAGCTGAGTGTTTTGCCTTGCAGAAAAGCCGCCCTCCGCGTCATCCTGATTTAGAATGTCATAACCCAGTTTAAAAAATTCCCAAATTAAAGAGACCCAGAAGCGCATCTGACGCATACATGTCATGGTCAATAGCGAGCTGCAACAGTATTCCTTCTTTGACATATGGTATTTCCTTAGGTTATAGGCAAACACAGATTCAGATCATGCTGTGCAGGCAAACACACAAACATTGAAGTACCATGATCACCAATACACTCATATATATTCACATCAGACAATGAAGAATTTTGACGTAGCAATTGTTGGTAGCGGACTTGCCGGTCTGTCTGTTGCCCTGCATCTGGCGCAGACACGTAAAGTCGCTATCATTTCCAAACGCGAATTACTTGACGGTGCCAGTAACTGGGCACAGGGCGGCATCGCAGCTGTACTGGACTCCCATGACAGCCATGAACAGCATATTTCCGACACGCTCATTGCCGGTGGCGGGCTATGTGACGAAGGTGCCACCCGGTATATTATCGAACATGGCCGCGAAGCCATAGACTGGCTGATAGAACAAGGTGTTCCCTTCACACGTGATGAAGAAGCAGAACTTGGTTTTCACCTGACACGTGAAGGCGGACACAGCCAGCGTCGCATCATACATGCAGCGGACGCCACTGGTCATGCAGTCCAGGTTACGCTGGAACAGAAGGTACGCAATCACCCCAACATCAGCCTGTTTGAACATCATTACGCAATCGACGTTATCACTTCTACCAAGCTGGGTGATACCTCACCGACACCACATTGCCTTGGCCTGTATGTGCAAGATGTCAAAACCGGTGAAGTACACACCTTTGCTGCCCAACACACAGTGATGGCAACCGGCGGTGCCGGTAAGGTATACCTTTACACCACCAACCCCGATACAGCTACCGGCGACGGTATCGCCATGGCCTGGCGTGCGGGATGCCGGGTGGGCAATATGGAATTTATACAATTCCACCCTACTTGCCTCTATCACCCTTTCGCCAAATCATTTTTGATTACTGAAGCGGTGCGGGGCGAAGGTGGCATATTGAAATTACCAGCCGAAGCCGGCACTGCCGCTGGCAAACGTTTCATGACCAATCACGATGAGCGCATGGAGCTGGCACCACGTGATGTAGTCGCCCGAGCCATCGACTTTGAAATGAAAAAACGCGGACTTGATTATGTAGAACTTGATATCAGTCACCAGCCACCTGAATTTTTGAAAGAACATTTCCCTACCATCTATGCGCGCTGCATGGAACTGGGCATAGACATTACCAGGCAGGCCATACCGGTCGTACCAGCTGTACATTTCACTTGCGGCGGCGTGGTCACCGATACCGATGGCCGCACCGATTTGCCAGGCTTGTATGCCGTAGGTGAAACCGCCTATACCGGCCTGCACGGGGCAAATCGTCTTGCCAGCAATTCTTTGCTGGAATGCCTGGTGGTTGGCCGGGCCGCTGCCAAGCACATAGAGTCACAAGAACGTGCCAGCGTGATTGCCTTACCCGACTGGGATGAAAGCCGCGTATCCGATGCCGATGAAGAAGTTGTCATTGCCAATAACTGGGATGAATTGCGCCGCTTCATGTGGAATTATGTTGGCATCGTCCGCACCACCAAACGTCTGGAACGTGCCAAACACCGCATACGTTTATTGAAGGAAGAGATAGACGAATATTATGCCAACTTCCGCATCTCAAATAATTTGCTGGAACTGCGCAATCTGGTCGAAGTTGCCTCCCTGATCGTCAATAGCGCCCTGTCACGTCGTGAAAGCCGTGGCCTGCATTTCAGTCGCGATTACCCTGACACCTTACCGAAGGCCTTGCCTACGGTACTGTCGCCCAAGCGTAAAAAATAAATCCTCAATTTTTGCCATCAAGTTGCCTGCATCTGCATCTTGATGGCTCTCCCTTCTGCAATTAATCCCCTCTCAGTTTTCTGATTTTTTTCTGTACGATCCGATAGCCGTTTGACAAATATATTTATCGCAGTGATACTGCCCGACGCCGCCTTTATTTCATGTACAGCATGCTAAAAAAATGAAGTGTTGTGGCCAGACGATCCTTCACGCACAGACAAAAATTCGAATGATAAAACTGAGTCAGGTACGTAAAACCTATAAACAGGGTGGCAATGAAATCCGGGCACTGGATGGTATAGACCTGCATATCGCCACTGGGGAATTTGTTGCCATCATGGGGCCTTCCGGCTCGGGAAAATCCACACTGCTGAACGTGCTCGGCGCGCTGGATAAGCCCGACCATGGCAGCTACCTGTTGAATCAGGATGAAATCAGTGCCATGGATGACGATGCTGCCTCAGAAGTACGGAACCGCAACATAGGTTTTGTGTTTCAGTCTTTTCATTTACTGCCACGCCTGACCGTACTGGAAAATGTATTGCTGCCACAACGGTATAGCAAGTCACCCGATGCGCAGGCCGAATCCCGGGCGCGCCAGTTACTCGAGCGCATAGGCCTGGGGCAACGCATGGACCACAGACCCGGCGAATTATCTGGCGGGCAGTTGCAACGTGCGGCAATTGCTCGCGCACTGCTGAACCAGCCAGCATTGCTGCTGGCAGATGAACCTACCGGCAACCTGGATTCAAAAAGCGCCGCCGATGTATTGAGCCTGCTGGGTGAACTTCACACAGGCGGCCAAACCCTTGTGCTGGTCACCCATGATCCGGTTGTGGCGGCAAAAGCGCAAAGAACCATCCACCTTGCCGATGGCCGTGTTGCAGAGGTGATTGCATGAAGAAAATGTCCCCCACCCCTATTCATGCCCTGACCACGTGGTGCCTGTCTGTAGCGATACTGATCACCTGTCCCTTGTTAGCAGATTCATCGCTGGCACAGACCAAAGCACCGTCTCCAGTCGCAGCGAAATCCCGACCAGTACTGCTGACTGGTGAAGTCATCGCCAAAGATTCGCAAGCCATTTTTGTGCCGCCATCCAACTCTTCCCCTGTTGTCTTGCGCAATTTCGTGGCGGAAGGCAGCAAAGTCAAAAAGGGAGATTTGTTGCTACGCATAGAAACGCCCAATAGTTCGAATATCGAACAACTGATCATAGGCATAGACCAGACCCGCGCAAAAACCGAAGCTGAAGTCGCCAAACTGGAAGTAAGTGCGCTTGAAGCCGAAAAAAACCTGGTCACCGCGAAAGCCGCAATGGCCAAGGCCCTGGTGGACGCAGCATTACCAAAATCACAGATTTCAGCACTGGATTTCGATAAATACCAGGCAGAAAAAGAACGTGCAGAACGCGATCTGAAAGTCAAGCAACTGGCCTTTGATGATGGGACGGCCTCTGTCGACAGAAGAAAATCTGATGGTGATCTGGAACTGCAGAAACAACAGGTCAACGTAGCGTATCTCAAAGCACAACTGGCAAGTTCGGAAGTGCTGGCCAGTCAGGATGGTATCGTCGTACACGGTTACAGCATGTGGCGTGGTGAAAGACTGGAAGAAGGTTCCAGTGCTTACCCAGGCAACATTGCGGGTCAAGTCATGGGATCCGGGCATATGGAAGTCAAGGCCTGGGCATTGGAAGCCGACAGAATCTACCTGGCCGAAGGCCAGCCTGTTCAACTGACATTTGATGCCCTGCCAGGCGTGGCAATACAGACGACCATTGCCACGATCTCACATGCGCCTGAAGAACATACACGTTGGGGTTACGGACGGTATTTTCGGGTAGATATCAAATTGCCCGGGCAACTGGAGAATTATGCACTAACGCCTGGTATGAGCGTTCTGGTCGAGCCATTGCCGACGGCAAAAAAATCTGCGACTACACTACTGCCAGTAGCCAGGACTGTGAAAAACGAAACAGCCAGTGAAATCACCATAGAAGGTGACATCCAGTCACGCGTGGTCACACCCATCACACCACCTTCGATTCCCTATATCTGGCAATACACCCTGGCGCAAATGGCAGCAGAAGGCAGTCTTGTCAAAGCAGGTGATGTGCTGGTGATGTTCCAGGCATCCGAGGTACCAACCCAACTGGCTAACCAGAAAAGTCAGTTAAATGAAAAACAGCGGGCCATGGAAAAACTCAAGCTGGAACATGCAGAAGCAGAAAAAGCTGCCGACCTGGCCGTCGCCGAAGCACAAAGCAATGCCGAAAAAGCAGCCAGAAAAGCCACCATGCCAAAAGAACTGATACGTCGTGTTGACTATGACAAACTGGTGATAGAAAAATCCCTGAACGCTGACCTGGCGACCTTGTCAATCAAATTGCGCGCTACCCAGATTCGCGCCCGCAAGGCGGAGAAAATCGGATTGGAAACAGAAATCGCTCAATTGCAAGGCAAGATAGATGTGCTGGCGAAGGGGCAAAAAGATCTCACCGTGGTCGCCCGAAAGCCCGGCATGATGATTTACAAAACCAATTTCAGCGATGACAAATTCGCCGTTGGCAGCCAGGTCTGGATGGGTATATCGGTAGCCAGCATTGCTGATCCGGACAAATTATTCGTTTCAGCCAAAGTGCCGGAAGCACAGTCCAACGCGATACGGGTAGGTCAAACGGCACGCATCAATATTCCCGGTGCAAATTTGACCATACCTGCCCGGGTGACCGGTTTAAGCACGGTATTTCACAGCAAATCCACGACCCAACCCATTATCGTACGCGATGTAGAACTGGAGTTTGAACAACCGCCAAAGGGCTTAAAACCGGGGGCCGCTGTGCAGGCGATTCTATCGACTGCTGACTCAAATGCGAGCACAAGCACAGGCGCAACCACAGGCATAACTGCTGGCACCAGCCCCACCGTCAAACCTGTTGTGGGGAAAAAATCATGAGTGCAAAAATAATTTCTTGCATGGTGTTCACCCTGATGGCCTGTGCAGCCTGCAGCAACGAGCCAGAATCGGCACAAGTGGCCACTGAAAATTTTGCCCCACGCAACTGGAAAGAAAGCATTGTCGTCGATGGCGAAATCATCGCTGCCAACAAGACACCGCTGACTGTACCAGGCGAAGGCTGGGATAGCCGGACGCTGATAGAAATGCTGCCCGAGGGTAGCCTGGTAAAAAAAGGCGAAGTCATCGCCCGCTTTGATGCTCCCAGATCCCGCATGGAACTGTCGCAGGCCGAACTGGAGTTATTACGCAAGGTACTGGTCGAAGAAAGTATACAGGCCAACGATGCCAGCAGCCGCTCCAGCCTGCTGGCCGACAGTGCCAAGGTACAAACAGATCTGCGTTTGAGTGAGCGTTATGCGAATGCCGACCTGGCGATTTTTTCCCGCAACAAAATACTGGATGAACTGCAAGACGCAGGTTTTCTGAAAACCAAACGTGGCTACCTGAACTGGAAAACCAGCCAGGTGCAAGCGCGTAGTACAGCAGAACAGGCTGTATTAAGTTCACAAAAAGAAAGTGTCACTCTGAATGCCAACCAACATCGCAAGAACCTGAGTGCGCTGGATTTGCTGGCACCCCATGATGGTGTGTTTTTATTGCTGGCTGGCTGGGACGGTAGCAAACCGCAGATCGGTGCCAGCAAGCGCCCAAGAGAAGAGTTTGGCTCCCTGCCCGACCTGGAACAACTGGTCGCCAATTTCAACATCGAAGAAGGCCGCACTTTTGGCCTGAAACTTGGCCTGCCTGTCAAAGTACGTCTGGCCGGCAGCGGGAAGGAAATTGAACTCAACATCACCAAGGTGGGCAATAGTGCCAGCGTCATGTCGCGTGAATCACCAGTGAAATTCATCAACTTTGAAGCTGCCTTTAAAAAAGAACAGGCACAGGCACTGAGTTTAAAACCTGGACAGGCACTGATAGGTACCGTCAGCCTGATCAACCAGGACAATGCCATGACCTTGCCAAATATTGCGCTGATCCAGGATGGCCCCAATTTTTCCGCCTATATCAAGGAAGGTGATCAGGTCAAAAAACAGTCCGTGACACTGGGGCTGCGTGGCCCGGCTCGCAGCGAAATCAAGACTGGCATCAGCAACGGCGCACAAGTGGTTTTGCTGCCAGAGACGAAGACAAAAGAAAAAACCAAGGAAAAGAATTCATGAACCGCGCGCTGATCCTTGAAGCAGTCAACGAACTGCAAAGACGCAAATTACGCACAGGCCTGACCCTGCTGGGCATGATATTCGGCGTCGCCGCTATTGTTGCCATGCTGGCAGTGGGTGAAGGTAGCCGGCGCGAAGCCTTGCGCCTGGTTGCTGAACTGGGGTTGGACAATGTCATCATCGAAAGCAAACTTATCGACGATAAACGCCTGAAAGAAATTCGTACCCGTTCACTGGGTCTGTCCGCCGCCGACGCTGATGCAGCCCTGTCCGTCGTGCCCGGGGCCAAAGCGGTGGCACTTAAGAAAGAAATCAAGGTGGATCAGCTTGCCAGCGGCCGCCTGGTTGTTACGGCACGTGCTTTCGCGGTATCCAACAGCTATGCCGAACTGGGTGGATTGCAAGTCGGTCAGGGCCGTTGGCTGAATGAAGATGACGATGCCAGCCTGGCACCGGTTTGTGTACTGGGCCCACGTCTGGCACATAAATTATTTGGTGACAACAACCCCATAGGCGAACGCATCAAACTCAATCATGCCTGGCTGGAAGTGGTAGGCGTGCTGGCAGACCGTGCACTCAGCAAAACCGAATTTGAAGGCGTGAAACTGGGTCTGGATGATGAGCGCCTGTTCGTGCCGTGGCAAACTGGACGCGCCCGCTTCCACTTCACCATGCTGGAAAATGAAGTTGATGGCATCAGCCTGCGACTGGATGGTAAAACACCGCCCGATATCGCCGCCCGCGTCCTGCAAAACCTGATCGAACAAAGACATGCGGGTACCGATGACACCAACCTCATCGTCCCCATGGGACTGTATCGCCAAAACCAGCAAACACAGCGTATCTTCACCATCGTCATGAGCTCCATCGCAGCCGTTTCCCTGCTGGTAGGCGGCATAGGCATCATGAACATCATGCTGGCGAATGTACTGGAACGCCGCCGCGAAATCGGCCTGAAACGCGCTCTCGGTGCGCGCCGACGCGACGTCATAGAGCAGTTTCTGGCAGAAGCCCTTGTGATTGCTTTTAGCGGTGCTATCCTGGGCGTGGTACTGGGTGCCATTACCGCCTACAGCATTGCTGCATTAGCCGGCTGGTCCGTCGCCTGGTCACCTGTCAGTCTGATCGTTGCAGTCAGTCTGTGCGTTGCAGTGGGGTTGGGATTTGGTGTATTCCCGGCACGGCAGGCTGCTGCGCTGGACCCGATTGCAGCTTTACGTACTGATGGTTGATGCGGGATAATCAGGTACTGACTGATAGCTTAATTGTTCAGTTCTGATTACTTCTACAATATCTACTTCAACTTTTTTCGTACACGTTATCATGGCAAGAACCATCAATGGCATAGGCACGACTTTCTACGGAAAATGCAAATTTAACGCAGATCAATCCTTCATCACCACCAAGTGGGTGGTGATGGTCTATATTCCAATTGTTCCATTGGCTAGCTATCGCTTCATTGAAGAAAGCAGTTCCAGTTTCGAAGTAGTCGAAGCAGATATTCCTTTGGAGATCATGCAAGTATTACGAACCTGGCTCTTTATCGCTATCTTGGGCTACGCAATTAATCTGAGTGACAAGCACAAATTGAGCGGCACCGGTATGTTTTTACTATTCGGTATGATCTGCCTCATCCCTTTTCTCATGCGCTGGTTTGCAAAGCGCAGTGCCGGCATTTCATGAGGCGGTTGTATTGGGAGCAGTAACAACTGCTCTCACCAGAACCGCAGGTTTTTGCGATATTGAGTTAACGTCGGCTTCTCAATAAATGTTCATTAAATTATTCTTAAAGAATAATCCGTCGCCTTAATATCCTTGGTCAGACTACCGATAGATATGCGATCCACGCCGGTTTCGGCTATTGCCCTGACTGACGCATGATCTATCCCGCCAGACGCTTCCAGCAAGGCACGGCCAGCAGTGATGGCTACTGCTTCACGCATCATGGTGGTGTTGAAGTTGTCGAGCAAGATGGAGGTGGCACCAGCGGTCAATGCGGTCTGCAATTGTTCCAGGGTTTCCACTTCTATCTGCATGCTGACACCAGCGTTCAGGCTCAGGGCTTTTTGCATGGCTTCGGCTACACCACCGGCAGCGGCGATATGATTTTCCTTGATCAGGATGCCATCGTATAAAGCCAGGCGCTGGTTCTGGCCACCACCTACGCGTACAGCATATTTCTGTGCCAGACGCAGACCGGGCAAAGTCTTGCGGGTATCCAGTATTGCTGCTTTTGTGCCAGCGATAATGGCGACATATTTGCTGGTGGCTGTTGCCACTGCAGACAATAATTGCAGGAAATTTAAAGCAGAACGTTCGGCTGTCAGCAAGGCCCTGGCAGGTGCCTTGATTTTGCAAACGACGGTATTCGCCTTCATCCGCTCGCCTTCGGCGTATTGCCAATCGACCTCTATGCTTACATCCAGTGTCGTCATGACGGCACCAAACCAAGGCGCTCCACACAAGATGGCATCTTCGCGCACAATGACTTGCGCCTGCACCACTTCGTCGGCTGGCACCAATAAACCGGTCAGATCAGCGGCACCGACGTCTTCGGCCAGCGCATCGCTTATATTACGTTCAAATGCTATTTGCAAATCCGTGTCAAAGGGAAAATGCGTATTCTTTAAATTACCAGGCATCGTTAACTAACCTCAGTTTTTGTTATTTGGTGTATGCAGTACTCAGGCCGGACCTATGCCTGAAAACAATTTGGCTTCTTTAGCCAGATCACCGGAGGGGCGCACATTGGCTTTTTTGGCTGCAGCAAAATCCAGCATACGGTCTATGCAGACCTTTGCTTTTTGCCCCACCGCAGGGTCAACATGGATTTCATTGTTGCCGTTTTCCAGCACCTGCACCAGATTACGCAGACCATTCATGGCCATCCACGGGCAATGCGCGCAGCTCTTGCACGTCGCGCTGTTGCCAGCGGTAGGGGCAACGATAAAGCGTTTGGTCGGTGCAGCCATCTGCATCTTGTGCAGGATGCCGTTATCGGTGGCAACAATGAATTCAGCCGCATCCAGGGTCTGTGCCGCATGGATCATTTGTGAGGTTGATCCAACCACGTCAGCCAATGCCACAACCGCAGCCGGGGATTCAGGATGAACCAGAATTTTGGCATTCGGGTGCTCTGCCTTCAGCAAATCAAGCTCTATACCCTTGAATTCATCATGCACCAAACAGGAACCCTGCCACAGTAACATGTCGGCACCTGTCTGTTTCTGGATATAGCTGCCCAGATGTTTGTCTGGCGCCCAGAGGATTTTTTTACCCTGTGCATGTAAGTGTGCAACGATGTCGAGACCGATGCTGGATGTCACCATCCAGTCGGCGCGGGCCTTGACTGCAGCACTGGTATTGGCATACACAACCACGGTACGGTCAGGATGGGCATCGCAAAAGGCAGCAAATTCATCTGCCGGGCAACCCAGATCCAGCGAACAGGTTGCATCCAGATCTGGCATCAAAATGGTTTTTTCAGGGCTGAGTATTTTTGCAGTCTCACCCATGAACTTGACACCAGCCACGACCAGGGTTTTGGCCGGATGATCACGACCAAACCGCGCCATTTCCAGAGAATCGGAAACGCAACCACCAGTTTCTTCTGCCAGATCCTGCAATTCGGCATCGACATAATAATGCGCAACCAGGACGGCCTGCTTTTCTTTCAATAACTGACGCGCCCTGGCTTTCAATTCCAGCTTTTCGATAGCCGACGGCATATCAGGTACGCGCGCCCAAGCATTGGCGGTACAGCTACCGCCCACATCCATTTGTGGACGTTCAAATTCGACAACTTTGGTTTCCATATGGTCCATAAAGCCCTACATATCTGGAGTGCATGGCTGACATGCACTCTGATGACAAGAAATATTTGGCAGGCTGGCGCAACTGAACTTGCGTTCAATACAATCCCCCCAACCTGCATTCCAGGCAATAGTATACGCTCTTACCAAATATTTACCCGGGTCGCCGTTGGACGCAGAGGAGAATGATCCCCTTTACATTGGAAAGCCTCAGCAAATTCCGGCATATTTGCCAATGGTGCAATGACGCGGTATTTGTCCGGGGAATGCGGATCGGTTGCCAGTTTCATACGTAACATTTCATCACGTATCAGGCTGCGGAAGCTTTGTGCGTTAGCAACAAAGAAACGTTGATCCACCGTCAAACCATCTATCTCTTTGGCCTGCGGCTTGTGCTCCAAAGACTTGTGCAGTGCTTGCAGGGCAATTTTCATCCCGCCCAGGTCAGCGATATTTTCACCGGCAGTCAACTTGCCATTGATATGCAATTTATCGATAGGATTAAATTCATCAAATTGCTTTTCTATGGCGTTGACGCGGGTCAGGAATTTTTTCTCATCCTGTTTGGTCCACCAACTTTTCAGATTGCCATCAGCATCATATTGACGCCCTTCATCATCAAAGGCGTGCGTCAGTTCGTGGCCGATGGTAGCACCAGTATTACCGTAGTTGGCCGCGGCGTCAGCATTCACATGATATAAAGGGGGCTGCAGGATACCTGCCGGAAATACCATTTCATTCATGGTCGGGTTGTAATAAGCATTCACGGTCTGCGGTGTCATGCCCCATTCATTCCTGTCTATAGGCTTGCCCAGCTTGGCCAGGTTACGTTTGAATTCAAATTCTGCCGCCCGCGCCATATTGGCTGCATAAGAACCTGTGTCGATCTGCAACTTGCTGTAATCACGCCAGACGTCGGGATAACCGATTTTGACGATCAAGGTATCAAGTTTTTTGTAGGCTTGTTGCTTGGTGGTGTCCGACATCCATTCCAGCTTGCTTATACTTTCGCGCATGGCCAGTTTGATATTGCCGACCATTTCAAGCACACCAGCCTTGGCTTCTGGACCAAAGAATTTCGCCACATACAATTCCCCCATGGCTTCACCCGCCATGGCATCAATCGCACTCAAGACCCGCTTCCAGCGCGGCCGCAATTCCTTGGTGCCAGCCAGTGTCTTACCATAGAAATCAAAGTTGGCATTGACGAAGTCTGAACTCAAGTCGCGGGCACTGGCATTGACCAGTTGCCAACGCAAATAGATTTTCCATTGATCGAGGCTGACCGTATTCATCATGCGCCCTGCTTCGGCGATGAATTTGGGATGTGCCAGATTGAACTGCCCAGGCTGCGCCAGACCCAGCGCATTAAAATAGGCCGTCCAGCCTGTTTTTTTATCCTTCTTTTGCAAGGCATTCAAATCGGTCAGGTGATAACTGGCTTGTGGATCGCGCAGCTCCACCTTGGTCAGCGAAGCCTTGGCCAGACGGGTTTCCAGCGCCATGACCACAGCAGCATTACGCGCGGCCTGATCTGGCGTATTGCCCAGCAAGCTAAAAATTTGAGACACATAAGCCTGGTACTTGGTTCGTATATCTTTGGTTTTGGCATCGTTTTTCAGGTAATAATCCCTATCCGGCAAACCCAGGCCACCTTGCATGATTTCCGGGATATAGCGCGTTGTATTTTTTGCGTCCTGATCAACAGCAAAACTGAACAATGGCATCACACCCTGTTTGTGCAAACCGGCAATCACAGTTAGCAATTCTTGGCTGTCCTTGATAGCATTGATTTTTGCAAGCTGTGGCTCCAGCGGTTTTGCACCTTCCTTTTCTATCTGGGCTTCATTCATGCCGCTGGCATAAAAAGCACCTACCAATTGCGCTGCACGGCTCTTGTCTTCGCCCTTGGCTGCAGCCTCGGCAATCTGTTTCAGCGCTGCCAGATTTCTTTCCGTGACTTCATCGTAGGCACTGTAACGTGCACGGTCAGCAGGTATAGGGTTGGCTTTCAGCCATTCACCGTTTGAATATTGGAAAAAATCCGTGCAAGGATCAGCCTTTGCATCCATGGTCATGGATTCCAGCACCAGTTGATTTGAGGTGGCAGTTTGCGCCATTGCCACATTACCTGTGCATGCGAGGCCTACCAAACTGACCAGCAAACTACGTTTGAAAATATTTTTTGTTTTCATTTTTCATTTCCCTCTTTTTTCTTTTAATTTGCAGCTCTTATTGCGGCAATACCTGAACGACTATCCCTGAATACTGTCCGGGTGAACGATACACTCTCTGCGTCGCCTTTTGGAAATCTTCAGGATTGGCCTTGGGAATATCCATGAATTTTTGCGGATTCAAATCTACCAGCGGGAACCAGGTGCTTTGCACCTGCACCATAATGCGGTGCCCACGACGGAAGGTGTGCTGAATATCCGGCATGTTATAGCTGATGGCCGCCACCTTGCCCGGAACAAAAGGCTCGGGCTTTTCAAAACTGTTACGGAACTTACCGCGCAAAGGCTCCCCTCTCACCAGTTGCTGGTAACCCGCCATGGAGACAGATGGTGGCGGCACGTCGTTCGCCCGGTCGTGCACAACCTGCCGGTCTGGATAGGTCGACGGATACACATCGATCAGTTTCACTATCCAGTCAGCATCCGTGCCGGACGTTGATACAAACAATTTCGGATTGACCGGTCCAACCAGAGTCACATCGTCTTCCAGTGGCGCCGTCTGGTACACCAGCACATCTGGCCGGCTGGAAGCAAAACGCTGGTCAGACACCACATATTCACGCGGCGCACCGGTTGCCGCATAAGAAATGAAAGGCACAGGCTTTTTAGGGTCACTGACATATTCATCAAACGTGTTGAATTCTGTCTGTGGTTCTTTCCAGTTCAGACTGCCATCATTGCCAAAATACAGGGTGCGTTTTTGTGCCTGCTGCGGTGGCCAGCTGGCATATTCACGCCAGACATTTGTGCCGGTTTCAAACACAGTCACTTCTGGCAATGCCTTGCCAGTGGCGCCTTTCAAATACTGCTCAAAGAAAGGGAAGACGATATTCTTGCGGTAATACTCGCCTGTCTTGGTCTCAAAATTCACATTCCCCAGTGATTTACCATCAGCTCCGCCCCAGGCACCATGGGACCATGGCCCCATGACCAAGCCATTGTAATAACCCTTGTTATTATTTTTGATACTGTGATACGTCGTCAACGGGCCTTGCGGGTCTTCGGCGTCATACCAGCCACCGACAGTCAGCACGGCAGCTTTGATGTTTTTCAGATGGGTGGCAATATTCCTGCTTTTCCAGAAATCGTCATAGCTCGTATGTTCTATCGTCGGTATCAGCAACTCGCGCTGTTTGTCTGTCAGTTGCGCCGTGATGTTTTTCAGACTCATGTGTTTAAGGAAAAACTCATAGCCGTCCGATGTGCCGAAATCAAATGATTCCCAGCGCTTGGGCAAGGTTGTAGGATTTTTTTCTATGGTGAAACTGGCATAAAAACCAAAATTGGCCGCCAGCATTAAGGCACCACCGTGATAAGAATCGTCGCCCATAAACAAGTCCGTGACTGGCGCCTGTGGCGATGCTGCCTTGATCGCCGGATGTGAATCGATAATACTGGCCGAGGTATAAAAGCCTGGATATGAAATACCCCAGATACCAACTTTACCGTTATTACCTTTGACGTTTTTCAACAGCCATTCAACGGTGTCATACATGTCCTGACTTTCCACACCCTCGCCAGCCTGTCTGCTGGTTTTGACGTGTGGCGTCATTTCTTGCCAGACACCTTCTGACATAAAACGACCACGCACATCCTGCTTCACGAAGATATATCCGCTTTGATCAAATTCTTTCGACGGTCCCAGTGACTGAGGATAAAAATCCACACCATAATGTGACTGATCACCCTCATGCACACCGCTGCCATAAGGCGAACGGTTGATCAGGAAAGGATAGGTCTTGCTACCATCTTTGGGTACATACACGACGGTGAATAAACGCACGCCATCACGCATGGGGATTTGGTATTCGTACTTGGTGTATAGCTCGCGTATGGCTGGTTTGGCAGTTTCGGGGGTATCAGCCATGACTGATTCGGCAAAAGCCGGAAAGCTGGCAAACAAGGCAAACGCGCACAGCGCTGCACATTTTTTTATCAGAAATCGCATAATATCCTGTATAAACGGAGGTCTGGTTTGCGAGTTGTCTCAGCGCTTCATGACGGGTATTGTCGCCGCATCATCGCCATGCTGTCTTTGTCAAGGAAGCTCAAGAATAGTAACTGAGTGTAATTCCTGCAATAAGTTTCCAGTTTTCGTTCTAAGCTATAGAATCACCCTGAAATTTATTATTACATTGCCATAATGCCATGAATACCTTAAAAAGAATTCTTCTGGTCTGCAGTTTGCTGGCTGTTACCTTCCCGGCAATGGCACACTCTGGCCACTTCCGTACACGCGTCAGTCTGGGAATTTCCATCAACCCATTCCCGATTTATTACGGCGCACGTTATTCCTACGGCCCGCGCTACTATCCGTATGACTATGCGTGGCCGTATTACGGCAGCGTAGTGATTGCCCCTTCTGTCAGCTACGTGGCACCTGTCACCCGTTACACAGAGGTGATTGAGCAGCCTTACAGCAATGAAAGCAATGTCATCAGCCAGCCGGATATCAGTCCGCAAAACAATTCGGGCAAAGACTGGCTGTATTGCCACCAGCCTGACGGTTTTTACCCTGCCATCAAAACCTGCCCCGGTGGCTGGCAACGTGTGCCAGCAGCACCTTCCAGATAATGGACAACGCCTGGAGACCAGGGTGAAAGAATGAAAAAAAGGGTGCAATGATTAATTGCACCCTTTTTACTTTTCAGCATCTGCAAACTGTCTGCAGTTTCACTAATTTTTATTTCGCCAATACAGTGCGTATGGTCGCTGCCAATTCTTCTGCAACGAATTTGGCAACATAGGCATCTGCTCCCACAGTCTTGATATGGTCTTCATTGGTGGCACCAGACAATGAAGAATGGATCACCACCGGCAAGAATTTGAAGCGGTCATCCTGCTTGATTTTACGTGTCAGGGTAAATCCATCCATCTCTGGCATTTCCAGATCAGTCAATACCATGCACACTTTGTCGCGCACGCCCTTGCCTTCTGCCTGTGCTGCTGCAGCCAGGGACTGCAATTTTTCCCAGGCTTCCTTGCCTGTCTTGGTCATGATGAACTGAGCACCCATGGCCGTCAGCGCCTGTTCGATCAAACCGCGGGCGACCGCAGAATCATCAGCCGCCAAAATGGCAGAGCCCGGGATCATCTGCAGCTTGGCGCCGATGGTTTCAGGATCAACATCCTTGGTATCAGACGGTGTGATCTGGCGCAATATCTGCTCTACGTCCAGCACTTGGGCAAGACGCGTATTTTCCGTATCGCCATCAAGACGGGCAATACTGGTCACCATACCGCCTGCTGCACTGCTTTCTGCCGATAAAACCTGACTCCATTCCAGACGCACGATTTCTTCCACCGACTCTACTGCAAAACCTTGAGTGGTACGCGCATACTCAGTCACCAGCATTATATTCAAACCAGTCTTGGGCTTCAGGCCGACCACTGCCGGCAAGTCAATCACCGGTATGATTTGACCCCGCAAATTCACCACCCCCAACATATGCGGCATCGCCCCTGCCATACCAGTGATGGTAGGCATGGCAACTATTTCGCGTACCTTGAAAACATTGATGCCAAACAACTCTGACCGCTCGCTGCTGCCATCCGTACCCAGACGAAACAGCAAAAGTTCAAATTTATTAGACGCTGTGAGGTTGGTACGTTCGTCAACTTCCTGCTGTACGGAACTCATGTCTGTTTTCCTCAAAAGTGATAGGACCAAGCCTATTATCCTACGGTTATATTGCCACGCAATTACTTTATAACACGGTAACAAGGGGTATACGCCTTGCCCGGCAACTTCATGCGACTTTGCGCAACAAAAGACGCCAGCAGGGTATCCATTGATGCCATTATTTCACTATCGCCGCGAATTTCAAAATGTCCATGCTTTTCAATTGCCCGTATTCCCTGGTTTTTGACATTGCCCGCCACCACGCCAGAGAATGCCCGGCGTAAATTGGCAGCCAGCAAATGCGTTTCCTGGTTTTTGTGCAAAGCCAGATTACGCATATTTTCATGCGTGGGTTCAAATGGCTTCTGGAATTCGGCATCAATTTTCAATAACCAGTTGAAATAATAGGCATCTCCCTTAGCCTTGCGGAATTCGCGTACTTTCTTGATGCCGGAGTGCACTTCTTTTGCCACACCTGCCGGATCATTCACAATGATCTTGTAACTCTTCTGTGCTTCTGTCCCCAAGGTTGCTGCAATGAACTGGTCAATCTGGCGGAAATAGTCTGCCGCGCTTTCTGGCCCGGTAAAGATCAACGGGAAAGGTAACTCGGCATTGTCAGGGTGCAGCAAAATACCCAGCAAATACAAAATCTCTTCCGCAGTACCAGCACCACCAGGAAATACTATGACGGCATGCCCAATACGCACGAAAGCCTCCAGTCGCTTTTCTATGTCCGGCAGTATCACCAGATCATTGACTATAGGATTTGGAGCTTCAGCCGCAATGATGCCGGGCTCGGTTATCCCCAGATAACGGCCAGTCGTCACCCTTTGTTTGGCATGACCTATGGTCGCGCCTTTCATCGGGCCCTTCATCGCACCCGGCCCGCAGCCAGTGCAGATATCCATACCACGCAAGCCGAGCTGGTAACCTACTTGCTTGGTGTAATCATATTCCGCTCCCGAAATCGAATGTCCACCCCAGCACACCACCATGTTCGGATTCACTTGCGGACGCAACAGATTGGCATTGCGCAAAACATGGAATACTGCATCACTGATACCTTCAGTCGTACCCAGATCAAACTTCCTGTCATCGCCGATTTCTGCCTCGATGAACAGAATATCGCGCAATACTGCAAACAAGTGTTCCTGTATACCCTTGACCATAACACCGTCGACAAAAGCACTGGCAGGCGCACCCTTGACATCAAGTTTGATGCCGCGTTCGCGCTGTATGATGCTGATATCAAAGCTTTTATAGCGTTCCAGCAATTCCTTGCCGTCATCGAGGCCACTGCCACAGTTCAGTACGGCCAACGCACAACTGCGGAACACCTGATACAAACCACCGTGACTATTGTCCAGCAATTGTGCCACTTCGGCCTTGGATAGCACTTCCATCCGGCCTTCCGGGGAAATCTGTGTGTCGATTACTTCAAATTCCATGACTACTTTTTCACTCCTGAAAATAGCGCACAGGCTTGCTGCGCATGACTATACTGCCAACCATACCGTACTTCCATTATGCATGGATTTCGATCCAACTTCTGCAATAGCGATGTTTTTTTTATGCAAGAATTTGCGAACAATTGTTGCGCAATTGTTGCGATATAAAATCGTATAAAAATATTTACACATATAGATTGTAAGCCGCGCCAATGCCATGTACAATTCGCATCCTTCAGACGCGGGGTGGAGCAGTCTGGCAGCTCGTCGGGCTCATAACCCGAAGGTCGTAGGTTCAAATCCTGCCCCCGCAACCAAGATTTTCACTGTGCAACCGCACACCATCAGCAATCTCTATCCCGGCTTTGGTCAGTTACCAAAGTGGTTTTCTATTATTGCAGACATTAGCAACAACTGACGCTTGCCAACATCACTCATTTTAGCCTGATGAAAGACAACAAAGATAACGCCACCCAGGAATTGCCGGGCTTTGGTGAGCCAGCGCCAGTAGTGGCCGAACCAAGAAAAGCGACCAAGCTAGTACAGCGCCAGCAAGGTAAGAAGCAAGAGCAGTTGGAATTGCTGGAAGTACTGGGGCCGACGGATTGCAGTGGCTTGCCAGCATGGGTATTCGATGAAAATACGGATCTGACTGGTTTGCCAGTGTGGCGCTAATCTGGTGCTAATCTGGCGTTATTCCTACATCAAGTCACCAGCATAACTACCAAACTACATACGCACCAACGCCTTGATGACCGGCCATTGCCGGCGTGAGATAGGCAGGCGTTCGGCAGCGCCGGACACAATCACCTGCCAGGACTCGCTTACTTTTTCCTGACCAGCTTCTGCATCAACCACATGCGCAGCCCGTTCGACACCACTGATTGCAGCGCGCGCCACCAGGGCATTGCGATGCACCCTGACCAGCAAATCACCAAGTTCAGTTTCGATGGATGTCAGCGATTCTTCTATCAAATATTCACGCCGGCCAGTATGCAGGGTGACATATTTTTGTTCGGCCTTAAGAAATAACACCTCGGCTACCGGCACCAGCAAGATGCGCCCTCTTTCCAGCACGGAAAAATGCTTGCGCCTGGGAATGGCTTTGTCGCCCACCGCTGGCAGTGTCACAGGGCGACCATCGCGGATCTGTTCTGCAACGCGCCGGATGGCATCTTGCAAACGACTGGCGCGCACTGGCTTCATCAAATAATCCAGCGCATGCACTTCAAATGCCTTGACGGCAAATTCGTCATACGCCGTCACGAATATGATGGAAGGCTGGCGGAAACCAGCCTGATGTTGCCCCAGGTGCTGCGCCAGTTCTATGCCGCTCATACCAGGCATTTGCACATCCAGCAATAAGATATCGGGTTGCAGCCTGGTCAGTTGATCCAATGCAGAGATGGCGTTTTCTGCTTCTCCCAACACCGCCGTCGGACAATCTGCCTGTATGTCAGACAGCAAGGTCATCAACCTTTGCCTGGCGGGCGCTTCGTCGTCAACGATTAATATCTTGGGAATCATCATCTCTTGGCTGGAAAATGCAGTCTTATTTCAAATTGCTCACCCTTCACTCCATACTGAAGTTGCGCTTCGATATCATAGAGCAAACTTAATCGCTGCCTGATGTTTTCCAGCGCCATTTGGTTACCAGATGTTAAATTGGCGTCAGCGTGATAAGGGTTGGTAACAATTATTTCTACCTTGTCCAGCAAGCGCCCCATCTCTACCCTGATCAGGGCAGGAGTGACGGAAGGCTCAACGCCATAATGCACGGCATTTTCCAGCAGCGGCTGCAACAGCAGTGAGGGTATGTCGATTTCCCGTTTCTCCTGTTCACTTAGTCTGTCACTTACCCACTCTATCTGCAGGCGATCACCAAGCCGGATTTTTTCGATTGCCATATATTGCTCGCACAAACGCACCTCGTCGTACAAGCTGGTCATAATGCGGTTGTCACGCATCAGTACCCGAAACAGGTCAGCCAGATCTTCCAGCATCAGTTCCGCTCTGCGCGGCTCGGTACGGATCAGGGCCAGTGCCGTGTTGAGGCTATTGAACAGAAAATGCGGTCTGATACGTGCCTGCAAAGCCTGTAGCCTGGCTTCACCCAGCGCGGGTGAAAATGCACGGGCGCGCAATTCAAAATACTGCTGAAACGCCAGCCCCAGCAAGAAGCAACTGAACATCGCGAAATTGATATCGAAATGTGGAAAACTGTATTCAAACCATTCCATGTTTTTCAGATACTGCAAGTACAGGCCAGCAATCGCGGCTGGCAACAAACCACATAACAAGCGCTGCAACCAGGACTGAAAGGGATAGCGCATGGCCAGCCTGCGCAGATTACACAGCAATAGCAGAGATATCAGGCTGATGGTTTCCAGCAGGATAGAGCACTCCAGGAAATTCTGCAGCATGAGATACCAGCTATCGCCACGTGCCCACAACACCAGCATGGCCAATATATTGACAGCCACCAGCACACGGGATATCACGCCGACATTGCAACAATCGGGGATCAAAGGTTCATCTTGTGGTAAGGCGTTTTTTTTTGTCATTCTTGTTTCATTTATGTGGGCCGCATGAGATGCCGGGAATTGACCTGTATCTGTGCAATATCATAAAAAAACTGGAAAACCTGCCATTTTGTACGGGGATTATTAGCATTTTGCTCAAGTCAGCCCCCAAGTCACGGGGTATTGCAGGCCAAAATCTGGGATAATCTGCACCAATCTTTAAGCAAACGCAGCCAAATTGGCAAACTATTACTATGACATCACAATTCAATAAAAAAAGCGAGGCATGGTCTGCCCGCTTCTCGGAACCTGTCTCAGATCTGGTGAAACGCTATACCGCGTCAGTGTTTTTTGACAACCGCATGGCTGCTTTTGACATCCAGGGTTCGCTGGCACATGCAGAAATGCTGCAGGCACAAAACATCATCAGCGCCCAGGACTATGCCGATATACAGCGTGGCCTGACACAGATACAAGCAGAAATCGACAGCGGCAAGTTTGAATGGCTGCTGGACCTGGAAGATGTCCACCTGAACATAGAAAAGCGCCTGACCGAAATGGTAGGCGATGCCGGCAAACGCTTGCACACTGGCCGTTCACGCAATGACCAGGTCGCTACCGATATCCGCCTGTACATGCGCAGTGCCATCGACAATATCGTGGTATTGCTGGCGGATTTCCGCAGCGCCTTGCTGGATCTGGCAGAAAAAAATGCCGATACCATCCTGCCAGGCTTTACCCATATGCAAGTGGCCCAACCAATCACCTTTGGTCATCACATACTTGCCTATGTTGAAATGTTTGGCCGTGACAGTGAACGCATGCTCGATTGCAGAAAACGTGTGAACCGCCTGCCCCTGGGCGCAGCTGCCCTGGCTGGCACGACATTTCCTATCGACCGTGAACGCGTAGCCAAAACACTGGGCTTTGATGAAGTCTGCTACAACTCGCTGGATGCGGTATCTGACCGCGACTTCGCCATTGAATTTTGCGCTGCCGCTGCCCTGATCATGACCCACATCTCCCGCATGTCAGAAGAACTGGTGATCTGGATGAGCCCGCGCGTCGGCTTCATCGATATCGCAGATCGTTTCTGCACCGGCTCATCCATCATGCCGCAAAAGAAAAACCCTGACGTGCCTGAACTCGCACGTGGCAAAACGGGGCGCGTCAATGGGCACCTGATTGCCCTGCTGACTCTGATGAAAGGCCAGCCACTGGCCTACAACAAGGACAACCAGGAAGACAAGGAACCGCTGTTTGATACAGTTGATACCGTCATCGACACCCTGCGCATCTTCGCCGACATGGCTGGCGGCATCAGTGTCAAGCCGGAAGCCATGCGCGCCGCCGCGCTGCAAGGCTATGCGACCGCGACCGACCTGGCTGATTACCTGGTCAAGAAAGGCCTGCCTTTCCGCGATGCCCATGAAGCCGTGGCATTGGCGGTACGCACCTGCGTCGACAAGGGCTGTGATCTTAGTGATATGTCACTGGAAGAGTTACGTGCCTTTTCCAGTCTGATCAATGAAGACGTATTTGAAGTACTGACACTGGAAGGCTCGGTTGCTGCCCGTAACCATATCGGTGGCACTGCACCAAACCAGGTAAAAGCAGCGATTGCCCGCGTGCGCAAGCAACTGGCATAAGCTCGCCAATAGGCTGAACAAACAACAATCCCAACACATGCCAGCTTGCCTGCTCACACAGGCTCTGGCATGTTCTGCCATTCTCCAGTACGGCATTTTCAGGCTAAAAAACTAACCTCATCAGTAGTACTACTTAAGTAATGGATATTGCATCGCAGCATGGCGTTTTATTGCTGCTAAGGTTGCCAGCCCATACAATCCTCCGTGACAATAAACAACTAATAAGTTTAGCGATCTCGCCATTTCCATTTCTGGGCAGATAAATTTGTTCTGAAAATCAACAAATTTAAAAACATAGTCCGTCTGTCCCGCGTCGCGAATCGCATGAGTCACAATAATTTTTCAGGAGATCAACCATGTCATACCGTCTTAAATTGCTAGCTGCCGCCACTCTCTTGGCCTATTCCACATTGAACCAGGCTGCCGATATCAAAATCGGCGTTGCCGAAGCGCTGACCGGCCCAGCTGCGAAATACGGTGTTGCCATTAAAAATGGTTTCACGCTGGCAGCAGACCAGATTAATGCCAAGGGCGGTGTAAACGGCAACAAGATACAGTTGGTTGCAGAAGACGAACAGGGCAAAAAAGAAGAAGCGATCAATGTCTTCAAAAAATTGCTGTTCCAGGAAAAAGTATTGATGATTTTTGGCCCTACCCTGTCAAATTCTGCCTTTGCCGCTGATCCGATTGCCAACGCCACCAAAACTGTTGTATTTGGCACCAGTAACACTGCTGATGGCATCACCAATATGGGCCCATTCACCTTCCGCAATTCCGTCATGGAAGCGGACGTATTGCCAGTCACTACGCGCGCAGCGGTCAAGCAATTCAATATCAAGAAAGTCGCCATCCTGTACGGCAACGATGATGCGTTTACCAAGAGCGGTTACGATGTTTTCAAAAATGCCCTGACTGAACAAAAAGTCCCCGTCACAGATACAGAAACCTATGCCAAGGGTGATGTGGATTTCAAGGCGCAGTTGACCAAGATCAAGGCCTCCAATCCTGACGCTATTGTCTGTTCCTGCCTGGCAGAAGAGGCAGCGAATATCATCCTGCAAACCCGCTCGCTGGGTATGAAGCAGCCATTCATAGGTGGCAATGGATTCAATTCACCAAAACTGTTTGAAATCGCCAAAGACGCTGCCGACAATACCTTGATGGGCAGCCCATGGTCTGCTGAAAACCCATCCGCTGCCAATAAGAGCTTCATGGCTGACTACAAGGCAAAATTTGGCTCAGACCCGGACCAATTTGCAGCACAGGCATTTGACGCCATGCACATCGTTGCGGAAGCACTGAAAAAAGTCAGCCTGAGCGGTAGCCTGGAAAAAGATCGCCTGGCGTTGCGTGATGCCTTGCCGGCTGTAAAAATTGAAGGCGCAACCGGCAAATTTGCATTCCGCCGCGCCGCCCCCAAAGATGGCAAGGAAGCTGGCTATGATGCCCAGCAAGACGCCATCGTCAATATTGCTAAAGGTGGCAAATTTGTATTGTTAAAATAAGTGGATACCCTGCCTCTGACCTCCCGGTCCAGGGGCAGATGTTTCATGACTTTCTTGCCGGGGTGACTTTCATCCCATTGCCGTGTGCTGGTGACTACTCTACATCCGCACCTGCAAACGAAACAATCCTAATCATCTGGATATCCATGCTGGCACAACAACTCATTAACGCTCTGACTCTGGGCAGCGTCTATGCACTTTTCGCCCTGGGATTCACGCTGGTGTTCGGCGTCCTTGGCGTCATCAATTTATCGCACGGCGCGATTTTCATGCTGGGTAGCTATATTGCCCTGCTGCTGGTCAGTTCCTTCCAGATGTCATTATGGATGGCCATGCTACTGGCGATGTTGGTTTGTGGGCTGCTGGGCGTCGTCGTGGATTTTCTGGTCTTGCGACCATTGCGAAAACGCAATGCCCCACATCTGGCCCCGATGATTGCCACAATAGGCGTAGCCATCATGATCACCAATATATCCCAAGGGATTTTTGGTGCAGAAAACAAACGTTTTCCATTTGGCACCATACCCGAAGAAAGCTTCAGCCTTGGCAACCTGCACCTGACTGCAGTTCAGCTCGCCATTGTCATCATTGCCTTCGTTCTGATGCTGGTGCTATTGCAAGTCATGCGCCGCACCCAAATTGGCCGCGCCCTGCGCGCCATTGCCGAATCGCCCAAGGCTGCATACCTGCTGGGTATCAATGTTGAAGGTCTGTTTTTCCTGACTTCATTTGCCGCTGCGGCGCTGGGTGGCGCTGCTGGTGTGCTGGTCGGCCTGTCGTTCAATGCCATCTCTCCATTCATGGGGCAACCGATGCTGCATAAAGGCATTGCCGTCATCATTCTTGGTGGTATGGGCGATATACGCGGTGCCATGATAGGCGGCTTGTTCCTGGGCTTTGCTGAAGTGATGAGTGTCGCTTATCTGTCGAGCGATTTCCGAGATGCGGTGGCTTTTGGTCTGTTATTTATCATCTTGCTGGTACGCCCTTCCGGTATGTTCGGCAGAGTACTGGAAAGAAAGGCGTAACGCTATGCTTGAATGGTGGGATAGTTTTTGGGCTATTTATAGCACAGTCATTTTTGGCATAGGCATCAATGCCATGCTGGCTCTTTCGATTTACCTGACCTTGTCTTGCGGTTTGCTGTCACTGGCCAATGCGGCATTCATGGGCATCGGTGCCTACACCGCGTCCATGATCAGCATGCAAACGGGCATGCCATTCCCGCTAGCCTTGCTGGCTGGTGCCATCATGCCGGCCGTCGTCGCGCTGATCATAGGCATACCGACGTTGCGACTGTCCGGTGTTTACCTGGCCATGGCGACGCTGGGCTTTGGTGAAGTCGTACGTGTCATTGTCTTGAATATGGAAATCACCGGCGGCCCCATGGGCTTGAACGGCATTCCACAAAAAACGGAATGGTGGCACATTGTGATCTTGCTGGCAGTCATCCTGTTTGTACTGGCCAGGATGCGGCGCTCAAAGATAGGTCGCGCCTTTGAGGCGATCAAGGAAGATGAGATTGCAGCCCGACTTATGGGTGTGAATGTCAGTGGTTACAAGCTGCTGGCATTTGTCATGGGCGCATCCATCGCGGGTATTGCTGGCGGTTTGAATGCACATTACACCTTCACGATAGGACCAGGCAATTACGCATTTGAAAATGCAGTGGACATCCTGACCATGGCAGTGTTCGGCGGCACCAGCAACCTGATTGGCCCGCTGATAGGCAGCACCAGCCTGACTCTGTTACCAGAATTCATGCATTCTTTAAAAGATTTCCGCCTGGCTGCCAACGGCTTGATACTGATACTGGTCATCCTGTATTTACCCAAAGGTATCTGGGATCCGGCAAGAATCAGAAACTTTCGCAAGAAGTTAACATCGTCACGCTCCGGAAAGGTTAGCTAAATGCTGGAATTACGTTCTGTCAGTAAAAATTTTGGCGGCTTGCGGGTATTGCAGGATGTCAGCTTTACCATGCCACAAGGCAGTATTTATGGCTTGATCGGCCCCAATGGTGCTGGAAAAACCACCATCGTCAATCTGATTACCGGTCTGCTGCGCCCCAGCAGTGGCGAATTGCGCTTCAACAACCAGGATCTGACCACAGTCGCCAGTCACAAAATCACGCAACTGGGTGTTGCCCGCACCTTCCAGAACATCCGTATTTTCAAGGAAATGAGTCTGCTGGAAAACGTCGTGGTAGGCATGCATGATCATCTCGACTATGGCGTAGCCAGCATGCTGTTCAATCTGGGTGCCTACAAAGACGCAGAAAAAAAAGCCAAAGAACGTGCACATGAATTGCTGTCGTGGGTCAGACTGGATCATAAAGCCCATATGCTGGCAGACAACTTGTCATACGGTGAGCAACGCAAGCTGGAATTTGCCCGCGCCCTGGCCACCCAGCCCAAGCTGCTCTTGCTGGATGAGCCGGTCGCTGGCATGAACCCGGCTGAAAAGACTGAACTGATGGCAGAAATCGTCAATATACGTAACCGTGGTTTTTCGATTTTCATGATAGAACACGACATGCGCTTTGTGATGGAATTATGCGACCGCATAGCTGTACTTAACTTTGGCAAAATCATCGCCGAAGGCACGCCGGAAGAAGTGCGCAACAATCCAGACGTGATTGAAGCTTACCTGGGCAAGGAGGATGCAGAATGAGCCAAATTTTGCGCGTCCAGGACCTGCATGTCATGTATGGCCACATTGCTGCCGTCAAAGGCATCAGCCTTGCCATTAATACTGGCGAAATCACGGCCCTCGTCGGCGCCAACGGTGCAGGTAAAAGCACGACCCTGCTAGCCATTTCCGGCTTACTGAAATCAGCATCGGGGCAAATCTTTCTGGAAGATGAAAACATCAGCCAGCAATCACCGCACCATATCGTGCAAAAAGGTGTGGTGCAGGTCGCCGAGGGCCGCGCCATTCTGACGACGCTTACTGTCAGGGAAAATCTTGAGCTGGGTGCCTACACCCGCAAGGATAAGACGCAAATCGGCAAGGATATGGAATGGGTCTTTACTCTCTTCCCTGTCCTTAAAAACCGGGCAACTGGTCTGGCTGGCAATTTATCCGGTGGTGAACAGCAAATGCTGGCCATAGGCCGTGCGCTGATGGCAAAACCCAAAGTGCTGCTGCTGGATGAACCTTCAATGGGGCTGGCCCCGCTGGTGGTGCAAGAGATTTTCCGCATCCTGAAGGAAATCAATCAAACCGGTCTCAGTATCCTGCTGGTAGAACAAAACGTCAGGCAGGCACTGAAAATCGCCAAACATGGCTATGTGCTGGAAAATGGCAACATCGTTCTCAGTGACACGGGTGCTAACCTGCTTAGCAATCCCAAGGTCATCGAAGCGTATCTGGGGGCATGAACAAGTCACGCACCAACAAAAAAAAGACCGTCTGAATCAGATGGTCTTTTTTTCTGCAAGCCAAACAATGATAATCAGCTACCGGCAACCGTCATGTTTTCGATCAGGATAGAACCAGTCTGCTTGGTGCCTCTGATCAGGGTATCGCTGCCGATGGCGACAATCTGTTTGAACATGTCGCGCATATTGCCAGCGATCGTGATTTCTTCGACGGCGTATTGAATCACGCCGTTTTCCACCCAGTAGCCAGAAGCGCCGCGCGAATAATCGCCTGTCACATAATTCACGCCCTGCCCCATCAACTCAGTCACCAGCAAGCCGCGCCCCATCTTTTTCAGCATGCCGACAAAATTATCCGAGCGCTTGGTCAGCGATGATGTCATTGACAGATTATGCGAGCCGCCTGCATTACCAGTGGTTTGCATGCCCAGCTTGCGGGCTGAATAGGTGGACAGGAAATAGCCTTGCAACACGCCATTGCTGACGACATTGCGCTTCTGTGTTTTCACGCCTTCGTCATCAAACGGTGAAGAACCAACTGCACCGATGACATGTGGATCTTCCAACACCTGAATGTGATCAGGGAAAATCTGGGTGCCTAGAGAATCCAGCAAGAAAGTGGATTTGCGATACAAAGCACCACCCGAGGTAGCCTGTACCAGTGAACCCAGCAAGCCTGCCGCCAGCGGTGCCTCAAACAAGACTGGGCATTTGCGGGTATCGAGCTTGCGTGCATTCAGCCTGGCCAGTGCGCGTTCAGCCGCATAACGGCCTATGGATTCAGGGTCGGCCAGCTTTTTGGCATTGCGCTGAGATGAATACCAGTCATCCCTTTGCATTTTTGCACCCTTGCCAGCAATCGGTGCAACAGAAATGGTGTGACGTGAGATCGGGTAACCACCCATGAAGCCACGAGAATTGGCTGCCACAAAATGCGATTGCTGGGCATGCACGCTGGCACCCTCGCTATTCGTGATACGTTTATCAACAGCAAATGCTGCTGCTTCCGTGCGTTTTGCCAATTCTATGGCTTCTTCGGCACTGATCAGCCATGGGTGGCACAGTTTCAAGTCTTTCGGTGCCATTTCCAGCAACTCTGGCTCAGGCAAACCGGCGCAATCATCTTCTGCAGTAAAGCGGGCGATATTGTAGGCTGCATCAACCGAATCACGCAGGGCCTGCTCAGAAAAGTCCGAAGTACTGGCATTGCCGCGTCTTTGGCCGATATACACAGTAATACCGATACCCTTGTCACGGTTTTGCTCTATGGTTTCCACCTTGCCCTTGCGGACACTGATGGACAGGCCACCACCTTCACTGATCTCTACTGCAGCGTCAGATGCTCCTTTTTCGCGGGCGAAACGCAACATATCCTGCGCGATTTGCTTTAACTGGTCTTGGGTATGGGTAAAAACTGGTTTGCTCATAGATGGAGTTTCTGTGGGAAGCTAAACAAAAATATTTGCCATGGAATTATCGCAATCATACCCCCTTGCCAACGCAAAGCTTGCCCTGACGTGGGTGTTTTTGGGTATTTCCTAGCTAAAAGGGGTATCATAGCAGCCGTTTCATTAAGTTAATAGTAAAGGCGCAGAATTATGCCAAATCCAAATCGTGGCTCATGTGGCTACCAATCCAATGAGTTCGAGCAAGAATACGATCGTCCATCCAAGTCACAATTAAAGCGCGAAATGACCGCTCTGCAAAAATTGGGGCAAGAACTGGTCGAACAACCGCGTGAACGCGTCAAACGTGTCCCCATGCCGGAAGATGTGCGTGATGCCATCCTCGAATGCCAGCAAATCAAGGATCATGAAGGCCGCCGCCGTCAAATGCAGTACGTGGGCAAGAAAATGCGTACCCTGGATGAAGAAGAAGTCGCCCTCATCCAGAAAACCATAGACAGCTGGAAAGGCGCTTCCAAATCGGAAACTGCCGCCATGCATGCACTTGAGCGCCAGCGCGAAAAACTGCTGGCTGACGACAATGTATTGACCGAATTGCTGGCGGAAAATCCACAATTGGATGTACAGCAACTACGCACCCTGATACGTAATGCCCGCAAGGAACAGGCAGAAAACAAGCCGCCCAAGGCATATCGCGAGATTTTCCAGATTTTGAAAGATCTGCAAAAATCGAAGACCAGTGCCAAGGCGGATGACGCTGATGATATAAACGAAGAAGATGACGACGAGTACGATGACAGATAATTCTGCCGGGTGTGCAATTGAGGAAAGGCTGAAAATCGGTCTGGTCTCCATTTCAGATCGCGCTTCCGCCGGCATTTATCAGGATCAGGGCTTGCCAGCCTTGCAGGAATGGTTTGGCAAGGCACTGACCACCCCCTGGGAAATGGTCACCCGCCTGATCCCTGACGAGCGAACAGCGATAGAACAAGCCCTGATTGCCCTGGTTGACGAAGAACAATGCCATCTGGTCATCACGACAGGTGGTACCGGCCCGTCCAGGCGCGATGTCACGCCCGAAGCTACATTGGCGGTTGCGACAAAGGAAATGCCAGGCTTTGGTGAACAGATGCGTCAGATCAGCCTGCAATTCGTACCGACCGCGATCTTGTCACGCCAGGTTGCGGTGATACGTGAAACGACTGAACATGCTGCATTGATACTGAACTTGCCGGGCCAGCCAAAATCCATCAAGGAAACGCTGGAAGGCCTGAAAGATGCCGATGGCAAGCAGCAGGTCGCCGGTATTTTTGCCGCCGTCCCGTATTGCATCGATTTGATCGGTGGCCCGTATATCGAAACCGCTGATGCGGTCTGCAAGGCGTTTCGTCCAAAGAACGCCATACGACCTAAAAATCCGGCCTGATGTCTGGCAACAACTGATTATCCGTCGCCATGGCAACGATACTGACCCACCCTATCATTCCGCTGACTTGCGGCCTGTTGCTTGGTCGCCAGCGTATTTCATGGCAATTGCTCATCCTGGGCATGTTATGCGCCATCTTGCCGGATCTGGATGTCATCAGCTTCAAGCTGGGCATCGCTTACGAATCACCGTTTGGACATAGGGGCTTCAGTCATTCTCTGCTGATGGCCGTCCTGATGGCAACTGTAGCCTGCATTTTTCATACGCGCCTGGCAGCCAGTCGCGTGGTGGTCTGGCTGTTTATCGCCTTTTCTACTGCGTCACATGGCATGCTGGATGCCCTGACCACTGGCGGGCTGGGTGTAGAATTTTTCTGGCCGCTTACCGAAGAACGCTATTTCTTTCCCTGGCAATTCATCAAGGTATCGCCGATAGGCGTGAACCGCTTCCTGACCACGCGTGGTTGGCAAGTCTTGCAGTCAGAGCTGCTGACCGTATGGTTACCCTGCATGCTCTTGCTGCTCGCAGTAAAATTGCTCACTTATTTTAATTCTTTCAGAAAATCATCATGACACAAAACATCCTGGACACGGTAGAAATCGAAAGCAGCCCCAACCCGACGGTCGCCGTCATCTGGATGCATGGCCTGGGAGCCGATGCCAATGATTTTGTGCCCATCGTCAGAGAACTGGATTTGAGCGGCAATCCCGGCATACGCTTTGTATTCCCGAATGCGCCGACCATGCCAGTGACCATCAATGGTGGTTATGTGATGCGTTCCTGGTATGACATCCTGGGTACTGACATCGCCAGGCGTGAAGATGAAAAAGGTCTGCGCGTATCACAAAAACGCATAGAACAATTGATTGCTCGGGAAAATGCACGTGGTATTCCATCTGAACGCATTCTGCTGGCTGGCTTCTCACAAGGTTGTGCAATGACCTTACAAACCGGCTTGCGTTATCCTGAAAAGCTGGGTGGCCTGTTGTGTCTTTCCGGTTATGTTCCTTTGCGTGACCTGATTGCCACCGAACGCCATGCGGCCAATCAGGACACACCCATCTTCCTGGCCCATGGTCGCTCTGATCCTGTGATCCAGATACAACGTGCCGAAGAATCACGCGATCTGCTGAAGCAATTAGGATACAAGCTTGAATGGCATGAATACATGATGCCGCATTCAGTCTGTCCTGAAGAAGTGGACGATATCAGTACGTGGCTGAAAAAGGTTTTGCAAGGATGATCTGATAGTCTGATGTCAACAACATCAAACAGTTATCCGGACCTCGCTGAAAACTTGGGCAAGCAGGGCTTTGCCCTGTTGCCCGGCTTTCTCAACCAAACCGAATTGTCGGAACTGGAACAGGCCTGCCAGCCCATATCCGGTGACTACGGCGTCCGGCTAGTCTTGCAAACCTACCCGGCCATTGCGCTAGCCCTGCCCTGGCAGAAAATATACGCGGCGTTGCAGGCGGCAGACATGCCGGATGCAAAACCTGTGCGCAGTATCTTCTTCAACAAAAATGCTGAACACAACTGGCTGGTAGCCTGGCACCAGGACATGACTATCTGCGTGGATCAGAAAATGGAAGTGCCTGGATACACAAAATGGACACTAAAAACCGGCGTACACCATGTCGAGCCACCAGCAGATGTATTGGAAAACATGCTGACCCTGCGCATAGCGCTTGACGCTGCCGACCACGACAACGCCGCCCTGAAAGTCATGGCAGGCAGCCATCGTTACGGCAAACTAAAGGGTCAGCAGGTAGACACCTATGTTGAGAATGCCGCGCAAACAGATGTGCACGTCTGCGCCATGCAGGCGGGCGACGTTTTGCTGATGAAGCCACTGCTATTCCATGCATCGGACAAGGCCAACCATGCTAACCAGCGTCGGGTTCTGCATCTGGAGTTCAGCAGCACTACGCTGCCTGTACCCATGCAATGGGCAGAAGCAGCGGATGCAATGTCAGCCTGAATTTAAGAAAAGTCTTTCAGCGTTTCCAGATCAATCTGCACAGACGCTTCACCAGCAGACATCCAGATTTGTCCATCCTGTATCGTGCATTGCAATTGCATGTTGCGCTGGGCGAGTTTTTCCAATGCCTGGCTTTGCTCTGAAGGCACATTCATGACACGCAAATTCTTGGCACGGTCAAGACGGCTGTTCATTGCCTTCCACCAGATATCACTGGCGCTGGCAAAACTGTAGACAACGACCTGCTCTGAACGGCCACAGGCTTTCAGCAAACGCCTGTCGTCCGGCTGGCCGACTTCTACCCACAACTGTATGGCATCGGTGTAATCCTTCAGCCAGATATCGGGTTCTTCGGTATCAGATATACCCTTGCCGAATTCCAGGCGTTCTGCCGCATGAATGGCAAAAGCCAGCACACGTATCATCATGCGTTCATCGGTTTCGGATGGATGGCGGGCGATCGTCAGGCTATGGTCAGCATAATAGCCGCGGTCCATATCCGAGATATTCAGGTCAGCCTTGTAAATGATGGATTTGAGTGCCATTACTTGAACACCACCGTCTTATGGCCATTCAATAAAATACGATGTTCAACAAAGCATTTAACGGCACGCGCCAGCACCACGCATTCAACGTCACGACCGATAGCGGTCAGGGTTTCCGGTTCCATGGAGTGATCAACACGTTCCACATCCTGTTCAATAATCGGGCCTTCATCCAGGTCACCTGTTACGAAATGTGCGGTAGCGCCTATCAGTTTGACACCACGCTCATGTGCCTGGTAATAAGGCTTGGCACCCTTGAAGCTGGGCAGGAAAGAATGATGGATATTGATCGCCTTGCCCTTCAGCGCATCGCACAATTGAGGCGACAGTATCTGCATATAACGCGCCAGCACCACTAGCTCTATATCATTGGCAGCAACAATATCCAGCACTTTTTGTTCTTGTACGCGCTTGGCTTCTGCCAGTGCGCCAGCTGCCAGCGGCAGGTGATGGAAAGGAATGTTATAGCTGGCCGCCAACTGATAAAAATCGGTATGGTTGGATACGATGGCCTTGATCTCTACTGGCAGCAAACCGCTCTTGTAACGGAACAGCAAATCATTCAGGCAATGACCAATTTTGGATACCATCAACATCACGCGCGGCTTGTGATGTGCGTCATGCAGTTGCCAGTTCATTTGCATGCTACCACCTAGCACGGCAAAATCTTCCCGCAAGGCGCTGTCGCTGATGGCTGTGTCTTCCACGGCGAAATGTACGCGCATGAAAAAAGTGGCCGACTGCGCATCACCAAACTGGGCAGAGTCGATAATATTGCAGCCATGATGGGCCAGGAAACCCGATACGCTATGCACAATGCCGCGTTGATCGGGACAGGATAAGGTCAAGATATATTCTGGTCGTATGCTCATGATTTCAGTAGTGTGGCCCGGAGTTAATAGCGTCCAGGCCAGGGTGACAAATTAAATTCGTTGATATAGTAGTAAAGCTTAAAAATTAACTGTGTATTGTCGCATGTTCAGCCGCATAATTCATAGAACCCGATTCCAATTAAATAATCACAACAAAAAGCACGATCGTACTAATTAGTGTATAGTCACTCTTCTGACAGCCCCATTTTGATTCAGACGCCACAAGTACTTACATCAAGGAGACAACATGAGCACACTCAGCAACCAGCAATACCGCCTCGCCGCTCGCCCAGTTGGGAACCCCAAGCACAGTGACTGGAACTTCACCACAGAAGCAGTGCGCGACATCACCAATGGTGAAATTGTCGTACAAACCATTTATATCTCGCTGGACCCGGCCATGCGCGGCTGGATGAATGAGGGCAAATCCTATATCCGCCCAGTCGCCATCAATGAAGTGATGCGTGCTGGTGGCATAGGCAAGGTGATTGCTTCCAAATCCCCCAACTTTGCCGTTGGTGATTATGTTTCCGGCGGTACGGGTGTGCAGCAATACTGGGTAGGTGCTGCCGATGACAAAACGGCTGGCTTTTACAAAGTGAGCCCTAAACTGGCTCCCTTGCCCAAATTTATGAATGCCTTGGGCATGCCTGGCATGACGGCCTATTTCGGCCTGCTGGACGTGGGGCAGCCCAAGGCGGGCGAAACCGTGGTGGTATCCGGTGCAGCCGGTGCCGTTGGCCAGACAGTGGGTCAGGTCGCCAAGCAAAAAGGTTGCCGTGTTGTTGGTATCGCCGGTGGCAAAGATAAATGCGATTTCGTTATCAATGAACTGGGCTTTGATGCCTGCATAGATTACAAGTCCGGCTCAGTCAAAGATGGTTTGAAAGAACATTGCCCGAATGGCGTTGATATCTACTTTGACAATGTCGGTGGTGACATTCTCGATACCGTACTGACCCGCATCAATCTGAAGGCACGCATCATTATCTGTGGTGCCATCTCCCAGTATAACAACACGACTCCAGTCAAAGGTCCGGCCAACTACCTGTCACTGCTGGTCAACCGCGCCCGCATGGAAGGTATCGTCGTATTTGATTACGCTGCCCGTTATGGCGAAGCAGTAGCTGAAATGGGTAAATGGATGGCTGAAGGCAAGTTCCAGACGCGTGAAGATATCGTCAAAGGCATAGAAACCTTCCCCGATACCTTGATGATGCTATTTGAAGGTAAAAACTTTGGCAAACTGATCTTGCAGGTCAGCGAAGAATAAGTACTCTGCTTTACCAGGCGCACAACAGAAAAGCAGTCATGAAGACTGCTTTTCAGCTTCTTATTTGTATATCGGCATCATTCTTCACTTCAGCCAGGGCTTTACCCAGGACAAACCTTCCGACGTACCAGCGCGTGGCCGGTATTCACAACCTATCCAGCCCTGATAGCCCAGTTCATCAAGCAAATCAAACAGGTAAGGATAATTGACTTCACCCTGATCCGGCTCATGCCTGTCCGGCACACCGGCTATCTGTACATGACCAATACCGGCGTGCTTACGTGACATATCACGGCGCAGCTTGGTGGCGACATCGCCTTCGACAATCTGGCAATGGTAAATATCAAACTGCACACGCAAATTCTCTACCCCAACTTCCTGGCAAATTTCCTGTGCTTCATCCTGCCGGTTCAAAAAGTAACCGGGGATGTCGCGGGTATTGATGGGTTCAATAACGATGGTGATGCCATCCCGGTCAGCCAGCAAGGCGGCATAAGAGAGATTGCTTAAATACACGGCGCGATGCTTTGCCCTGTCCTGCTCTGGCTGGATCAGGCCAGCCATCACATGTAAAGTGCGATTACCCAGGGCACGGGCATAGTCCAGCGCCTGATCAAAACCTAGTTTGAACTCTTCTTCACGCCCCGGTATCGATGCCATGCCACGCTCACCCGCTGCCCAGTTACCGGGCGAGGTATTGAACAACACCTGCGTCAAACCATTGTCCTGCAATAGTTTTTGCAAGTCCTGCACCGGATATTCATAGGGAAACAGATATTCAACTGCCTTGAAACCATCTTTCGCAGCAGCAGCAAAGCGCTCAGTAAAAGGTAATTCGGTATACATCATGCTGAGATTGGCAGCAAAACGTGGCATGTTTGACTCCTTATCTTTTTGCGTAGCGTTGCGCCATCACGGCACATACCATCAACTGTAACTGGTGAAATAGCATCAATGGTAATAAGACCATACCTACGGCATGACTGGCAAATAAAACTTTGGCCATGGGTACGCCACTGGCAAGGCTTTTTTTGGAACCGCAAAACACGATCGTGATCTCATCTTCCTTGCTGAACCCAAAACGGCGGCTGATGAACATGGTCAAGCCCATGATGATTGTCAGCATAAGTCCGCTGACAACCAGCAGGCTTAACAGCATCAGTGGCGGTAATTGCTGCCACAAGCCTTGCACCACTGCCTCGCTGAAAGCGACATACACCACCAGCAATATCGAACTTTGGTCCACCATTTTCAATATGCCTGCATATTTCTGCAACCAGGCCTGCAACCACGGACGCACCAGTTGACCAGCAACAAACGGCAGCAATAGCTGGTAGACAATTTTCAGCATGGCATCTATGGAAGAATGACTTTCGCCATGCGCCACGACGACCAGACTGACCAGCAAAGGGGTAATGAAAATACCCAGCATATTGCTGGCCGAGGCACTGCAGACCGCAGCCGGTACATTGCCGCGCGCCACCGACGTAAATGCGATAGACGATTGCACAGTGGAAGGCAAGACACACAAAAACAGAATGCCCACATAAAGTTCAGGCGTCAGCAAAGGTAATAATAAGGGCTTCAGACTCAGCCCCATCAGCGGAAAAACAGCAAAAGTAAATACCATGACCAGCAAATGCAAGCGCCAATGGGTAATACCCGCAAGTACAGCCTCGCGTGACAATTTGGCACCATGCATGAAAAACAGCAAGGCAATCATGCCAGTGGCCAGATGATCAAAACCGATTGCAACGCCTCCACGGGCGGGGAAAAGGCTGGCCAGAGCCACAACACAAAACAACAACATGGTCATGTTGTCGCGTAAAAAACGGGGTCGCTTCATAATGGATGCGAAAATTCGAGTTAGAGAGTTAAATTTGCTGTAGTACGCATAGATTGTACTTGAATAACGCAAGTCGCCATGGCTGCGCGTAATAGAACACCACAAACGTACTGATTGCATGTATTTAGCTTGACGATACAATAACGGTCCGCGCTGGCATCAGTTTTGCCAGTCAAAGATAAACCCAGAACCAGATCAAAAACCTGATGACCAATCCCTCCCGACTACATTTCCGACAAGCCAAGGCCGATGATGTCAGCACCGTCATGCGCATACGCCTTGCCGTCAAAGAAAACACGCTATCCAACCCCAACATTATCACGCGCCAGATGTACCTGGATTATCTTGATGCGCTGGGGCGCGGCTGGGTGGCAGAACTGGATGGCGAAATCCAGGGCTTCTCATATGCCGCACACGAAGACAGCAGCATCTGGGCCTTGTTCATCTCGCCCGAGCATGAAGGTAAGGGCATGGGTAAAGTCTTGCTGAAGCTGGCCGTCGATTACCTGTTTGAGTTGGGTAACAACGAAGTCAAACTGGGCACCAGCCCCAACACCCGGGCCGACCGCTTTTATGCGGCCCAGGGGTGGAAACGGGGTGAAATGAAAAATGCCAAAGAAGTGGCGTACACCTTCAGCAAGCCACTTTAGGTCGTAATCTATGTAGAAGCAGCGGTCGCTGGCACCACAGCTGGCAGATAAATATCACAAAACTCAGCAGGCATGCGGCGTGCGCGACCACTGCTCAACTCTATGCAGACCAGATCCCAGCGCCCCCTTAATACAGTGGCACCGTCACTATCGCGTATCAATTGAAAGCGCCTGTCCATGGTGAGTTTGCCATCGCTGGCAAACAACCAGGTGGCCAGTGTCAGTGGTTCACCCAGCAGGGTTGGCAATACATAATCATATTCCCCACGCCGTATCGCCATGGCCCGGTCCAGTCTGTGGTAATCGGCCAGGTTCAGCCCAAGGGTTTCTGAATGCCCCCATGCGACTTCTTCACACCAGCGCACATACACGGCATTGTTGGTGTGATTCAGCCCATCGATATCGCTGGCTTGCGGTGTAACAGACCGCGTGAACGGCTGCGGATAATCCCAAATTATTAAACTACTCATATATAGAGGATAAAAAATACGATATCTAAACCTGCATCTAAAACAGATCTAAAACAGATCTAAAACAAACACGTCACAAACCCAGCTCTTGCCAGATCTGGTCCACCCTCGCCTTCACTTCTGGCGTCATCTGTATGGTGGTACCCCATTCACGGCTGGTTTCACCCGGCCACTTATTGGTCGCGTCTATACCCATCTTGCTACCCAGCCCACTGACCGGAGAAGCGAAATCAAGATAGTCGATAGGCGTATTATCTACCAGCGTGGTGTCACGCAAGGGATCAACACGGGTGGTAATCGCCCAGATGACTTCTTTCCAGTCACGGATATTGACATCTTCATCTACCACCACGATGAACTTGGTATACATGAACTGACGCAAAAAACTCCAGACACCGAACATCACACGCTTGGCATGGCCGGCATAGGCTTTTTTCATCTGTACCACGGCCATGCGATAGCTACAGCCTTCCGGCGGCAAATAGAAATCAGTGATCTCGCTGAACTGCTTTTGCAGCAAGGGAATGAAAACTTCATTCAATGCCACACCAAGCACCGCTGGTTCATCCGGTGGTTTGCCTGTATACGTAGAGTGATAAATAGGATCACGCCGCATGGTAATGCGGTCTATAGTAAACACGGGGAACCAGTCTTGCTCATTGTAATAGCCAGTATGGTCGCCATACGGACCTTCCAGTGCATGTTCATAGCCACTGGGGTGATTGGCATCCGGATAGATATGCCCTTCCAGTACGATTTCTGCCGATGCTGGCACACGCAACTCGCTACCTATGGCTTTGACCAACTCGGTACGACTGCCGCGCAAGAGACCTGCGAACTGATATTCAGACAAACTATCCGGCACTGGTGTCACCGCACCTAATATAGTGGCCGGGTCAGCACCCAGGGCAACAGCGATGGGATAAGGCTGGCCTTTATTGACGATGCCGTGTTCACGAAAATCCAGCGCACCACCACGATGGGCAAGCCAGCGCATGATAACTTTATTGCGACCAAGGACCTGCTGTCTATATATACCCAGATTCTGACGTTTCTTATTTGGACCTTTAGTAATCACCAGACCCCAGGTAATCAGCGGTGCGATATCACCAGGCCAGCAATGCTGTATAGGTAAACGCGCAAGATCAACATCATTGCCTTCCCAAACGATCTCCTGACATTTGGCACCACGTAATTCTTTCGGTGACATGTCCCAGACTGCTTTGACCAATGAGCCAAGGCCAAGTATTTCCTTGAAACCCTTGGGTGGTTCCGGCTCTTTCAAGGCAGACAGCACATGCCCTATCTGACGTAATTCACTCAGGCTTTCTGCCCCCATGCCAAGTGCGACACGGCGTGTGGTACCGAACAGATTGCCAAGCACTGGTATGGTATGACCGCTTGGTTTGCTGAATAAAAGAGCAGGACCTTCTGCCCGCAAAGTGCGGTCGCAAATTTCCGTCATCTCCAAATACGGGGAAACTGGCAGGTCCACCCGTTTAAGTTCGTTTTTTTCTTGCAATTGAGAAATAAAATCTCTCAAATCAGAATATTTCATCATTTTTCGCTTTTTTGTATCTCTACACTAGGAACACTAGCATTTTCGGCCAAGTGTTTGATTTTATTGATCTTTGCTGCATCGCAGCACATTTCATCAGACATAAAAGTAATTAAAATTCATTTTGATAGTGTTGACTTGATATAAAACCGCCCCTACAATTCGCCCAACTTGATGAAGAGGTTAATGACTTCCGCCACTTTCGATACAAAGAAGGTTTCGCCAAACGGTAACATCATTCACGGGGATCGGGCCCCATATAACATTTTAAGGATTGTTTTCAAAAGGCGTCTGCCTTAACCCGAAAATAGTTGTTTGTCACTGGACACTCCATGACAGGTCTGACGGACCTGATTTGACAAACGGCTCCGGCGTCTTGTGTTCACACACTGGTGACAAAGACGATGTTTCTGATTCGCGGAAATAAGCAATATCCGTTTGGCTTTTAAATAAGTTGAATGATGCATCGCGAAGATTCAGGAGGTAACATGTTTCAACGTTTTATTTTAGCAGTACAAAGAAGCAGTATCGCTTCAACAGACAAGCGCCAGGCGCTGTCTTTGGTGGCGCGTGACACTACAAATGGTTTTATGACTATCGTTCGTCAATTGTTCATGATGTCTGGCGTTATTGCCATGACAGTATTGGCGACGATGTTTATTAAACCGGAACTGACTGACAAATTCAAAGACCTGTCCCCTTACGCCGAAGCAGAAGCGGAAGAGACAGCGGTAGCACCGGTACCTGCTCCCAATATCGCAGCCTTGATGCATACGCCGGGTCAGGCAGCCAGCAACCCTTACACGCAAGCTGGTATGTCTGAAGAAGACTCCAAAATGCTGGGCAACCAACGTCAACAGCAATGGGTCACCAATTGGCTGGCAAAACGCTATCACATTGCCAATGATGCCACCAATATGCTGGTATCTGCCGCGTATCTGACAGCCAAGGAAATCAAGCTTGATCCTTTGCTGATTCTGTCTGTTATGGCGATAGAATCCGGTCTGAATCCGTTTGCGGAAAGCCCGGTCGGCGCACAAGGTCTGATGCAGGTCATGTCCAAGGTACACCATGACAAGTTTCAGGAAATGGGCGGCGTTAAGGCTGCGCTGAACCCGGTTGCCAATATCAAGGTTGGTGCATTGATCCTGAAAGACTATGTCACTCGTGCAGGCTCTGTCGAAGCAGGACTGAAAATGTATGTCGGTGCTGCCGATGCAGAAAATGACTCTGGCTATGGCTCGCGCGTCTTGACTGAATACAAACGCCTGAAAGACGTTTCTACTGGCAAGAACGTACCAACCATATTCAATGCACCTGCTCCGGTTGCACGCCCAGTTGAAGTAGTCGGCAAACCAGAGGCAGTTGAAGTCAAAGCGCCTGTGGAAGTCAAAAAGGACCAGATCGCCACCCTGTAATCCAGACAGGATTCATTGCAGCACACCTCTTCAAGTATAGAAATGCCATCAGCATGAAAATGCTGGTGGCATTTTTATTTGTCCTATCCTCCCTGTTGCACTTCCTAACCAAGACTACCTCCCGATCAAGACTGTTTCCTGACCAGGAACTTCTTCAGGCGCGCGACTGCCTCTTGCAGATTTTTCAGGGAATTGGCATAAGAAATCCGCACATGGGTATGCGCAGTTGCCGGGCCAAAATCCAGGCCGGGTACGATCACCACGCCGGCCTCATTCAGCGCCTGCCTCGCAAACGCATCGGCATCATCTGAAAAAGCTGAGCAATCTGCATATACATAGAAAGCACCATCAGGGGTCACCGGCACATCAAAGCCCAATTCACGCAAGGCGGGGACGATATAGTCACGCCTGCGCTTGAATTCTGCCTTGCGTTCTTCATAGATCGCGATGGTGGCAGGTTCAAAACAGGCCAGTGCCGCATATTGCGCAACAGATGAAGGGCAGATGAACAGGTTCTGCGCGAGTTTTTCCAGTTGCGGTACTATCCTCTCTGGTACCACCAGCCAGCCAAGCCGCCAACCTGTCATATTGAAATACTTGCTGAAGCTATTGATGACCACCACATCGTCATCCAGCGACAGCGCAGAAAATGGCGCGTCGTCATACGAAAGGCGCTGGTAGATTTCATCGACGATTGTAAAGCCACCCAGTTCCTTGACGGTCGCTATGATTTTCTTCAGTTCTGTATGTTCAATCGAGGTACCGGTAGGATTGGATGGCGATGCCAGCAAGACACCGCTGCTTTGTGTATCCCACTGCTGGCGTACGATGGATTCCGTCAACTGGAAGCGATGTTCAGCCCCACTGGCTATTAATTTGGCCTTGCCTTCAAAGGCCGCCACGAAATGTCGGTTGCATGGATAACAGGGGTCAGGCATCAGCACTTCCCTGCCCGGCTCAACCAGAGCGGCACAGGCCAACAACAAGGCGGCAGAGGCACCGGCGGTCACAATAATCCGGTTGGTCGGCACTTCAATGCCATAGGTACGCAGATAATCGTCGGCAATGGCCTGGCGCAGTGCTGGCAAACCCAGTGCCGACGTATATTGCAAGCGGCCATCGGCCATGGCCCTGGTGGCGGCATCGATGACGGGCTGCGGCGCGGTAAAGTCTGGTTCTCCTATTCCCATATGGATGAGATGTCGGCCCTGGGCTTCCAGTGCTGCAGCCATCTTCATGAGTTCCATCACGTGAAAAGGGGCAATATTGTTGAGTCTCGATGCAAGATTATTGTGCATGCAGTATCCTGAAAAAACTTGTTGGTGCAGTAGTTATATAGGGCAAACGCAAAATTGTCCCAGCAAGGTGTCAGCGACGAAGACAGTGCTATGGTACGGCTAGGAGCTGCAACGCAGCTGGGGCGGTTTTGCGTTTGCCCTATTATAAAAAAGCCGCCTTATTTTTCAAAAAAATAAGGCGGCATTCACTCAATTCAATTGGGTCTTCGGCCTTATTTGCCAGCAGCCACCTCGGTAGCGCGCAATTTGGCAGCAACCTTGTCCAGCACGCCATTTACATATTTATGGCCATCCAGACCGCCAAATGATTTGGTCAGTTCAACCGCTTCATTGATGACGACGCGATAAGGGATTTCGATGTGATTCTTGAGCTCGTAAGCACCAATCAGCAAAGCGGCATGTTCAATCGGCGACAATTCAGCAATGCTGCGGTCGATCAGCGGGGCGATTTCTTCACGCAAGGTGATAGATTGTTTGATCGCGCCATGCAACAGGGAATCAAAATGTTCTCTGTCAGCCTTGTCAAAACCGTGCGCTTCACGGATATGGGCTTCAATCGCGCCCGAATCTTCATTGTTCAACAACCATTGATACACACCTTGCAAGGCAAATTCGCGCGCACGGTGACGTGGCGAACGGGTTTTGCTTGGATTGGCATGTTGGGATTTATTATTCATATCTTCTCTTACATTTTTTAAAGCTGGGGTGATCGTTGCGAAAACGATCAGGCATCATAGTGTACGTCTTCTGTGGCTTCTGCCAGTTCTTCCAGTGCCAGAGTGAGATTGGCCATCTCTACGGCAACACGGGCGGCATCACGACCTTTTTCCTGCATGCGAACTTCTGCCTGCTCATCATTTTCTGTGGTCAGGATGGCATTCGCAATCGGGATACCGGCATCGAGGCCAACGCGGGTAATGCCAGCGCCGGATTCATTCGATACCAGTTCAAAGTGATAAGTTTCACCACGGATGACAGCACCCAGGGCGATCAGGGCGTCAAACTGGTTGGTTTCTGCCAGTTTTTGCAGGGCCAGTGGCACTTCCAGTGCGCCTGGTACAGTCACATGCAGGATGTCTTCGTTCAATACACCCAGCAATGACAATTCAGCCAGGCAGGCATCCAGCAAACCCTTACCGACGTTTTCATTAAAGCGCGCCTGTACGATACCAACACGTACACCTGCACCATCCAGATTTGCTTCGTAATGTCCAACTGTCATGATGTTCTTTCTTGCGCTGTTGCGCTTGATAATTGATATGGGGATGAGGACAGCATATCAGGCCGGCAGCTCAACCGCCCGCCTTTCGTTCTCATCACGGTTTGTCTGAGCAAGGCTTGTCCAAATAACCAACAACTTCCAGATTAAATCCCGTCATGGATGGCATTTTGCGTGGATTGGCCAGCAATTTCATCTTGCCGACACCCACATCCTTCAAAATCTGTGCACCGATACCGTAATTGCGCAAATCCATGCGGGCAGCGCGGCTCACTGGTTTGGCTTCAGGTGTATCAAGCGCCTTGAACTGGTCAAACATCTGGTCGGCAGTTTCTTCGCAATTGAGCAAAACGATAACACCCGAATCCGATTTCTGGATGGCTGCCATGGCTGCAGCCACATTCCATGAATGCGTGGTGGCCTGGCTTTCCAGCAGATCAAGTATGGAAACAGGTTGATGCACACGCACCAGGGCTGCTTTTTCTGGCGTGATATCGCCATGTACCAGGGCCAGATGGGCAGAGCCGCTAGGCTTGTCACGATACACGATTGCCTTGAAGCTGCCATGTACGGTATGCATTTCACGCTCGGCAACGCGGTCAACAATGCTTTCTGTCTGGCTACGATAATGGATAAGATCAGCAATGGTGCCGATTTTCATGTCATGTTCACGGGCGAATTCTATCAGGTCAGGCAGACGGGCCATGGTGCCGTCATCCTTCATGATTTCGCAAATCACGGATGCGGGCGTCAGGCCAGCCAGTTCTGTCAGGTCACAACCTGCCTCGGTATGGCCGGCGCGCATCAGCACTCCGCCCCTTTGCGCCTTGAGCGGGAAAATATGGCCTGGCTGGACAATATCAGCCGCAGTAGATTTTTTATCAACAGCGACTTGTACAGTACGAGCGCGGTCTGCTGCCGAGATACCGGTGGTGACGCCCTCTGCCGCTTCGATGGATACGGTGAAATTGGTGCCAAAAGAAGTCCCATTGCGACTGGTCATCATGGCCAGGTTTAATTGTTCGCAACGCTCTTCGGTCAGTGTCAGGCAAATCAGGCCGCGACCAAACTTGGCCATGAAGTTGATGGCTTCAGGGGTGACGAATTCGGCGGCCATAATCAGGTCGCCTTCGTTTTCACGATCTTCTTCATCAACCAGTATTACCATGCGACCAGCGCGCAATTCGGCAACGATTTCCTGGGTAGTAGACATGCTCATAGGGGAATATTCTGAACCGGGCCACCGACACAATGACAGAAGCAATGTAGTCGCACCACGGATTTTTCAGTGCAAATGAATGAAGTCGCTATTTTAAAGGATTTACGCCTGCTCTTCCTGTGCTTTATCTTGATTTATAGCGGATTTCTTGCCGATACATGTGAGTTTGGCGATGGTTTATTCGATTTGAACCTGTCCCTGGGCGATTTCCCTGACTCTGCCACCTACCCGTATGGCTTGATCTTTTGTCACTTCAAGGTATAAGCGGCATGGCCGCCCCATCTGCACACCCTGATTAATCACCATACTGACTGGCACCGCCTGTCCCTGCGCCATCCACCAGCCGCCCAGGTTGGCGCAGGCGGAACCAGTGCCAGGGTCCTCGCTAAAACCGCCATCTGAACGCGCAAAGACATAACGCGCTGTTACCCGCCTGGGTTCTACATTATCTACAGACTCATCAAAGGCAAACACATAGGCCATCCTGCGACCTGCCCGGTTGGCTGGCCAACTTGCCAATTGCGCACTGTCCGGCTGCGCTTTGGCAACAGCATCGGCTGACTTCAGTGGCACCAGCAATTGTTCACTGCCGGTATTCACCCATACAGGGGTGGACAGCAAATCAGCTTCCTGCAAGCCCAGCATTGCTGCTACCTGTGCTGATGGCAGTTCACAAGGCCGGGTCTGCACCTCACCGTGATGTGGTGCCACAAGTGTCCAGATACCTTGTTGATCCAGCGTCATGGGAATGATACCCGCCTTGCATTCCAGGCCAAACTGCAACTCATTTTGCAACTGCTGGACAACATGAGCTGTGCCCAGGCTGGGATGGCCGGCAAAGGCCATTTCCATGTCCGGTGTAAAAATACGCATCCTGGCACTGGCATCAGCCTGTTCTGTTGGCAGGATGAAGCTGGTTTCCGACAAATTGAATTGCCTTGCCAGCGCCTGCATCTCGGCATCTGCCAAGCCATCTGCCTGCTCAAAGACGCACAGGGGATTGCCACCAAACTGGCTTTCAGCAAAAACATTCACCAGACGAAACGCATAATTTCTCATACCAGGGCCGCCTTGGCATGGGCGACATTGACTTCTGCTGGCAACAGCACGTTGTTTTTCACCGCCGTCAGTTCGGCCAGGATGGAAATGGCAATTTCAGCCGGAGTCTTGCTGCCTATATACAAGCCTATGGGGCCATGCAGTTTCGCCAGATCGGCATCAGTCAAATCAAATTCCTTCAGTCTTTCCCTGCGTTTGGCATTGTTCACGCGAGAACCTATGGCACCGACATAAAAAGCCTCTGACTTCAAAGCCTCCATCAGGGCAAGGTCATCCAGTTTGGGATCATGGGTCAGGGCCACGACCGCGCTGCGGCTGTCGAGCTGCATTTCCAGTATCAGGTCATCCGGCATGGCGTGGACCACTTTGACACCGTCGACATGCCAGCCATTGGTGTATTCTTCACGCGGATCACAAACGATCACCTGGTAATCCATCCCCAGCGCAATACTGGACAGAAAACGCGACAACTGCCCTGCCCCAATAATCAGCAATCTCCAGCGCGGGCCATGCACGGTCAACAGCATGTTTTCAGTCGCCACCAACTGTTGAGCGGGTGTAGCTGTTTCCAGCCTGACGTCGCCGGTACGCAGATCCAGTTGCCGGGACAACAGTTCATGCTGTTCCAGTCTCTGCAGTAATTCGCTGATACGGCTTCGCGCAGACAGTGGCTCTATACACAATTGTATGGTACCGCCACAGGGCAAGCCAAAACGATGGGCTTCGTCAGCGGTAATGCCATAAGTGACCAGTTCTGGTAATTCTCGCACGATGCCTTCGCGCTGCACACGTTCTATCAGGTCATCTTCTATGCAACCGCCCGACACCGAACCAACCACCTGTCCATTACTACCTATCGCCAGCGTCGCCCCTTCTGGCCTTGGGCTCGATCCCCAGGTCTTGACGACAGTGACCAGTTCACAGGCCATGCCGGCACGTATCCAGGCGTCACAGGTTTTCAGTACTTCCAAATCAATACTATCCATTACTTTACATTCAAATTAAAGAGCTGCTCGCCGTGCCCATGCACACAAGCGTCAACATACCAGAATATTGTCTTACATGCAGCGCCGGAATCGTCACAACATCCATATGACATCTGTATGACATTTAGAGGACTTAGCCGAGATTCTTTGCATTACAATGCCAGCCAAACCTATGCCCCGGAGGCCACTTGTCAACAATCAAACAAAAAATAGCCGCCATTCCGGAAGGTGCCGGCGCCCTGTTTTTCATACAGATTTTCGCCACCCTGGGTTTCGCCGTCCTGTATTCAACTTTGGTGTTGTATGCCACCAAAAAGCTGAACTTCAGTACCAAGGATGCCACTGCCATCATGGGCGTGTTCGGTGCATTCAATTATGGTCTGCATCTGTTTGGTGGTTATCTGGCGGGCAGGTTCATCAGCAATCGCAATCTGTTTGTTGGTGGCATGATCTTGCAGGTTATAGGTTGCGCCATGATTTCTACCGGCACATCCAGCATGCTGTACTGGGGCCTGGCCTTCTTCCTGACTGGCAGCGGCTTGAACGTTACCTGTCTGAACCTGATGCTGACCCAACGTTTCAAACCAGAAGACAATCGCCGTGAAAGTGCCTTTCTGTGGAATTATGCCGGGATGAACCTGGGTTTTTTCATCGGTTTTACTGCGGCCGGCTATTACCAGTTGCTGGAAGACTATTCCAGCCTGTTCATTTTTGCCACTATAGGTAATTTTATGGCGATTGTGCTGGCAGCGGTCAACTGGCGTGTCCTGTCCGATCTGAACACGACACTGCTGGATGCAACCCCACGCCAATTCCGCTGGCGCTTTCTGGTAGGTTTGCTGGTCATGGCTGGCCTGGTACCCCTGGTTGAATTCATGTTGCATAAGGCAGAAGGCACAGGCGACCTGATCATGATAGTCAGCGTCATCATAGGTTTGATATTGACAGCACTGACTGTCATCCACAAGGATAAGCGTGAACGCAAAAACATGTGTGCCTATATCATACTGACCCTGGGCTCACTGGTTTTCTGGACGCTGTATCAAATGGCCCCCATGGGCTTGCAGCTGTTCGCCGTCAATAATATTGACCGCATGGTCTGGGGTTATGAAGTCGCTCCGCAGTGGATACAGAATATCAATAGCTTCGTCATCATGTTTGGCGGCCCGTTGATGGCCATGCTGTTTGACAAACTGCGCGCGCGTGGCTGGAATATTGATATCCCACGCCAGTTCTCTGCCGCGCTGATATTAATTGGCATTGCATTCCTGGTGCTGCCACTGGGTATAAAGACCGCAGCCGCCAATGGCCTGGTTGCCTTCAAATGGATATTCATCAGCTATCTGCTGCAAAGCATCGCTGAATTACTGATCTCACCCATAGGCTATGCCATGATAGGAAAGCTGGCACCACGCCAGTATCAAGGCGTCATGATGGGAACCTGGATGCTGGTGACCGGCACGGCATCCATCCTGTCCAGCAAATTTTCGGGCCTGATACCAGAAGCGACGGAAGGCCTGCCCTCTCTGACCAACCCTACCTACAACTACATTTTCTCGGTTCTGGGCTGGGGCAGTGTAGTTGTCGGCATTGTACTTGTCATACTGATTCCGGTATTACGCAAGCTGATTACCGACGGGCCTGGCAAAACAGCAAAAGCCTGAAAGTTAAGCCTGCTCTTACCGTAATGGGGCAAGGCTGGCGCTGTGAATTATTCGGCAATGGGCGTGAAGCGCTGCACTTTCACGCCATTGATTTCCAGCATTTCAAAGAACACTGCCTTGGGCCGGGTCCAGACACTTCCATCATGTGAACGATAAACGATCACGGGGCTCAGGTCAGACTCTTGCGTCGCTTCGCATACCAGTTCATAGATGCCGCCCTTGTAATGGCGGTAACGCTGCACGGTGGCAGCCTTGGTGGAGATATTTTTGACTGCCTGTGCCGGGGGGATCATTTCAACCAGCGGTCCGGCACTTTGCTTTTTCAGAAAGGCGGGCACTTTCGCCGCGGTCAGTTTGTTCACATCTTGCAGCAGACGTGGGTCTATGCCGTTGAAACCATAGCGATCTCCCAGTTCCATAGCAATCCGCAGCATGAGTTTAGATGCGACTTCAGCGTCTGCTTCCGCCCTGTGTGCCGCACCTTTAAAGCGTATCCCCAGCGATGATGCCAGCGGCCCTAGGGAATAACTACTCAGCCCCGGAAATATGCGACGTGACAATTTCACAGAACAAATAAGCCCATCATAAGAAGGCCACAGCCCCAGGCGATCACTTTCTGCCAACAAGAATTTCTCGTCAAAACTGGCGTTATGTGCTGCCAGCGCATCGTTACCGATAAATTCCAGCAATTCCGGCATGACTTCCGATACAGGTGGGGCATGATCCACCATGGATTGGGTAATACCTGTCAATTCGGTAATAAAGTACGGAATACGCACGCGGCAATTGATCAGGGAAACATAACGATCCACAATTTCACCACCGGCTATGCGCAAGGCAGCCACTTCGGTAACACGCCCACCCTGCTCTGGCGTCATGCCCGAAGTTTCAAAGTCAATCATCACTACTGGTTTTTCAAACATCATTTTTTTCTCTGACGGGAACTAATCAATATCAATACAATCTACTAACAAGTCGCTTCAACAAAAAAGCTGAAGACGACTGCGGGACTTTTGCATCAAGCTCCAACTCTGGAAATTTCCAGTTCCCTGACATTATTCCTGATGACCGTATTGTAAACGCTGACTCATCTTGCCCAGCCTTTAACTTTGTCATCCAAAAGCATTTAGCACTTCTTCGTTGGCATCGTAGCCAGAGTCTGTCGATGGTATGTGTGATATTTCCATCGCCATGCATACAGCAATAAACAGACAGCGCATTGTGTTTGTAAATATGATAAATAAAATTTTTAACTTAATTTCCCTTCCAAAACGGGATTTACTACGTGATCTGATCTACCGCCGTTTGTGGACATCGATATTGATCAGTTCTTTCGGCGCACAAGTCACCATGCTGGCATTGCCACTGACAGCGGCAGTGCTTTTGCACGCCACGCCCTCTCAGATGGGGATGCTGACCTTCATGGAAGTGCTGCCCTTTGTCTTGCTGTCATTACCGTCAGGCGTGTTGCTGGACAGGGTGCGCAAGTTGCCAGTGTATATCGTCGGTGAAATCACGATATCGCTGGCGGTCGCCAGTGTACCGCTGGCTTGGTGGCTGGGTTATCTGGGCATGACCTGGCTGTATGTGGTCGGATTCATGATAGGCATGGTCAACACTACCGCCGGCTCAGCATCACAAATCGTGCTGACTCAAATCGTGCCGCGTGACCGTCTGGTGGAAGCGCATGCCAAAAATGCCCTGGCCACATCCGGAGCGGAAGTCGCTGGTCCGGCAACAGCGGGGGCGTTGATCAAATTGATGGGAGCACCACTAGCCCTGCTGGCAGATGCCCTGCTGTTGCTGACATCTGCAGTCATCCTGCGCGGTATCCAAATAAACGAAGTGCGCCAGCCACGGGAAGACGCCCATTTCTGGCGCGACCTGAAGGCGGGACTGTCTTTTGTCAGAAACAAGCCATTGCTGATCACTCTGGCAATGACAGTTGGGGGCTGGCAGCTTTGTTATAACGCCGCCCTGGTGGTGCAGATTTTATTTGCCACCCGGGAACTGGGCCTGTCCGAACAGGCCGTTGGCCTGAGTTACATGGGTATGGGAATAGGTACCATCATTTCCAGCGTCTATGGTAATCGCATCAGCCGCCGTCTTGGCCCTGGCCCCTGCATGGTGCTGGGGGTAGCAGTTTGCGGTGTGGGCTGGGGTTTGCTGGCATTGGCACCCGCCAATAATTGGGGTATAGCTGCGTTTGGTTTCATGCTGATGTGTTTTTCCATCGGTGGCGTGTTGATTTTTATTAACTTTCTGGCATTACGCCAGGCAGTGACGCCCGAGGCCATGTTGGGACGCATGACCAGCACCATGCGCTGGCTGATATTGATACCCGCTGGCCCCGGTGCACTGATCGGCGGCTGGATGGGTGAGCACCTGGGTTTGCGCTATTCACTGGGTTTTGCCGGTGCCTGTGCCCTGCTGCTGGCGTTTATTGCCGGCAAAAACCCGGTTATTCGTGGCATTACTGCCCTGCCAACGCTGAGCAAACAAGAAGAGATGGCGCAAGTCTGATCACAGCATTGCAAATTGACGGAAAAAAGCGAGATAATGCGCGATTATTTATGTTTTTTCATCGGCCTTTCCCGGGAGACAAGAAAAGGGATGGGCCGGTAATTCGCCAGGCTGAAAAAATATCCGCCTTTTTCTACCTCAATTTGACAACAATACAGGTACACCAATGCCAAAAGAAATGTCAGCCTCCAGTACCAAGCCGGGGTTTAAACCATATATCCCCGATTCGGCACAACTACCCGAAATGACCGCACGCGCCCTTATCATGGGCGTGGTGCTGGGGATGATCTTCGGTGCGTCTTCACTTTATCTGGTTCTGAAAGTCGGTTTGACTGTCAGCGCCTCGATCCCGGTTGCAGTGATCGCCATCACCCTGTTCCGGCTCACCAATAAATTAGGAGCCAAAGACGCCACCATTCTGGAAAACAGTATCACGCAGACTGCCGGTTCGGCTGGTGAATCCCTGGCCTTTGGCCTGGGTGTGACCATGCCAGCGATTTTGATTCTGGGTTTTGACCTGGAAATCTCACGCGTGATGCTGGTCGGCTGCCTTGGTGGTTTGCTCGGTATTTTGCTCATGATCCCCATGCGCAGAACCATGATCGTGGAAAAACACGATGAGCTGAAATATCCGGAAGGCACGGCCTGTGCCGAGGTATTGAAAGCCGCCGCAACGGATTCATCGCGCGAAGCAGCAGGCGAAAAAAACAACCCGAATGCGCTGGATGATGCCAGCAAGCGTGCAGCCATCATCTTTGGCGGTTTTGGTATCGGCCTGTTGTACAAAATCGCCAACGTGGCACTTAAAGGCTGGAAAGATACGCCCGAAGTCGTGTTTGGTGCACCGTTGAAAGGTGGCTCGCTGGGTGCTGAAGTATCGCCAGAATTGCTGGGTGTCGGTTACATCATCGGCCCGCGCATTGCCTCTGTCATGGCTGCAGGTGGTGTCATGTCTTACCTGTTGCTGATCCCGATGATCAAGTTCTTTGGTGACGCATTGAGCGTACCACTGGCCCCGGGCGTCAAGCTCATCAGCCAGATGAGCGCACATGATGTACGTGGTGCCTATATTCTGTACATAGGCGCTGGTGCTGTTGCTGCCGGTGGCTTGATCAGTCTGGTACGCGCCATGCCCACCATCTGGCGCAGTCTGTCGGCCGGTTTGTCTGGCCTGGGCAAAGGTGCCGCTGCCGTCGCTGCACCATTGCGTACCGATCAGGACATACCTATGAAATGGGTGGTCATTGGTGCGCTGGCGATCATTGCCATCATCACGTTCGCCACACCATTGCACATGAACTTCCTGGGTGCCTTGCTGATATTGGTATTCGGCTTCCTGTTTGCGACTGTGTCTTCCCGCCTGACGGGTGAGATCGGTTCTTCTTCCAACCCGATTTCTGGCATGACGGTGGCAACCTTGCTGTTTACTTGCCTGATTTTCCTGATCATGGGCTGGACTGGTGGTCAATACTATGTCACTGCCCTGTCTGTGGGTGCCATCGTCTGCATCGCTTCCAGCAATGCCGGTACTACCTCGCAGGATTTGAAGACAGGTTATATCGTCGGTTCCACCCCACGCCTGCAACAGTATGCAATTTTGGCCGGGGCGTTTTCTTCCGCCCTGATCCTTGGCCCTATCCTTTTGAAACTGAATGATTCTGGCACAGTGTATGTACCGGCAGCCCAGGTGGCTCCGGCACTGGTAACAGATGTATCAAAGTTGACCGACACAGCACAATTGCAGGGCCCGCAAGCCGAACAAGATAAAGGCACGTACAAGGTTTGGCACAAGAATGACAATGTGGGCGGCCCTGCCGGTAAATATTTTGTCGACAACGCTGGTAAAGCCGTGTACCTGGTTGACCCGGGCATCAACGGTGCATACAACAAGCGCCCGGACGGTTCTGAAGTGAAGAAATATGATGCCCCAAAAGCCGTGCTGATGTCTTACATCATCAAGGGCATACTGGATCGTCAACTGCCTTGGACTCTCGTCCTGTTTGGCGTAATGATTGCTGTGGTACTGGAAATGGCAGGCATACCGTCACTGGCTTTTGCGGTGGGCGTATATCTGCCACTGTCTTCCTCTGCCCCACTGTTCGTTGGTGGCATGATACGTTGGGCAGTGGACCGTCGTAATAACAAGCTGGAGCACAACCAGCATTTGAGTGAAGATGAGAAACAGGCTGCCGGTGACCGCAGTTCCGGCGTCCTGCTGTCGTCCGGTTACATTGCTGGCGGTGCGCTGGCAGGTATCGTGATTGCCTTTACCGCAGGTATCCTGACAGACTTCGACAAGAAAATAGGCGACTGGGCAACGGCCAACAATCCTTTCTTTGAAGGTCCGAATGCCGATGCGCTGTCACTGATTCCTTATGTACTGATTGCATTTGCACTGTACTGGGTGGCCCGCGAAAAGAAAGCCAGTTAAAATCGCCAAATCAATAACTAGTCAATAACTAGTGGGCTGTAACAAGGGGCTGATTGCCACACGCAATCAGCTCCTTTTTTCTTGTCTATCCTGTAGCAAGCAAGCCATTGGAAGTACAATATCCATCAATAATTAACACTGGAACCATCATGTCAGAACCCCAAACCGCCGTCGATTGCAAGAACCAGCCCGTAGTCGTCGGCGACATCGTCCGCATCGTCAACCTGGACAAGCGATTCATCAAGAGTTTTCCGGAAGATGAACGCATCCTGATTGAATCAATGATAGGCCAATTCTTCAAAGTCATTGATCTGGATGAAGAAGGCCAGCCTTGTGTCGTCCGTGAATGGCATGACGAACATGGCATCATGCAGACTCACGTGATCGCATTAGATTCTGAAGATATGGAAAAAATCTGATAAATCTGATTATTGCCCATTTAAAAATGGCCTGACATATCAATATGCCAAGCCAATTTTAAATTCAAAGAATAATTCCAAGAAAGCGAATTCGTCAATCAGGTGTTAATTGATATAACTGAATAATGACAGTTGCGAAGTTTTCACAAAAGATTGCTGCGCTGCCTGCAAGGTTGTTTGCTGCTGATTCAGTTCAGTAATTGCCTTGGCATAATCCAGATCAAGCAAGGAAGACAAATCCTGTTTGAAGGCAACCCCTTTGGCATCGCCCTCATTATCAAGGTTGTCAATTTCTTGCAAACTGGTACCAAGCTGCGCCCTTACCGTCAGAACATTATTTAAAGAGGCATCAACATTATTGTTGCCCTGAGTCAGAGCGGCGGTCAGGTCCTTCTTCGCCGCAACAGTATTGGCAGGCGTGTTGAGCGCATTAATGACATCTGTGACGGTTTCAAAAATATTTTGATTACCTGGCTGGACAGAAAATTTATCGTCTGGCGCAGGAGGATTTGGCGTATTTGTAATCGTCAGGTTGATACCATCGAAAGTCACTGGCGTTCCACTGACATAGGGTGTTAATGGCAAAGCCGTTGCACCCGTGGTTTTATTGACGATGGTAAAAGAAGTGCCGATGTTATCAAACTGCACTTCATAATTATTCCCCGTAAGACTACCCACTGTCGGCACATTGATGGCAGCAGTAGCAACCGCCTGTCCGAGGTTGGAAGGATTGGATTGCACGTTGAATTGACCAGCCGATGTGCGGATATTCTCGAAAATTCCAGTGCCCGGCGCACTCAAGGGAATTTGCCTGGAGGTATCGGCCTGAAGATAGCGCTGCCCCTGATCTCCATTATAGGATGCACCGCCTGCAGTTTTGGTATAAGGTGCTACCGTCGTGGAATAACCTGAAAACAAATAATTTCCAGTGCCATCGGTTGAATTTGCCAACCCCAACAACTGATCCAGATTACCCTGCAACTCTTGGGCGATAAAACCTCTGTCAGTATCAGAATAGGTACCATTACCTGCTTCTACAAGCAGCGTTTTAATGCTGTGCAGAGCGGTTGTTACATTACCCAGTACGCTTTCAGCGGTGCTCAGATTATTCTTCGCATACTGGCGATTCGTAGCAAACTGGGTATTAACTGAGTCAGATTGTGAAATAACCAACGCCCGAGCCGAAGCGATCGGGTCATCTGCAGGCGTCAGCACACGGCGGCCAGCAGCAATTTGCTGTTGGGTTGTATTCAAACCAACTTGCAGGTCACTGATTCTGGCACCACCAGTTTCATAGATGGTGCTTGTACTGATACGCATGATAGCCTCTATTGCCCTAATGCCAACAGGGAGTTAAATAATGTGCTTGCAATTTGCATCAATTTACCGGCAGCCTGGTAAGCCTGCTGATACCGCAATAAATTGGTCGCTTCCTCATCAAGATTAACACCTGAAACAGACTGTTGTGCAGTCACAGATTGTGCCAGCAGCTTGGTTTCGGAATCATTGGTAATCTTCACTTCATTCGCCTTATTACCCACCAGGCTGACAAATTGGGCATATCCACCCTGAAATGTTGTCGTCTTACCACCTACGGTATTTTGCGTTTGCAAATTAGCGAGTATGACTGCGTTCCGGTTATCCCCTGAGCCATTGGTATTGGGGCCAATGTTGAAAACATCCCCATTCGCCGGGCTGCCACTCAAAGAAAAACTAATGCCGTTATAACTAATGGTAGCACCTTCAGTATATGGAATCGCTGTCCCTGCAGGATAAGTCGTTGAGGTATTACCATTGGTGACTGTCACATTTGCAGTTGCAGGAAAGCCCGTGAGCGTTTTTGCACCAGAGTTATAAGTCAGTTGCGTTGCGGCAACCGGTATCGCTGCAGACAAAGTAAAAGTGTCACCATTCGTTGGCGGTGTCGCCCCATCACTAATGGAAAAGCTGACACCACTGAAGCTGATGGTGGCTCCACTGGTGTAAGGCACAGTAGCTGGTGGCGGGTAATTCGTGGTCACTGCACCTACTTTTACGGCTACGGTGGCACCAGCCGGGAATCCAGTAATATTGGGAGAATTAAAAGTCAAAGTGACCGGCGCTGCCAAAGTGCTTCCGACATAAGAATCATCTGTTGTCGCAGCGCTGATGGTCGCCGTAGCTGAATTGCTGCCCGAAGCCACCTGCGAATTTTGGACACCAACACTGATCTTGCCACTACCGGTATTGGTCGTCGGAAAAGACGTTGCCAAAGGCGCAGCAGCCGCCAGCTTTGCAGGGTCCTGGACCGCAACGGAAATACTGGAACCTCCTGCAGCGGTAGGTCTGATCAAGTATTCATCACCTGCATTCGGCACTGCGGCGGCCGGTGGTGCCGCCAACTGAAATTTAACACCATCAAAACTGGTGGGCAATGTGGCACTGGTCTGGGATACACCATCAGACAAGCGTGTGATTTTGTAATTACCGCCAATGAACTGCAAGCGATAATCGCTGGTCGTCAACGCAGTTGTGTCGGTAATCGTCGCATTTATGGCTGCTGTCGAGGTATTCAACGCACTTGGCGTTGAAAGTGGCCCGGCAATGTTGAACAAATTAGCGCCTTGTTGACCATTCAGGTCCAGACCCAATTTTTGTTGATCGTTAAACTGGGTTGCCAGACCTATCGCTACCCGGCCTATATTATTTTGTGCAGCATCAAGCGTACTTGCGCGAAAATCAAGCAAGCCCCCCAATTGACCACCAGCAAAACTATTCTCAGGCAATAATATCGATTTACCATTGGCAACATAGGATACTTCGGCCCTGGTCGGGTCAGTCAACGATTGGCCTACCTGCAATTGATTGACATTACTGCCTAATACCAAGGGCTGCCCGTTGCCTATGAAAATATTATATTTTGCCCCTTGCGGTACAACGCTGACTTTGGTGAGCTTACTTAACTCCGTCACCAATTGATCCCTTTGGTCCAATAAATCATTTGGGGGACTACCAACATTGGCAGTTCCCTGCGCCTTTTCTATGGTGTCATTCAAATTCGCCAGCTGCGTCGCATAGCTATTGATAGAACCGACTACCGTACCAATCTGACCATTGACATCATCACGAATCTGGTCGAGTCGGGATTGAAGACTGTTCAGGCTACCAGCCAAGGATTGGGCAGATGAAACAGCAGACTGACGCGCAGCAGCACCGGCAGTGCCATTTGGACTGGCAGCAAGATTCTGGAAAGATTTGAAAAAACTTTGCAAGGCAGGCGTCACACCTGCGGTAGGATCTGCAATCAGATTATTGATCTGGCTGATCTGGTTGTTATATACACTTGCCTGGTTTTGCGCTGATTGCGCCGAATTGACCTGCCCCGACAGAAAAGAATCGTAAGTGCGTTGTATCGCTGTGACAGAAACACCCTGGCCTATGAATGAACCCCCAAGATTTTGTGGTTCATTTGCGGCTTGTATAATGACTTGACGACTGTATCCAGGCGTCGACGCATTGGCAATATTTTGGCCGGTTGTCGTAATACCCAACTGCGCAGCAGCCAAAGCAGATTGCCCAATTCCAAATACATTTGAACCCATAATTAAACCTGCTTTTTTGCTAAGTGAGCTACCGAGTGCCATCAATACTGTTTTCGGTGCGTTTCGTCAAAACTTTAATCTGACGCGCTTCAACAGAGGCAATTTAAGTTGAAAGAGACTGCCTGATAATTTTTGTCAGCTTGTTGGCATATTCAGGATCGGTGGCATACCCTGCTTTTTGCAAGCCGTAAGCAAAACTTGTCGCATCTTTAGCGTTAGCAATAACATTTTCATAACGCGGATTTTTTGTAATCAACTTGGCATAATCCTTGAAAGCGTCGGCATAAGAATCATAAGCCTTAAACTTTTCCACCTTGCGCTGGGCAACGCCATTCACATACTCTGTTGTTACAGCATCAACAGTTTTACCTTTCCAACCCTTGGTAGCTTTCATGCCAAAGATATTATGACTGGTAGAACCATCCGCTGTCTTTATTTCACGCTTACCCCAACCACTCTCCAGTGCAGCCTGCCCCAGCATGAACTTGGCGGGAATACCAGTTTCCTGGCTGGCCTGTTCGGCATGTGCTGCCAGTTTTTCCTGGAATTCCCGCACATGGTTTGGACCAGTAAACGCAGTTTTGGGCGCATTGGCTGGCTGTTGCTCAAATTTCAGATTATCCAGGTAAGAGTTCAGGCCCCTGATACTGCTTGTACTGCTGCCACTGCTGGCACCAGCAGCGCTACCAGACGCATCCGATTCCAATGCCTGATTCATCGCATTATTCGATAATTGCTTAACCAGCATGTCGGCCAGACCAACGCCTTTTTTTGCCATGCTCTGTGACAATTGCTGATCCAGCATGGACGTGTACATGCGGCTTTGCTCATTGTCCAAAGGACCATCCTGACCACCAGCCTGACGCATGGATTTCAGCATCATATTCATGAACAAGGCTTCAAATTGCTTGGCCGCACCCTTGATGGCTTCGGGTGAATTATTTCTGGCTGACTGCTTGAGTTCGTCCAGCGACTTGCTGTCGAAAGCAGTTTTATCAGAGAAATCGGTACGGCCTATCATATCGATTCCTTAGATGATTTCCAGATCGGCACGCAATGCGCCCGAAGCCTTGATAGCTTGCAGGATAGAGAGCAAATCTTGGGGGGTAGCACCAATGGCATTCAATGCCTTCACCACCTCAGACAGCGACACACCCGCCTTCAACATCAGCAACTGACCCTGGTCCTTGGTAATGGTGACCGTAGAATTGGCAGTCGCTGCCGTCTGCCCGGCAGCCAGTGCGTTTGGCTGACTTACCGCATTATCGGTATTGATGACAACCGAAAGATTACCATGCGCCACCGCACAGGTTTCCAGTGTGACCGCCTGGTTCATGACAATGGAACCTGTCCTGGCATTCAATATCACTTTGGCTGCCATTTGCGCTGGCGTTACGTCGATATTTTCCAGGTTACCCAAAAAAGCTACGCGTTGATCAGTACTGGTCGGTGCCTTGACCTGAATGACGCGACCATCCATGGCGGCGGCTGTATCTGGCCCAAAGCGGCGATTGATGGCATCCACCACCCGGCTGGCAGTAGAAAAATCGGAAGCATTCAATTCCAGCTGTATGGTCGCGCCCTGGGTTACCGAATTCGGCACGGCTCTTTCCACCGTTGCCCCACCTGAAATTTTACCCACACCCAAATGATTGACCTGTGCCTTACTGCCGTTGGCAGCTGCCCCCACACCGCCCACCAGCACATTACCCTGCGCCATCGCATAAATCTGACTGTCTGCGCCTTTCAATGGTGTCATCAGCAAAGTACCTCCGCGCAGGCTTTTTGCATTACCCATGGAAGACACTGTGATATCCAGCGTCTGGCCCGGTTGCGCAAATGCGGGTAAAGAGGTCGTGACCATCACCGCTGCCACATTCTTCAATTGCAGACTGGTGCCAACCGGAATGGATATCCCCAATTGCTGCAACATACTGATGATACTTTGCACGGTAAATGGTGTTTGCGTAGTCTGGTCACCACTGCCATCCAACCCCACTACCAGGCCGTATCCCAGCAACTGATTCTGGCGCACGCCCTGTATACCAGCCAGATCCTTGATGCGTTCAGCATGTGCTTCGGACACCAATATGCTACTCATGACTCCCAGCACGATGCAGAGCGCCTTGATCAATCTGGAAGATGAGAGAAATTTCATAAACCTATCCTTGCCTTTCACTATAAAGGAAGGAAACTGAGGAAGAACCGGGTGAGCATGGAATTCAGTTCAGCCTTGTCTACATTCGACGTAGAACGGTATTCAAAACGCGCATCTGACACCTGGGTCGAAGCAACAATATTGCCAGCCGCAATGGTGGTAGGGTTGACAATGCCAGAAAAACGAACAAATTCAGCCCCCTTATCAAAGGCTAACTGCTTTTCCCCACTGACCAGCAAATTACCATTTGGCATCACGTCGATTACCGTGACGGCGATGGTGCCGGTAAAGCTGTTGCTGGCACCTTCTGCTCCTTTTTCATCAAACTTGGTCGACGATGACGTAGACAGACCAGCTTGCGCTGTCGTCGTCGCTTTCATACCGAATATGGTAGGTGCAGCAAAAGCTGCCGACCCGGTTTTACTGCCGGATGCCGCAGCCGTTTTGGCAGCCGACGTTTTCTCACTGATGGAAATGGTCAAGACATCACCCACCATACGGGCTTTGGCATCCTCATACAAAGGGCGATAACTCGCTTGCTGGAAAATCGCTCCATTCGCTTCGCGCATGGGCTTGGCTGTTTGCTGCTGCATGGACATAGGCTGATGCACAATCGGCGTTGGCGTTACTGCACATGCAGTCAGCAACAACAGCGGCAACAGTGCCAATAAGCTGAGGTTTTTCATCATTCACTCATTCATCTGTTGTAATCAATGGCTTACAGTTGCGACAGGCGTTGCAACATCTGGTCTGATGTAGTGATCGCCTTGCTATTAATTTCATAAGCGCGCTGGGTTTGTATCATGTTGACCAGTTCTTCAGCCACATTGACGTTGGATGTTTCAACCGACCCCTGCACCAGCAAACCTGCACCATTGGTGCCCGGTGTATTTGCATTTGGTGTACCAGAGGCAGCGGTTTCCACATACAGGTTTTCACCCATGGACATCAAACCTGCAGGGTTGATGAACGTCGCCAATTGCAGTGAGCCAACCTGCACAGGGGCAGTAGAACCCGGCTGTGTGACCGATATCGTGCCATCACGACCAACTGTAATGGACTGCGCATTTGCAGGAATGGTAATGGCGGGCTGAATCACATAGCCGCTTGAAGTCACCAGTTGACCCTGATTATCGCTCTGAAAAGAACCGTCACGGGTATAACCAGTCGTACCGTCAGGCATCAGCACCTGAAAAAAGCCCTGACCTGAAATTGCAACGTCCTTACTGTTACCTGTCTGTTGCAAATTTCCTTGTGTAAATAATTTTTCTGTCGCGACCGGGCGCACACCTGTACCCAGTTGCAAGCCAGACGGCAACTGAGTCTGCTGTGAACTTTGTGCGCCAGGTTGGCGTATATTCTGGTACAGCAAATCTTCAAACACGGCGCGCGAACGCTTGAAGCCATTGGTGCTGACGTTGGCGAGATTATTGGACACGACGTCCATCTGGGTTTGTTGCGCATCCAGGCCAGTTTTGGCTATCCATAATGAACGTATCATTGTTTTCCCCTTTTTCGCCTCAACGGCAAATTCTCACACTTGCCATTTTGCAGCAAAAGGCATCAACTCAAAGTCAAGATCTGAGTGGCTTTACCGGCGTTATTCTCGGCATTCTGCAAAAGTTTCATTTGCATTTCAAAACTGCGAGCCAGATTAATCATGCTGACCATGGATTCCACTACATTGACATTACTGTTTTCCAGCATGCCGCCTGCAACGGTCACAGCGGGATCGGCATCGATCGCAGTCCCATCTTTGGTCTTAAATAAGCCATCGTCACCACGCACCAGGTTTTCTTCGGGTGGATTGACCAGTTTCAATCGTCCTATGATTTGCACCGCATTTGGTTTGGGGCCACTTGGAACGGTTGAAACCGTACCGTCCTTGGCAATCTCAATGGATACATCAGGCGGGATCGTGATCGGTCCACCGTCGCCAACCAGGTTCAAGCCATTTTGCGTCTGTAAAATGCCGTTTTCACTAAGCTTCAAACTTCCCGCCCTGGTGTAGGCTTCTGAGCCATCTGGCTTTTCTACTGCCAGCCAACCTTTTCCTTGTACGGCAACATCCAGTTCGCGGCCGGTGATTTGCAAACTACCGGTGGAAAAATCCGTACCGACAGTGGCATCGACAACGAAAGCGCGCGTCTGCAATCCTTCGCTCTTGACAGGAACAGCACGGAACGAATCAAGCTGGGCACGAAAACCCGTGGTCGATACATTGGCCAGATTATTCGACGTAGTGGCCTGTTGCTCAAGAATATGCTTGGCACCGGTCATTGCGGTATACACCAGCCTATCCATGAGCAACTCCCCTTACTTTAAAAGTCAAGAAACGCATTGCAATACAAATCAGTGTCATCAAATCATTAACGAAGATTGACCAGCGTTTGCATGACCTGATCCTGGGTCTTGATGGTTTGTGCGTTGGCCTGATATACCCGCTGGGCAGTAATCATGTTCACCAATTCACCGGTCAAGTCAGTATTGGAATCTTCCGTTGCAGAAGCAGTAAGGCTGCCGAGGCTACCCGAATTTGGTGGCCCTACCAGCGCATTGCCTGATTCAGCAGTTTCTATCCACTGATTGTCACCTGTCGATTGCAAGCCATTTGGATCAGTAAAATTGGCCAATACCACTTGTGCCAGCACGGCAGTTTTGCCATTGGTATAACTACCCACGATAGTGCCATCCTTGGCCGTATTGAATTTGGACAGTTTGCCGGACGCAAAACCATCCTGGGTATTTTTACTGACACTGAAATCTGAACCAAATTGCGTCGTACCTGTGAAATCGTATTTGATATCGACTGCGGTATTAATTGGCGTCACCGCACCAGTACCCACAGGGACCGTCAAATTCATCGCCTTGGTATCAGTTGCAGAAAACGGTGGCGTAGCAACAGTCAATTTACCCAAATTATCAAAACCGATACGTCCAATGGAATTGGCGGTAGCGCCTGCACCAGCTATCAAAGTCCCATCCACCGTAGCAAATACGTCCCACTCTATCGTCGCAGGAGCGGTAGGTGCAGTGGTAAGATTATCGACTTTGACAAAAAACGACTGGATCACATGTGAATTACCCAAGCTGTCAAACACGGCAATCGAGGTCGAACTATCATAGGTCGTTGGATCAGTCGCACTGAACACGACTGGCGTAATCACAGGTGGCGACGCAACCGGTACCGCCGTACCCGGCACCAATTTGCGCGAGTCCAGATTCATCACTGCATTAATCGTCGTGGTTTGTGCCGGTGCAATATCCGCAGTATTGATGTTGATGGTAGCAGGTGCCCCAGTGGATAACACCCCCGCAGAATTGGCGACATAACCGGTCAGTTGCGCCCCTTGTGCATTGACGATATTGCCCAGTTTATCAAGCTGAAACTGACCATTTCGTGTATAGGTAACTGCACCGTTTGTAGACATGCGAAAGAACCCGCCACCATTGATCGCAATGTCGAGAGGATTATTGGTCGTGGTGATATTGCCCTGCGTGAATTGCTGCACAACACCAGACACCTTGGTACCAATACCTACGGTGCCAGCGGAAGACCCGTTCAGCGAATTAGCGTAGACGTCAGCAAACTGCGTCTGCCCCTGCTTGAAACCGACTGTACTGGCATTGGAGATATTGTTACCAATCACATCCAGCGATTTTGAAGCTGCATTGAGACCACTAAGTCCTTGTTGAAAACCCATGATATTTCCCCTTTTACTTTAAATATGGCTTTGTCACTTGCATTACTTTGCCACTTGCATTGCCACTTGCTGTGACTGGATTACGACAAGGATTAAAAAATTCGCCTTACATCACTCATATTGACATCACCCACATTGGCAACACTCAACTTCAAGCCCTGCGCATTTGAGGCAATACTTGATACCACTCCCAGCGACAGACTGGTTGCATCAAGCGTCTTGTCGGTAGACTTGGCAACAATATCAAACTTGTAAACACCATCTGGCGCTGTTGCACCACTGTCTGTCTTGCCGTCCCAGGTGAAGTTATTGACACCCTGCGACAAGGCGCCTTCACTGATTTTTCTGACGACTGTATTTGAACTATCGCGTATCACAACGTCAACACTGCTGGCCGGTTCCGGCAGGTCCACACCAAAACCGCCGCTACCATTAGTCAAACTGATCGCGCTGCCTGGCGCAAGCACACCATGACCTATCATGCTGGCAGCCTGCAGATTCTGGCTTGTCTGATAGCTTGCATTCAATGCTGTGACTGTCGCATTGAGCTTATCAATACCCGAGACTGTCGACAATTGCGCCATTTGGCTGGTCACCTGGGCATTGTCCATGGGGTTCAACGGGTCCTGGTTCTTGAGCTGAGTAACCAGCAAAGTCATGAAGCGATTTTGCGCATCTTCAGTTGAAGTTGCCGCGGTCTTGCTGCCATTCATGGTCGTCAACAAAGCTGGGTCGACGGTGCTGCTTTGTACGCTGCTGGTAGCCATTTTCTTTTCCTTTTACAAAAACTTATTGACCTAAAGTCAAGGTCTTCAGCAGCATGGTTTTTGCTGCATTCATTACTTCAACATTATTCTGGTAAGAACGTGATGCAGATATCATATTGACCATTTCCTCCACCACATTCACGTTTGGCGTGGCGACATAGCCCTTTTCATCAGCCAGCGGATGCTTGGGGTCATACATCAGTTTAGGCGGATTACTGTCTTCTACAACCTCATTCACCTTGACAGCGGTAGAAGCCGTACCCGCCAACGGTACTGCGCTAAATACCACTTGCTTGGCTTTATAGGGCTGCCCGTCTGAACTGGTGACACTATCGGCATTCGCCAGATTGCTCGACACCACGTTCAGGCGCTGCGATTGCGCACTCATGGCAGAACCGGCAACATTAAATACATTAAAGAGTGACATGATGATGATCCTTGTATCTGTGCTTCTAATCCGTGCTTCTTTCTAACCCTGAATTTAACCCTGTATTGCTGCCAGCATATTTTTAATCTGCATATTGATCATGGTCAGGCTTGCCTCATAGCGCAATGCATTGTCGGTAAATTGATTGCGTTCCACATCCATATCCACCGTATTGCCGTCCACACTTCCCTGGATTGTAGGCCGGTACTGCGCCGCCACCCCTGCTACCGCAGTCGACGTATCCATGTGCTGACTTGCCGTTTTATTTAGTGCAGTGGGTGATTGCGTCAGGTTTTGATGCAAGGCATTGCTCAACGCTGCAGAAAAATCAATATCCCTGGCTTTGTAATTAGGGGTATCCGCATTGGCAATATTTGATGCCAGCAATTGCTGACGCTGCCCCCTGACGGACAGAGCCGTTTCATGAAAGCGCAAGAAATCATCTAATCCACCAGCCATCATATTCTCCTTTACCACCAGTCAAGCATGCATACGGTTTGCTATACCTTGCATATTATTCGTCACCAGACAAGTTTGATCAGACAATCAGAACGAGAAAACCCCACTTATTCCTGCTTTCAAAAAACTGCAGGAATCCTAAAATGGAATCCGGAACAGATAAAAGCAGGCATCAGAATGAAACTTCCACAACTCACAGGCAAACGCTGGTCAGCATGGCTTTTGATAGCAATGGCTGGCGCAACCGGGATGGCGCACGCAGCCAACCCAGTCACGGCACAAGACCCCGCACAGTTGCGACAGGTCGCACTTGATTTTTTGACACTCCAAACCAACGGCATGAATGGCGAAGTGCAAATCACCGTTGCTGAAGTTGACAAACGCCTCAACCTGCAAGCATGTGATGCACCCAACCCTTATTTACCACCGGGTAGCAAACCCTGGGGCAAAGTTACCCTGGCCATCAAATGTGGCGCACCGGCAACCTGGCTCATCTATTTACAAGCAAATGTGCAGGTAACAGCAGATTATTATGTAACTGCCAATGCACTTTCCCATGGACAAGTGATTACCATGGCCGACCTGAGCAAATTACGTGGTGATATTTCAAAACTGCCGGCAGGTGTCGTTACCAGTCCAGAGCAGGCAATTGGCAAAAGCATGCAGATGTCCCTGGCTTCCGGCAGTATCTTGCGGGCCGATGTCTTGAAAAGCCCATCCGCGGTACAACAAGGGCAATCAGTAAGGGTTATCAGTTCCGGCCCTGGCTTTCAGGTGGCTACCGATGCAATTGCGCTCAATAATGCCTCAGACGGACAAGTCGCCAAAGCAAAAACCAGTTCAGGGCAAACCATTAGCGGCATAGCCAAAAATGGTGGCATTATAGAAATAATTTATTAGCAGAAAAAAATGCTTGCGAGAAATACACTTAAGCTTGTGCAATATTTTTTTGAGGTAAGGTTAAAGTTTAAAATTACACAGCCGATAAACTGGATGTAGATGTTTGTAATTCCCATACTGAGGGTATCGCTGTGAAAATTGATGACGCACTTAACAAGACCTCTGGGCTTCCCGTAAGCCCGCAGCAGGCTCGCACGGAAAAACCGGCAGATAACACGTCGGCTCCGGTTGCGAATTCGTCGAAAGTGCAAATTTCGACCCTGTCCACGCAATTGCAGGCCCTGCAAAGCACACAGGCAAGCAATGCCGTATTTGAGACCAAGAAGGTGGAAGCGATCAAGCTGGCTATTTCTGAGGGACGCTTTCAGGTGAACTCGGAAAAAGTTGCTGACGGGCTTCTGGAAACAGTCAAAGACTTACTTAATGCAAGAAAACGCTAGCCATGAACACAACAAGTTCCGGACACACAGCAATTGAACAATGCCTGCAGGAAGAAATCATCACCATGTCTTCCCTGGCAGAATTGCTGAAAAAAGAGCAGTCTGCACTTGTTGATAGTGATGTCAGCTTGCTTAACGATTACACCCAAAGCAAAGGGCAACTGCTTGGCAAGATGTCTGAACTGGAGAAAAAGCGTAATGCGTTTCTGACGCAACTTGGGTACAAAGCAGATCTGGATGGCATGCAAGCGTATTTACAACAAGCTGGCAGCGCAGATAATGCACATCATACAGCGAATTATTGGGAACAACTCCTGCAAGTGTCTATGCAAGCGAAAGAGGACAACAAGATCAATGGCCAGTTGATCAACCGCAGATTGGCACAAAGCCAGTCCATGTTAAACGTATTACAACAAGGGAATCAAACCACTTCCCCTATGTACGGCCCGAATGGCCAATCGACCATCAAAGGTACATCAGGCAAAGGCTATATTGCCACTTGATTAGCCCTGGATATGATCACGAATAAAAAAACAGACCCTTGATCCGGGTCTGTTTTGCTTTGGCCTGCAGATAATTCACACTGATCTTAGGGAATCGGTACAGCCGGTGTGGTCGCTGGCAAAGGTGATGTCGCTGGCACTGAAGAGGATGAAGGAGTCGCAGGTGCAATCGGTACATCCACAACTGGCTCTGGCAATACTGCCAATATGGTGACCGACACCCGGCGGTTCCTGGCACGACCTTCTATTGTATTATTGTCACTGACCGGCAATTTTGCCCCCTGCCCCACGGCTGTCACCCGGAATTCATCGACACCGTTTTCAGTCAGCAACCTGGCAACCGTGCTGGCGCGCACTGCTGACAATTCCCAGTTTGAAGGGAAGATTGGATTTTTGATGGGTACATTATCTGTGTGTCCCTCTACCTGTATGGCGTGGTTATCCACCTTCAGGACACCGGCAATGGCTTTCAGGGCCTGTATCGAATCCACATTCAGGCGTGCTTCACCAGGCGCAAACAGCAGGCTGGCATTGATTTCGATGGTAATGCCACGACTGGTCTGACTGACCCTGACCTTGCCTTCCCGCACCAGGGGTTCCAGCACTGTCAGGATATCCTTGGCCATGGTCGTCATCTGCGCCTTTTCCTTGCGCAAGGCTTCATTCGTGCGGTTGTTTTTTACCAAAGGCAAAGGGTCAAGCTTGACGATCGGCTCATTCGGCACATCTACCGCCCTGGGGTTGACCATGACCTTGCCAAAAGCACCCGTCAGTGAATTCGACAGCACCCGGTATTTACCTTCATTGAGGGAGGAAATCGCATACATCACCACAAAGAAAGCAAACAACAGGGTAATAAAATCGGCGTAAGAAACCAGCCAGCGATCATGGTTATCGGGCTCTTCGTGGAATTTTCTTCTGGCCATAAGTGTCTTTAGTGCATCACGGCGGGCAAGCCATCAATTTTAATGGTTAGTCAATCGTTCTTCCACCACACGCGGACTATCCCCCAGAGCAATGCTGTAAAAAATGTCAGATAACATTTCCCGCCGGGTGACTTCCCTGTTAATGATTTCTTTTAGTTTGTGACTGACTGGCAAGAACAGCAGGTTGGCCATGCCCACCCCATATATCGTTGCCACAAAGGCCACAGCAATACCGCCACCCAACTTGGATGGGTCAGTGAGGTTTTCCATCACGTGTATCAAACCCAGCACCGCACCCAAAATACCGATGGTGGGGGAATAACCACCTGCAGCTTCCCAAATTTTGGCAGCCTGACGTTGCTCCATCTCATATAACGAAATATCAACGTCCAGGATATCCTTGAGCCTTATCGGGTCTATGCCGTCAATCACCAGGCGCAAGCCCTTGCCAACGAAGGGATCAGTCGACGCATTCATATAGCGTTCGAGGCTGAGAAAACCTTCCCTTCTGGCGACGACGCTCCAGACCAGCGCTTCTTCGACATTCTTTTTGCTATTGTCTGGTGGCTCTGACACGACCCAGCGCAACATGCGCACGCCGTGGGCAAAGGTCTTGATGCGGCTTTGCATCAGGACCGCCCCAATAGTTCCCACTACAACGATCACAAAAGCAGCTGGCTGTACCAGTGAAGAAAGACGCCCCCCCTCCAGCAACTGACCAGAAAGGATGCCGACAACAATCAGTAAAAGTCCGACTATGCTAGCCCAGTCCACGCCTTCTCCCTTAAGTACGCCCTGAGCCTGGCTACCGCCTGACTATGCAATTGTGACACCCGTGACTCGGACACCCCCATCACGGCCCCGATTTCCTTCAAGTTTAATTCTTGCTCATAATACAAGCCCATCAGCAATTTTTCACGCTCGGGCAAACTGTCAATCGCCCCGATTACAGCATCACGGAAGTCATCATTGAGCAAATCCTGCAAGGGGTCGCCTGACAAGTCAGAACAATAATGATCGAGAAAATGTTCTTTCGTGTCGGCGTCATGAAAGTCTTCGTAATACACCAGTTGATGGCCACCACTGTCGGTCAGCATGTCCTGGTATTCTTCCAGCGACAGCTTGAGCGATTTGGCAACCTCGGTTTCCAGCGGTGGCCTGCCCAGCTTTTGCTGCAGGGTGTTCATGGCATTTTCTATTTTGCGCATGTTCTGGCGCACGCCACGCGGCAACCAGTCACTGCTGCGCAACTCATCCAGCATGGCCCCACGTATGCGCTGCACGGCATAGGTTTCAAACTGGGCACCATGCGTGTCTTCATAGCGGTTGACGGCATCCAGCAAACCGATCATGCCAGCCTGCACAAGATCATCCACCTCCACACTGGGAGGCAGACGCGCCTTCAACTGGTAAGCAAGTCGCTTGACCAGTGGGGCATGCTCCCTAAGGAGGAAGTTTTTATCTGACTTTCCGCTAGCGGTGTACATGTGATTATATTCCGAGACCGACACCCAGCTCAGGGACTCCCTCTAAACATAATGTCGAACGCGCAGTCATTGCCAATTGTTCCGCCAGTTTCGAAAAAGCCAGCGAAGCACGCGCCTTGGGAAAAGCGTCAATCACGGAGCGACCCAAATGCGCAGCCTTTCTTACATGTTCATCTTCCGGCACATGGCCGACATAGTGCAAAGGCACCGCCAGATAACGGCTGGCAGCCTGCGCCATATTTGTGTAAATCAATCTCGCCTCTTTTTCTGATGCGCCGGATACTAAAATTCCATAACCGCGCCGTCCTACCCTGTTACTGACCCGTTTGATCAAGCCATATGCGGCCTTGATCATATGCGGATCAGCAGAAACCTGTATCACCAATTCACTGTCATCCAGCGATGCCAGCGGAAATGCGTCATTCGCATTAATGTCGCCATCGACCATCACCAGGTCAGCCTGATTTGCCACGACATCAAACACTTCAGTCAATTGCCGCGCACTTTCTGGCGGCAAGCCTGAAGCTATTGATGCCTGCCTGGTCAACATCGTCACCGACAAACCTGCGGCTACCAATTTGATTGCATCCTTCATTGTACGCTGTTGTCTCGCTACATCCAACAAGGTACGATCATTGCTTGCATTCAGCCAGGCCCCCACGCTATTGTCCGAGGCCCGCGCATCGATCATCAACACTTCATTACCCTGTCTTGCCAGTGACACACCAAGGTTGACCAACATGCCACTTTTTTCATCTTCTTTCAAAGCCGACAAAAAAGTAAACACCCTGGGTTTGGGGCCAGCCAGCATGCGACGCAAACCTTCTGCCTGATCAAAACTAGCCAAGGGACACCTCCTGCGACATGCCTGCAGCACGTGCCGCATTCCCTGCCCCCATGGTGCCAGCCATCAGCAAAGGCAATTCTTCATCCAGGAAACGGAAAGCTGCAGTCTCACGTTTCAGTTTAAAAGCGCGATCAATCAGATACAGCTTGTTGGCGATGTGCAGGTCTTCTGGCACCCGCTGACCGCTGGCCACGTAATACACCATCAGTTTCTGGCGTATCGCAATATCCAAAGCCCCGCCTATGGTGGCAGCCTCGTCAAGCTTAGTCAAAATACAACCTGCCAGGCCATTGCCCTGATAAGCACGCACTACTTCGCTCAGTGTTTCACCAGTCGAAGTGGCATTCAGACACAGCAAACGCTTTACCGGAGTGTCTGTTCCAGACAACATGGCAACCTGTTCTGTCACCATTTTATCGCGCTGACTGACACCAACAGTATCGATCAATACGGTATGTTTGTTTTTGAGTTCGGACAAGGCAATGCGCAAATCCGCCTCATCCTTGACGGCATGCACCATGACGCCAAGTATCTTGCCGTAAATGCGCAATTGCTCGAAACCACCAATACGATAGCCGTCGGTGGTGATCAGGGCCAGCTTGGAAGGACCATGGCGCATCACACAACGCGCTGCCAGTTTGGCCGTAGTGGTGGTCTTGCCAACGCCAGTCGGGCCTACCAAGGCATAGACGCCACCTTTTTCCAGCATTTCGTTTTCATTGTCGATGGTGGACAGATTACGTACCAACGTATTCTTGATCCAGTCCAGACCATTTTCGACCTTACCCGCTTCCGGCAATTTTTCAACCAGATAACGCGACAAGCCCGCACTGAAACCAGTTGCCAGCATTTCACGCAGAATATCTGCCTTCTGCGGATGCCGCTTCTGGGTTTGGGTCCAGGATATTTCTGCCAGTTGCGACTCCAGCATGCTGCGCATGGAACGAATTTCCGACATCACGTTATTCAACTCACCCGCGCTGACAGCCGCCTCAATATCGGCATCCATGGCAACAGCCGGTTTCAGCGGACGATGAATAACTGCCGGTGCTTCGGCCTGATAACGTGGCGCAAAACGCGGTGCATCGGGTATTGGCGGCGCCAGTGATGTTGCGGATGCCATTGACGCTGCTGACGCTGATAACGCTGGCGTATCATCGCCGGACGATGGCGTAATGGCACTGATAGCCTCATCAGCCATGGCCAAAATCTCGACCTTGCCACCGACATTGCGGTTAGACAAAATTACCGCGTCAGCGCCCAGGGCATCCCGCAACATGCGCAAAGCTTCGCGAGAAGTATTCGCGGTAAATTTTCTGACGTTCATGATTGACCTCCGACCAGGCTGGTGACTTTAATTGTTTTTGTTTCGGGTAATTCTGCGTGCGACAAGACTTTCAGTTGCGGTACCGTGCGACGCAAGAAGCGTGACAGCAAAGCCCGCAGCGGTGCCGGTACCAGCAAGACTGGTGTCAGCCCCAATTGTTCCTGATGCTGGGCGGCAGCCTCGGTCTGGCTGGCCAATGTGTCTGCCAGGCCGGGTTCAATACCGGCACCATCTGCACCACTGGTCTGCAGGGCTTGCATGAGCAGTCGTTCCAGGCGATTGTCCAGCGTCATCACGGTCAACTCATTCCCGGTTGGGAATATCTGCTGCACAATGGCACGGCCCAGGGCAATCCGCACCTGGGCAGTCAGCTCACCTGCATCCTGGGTATGTGTGGCCTGTTCTGACAGACATTCGATGATGGTGCGCATATCTCGGATATGCACACCTTCTATCAACAGGTTCTGCAAGACTTTTTGCAGTACCGACAAAGGCAGGATTTTCGGCACCAGCTCTTCCACCATCTTCGGCATATCTTTAGCCAGATGATCCATCAGCAACTGTACTTCCTGACGGCCCAGCAATTCGGCGGCGTGGGAAGTGATCAGATGATTCAGATGAGTAGCAATGACAGTCCCGGAATCCACGACGGTATACCCCATAGATTGAGCCTGATCACGCATGCTTGCGTCGATCCAGACAGCAGGCAGGCCAAAGGCAGGGTCATTCGTGACCGCACCTGGCAAATTACCAGTGACCATCCCCGGGTTAATCGCCAGGTACTGACCACTGAGTGCTTCGCCTACGCCCACTTCCACCCCCTTGAGGGTGATGCGATAGGCAGACGGCTTGAGTTCGAGGTTGTCGCGGATATGCACAGGTGGCGACAAAAAGCCGACTTCCTGTGCAAATTTTTTGCGTATGCCTTTGATACGGCGCAGCAATTCGCCACCCTGGTTTTTATCCACCAGCGGGATCAGGCGATAACCAACTTCCAGCCCCAGGGTATCGACCGGCATAATATCTTGCCAGGTTGCTTCTTCCATCTCTTGGGCTGCTGCGGGAGTGTCTTGTTTTTCTTCTGTGACAGGAGCGATCTGATTACGCTTGTTCAACAGATATCCGCCGCCACACAAGATTGCGGCAAGCAAGATGAAGGCGATATGCGGCATGCCGGGTATCAGGCCCATGCCACCGATAATACCGCCCGTAATAATCATGACCTGCGGTTTGGCAAACAACTGGCCAATCAACTGACCACTGATATCCTGGTCACTGGCTACACGCGACACGACGACACCGGCTGCAGTAGAAATGATCAGGGAAGGAATCTGCGCGACCAGGCCATCACCAATCGCCAGCAGCGTGTAGTTTTTCAGCGCAGAAGCGAAATCCAGATCATGCTGCACCATGCCGACGATCAGACCACCGACGATATTGATCACCGTAACCATGATGCCAGCCACCGCGTCACCGCGTACGTATTTACTGGCACCGTCCATGGCACCGTAAAATTCTGCTTCTTGTGCAACTTCGGTGCGACGACGACGGGCTTCTTGCTCAGCTATCAAACCGGCATTCAAATCAGCATCAATCGCCATCTGCTTGCCTGGCATCGCATCCAGGGCAAAACGTGCGCCCACTTCAGCAATACGGCCAGCACCTTTGGTCACAACAGTAAAGTTGATGATGGTCAGGATAATAAACACCACGATACCAACGGTGTAATTACCACCAATCAGAAAGTGGCCGAAAGCTTCAATCACCTTACCGGCGGCATCCGGACCGGTATGGCCCTCGGTCAAAACAACCCGTGTAGAAGCCACGTTCAGGGACAGGCGCAGCATGGTACTGACCAGCAAAACGGTCGGAAACACCATAAAATCCAGCGGCTTTACCGTATACAGACTGGTCAGCAAGACGATGATCGCAATCGCAATATTAAAGCTGAAAAACACGTCAAGTACAAATGCCGGCAAGGGCAACACCATCATCGCCAGCATCAGGATAATCAGGAAAGGCGCGGCCAACGCCCGGGAATTCATACCGTTCATCCAGACAGGTAATTTGAGGCTATTCATGCTGGGGCTCCTGCTTGATTATTCGGGTCCAGCTCAGGTGGTACATATAAGTCATTCGGTTCCATCGGTTTATTTCCAGCACCTGTGCGATAACTGCGTAACTGATATACATAAGCCAGCACCTCGGCCACGGCAGCGTACAAAGCTTCAGGGATTTCATCGCCAAGATCTGTATGTTTAAACAGCGCACGCGCCAGCGGTGGTGCCTCCAGCAAGGGCACCTTGTGCTCTTGTGCCAGTTCACGAATCTTGGCCGCCACTGCATCTGCACCCTTGGCGACCACCTTCGGTGCGCCACGTCCACCTTCGGTGTATTTCAATGCCACCGCAAAGTGGGTCGGGTTAGTGACCACAACGTCGGCGGTAGGAATTTCTGCCATCATGCGGCGGCGTGCCATTTCACGCTGCTGGGCACGGATTTTTGCCTTGATCTGCGGATTACCGTTGGCTTCTTTCGATTCCTGAATCACTTCCTGATGCGTCATTTTCAGTTTTTCAGCGTATTGCCACATCTGATAAGGCGCATCGATAGCGGCAATCGCCACCAGCGAACCAACGATAGCCAGAAAACACACACCCATCATGTGACCAACGTGGGCAGGCCCGGTTTTCAATGATTCCAATGGCAGGCCAAAAATGGCATTTTTCTGACTCATGATGACCATCCAGGCCACCACACCAACCAGAATGGTTTTGATAATCGCCTTGAGCAATTCCACACCGGCACGGGTGGAAATCATATTGCCCAGACCCGAGATAGGGTTCATGCGCGCAAAATTCGGTTGCAGCGCCTTGGCACTGAACAGCCAGCCACCGATCAGCAAAGGCGAGCCCAGCGCAACGATCAACAGTAGCCCCGCTATCGGCGCAAATGCCACCAGCACATCCCACAGACTGGCACCGATTTTGGAAAACAGTAACGATGGGTCATAAATAATCTCGCGTTCCATGGACAACCCAGTGATCAGAGCATGATTCAATTGCCTGACCAGACCATCCCCCATGGCCCATAGCGAACCACCCGCAGCCAGCAAAATGGTGCAGGTTGACAGTTCACGCGAACGTGGAACATCGCCCTCTTCCCGCGCCTGTTCAAGGCGCTTGGGCGAGGCCGGTTCGGTTCTTTCGAGATCGCTATCTTCGGCCATGGCCGACTCCTGTTATTTCCACAAAGCAACCAGCACGCTGATTACACAAAGATACAGGTGTAATTATTGGCTATACCAGAAGTACAAGATGCGTGGAATAAAGGAGGAAATACCCCTTAGCTCGGGGGAAAGAATGGCCCTTTGTACTTAAAGGGCCATGAAAGGCTGAAATCTGAATGTCAGCCTGATGACAAGACATTCAGATTTAGTTGATTGAATTACAGCTAATCAGGCAGGTACAGCTACAGGCGTCGCCACCATGCGGTGAATGAAATACATCATGACAGCCGTCAGCAGCACCGTGCAAACCAAAATATCACCCAGCAAATCAAAATGCAGTATCGCGCCACCAGCAGGCTGGCTGACTATCATCCCGGCAACCACAGAGCCGACACCACCGGCAATTTGCTGTAGCGATGAATTGATCGCCATGAATGCGCCACGGCTATCTGCGGCTGGTACAGCCGACATCATTGCCTGGGCAGGGATCATGCGCGAAAAAATACCGACAAACAGCAACACATTGACCAAAATGACCATAGGCAAAGGCGTGACACCAAGGCGGGTGTAGATGACAGCCATGACAATCGTCATCGCAGCACCGAATAAAAACATACGATATTTGCCAAACTTGTCACTGAGCTTACCAACCAGAGGACCAGTGACGATCGCACCGAAACCTGTGACCAGATAAATCATCGGCAATTCCTTCATCGAAATACCCAGGTTATTGACTGCAAAGGCGCTGCTGAACGGCATCAGCATATAGCCGCCCACGCTCAGGAAACCAGTAGCGGCGAATGCCAGCACATAACGGGGTGTTGCAATAGTAGTTTTCAAATGATGGAAAGGATTACGATCAGGATGCAACTGCAAATGCGCATCAATCGGCTTCAGGTTCACAATGATGATGACGCCGACAATAGCTGCTATTCCCACGATCATCATGAAAGGCGCATGCCAGCCCAAGTGAGCGGACAGATAAAGACCAATAGGCAAACCCAGTATCTGGCTACCGGCAAAAGCCGTTTGCAATACACCCATGACCCTGCCGCGCATACTGAAATGGAACAGGTCAGTCGTAATCGCCATCACGATGGCACCGATGACGCCGCCGAAAAGACCAGTGACAATACGTGCGAATAACAGGAAGTAGAAATTAGGCGCAATACCGCACAGGAAGGTACCCAGCATAAAGCCGCAATAAAAAAACATGAGCAGTTTTTTACGGTCAAACCGGTCAGCAAAACCCGCTGCCGCAAAACCGGCGATACCAGCGCTGAACGCGTAGGCAGATACCACCACACCAAACTGTGATGGTGTGATATTCAATGCTGGCATCAGGATCGCACCCAGTGGTGACATGATCATGAAATCCAGAATAATAGTGAACTGTAAAAACGCCAATATGGCGAGGACAAATTTTTGATAGCCAGTGAACTGCGTTGGCGGTTCTGTAGAAATAGTTTGAGTCATTTTTTCTTTCTTTTGCATTGAAACTCAGGCTCTTTGTCTTGGCCTGATTTCACATTGCCATGTAGTTTATTAAGCAGCTTCTCTGAAGCCTTCTTTTTGTAACAGCACATCCTGATTTCCAGAAAAAAACTCCCTGAAAAACGGTACTGCTTCATAGGAATGAAAGACCCTGGTAAATTTCAGTGTTTCCGCTGCGGTCTTAGCATTCCGTGCGCGCATTTCGGTTTCATAAGCGGCGATAGCTACACGCATATCCAGCCCCGGGTTAAGCAATTGATTGGCCAGCACCAGAGCATCCTGCATTGCCATATTTACTCCCTCACCCGCATACGGTGGCATAACATGAGCGGCGTCGCCCAGCATGGTCAGGTTAGACAAAGATGGCCAGCTTTGATTGACCGGTGCGCAAAATTGTGGGCGCGGTACGAAAGGCAGAGTGGCATGCCTGAATAATTCTGCCCAGATATTACTCCAGCCCTTGAATTCCTGCTTGAACCAGGCAAACACCTGATCGCGGTCAGAAAAATCAATTTTGCATTGTGTGCACCAATGCTGATCCGCTTTGTGTCCAGTGTAAAAAACCACACTGCCATCACCTTTCAACGTGATGAACAAAGTCTTTTCATCGTCAAGCGCACAAACTTTCCCACCGTCCAGCAACTCATACAATTCCGGAATAGCAGTTTTTACGTCAGCGACAATGCCTTCCAGCACCGTCACACCAGAATACTCCGGTGCAAGCTGCGTGATATAGGGACGGATTTTTGAGTTAGCACCATCGGCAGCAATGAGCAAATCAGCAGTAAATTTATCGCCGTTTTCAAATGTCATTTCAACTGACTCATCCGTCCTGTGCAAAGACGAGAAACGGGCATCCCACACCACCGTATCATCCGCCAGCGAAGCCAGCAGCAAATCCCTTAATGGGCCACGATCTATTTCTGGCCTGTCATTGCTCTCTGTCTCTGGCCCAATCTCATCAATAATGACTGCTGCCTGTGCGTCCACAAACAGCATTTTCTCGGCACCCGGACGATAAGCCAGCTCAAACGCATTCATCAAACCAGCTGCACGCAAGGCAGACAAACCAGAGCCTTCATTCAAATTCAGGGGAGCACCCTGCACTCTGGCGAACCGATTGACATCCCGTTCAAATACCTTCACTTTCGCACCTTGCATTTGCAACAGCCGCGCCAATGTCAGTCCGCCTGGCCCTGCACCTATGATGGCAATCTGCTTGTCTTGTATTGGACTTTGCTTATGGATTTTTGTCATTGCGGTCATTCCGGTTTTTATCCATTTCATTGCTTGCTTTTGCATGCGCATGCCGAGATTGCTGCTGAATGGATAGACGTTTTGAAATTGCAAATATTGCAGCAGAGCCGAAGATATTCCCGAAGATATTCTCGAATATATTTTTAAGTGCCAGAAATCGGCAAGCTGAACACTGCCTTGAGTCACACTATAATTTAACCAAATTAAAAAGTAAAGTCACTTAATTTATTAATTTACGTAATAATTGAAGTGGAAAATATGCTAGAATGAAACAAATGATAAAAACAGCAAAAAATAGCATTAAGGGGCTTTGATGGGACTGAGGGAACGAAAGAAAGCGAAAACCAGGAAGATGATTTCTGATCTGGCAACCAGGCTTTTCATAGAAAAAGGTTATAACGAAGTCACGACAGCAGAAATTGCCAGACTGGCAGAAGTATCTGTACCTACGCTATTCAAATATTTCCCCACCAAAGAGACCCTGGTATTTGATGAAGAAGTAGAGCGGGAAGAAAGATTAATCTCTGCCGTCACTGACAGAAAAGAAGGCGTATCCATACTGGACGCCTTGCTTGAGCATTTTTCAAGCTATATGGCTTTTGACGTGAAAAAGAAAAAAGAAGTAGATGCCTTCAGAAAGCTGATTTATTCCGCGCCAGATTTACATGCCTATGCCAAACAAATCTGGATGCGTTACGAAAAGTCACTGGCTGTAGCGCTACAGCAGGAAACAAAAAATAAATTGGAGAAAGCAGAAGCCGAAGCCCTGGCCCACTTTATTCTGGATGCTTTTCACCGGTCGAAAGATGCCGAAAACCCTAAAGCATCCTTGCATGCCTTGTTCAATTTGATGAAGAATGGCTGGAAAGAGTAAGCCTCTGGCACATCCTTTCCATCACTTGCAAGATGGTTCAGACTACCGCCTGAGCCGCCAGGCTGTTTTCAATAAATACCCTGGCGGTAGTCGCCGCATAGCCCTGCGGCATAATATCCCCCGCAGCGCTGGCAAGCTGAAACGCTCCCTCCATAAAAGCCAGCAAACCCGCTGCCAGCCCCGCCACCCCATCAGTAGCCCTCTTCCGATCTTGCAGACATGCTGTTAATAAAGCCTGTATCAATGTCAATTCAGCAGCAATGGCTTCTTGAAACACGGCACGTACTTCAGGCTGCCTGACGGCTTCAGCGCCAATCACCACCCAGGCAGACACTGCCTCTGGCATGGCACCCGCGCCTTTTGCCAGCCTGGCCTGAATGTAAGCAGTCAGCTTTTCTTGCGGCGTAGTGGCGCTGGCTGACAAGATCTCATAACGTTCACGCGACAGGCTGGCCAGAAACCTTACCAGCGCGACCAGAATTTCACCCTTGCTTTTGAAATGATAGTGAATCAGGCCAGGTGCGAGTTCCGCTTTCTTGGCAATGGCCAGTATCGTCGCCTTTTCATAGCCCTGCTCTGCCATGACGGACAAGAGGGCAAACACGATTTCCTGGCGACGCTGTTCTGTATTTGATTTTCTCGACATCCTGGTCTCTTTTCTCATGCGAGCGCAAGCCATAAGACATCTGGCCAGCTTCCTGCTTTATGGCGAATTGGCAAATCAAAGCAGGACCATAAATTAATTTTGGTTGAATAACCAAATTTTACTTGGTTTTTCATGAAAACTGACGTATTCTTCATTTTAAGTTGGTTGACCAACCTATTTAAAATGAAATCATCATGACTACCATGCGTAACAGACAACAGCCCACCACCAGCAATACAGCTAGCAATGCCAATAGCAAGGACATAAACAGAGCCCAAAACGGTATCGCAACATCTGCGGCGCTGCCAATGGTTGAATTCCCCCTGCCCCGCGAAGCAGGTTTTTGCATGCTTATTCATGATTTTTTGTCCGCACAGGAATGTCAGCACTACATATCCCTTGCCGAAAACACCGGCTTTCAAAGTGCAGAAACCGATTACCCGCCGTCTTACCGCAATAACGACAGGCTGGTTATGGATAATCCCTTGCTGGCTGCGCGCCTTTTCCAGCGCCTGAACACGCGTCTGCAAACGAATGATCAGGGTGCTGCCATCCGCACTATCGAAGACTGGCAACTGCATGGCATCAATGAACGTCTGCGTTTTTGCCGCTATCGCCCTAATCAGCAATTCAATATCCACCAGGATGGTGTGCACTTTCGCAATGCTGGCTATCAGTCGAAACTGACGTTCATGATTTATCTCAGTGATGAAGCCGACTTTTGTGGTGGCGATACAGTGTTCTTTGATGCCGGGCCAGAATCCGCCTCTGAGCAAGCAGGCATACTCGGGCGCGTCACACCCAGGGCCGGTAGCCTGATCCTGTTTGACCACAGCTTGTGGCATGCAGGTGAAGTCGTCACCCATGGCGTCAAACACATCATGCGCAGTGACCTCATGTATCGCAAGCAGCAACCTGTGCTGCAAATAAAAGAAGAAGCAGCTCCCACACCAGCGCATCAGGGCTATGTCTGGGCCATGACGAAGTTGCCGCAAGGCCGTATAGCCAGTGCAGGCAGAGATACCAGCATACGCATCTGGCAAGGCGGCGGTCGTCCGGTAAATGTATTGCGAGGACACAGCCAGTCTGTACTGGGGCTGACAGTCAGCAGGCAACAACGATTGGCATCGGTATCACGCGACCGCAGCTTGCGCTTGTGGAATCTGGACACAGGTCTTTGCGAGAAAAACGTGCATGCACATGACGCTGCCGTCCTTGGCATTTGCACCCTGCCAGGGTCTGGTCTTGCCACTTGCTCGGCTGATCACAGCATCAAACTCTGGACGGATGATGCTGACCAGGTAGCCAACCTGCATGGACACACAGGCTGGGTATGGGCAATCTGCCCTGTGTCTGACAGCTTATTGGCGAGTGCATCAGAAGATGGATCGGTACGTCTGTGGAATATCCAGCAACAGCAATGCATTACCGTCTTGCCTGGTGAGGCGGCACTGCGCTGCGTTACCGTTTCACCTGACGGCAACAGTCTGGTGACTGGCGACATTAACGGCAAAGTAACGGTATGGTCTGGATTATTAAGCAAACCGACCATCACACGCCAGTTGCAAGCGCACGACGCCGCCGCACGCAGCATACGCTTTTTATCTGCAAATATACTGGTCAGCAGCGGCGAAGACAAATGCGTGAAATTATGGGATGCCCATAGCGGTATGCCGATCAGCACCAACCGCCACGATAATTTTGTCACCGATATTCTGGTGCATGACACTGGTCATTACCTCAGTTGTTCTTATGATGGCAGCATACGCATACATGCTGCACCGAACAACAAACATATGTAAGGGATGATCTGAACGGCAAGCCGTCAAAGCAAAACGCCCATCAATGTTGGGCGTTTTGCTTGAGCCAGGCGATTGATCACATTGCATTTGACATATATGATTTAGCGACTGAACTCTTTAGAACGTTCAGCAAAGGATTTGCCGACTGATCCATTGCTGGAATCGAAACGGCCATTCATAACCTTGCTCAGACTGTCAAGACGATCTGTTGGTGAGGGATGGGTTTCAAACAATAAGCTAAAATTATTGTCTTGCGCACTTTGCGCCTGCAGAGTCTGTAAAACGCCAGGCAGACCATAAGGATCAAAACCGGCGCGGGCAGCAATCACAACACCCGCACGGTCAGCTGCATATTCATCACCCTTATCCAAACCTTTGGTATACATTTCCTTACCTAAATTGACCAACTTGCCTTTATATTCAGCCAAATTACCTTTGGCGACATAACTACTCACCGCCTCTCCACCGAAATCAGTCCACGCTTTTGACTGCATGGCATTCACATGATGTTTCAGTACGACGTGTGCAATTTCATGCGACAGAACACCAACCAGTTCCGACTCGTTGCGCATACGCATCAGCAATCCCTTTGTGACAAAGATCTTCCCGCCCGGTGTAGCAAAAGCATTGAACCCCACATCGTCAAGGACACCAAAAGTCCATGGCAAATCTGGCCTTTCAGTTTGCGATGCCAACCATCTCCCCAAGGTGTTCACATAGCGCTGCAACGGCGGATCATTCAGCAGAGGCTTGGCTCCAAGCAAAACGGCAGCAAACTCATTACCTATTTCTATTTCTTTTGGTTCGTCTATCCCCATACTATCGATAACAGGTTTAGCCTTATCAAGCAGGGCACCAGCGGGACCAGTTTTATTTTTAACAGCATCAAGTGCTTTATTAAAAAAATCCAACTGCGCCGCCGCCGAACCGGACAGTGCAAGGGTCAGACAGGCAACCGCGATTTTTTGTAGTTTGCGCATCTTAATTGCCCTCCCGCTTACCAGCCGCATCCTGGCCCGAATAATCAACATTGCTTGCCACCAGTTTTGAACGCTGTGCGAACGCCTGGGCGCTGTTTTTATCAACCGCAAATTTTTGCATTTTCTGAAGCTCAGCATAATTCGGCGATGCGCGTTTCAAGTCTTCTTTGTCCAGCCCCTTGACACCTGTACCCACAGTGCCAGTATTGGACGTGCGGCCAGAGGTAGCCAACGCCCCCAGCAGACTGCCACCACTCGATGGTACCGCGCTGCTAGTGCCAGCCGTGGTTTCCATACGCAGATCCAGCAGCTTCACCCAACCAGATTGACCGTTGGCGGTTTTCACCTGTGCCCAGCCACCAGATCGCTGCAATACATCAAGCTTGGTCTGGTTAGGCAGCGTGGTCACGGTGGCAGAGTCAAACTGCGCCTTGTCACGCAAATCTGTGCTGCGCTGGGTGTAAGCACTTTCGGCACCGGCGCTGCCAGCCAGCAGCACGCTGATGATTAAAATCGGGATTTTCATGCACTTTTCCTTATAGGTTCATACAATTCAACTTCCGCGACCCGACCTTTGACGGCAAAAGCCCCGCGCAACTCAAAATCGAAATCAAAATGGGACTTTGACTGGGCGCAGGCCTGCGCTGTCTCCCTGGTAACCAGCACCCGAGCAACACCCTTGGTCAGCCCCTCTACCCGGCTGGCAAGATTAACGGTATCGCCAATTGCAGTGTAATCCAGCTTGCGTTTGGCACCAATAAAGCCTACCACAGCAGACCCCGTGTGTACACCAATGCCCACGTCGAAGTCAACCAGGTCAGACCCGTCTGCCAACAATTCCTGCCGGAAAGCCAGCAGGTTGGCCTGCATTTCCATGGCTGCGGCAACTGCATGCCTGGCGTGTTCGGCATCATCTAGCGGTGCCCCCCAAAAAGCCATGATGCAATCACCGATAAACTTGTCCAGCGTGCCGCCATGTCGCCAGACTACCTCGACCTGATGCTCAAAATAACGGTTGAGCAGTTTCACCACTTCATCCGGGGACTTGCTTTCAGACAAGCTGGTAAAGCCGCGTATATCAGAAAACAGGACCGATATCTGCCGCGTTTGCCCGGATAAGCTTTCTACCGTTTCACCGTGGTCAACAATTTTTCGTACCACCTCAGGGTTAAGGAAGCGGCCAAACAGCGATACCATCCTGTCACGTGTGCGGCGTTCACGCAAAAAACCGGCAATGGCAGCTGACAAAAACCAGGCCCAGGCAAACACCAGAGGCGTGGCCATGGGCAACATCAGGTGATGGGTGATCATATTGTCGGCCACCAACAGCGCCAGCACCGTGGCCACCAGCAACAGGCTACCTGTCAGCACTGGGTTGACACGACGGCGAAAGGCGAAGACCAAACCAACTATCATGCATACGCCAATGGTGAATGGCCAGATAGCTGTCACATCACGGATGGTGCGACCATTTTTCAAATTATCGATCGCCACCGCCAGGATATCCACCCCCGGATACCCGGCGTCCAACGGTGTCAGATGGTGATCAAAGGCCCCCGCTGCCGACGAACCGATGACGACAATTTTATTCTGGAAGCGCTGCTTCAACTCTGCCAAAGCGGCAGGCGACAAGTCCGGCATTTCTTCAGTCAACTTCTTGAACAGGTCGGCATAGGCATAGCGTTGATGACCTTTTTCTGGCCACAGCAATTGAAAGTCTTTACCGGCTGGCAGGTGACCATTCAGATCACCAACCACTCTGGCCGGCAGGGACGGTATCTTCCAGCCATTCACATCCATATATAAGTGATAGCGACGCACCACACCATCGGCATCGTCTATGCTGTTGACCAAACCCAGCCGCCAGGCTTTGCGATCAATCGCATAAGGTAATTGCAGTGTTGCCCGCGCGTCCTTGCCGCCGGGCTGGGTAATCGCAAAGACATCACGCACATCCTGCAAGGCGACATCCCTAACAAATGCCGAAGGTTTGAGCTGCAAAACTTCAATATAGGTATGCGGTAATTGCTGGATTTGCTGCGACAGAAAAGCATCACTCAAAGGCTTTTCCTGATCGCGCTCATGAAAATTCAAATCAAACACGACGGCACGCGGCTCCAGCGTCGCCAGTGATTCCAGCAAAAATCCGTGTGTCTCACGCTTCCAGGCCCACAGGCCAGCAATTTTTTGCATGCCCAGCATGCTGGCATCATCGATATCCACCACCACAATATCGGGATCTGCCTTATAGCTTGGCGCGTGGTGCCGCAGATACACATCCCCCAGCCGCGACTCTGTCGTGGCCAGCCCATGCAAGCCAAACAGCTCCACCGCCATCGCCAGCACCAATAGCAAGGTCAGCGCCGCATACCAGCGCGTCGTTGCATTATTGATGAAGGGGAAGAGTTTTTTTAGCATGTCGTTGAGAAAGAGGAAAATGACTGGGAGTGCATATAACTCAACTCACCAGAAAGAATTTTATCGAATATCTTCTCACAACCGGCAGCAAAAGAATCAACAGGCGACACGACTGCAATCAATACCGTTTCCGACGGCCATACATTTCGGCTCAACGTAAGTATAATTTCCGCCTTCGTTATCAATGCCATTAATAAAGTATTGAGCATATGTGTACTGTCTCAAAAATACACATTTACACCAAGAAAACTAAAATGCAAATGATCGCTTGCAGTGCTTTTCCTGAAGGTTTTTTCAAAAATATTAGTTTTACTCTTAAAAACTGATTGTTGACCAATCACTTCATTTCAAACAAAAAATTGGCCCTCCAGTAATTTCGGCGCGCAATCAAAATTAATTGTGAAATGTGGAAAAAATAATAATGCATATTTGCAAATTAAAAAAAACTGTTTAAAATGATCTAAGGCCTAATCGATGTAATCAGGTATTTTTTAGTTTATATCCTTAAGCTATTTAAGCAGCGAATGGTAGTCTTTTTGCAAACTCACTTTTCTTTTAAGGAATATTTATAAATGCGTGAAATTTCTAGCAGCGAATTGTCTTTGGTTAGTGGTGGCGAGTTTGACTCTGTTGACAACTCTGACACTGGGGCAATGGATAGCAATGTCGGATTTGCTAGTTTCACAACAGACGACAACGGTGTAAACACGGTTACGGCATATGATCCGGTAAATGATTTATACATGGTTGGTGTTGATCAATTGCGTACTGATGGGACTTTTCATTTGGCCGCATTCAGCAATAGTGGCTCTCAATTTGAAGGGGGCGCTCTTACTATAACCCAGGGTGATAATCAAGGTATGTATTTTATATCAGCCGAAGATTTTGTGAATAACGGAATGACTTGGGGAAAGAAAAATTGAAATTTACAAATGAACCTTTAAAAGTGTAATTCATAAGCGTAATGCCGTTCAGTTAAGATCGAGCGGCATTTTCATTTCAGGGGGTGAAACGGCGGACGATGCTGTTAACTTGCAGCAGCAGGGTTGATGTCCCCCGCCGTCTTGCTGAAGCACAGAAAGTTCCCAATTGAGAGCGTCTGGGACAGTAGCTCGCAAAGCATATGCCCATTAAAATCCTGACCACCAAGTCTGCGCTTTAACCACATACCGACGACAGCTAGATGCACCCTAAAAGATTAAACGGCCTGGACACCCTGCGTGCAATGGCCATACTGCTGGTATTGATGTCTCACTACTGCGGCTTTGTCAGCAAACATCAGACATTTGGCTTCGTCGGCGATATAGGCTGGGCTGGGGTGGATTTGTTTTTTGTGCTGAGTGGCTACCTGATAGGCAACCAGATCATGGCTACCATGGCAAATGGCGAGCCACTGTCGTTACAGAACTTTTTTGCCCGACGCCTGTTACGCACCCTGCCCAATTACTATGTGGTGCTGGCCGCCTATTTTATTTTTCCGGTAGCACTGTCTGGGCGCAGTACCTCGCCGCTATGGCAATTTCTCACATTCACACAAAATATAGGGCTGGAATATGGGCAGACCTTCTCCCATTCGTGGTCTTTGTGCATAGAAGAACAGTTTTACCTGATACTGCCGGTCATCAGTCTGATCCTGTTCAGATTCAAAAGCCCACTCTGGCTAGCCTGGGGCCTACTCATCGCGGCAATTGGTGGTGGCATGCTGTTTCGCGGTATGGCATTCTTACATGGTCATCCTGCGTTTGATGCGCAAGTTTATTATTCCACCTTTGGGCGCTTTGATGAATTGCTGCCCGGTGTCGCCATCGCCATGCTCAAGAATTTTCATACAGGCTTATACGACAGACTGATGCGTCACGGCCAGGCGCTGCTGGTCACCGGCCTGCTTGCCACCTGCGGCGTCTTGTATTGCATCAACAGCGACGACTATAGCAAGCTGATGATCGTCAACTCTTTGGGCTTTTCGCTACTGGCCATCAGCTTCGCCATACTTACCCTGGCCGCACTTAGCCCCAACAGCTACCTGTACCGCCTGCGCGTGCCAGGTGCAGGTCAACTGGCGCTATGGTCGTATGCCGTTTACCTGGTACACAAACCCGTGTTCATGCTGATTGGTGCGGAATTGGCCAAACGGCAAATCGACGCGAATGCGCCACTGACTATCATTCTGGTGACTGCAGCCGGAATATTTGGTGGCTGGTTGCTGTACAGATTAGTGGAAACACCGTTTATGCAAATACGGGCACGGTGGTTTCCAAGCAAAATCCAGCAAACAAGCAGAATTACAAAAACAGAAGATAATCGAGCTTACGCCAATTCCAGCGTTTAAAAATTGAAAGCATACAGGTCAAAGTTAGATTCCACTCTTTGACACCAGGGCAGCGAAACATCTGTCAGGTCATTGGTGGAAATATCCATATCTTTGCTACACTAGATTTTTTATCCTCGCCCTAATCCTGTGACCACCATTGTCCGCACTGCCAGCATTGCTACCGCCTGCCTTATGCTGGTAGCTGCTGCCTATTTCACCTGGCAAAGCCTGAGTGAAACGGATAGCTCAACGAAGCCCGCAGAGGCCACAGACAAAGTCATTTCTAATCGATCAGCGAACTGGGGGAATGCCCCGTTTGCTAACGGCACTGCCAGACCATTACCGCGCGTACAAAGTCAGGATGCACAAGAGCAAGCCACGGTTGTCATGGGACGAAATGGCAGAGTGATTGATTTTGGAGGGAAGAACGCCCAGGAATACATAGCACAATGGATAAGTGCAGCACGCACGGGTGATGCCAACGCAGCCTACAAGGTATATCAGGCTGAATCCGTCTGTGCGAACAATGACGAACCCGCCCCCGAATATCAACACCCTGCGGAGCATGAGCAATTCTTACGCGAACGTGAAGCACTGAAAAAACTCTGCGCAAATATCACCCCAACACAATTGCAAGAACGCATGCAGTTTTTGACACTGGCTGCCAATGCTGGCAATGCGGATGCAAAGATTGATTTCTATATGGAAGGCCCCTACGGCAAAACCATAGACTTGGCAGAAAACCGGGATGACCCCGTGGTCAAAAAATGGAAAGAAGATGCCGTCAATTATTTAAAAGACGCAGCAGGGCAATGTGAGCCCTTTGCGATGGGCCTGCTGGCTACCGCATATGATGCAAGCGAAGTGCTAGCACATGACATGAAAATGTCCATGACTTACAGCGTGGCCGAGGCCGCAGCACGTGGGCATCCACTAAGTGCTGAACAATTGAAGAAACGTTTTGGTGAACAAATGACTGAAACAGATTTTGGCTATGCGCTACAGGCAGGGACGCAAATTGCGCAAAGCGCTTGCAAAAAATAAGCTGCAAAATTGAGCTAAAAAATTGGGCTGACTAGCTGCCAGCCCAACCCCAACAAAAACCGTTTAATTCCAGAGATAGCAGTAAGTCTGGCTGCGCTCCAGATTACTACCCAAAGCACCACTGGCAGAAATTGTTTTGACCCAGCCATCAGGTGCTGTGGTTTTAGGTACAGCACCGCAATTAGAATGCACCCAGTGTATGCCTACCCCACTGGTGTAGGGTTCACCACACATTTCCAGCTTGTCGTTGACTTTAATGGCCGCCAAAGATTTAGGAATGGATTTGGCATTTTTGACGTAATCGACAGCATACACATTATCCATCGCTAGATCATAGGTTTGACCGTCCTGGTCTACACGGACCTGGACATGGGTATGCGACAGCCCTACCCCTTTCAAGGTTTGTGTTGCTGCAGCAAATTTCGGCGCACTCACAACGACACCCGTGAGCAAGGTGCCGGCGGCAGCCTGACAACTACTCTGTTCGCTCGCCATGACGCATAAAGACTGGGAAACCAACAACAAGGCAACTAATAGCTTATTCAATTTCAAACTCCTTTTAACGACGTTAGAAATGACCCCATATCCTGGGTAGAAATACATGGAGGGAATTGAGGCGCGCGACTATCAATACGCTGGCGACAAGCAAATGGTGTCAGCACTCAAACGTGCACATCAACACCCAGCGTCTGTCGCCAGTTGGCCAGACATCTTCGCCGCTGATTTGCTAACGGAAAGACCACGGAAGTAGATATCACTTTATACATATCCGTCAAGCAATTTATGTAGAATATGTATACAAATTTGTGCAATGCGTCATGCCGCCAAATGCACTATCTGCAAATGCATCAGCGTCACAGACATTTCTGTTCACAGCAAGCAGAAGGCAATTATTCAATTCTGCCTGGTGCGAAACATCATCAAAATAATAATTTTTTTGCAATATTCAAAGCAATAACCTATATTGCATAAATAGCATATTTAATTGCAAACTAACCAATCACCCTGCTTGCTTATCTGAGGCTGCACTTGCGACAGCAAAGCTGCCGCGCCTTTTCGGTTTGCACCTGACTCAACGCCCATTGAAGAAAGAGGTAACTCATGTTCACGAATAAGCGGCAGCGGGCATATCCCTGGCATTTGGCACTGACGCTGAGCTTGTTGTTGAGCTTAGGAGGTTGCGCCACCGACAAGCCAGAACCGCCTAAACAATCGATGATGATGCCGATGTCTGCGGCTAATATGGATATGCAAAAAAGAATGTCCATGCCCAGCAGTGCTGCCGAAGAAAATTATCAGAAACAATGTCATGACTGGAAATACCCTGAGCTAACTGGGACATTCAACAACTGGGTGGCGGTCTACAAATGCCTCAAATGCGCAGAAAGCGAACCGAACCAGTCGCCAATTGTGCTGGACCCGACAACGGCCAATAGCAGAAGCGGCTGGACCGTCCCCACCAATTTGAGCGACCCCAACTATGCCGTGAAGCTGGTACGCAAGGATGACCATAACAACTACGCCTTTGCAGTCAGCCCTCCAGGTGGCAGACCGCTGACCATCGTTTCATCCAACTGGGGAGGCGCAGGGACAATGACGTTCACACTGGAAGAATTCCATTTCCATGTCCCTGCCGAACACGCCATCGTCAGGCAACCCATATCCATGCTGGAAATGCATGTCAAAGCCAGCGGCGTTGGAAGTGGTGCCATCAGCAATTGGACGGCAAAAGCCGTATTTGCAGTGCAATTTGCCATAGGGCCAGAAACTGGTGGTCCCTATTCGGTGCTGCAACCAGTGGCAGAAAGCATGGCAGGCAAATCCGCCCTGCCGATCAAACCCTTCCAACTGGGCAGCCTGATTGTGCCATTCACCACACAATCACAATTTCAATATTACGGATCACTGACCACCCCAACCTGCGATACACCGGTATTCTTTTTCGTGCTACGGGAACCCGTGCGAATTCATTCTGCTGACTGGAACTCCATCGCCAACAGCCTTACGTCATTGAACGGCGTTTCCAACGCCCGCCCATTGCAGGCGCGGCCTTTGACGACGCCATCAAGTGTGGCGATAGTGAGTCCGTGATTGGGAATGACGGATTGCCCGAAAATTCAACGGCGGTAGTAGTCCACACGACCTCTTGTTGCAAGTGCGCTTTGAGCTTCCCCTGAAATTTAGTTCCCCAAAGGTGACGTAAAATAAACGTAACTTTGGAAAAACAAATGATGAACAG